>JBIIQG010000037.1:0-11790 GCA_044342185.1 Ilumatobacteraceae bacterium | reverse complement strand
ACGGCAGCTGAATACTTCCGTACGAAGACATGGGAATACATACTCACGTCAGGCGCCACCCAGGCTGATGGATTACCACCGTTCGCAGACTTGAAGGCTCCGTCCATCAACTTGTCTGACTTGAAGTCCTTGGATCTCACTCAGGAATTACTTCAGAAGGTTGGTTTGCTCACAAAGTGAGCAAACGCGAAACGACAAAAGCATGCAACGAACGCGAGCAACACTTCCCGTAGTGGGACTTGCATTCCTTGCCGCCATTGTGTCGCTTGTGCCGCTGTGGTACCTGGGGATCCAATCACTTTCCCGCGGAACGCAGGCATTTGTTGATGAGTTATTTCAGCAACGCACGCTCTCACTTATTTGGCGTAGTGGAGTTCTCACTACGGCCGTCACTCTTGCCAGCATTGTGATTGGAACATTCGCTGCTTGGGTCACCACATTGTCGGGAGTGCGAGGGCGCACAGTTCTCACCATTGCATTCTCGCTACCACTAGCAATCCCGTCGTATCTGGCTGCTTTTGCGTGGATCTCGTGGTTACCGGGCATTTCAGGTTTCACCGGAGCGTTCATTGTTCTGACGTTTGCCTGCTATCCGTATGTCATGTTGCCGGTAGCAGCAGCCATGAAACGGCTAGACCCCGTGCACGAAGACATTGCACGAACAATGGGGCGATCATCGTTTGACATTCTTCGGGAAGTTCTTCTTCCACAACTCCGTCGACCAATTGCATCGGGCGGATTACTTGTAGCTCTCTATGCGCTCAGCGACTTCGGCGCTGTTGCAGCAATGCGCCACGAAGTCTTCACATGGGTGATTTATGGGGCGTACCGCGCGGGCTTTAATCCCACGCGCGCGGCCACCCTGTCACTAGTTCTCATCGCTGCAGCATTAGCTCTCACACTGGCTGAATCGTTTGCACGCGGAGATGACACGTCGGCCCGAAAATCCAGCACGGCTCGCCAACGGCATTCACAACTGTCCATGCGCTCACGCATTCTCGTGCTTGCGGGTACGTCGTTTGTTCTTATTCCTGCCGTTGGTGTTCCCGTCGTGAATGTTGTGTCATGGCTTGGACGAAGCACTACGCGCGCAACAGATTGGGCAACTGTTTGGAAAGCAACCGGGCAGTCATTTGTGAACGGAAGTGCCACCGCAATTGCCACCTTGTTGCTCGCTCTTCCCGTTACTTGGTGTGCAGTTCGAATGAAGGGTGTTGTTGCGCGCTTACCCGAACGTCTCACGTACATCACACATGCACTTCCAGGAATAGTGGTCGCTATTTCCGTTGTCTATGTGGGAATTCGTGTTGCTCGTCCGTGGTATCAAGAATTCCCACTTCTTGTCTTTGGCCAGGTCATCATCTTTCTCCCGGTGATGGTCGCGTCTCTGCGCGCCGCACTCGAGAAAACGCCGGTGTCGTTGGAAGAGGTGGCTCACAGTCTTGGTACAAACTCTTTCCAGACTCTGTTGCGTGTCACTCTCCCCATTGCTTTGCCGGGCGTGCTTGCTGGTTCAGCGCTCACCATGCTTGCTGCGGTGAAGGAACTCCCCGTTACGTTGCTGTTGAGGCCCACCGGAATGAACACGTTGTCCACCAAAATTTGGGACTTCAGCACCATTTCTGACTACGCCGCAGTTGGGCCTTTTGCTCTTGCAATATTGGTGTTAGCAGCACTTCCTACTGCGCTTCTTGGCACACTGACTTCCATGAAAGATGGCGGATCATGACATCCTCACCTGCTCTCGAACTGCATGGTGTGTCTCATCGTTTCGGCTCCACTCATGTTCTGAATTCCGTCAGCCTCATCGCTCAGCACGGAAGCATCACTGCCCTACTCGGACCATCGGGTGGAGGAAAGACCACACTTCTTCGCATCATCGCCGGACTAGAACGACCACAACACGGTTCGGTCTCCATCGATGGTGTCTGCGTTGCCAGTGAGAACTCATGGGTTCCGCCACACCAACGTGGCGTTGCATTGGTTCCCCAGGAAGGCGCATTGTTTCCCCATCTCAGCGTGGCGCAGAATGTTGCCTTCGGTCTTACACAGCGTAAGTCCCGCGAAACAAAAGCGCGAGTTGCCGAAATGCTCGAACTTGTTGGACTTCCAACATCTGGGGCTCTCATGCCTTCAGAACTCTCTGGCGGCATGCAACAACGTGTTGCGCTTGCACGCGCGCTCGCAACACGACCCACTCTCGTATTGCTCGATGAACCGTTCTCTGCACTCGATGCAGGATTACGCGAATCGTTACGAGACCAAGTGGTCACCATTTTGCGGGCCGAACAAGTAACAGCTGTTTGGGTCACCCACGATCAAGACGAAGCACTCTCAACAGCCGATTCAGTTGCGGTTCTATTGAAGGGCAACATCGCACAGTTCTCAGACCCCGTCAGTGTGTATCACGCACCCACCACTCCCGAAGTTGCCGAGTTCATTGGCGAAACAGTGTCGGTGCGTGGAACCGTGAATACAACCGGCAACACCGTCAACACATCATTTGGGGACACTGAATTACTTCGCCAACATTCAGGCGGTTCAGTTCAGGTCATGATTCGACCTGAACAGTTCGAAATTGTGAATGCTGATTCTGCCGCTGCACGAGTCACGGGTGAAGTTGTCGCTACTCGGTACTTCGGACACGACGGAACCGTTGATGTTCGATTTGCTGACGGAACTATTGCCACCGTGCGTTTACATGCCCGACTTCTGCCCGATGTGGGATCCACCGTGGGAGTCATTGTCCACGGTCGCGTTCTGGCGTTTGACGCCTAAGACAGTTATCGCCGGTCTGGCGATGCTCCGAATCCGAAAAGGTTGCTTGCAACTTTGCGCATCTGAATTTCTTCAGAACCTTCCGTGATTCGATAACGACGGTGGTGTCGATAGATGTGCTCGAACGGCATGTGGCGGCTGTACCCCACTCCACCGCACGTTTGCATCGCGCGGTCGGCAGCATCGCATGCCAAACGATTGGCGCGATAGTTACACATGGCCACCAAGTGAGTGACCTCCATGTGATGTTTGTGATCCAACATCCACGCCGTATAACGAATCATCTGACGCAACATGGCAGCTTCTGTGTGAAGCTCAACAAGCGGAAACTGAATTCCTTGATTCACACTGAGTTTCTTTCCCCAGGTAATGCGCTCATTTGAATATCGCACCGCTTCATTGATGCAGAACTGGGCAGCACCTAAAGAACTTGCAGCCTGACGAATTCTGTTTTCGTGCACGAAGTGTTGTGCAAGCGCCAAGCCTTCTTCCGGCGGTCCGAACACGGCGTTTGCGCCTACGCGTACATCGGTGAGACTCACTTCTGCGTGGTCTGTTGGCATATTGAAGGTCCACCAAAAGAACTCCACCTTGAAGCCTGGAGCATTAGTAGGCACCAAAAACGCCGTAATTCCCTTCGGGTCTCCAGGCTTTCCGCTTGTGCGAGCAAAAATAATGTCGTGTGTGGCGTGATGAAGGCCGCTGTTCCAGCGCTTCATACCGTTCAGTACCCACTCGTCGCCATCGCGATACGCCGTGGTCTCTAAGTACGTGGCGTCACTTCCGTGTCCTGGTTCTGTAAGACCAAACGCAAGACGTTTTGTGCCATCCAGAAAACCGGGCATCCAGTTTTTCTTCTGATCTTCTGTACCGAAGTCACGCATCATAAGAACTGTTGGAAAGTTGCCAACAATGCTTGATTCATTCTGCAGGTCATTGTGGAGACCAAGACCCTTGGTTGCCAGGTGCTCACGAATGATTGCCATCTTCAAGTTGGTGGCATCTTGCCCACCAAACTCTTTTGGAAGTGCAAGTCGTAACCACCCCGCAGCATCTGCACGGCGACGCATCTCACGCAACAACGCTTCCCAGTCGGCACGGGGAACACCATCGTTATCAAAATCAGTTCTGGCCCATTCGCGACGATGGTCGAAGAAACGTTCGTTGTCGTCTTGGGCCTGCAGTGGCTTTATCTCGGCCTCGATAAACGCGTCTAACTCGTTGAGGGTGGTCTGGATGTCTGCGGGAATCTCAAAGTCCATGAGCGAACAGTACGCCCTCTGCGTGAACCCCTACGAGCCGCGACGAGATTGCATGATGGCAGACACAATCTTGCCGTCTGCCTTGCCTTTGCTGGCTTTCATCACTCGGCCAACGATTGCACCCGCGGCCTTTTCTTCACCGGCGCAGTACTTTGCCCACGCATCGGGGTCCGCCGCAATTGCTTCGTCCACCATTGCCTCAACTGCAGTTGTGTCCATGGCTTCGAAACCCTTGGCCGCTGCAATGGCCACAGCGTCGCCGCCACCATTGGCGACAATCTCGGCAAGAACTGTTTTGGCTTGCGTCGCCGACAGTTTGTTATCGCGTTCCAAAATGGTGAGCGCAGCAATGTCTGCTGGCGGAACCGCGGGCTGCGCACCAGCCTCAGCGAAGGCCTGAGTGACATAGATGAGTGCTTTCACAGGATCACCGCCTGCTTCTGCAATGGCCTTCACATACTCGTGCTGACCACGCTCTACGGCAACAATGACCGCTTCACTTTGTGGGTCATACCCAGTGAGTTCTTGCAACATTGCACGGCGGGCAGCAGGAAGCGGTGGCAACGACTGGCGAACGGATTCAATCCATTCAGCAGATGGGTCAAGTGTGACCAAGTCTGGCTCGGGGAAATATCTGTAATCGTCTGCGTCTTCTTTGGTGCGCAACGTGTGTGTGCGACCTTCTGCATCGTCCCAGTGGCGAGTTTCTTGACGAATGGTGCCGCCAGAATCGAGAACATCAATTTGACGACGTGCCTCGTAGTCAATCGCGCGACCAAGTGCACGAATGGAGTTCACGTTCTTGATCTCGCAACGGGTTCCGAAAGGTGTACCAATTTTGTGCACCGACACGTTGGCATCGCATCGCATGGAACCTTCTTCCATCTTTGCGTCCGATGCGCCGATGGCTTCAAGAATTGCGCGTAACTCGGCTACGTATTCTTTAGCTTGTTCGCTGGTGCGAATGTCGGGACGAGACACAATTTCCACCAACGGAACACCTGCACGGTTGAAGTCCATCAATGAATAGTCACTGCCGTGAATACGCCCGGTGGATCCACCAACATGTGTGCTCTTGCCGGTGTCTTCTTCTAAGTGTGCGCGTTCAATTCCCACCACTGTTCCACTAGGAAGCGCGAGGAAGCCATCTGCATTGAGCGGAAGGTCATACTGACTAATTTGGTACGCCTTCGGCTGATCTGGATAGAAATAGTTCTTGCGGTGGAAGATGCACTTTTGAATTCTGCAATTCAGTGCAAGACCAATACGCATGGCAAGTTCAACTGCTTGCTTGTTCAACACAGGCAATGCGCCAGGAAGACCAAGCGTGACCGGATCAATGTTCACATTGGGTTCGTCGCCGAAACGGTTCGGTGAACCGCTGAACAACTTGGTGCGTGTTGCAAGTTCAACGTGCACTTCAAGACCAACGATCATTTCCCAGCCACCAGGAAGCAATTGGTCTTCGGTGGCCACAATTGAACTGAGTGTGCTGTCGCTCATTGTGCGCCTCCTGCTGCTTCAAGTGCTCCACCCACGCGGAACATTGCTACTTCACCAAGTGCTGGTGCAAGAACCTGCATACCAACGGGCAAGTTGTGCGCACCGGTTCCGAAGGGAACGCTCATTGCGGGGTGACCAGCCAAGTTTGTAGGAATTGTGTAAATGTCGCACAAGTACATGGCCATGGGGTCATCTACTTTGTCTCCGGCCTTGAACGCAACGAGCGGTGACGTTGGAATAACGATGGCGTCAACGTTCTTATACGCAGCATCGAAATCTTGCGCGATGATGCGACGGACCTTCAATGCCTTGCCGTAGTACGCGTCGTAGTAGCCAGCAGACAATGCATACGTACCAAGCATGATGCGACGCTTCACTTCATCGCCAAAACCTGCTGCGCGTGTTGCGCCGTACATGGCATTGGTATCTGCTGCATTCACACGCAGGCCGTAACGCACACCATCGAAGCGAGCCAAGTTGCTGCTGGCCTCTGCTGGCGCAATGAGGTAGTACGCCGTAAGCGCATACGACAAGCTGGGCAACGTGATGTCAACAATTGTTGCGCCAGCTGCTGCTAGCGCATCGAACGCAGCATTCAAGCGTTCCATCACTTCTGGTTCTGCGCCACCGGGAAGATCGGTGACTCGACCAATACGCATTCCGGCAACACCTTGGGTGACCGCACCAACAAGCGACGGCGCAGGTTGCGGAATAGATGTTGAGTCCATGGGGTCGTGTCCGGCGATGACTTCGGTGATGAGTGCTGCGTCGGACACTGTTGTTGCAAAAGGCCCGATTTGATCGAGTGAACTTGCATACGCAACAAGGCCATAGCGACTGACCATTCCGTATGTTGGCTTTACACCAACAACACCGCACAACGCTGCGGGCTGACGAATACTTCCGCCTGTGTCGGAACCAAGACTGACCGGCGCAAAGCCAGCAGCAACTGCTGCTGCACTGCCACCACTAGAGCCGCCAGGCACGCGCGATAGGTCGAGCGGATTCTTTGTTGGACCAAACGCAGAGTTCTCTGTACTTGAACCCATTGCAAACTCGTCCAAGTTTGTTTTGCCTACAGAGATGGCACCAGCTGCGCGCAAACGCGACACCACTGTTGCGTCGTACGGTGGCTTCCAGCCTTCAAGAATTTTTGAAGAGCAGGTGGTGTCAATTCCATGTGTGCACAAATTGTCTTTCAACGCAATGGGGACACCGGCAAGCGGACCAACGGGACGCCCAGCGGCAATGTCGGCGTCAATGGCGTCGGCGTGCGCGCGCGCTTCGTCGGCAGTGACCAAGTTGAAGGCATGAATGTCGCCATCACGTGCGGCAATTCGTTCAAGATGTGCGTCGACTACAGAGCGCGCACTCACTGAACCGGACAAAACGGCAGATGCGATGCCAGACGCTGTGGAAGGAACAGTTGTCATGACTAGCCGTCCAATCCGATGATGGGTGGAACACGAAAGCGACGTTCTTCTGCGGCAGGCGCCGCGGCCAACACTTCGTCGGTGTCAAGCGTGGGAAGTTCGACATCTTCACGCATGACGTTGACCAGCGGATAGGGCTGGGTCATGGGCTCAACAGCCGAAAGATCAAGTGCATCAATATCGCCGAAGTGGCCCATCACCTTGCCGAGCTGTTCGGTGAAGTGCTCCACCTGAGCATCGTCAATGTCGAGGCGAGCAAGGCGAGCCACTTTGGCTACGTCTGCCGCAGAAATGGGGCTACCGGACTGTGTCACGGTTCTTTAGCCTACGAGCCACGTCCGCAGACGCCCCCGCCTATTTGGCTCTATGCCGTGGGGTCAACAGGTGGGAATTCGGCCTGGCGCTTCTGAACAAAACTCTGCACGCCCTCTTTGAAGTCGGGACGACCAAATGACTGGCCCATCAGCACGAGTGCGTCTTTGCTGGCAGTGGAGACATCTTTTGAATAATCACCATAAACCTGGCGCTTCATGACCGACATAGAAGATGGAGAGACATTCAGTGCAAGATCTGCCGCGTATGCCATGACCACATCCATTAATTGCGCTGCAGGAACAACCTTGTTCACCATTCCAAGTGCGTGCGCTTCATCGGCGAGTATGACGCGACTGGACATCAGTAAGTCAAGCGCATTTGCTTGGCCAACAAGACGTGGCAACACCCAAGAGATTCCGTATTCAGCAATTAGGCCGCGCTTTGAAAATGCACACGTGAACTTTGCAGTGTCGGCAGCGAATCGAATGTCGCACATCAGTGCTTGCACTAACCCAAGTCCCGCTGCTGCGCCGTTCACCGCTGCAATAACTGGTTTTGAAATTCGCGTGATCTCATCTTGCATGCGACCTTCAAGAATGTTGTCGTTGCGCTTGTCGTTCTTCTCGGTTGCATCGCCTGCAGGAATTCCTTGCAGTGTTCCCATGTCGGCACCAGCGCAATAGCCCTTGCCAGCACCAGTAATGACAATGACGCGAACATTTGGATCTGCAACTGCCTGATCAATCGCTTCGAAATACTCGTGACCCATCCGCCCTGTCCAGGCGTTTAGTCGATCGGGGCGGTTGAAAGTAATGAGACCAATTCCTGGCTCACGGACTTCGTACAGACATTCACTCATGGGATGTGACCGTAGACGGTGTGGCACCGCCGCGAGAACGCCGAGCGTCCACCACAAGCCAGCAGACGGCTCCGAAGAAGACCACCAAGGACACCCACTGGTTCAGTCGGAGCCCGCCTGCGCTGTGTGCCGAGTCGACACGAAGGCCCTCGATGAAGAAGCGGAAGATGGTGTATCCCGCCGCGTACCAAGCAATTAGCCGACCGCGTGCGGGCGAAAAACGCCTCTCCACAACAAGCAACAGTGCGGCTAGCGCAAGACACGCAAGTGATTCATACAGAAACGTGGGGTGGAATGTGGTGCCCACCGGATACCCCGCCTTGATTGCCGTTCCGTTTGACACGCTCAAGGCCCACGGCAGATCTGTTGGACGGCCGAAGAGTTCCTGGTTCCACCAGTTTCCCCAACGGCCAATCGCTTGCGCAACAGGAATTGCCGGAGCTGCACACGACAGAATCCACCACGCATCGAGACCGCGAACCTTGGCACGCCAATAGCCCACGAGAACCCCAACGAAGACTCCGCCCCAAATTCCTAAGCCGCCCTGCCAAATTTTGAATGCATCTATCCAGTTGTCACGAAACAACTGCACATCGGTGATGACGTGATATGCACGGCCACCAATAATTCCTGCAGGCACTGCCCACGTTGCAATCGAAGAAAAGTCCTCCATGGTTGCAACACCGAATTTCTCGGCGCGTCGACCGGCAATTCGCACGGCAACAATGACGCCGATTGCAATCATGAGTCCGTACGCATTGAGTCGCAACGGACCAATAGACAACGACCCACTTGATGGGCTCGGCATGGACGACAAAATCGCTGATGTAGCGAATGCGAGCATTACGCAGTAACACGGTTTGCGAAAGCAACCGCACCCTCAAAGATGATTCCCTTGTCGAAGTCTTGTGTGGCAACGTGATAACTACGTTCCAACATCACGCGTTCCACGGATCCCCCGTAACTCGCGGCCAATGCATCGCTGTCACTCGGATTCACCACATGGTCTTGAACTGATGTGAACAACAACAACGGCATCTTCATTGACGAGTAACGCTGAGTCAACGGAACGAGTCCGTCTTCTTGAAACGACAGAAGTGCAGCAAGCGGTGTTCCGGAATATGCGGTTTCCACCACACCGGGTTCAGCAATGTCGGAACCAATTCCGTCCATCACTTCTGCTCCGCTTGCAACCATGTCACGCAACATTCCCAATACCTCGGCGGGTTGGGGTTGCGTGGCTGGGTTCACGCACACCAATCCGAGTACTTCAGGATGCTCCGCACCCACCCACAACGTGAGAGCACCACCCATAGAGAGCCCCATCACCACAATCTTCGATGCGCGCTTGGCCAAGGTGGCGTACGCGGCATCTGCATCAGCACTCCACTGGGCCCAGCGAGTAGGAATCATGTCTTCAATGGCGGTGCCGTGACCTGCCAACTGTGGAAGCTCTACGTGGAAACCAGCCGCAGCACAGACCTCGGCAAGTCCACGCATGGACCCAGGGTTCCCCGTGAAGCCATGCAGCACAAGAACACCAGCGTCGCCAGTGCCAACGTGAGAAAACGGTTCTGCTCCGGGAATGGTTGGTGCGGGCATCAGGAACTCCTTCAAGAAAACGATCTGTCAGTGAGTGTATGTGAGTCGCTTGAGGAGCCCGAAACAGGGTCATTGACCGTACGGCCAGTTACTGATGGACTAGAGAGCCATGCCTCGCTCCGACCGTCTTCAGCGCCAACGACGCATTGACGGTTATGCAATCGCTGCCATTGCCCCCGTTGTTGCCCTCATTCCGGCGTGGCTTGTCGCTGTTGCTGCCTTCTGGCGGATCACACAGTTATTCGTCACCGTTTCGTTTGTGGTGTTTGCGGGCGTGTGGTTCTTGTTGGGCGGCAGTCTCTTTCTGCGACCCGTGCAAAGACTTGTCCTCATGCGGCTTCTCGGAGCACGGACACCAACTCGACAAGAGAATGACTCACTGCAACGTGCGTGGCATGTCGTTGCTCAAGCAAATCACATCCCACCTGGTCGCTTTGTTCTCTCTGTCGCAGACTCCGAAGACCTCAATGCGTTTGCATCAGGCGGACATCTTGTTGTGGTGTCTAGTTGGGCTATCGCCAACTTGTCACGCGAAGATCTCAGCGGTGTACTCGCACACGAGTTAAGTCACCACCTAGGAATGCACACCATTGCGTTAACCGTTGGTCAATGGCTCACTATTCCAATTGTTCTGCTTGCACGAATTGGTTTTTATGTTCAAAACATCGCGCACGCAGCAACTGACACGTTTACACAGGGCTCTTCTGGTGCATCACTCATTGGGAAAACAATTGCTGGTGCGCTCACCATCGTGTCGTGGATATTTCTCTCAATGATTTCTATTTCACAAGTCATTGGTAATGCCACGGGTAAAGGTGCCGAATTCAAAGCAGATGAAACCGTAGTGAACATGGGATTCGGTCGAGAACTTCGCAATGCACTTCGCATTGTCATCGCCGCAGGTCATGGTGAGCGTGCCACTCATTGGCGTGACCGACTTGTCACGGCGCATCCACCGGCACGTACTCGCGTTGCGCGCATAGAAGCACAATTGCGGAAAAACCCGCGGTCAAACCCCCGATAGCCTTTGGCAAATGACCTACGCCATTACCGCGAACAATCTGGTTCGCGCCTTCGGTGACAATCTCGCGGTCAATGGTGTCAATCTCGCCATCAGAACAGGCGAGATTTACGGATTCCTTGGGCCTAATGGGGCCGGAAAATCCACCACCGTTCGCATGCTCACCACGTTGCTTAATCCCACATCAGGTTCTGCTTCCGTTGCTGGGTTCGACATCGTGTCGGAAACCGAGAATGTTCGACTGCGCATTGGTGTTGCGTTGCAGAACGCAGCGCTCGACCTCAAGCAGACGGGACGTGAAATTCTCGATATGCAAGGCCGTCTGTATGGCCTCACTGCAGCACAACGCAAAGAGCGCATTGACCACCTCTTGGGTCTCGTCGATATCGGTGACGCCATTGATGACATGGTGTCGACGTATTCAGGCGGAATGAAACGTCGTCTTGACCTCGCTGCGTCGTTGGTGCATCAACCAGAAGTGTTGTTCTTAGATGAACCCACCACAGGCCTCGACCCGGTCAGTCGCGCAGCCGTATGGGCTGAAGTTCGCAAACTGAACACCGAGATGGGTATGACCATTTTCCTCACCACTCAGTACTTGGAAGAAGCAGATGAACTCGCAGATCGAGTGGGCATCATTGCAAAGGGCCGCATTGTTGCGGAAGGAACCCCCACAGAGCTGAAGCGTTCCATTGGTGCCGACGTCATCATCGCAAAAGTGTCTGCAGCCGATGCAACGCGCGCTGCACAGGCACTGCATGCGGTTCCTGGTCTCGACCACATTGAAGCCAAGGGAGAAAGCATCGTTATTGGTGTTACCAACGGTGGCTCTGCGTTAAGCCCCATTGCGGTTGCGCTCAGCAGTGCAGGCATCACTGTGAATGAGCTCACTATGCGCACGCCCACACTGGACGATGTGTTCTTAGAGACAACCGGAACGCGCATGCAACAGGAGGACGGACAATGACCACATCTACACCGGCTCTCGCACGTCGCGCCGGATTTCTTCACGACCTC
>JBIIQG010000084.1:0-4245 GCA_044342185.1 Ilumatobacteraceae bacterium | reverse complement strand
GAGAATTCAGACCTTGTAGTTCTCTCTCAGAAGCGAGCAAACTCTGTTCGATCACTTCTCCGTGGTCGTGGTGTGAATCAAACAATTGCTATTTGGAGCTTCGGGGCATCAGCACCGGTCACGAACTCAAAATCAAATGCGAAGCAAAACCTGAACCGTCGGGCTGAGATTTACCTGATTCCTTAAACGCGTTCGCGCGCTGCAGAGAAAATCATCACGCCGTCGTCAATGGGCGACTCACGGAACATCTTCTTGTCGCGTTTGTAGTTCTGCGGGTTAATCCAGGGTTCTTTGTCCCCTTGACGTGGAAACTGATGCATGACGCGCTCCATATACCCTGCAGAGAAATTGTCAATCCAGGGTCGTTCAGGCATGTTGGAATCGGATTCGCGCAAGGTGGGCGTACAGACAGAAGTTTGTGTCTTTCTCATGTGGTTAATGAGGCGACAGACATATTCACACGTGAGGTCGGCACGCAAGGTCCACGAAGCGTTGATGTACCCGAAACTTGATGCCAGGTTAGGAACACCAGAGTATGCGCACCCTTTGTAAGACCAGGTACGTGAAAAATCGATGGCTTCTCCGTCAACAGAGAAACTCATCTCACCCAATGTGACGAGGTTGAGACCCGTCGCGGTGACAATGACATCACAATCAATTCGGGCACCAGAGACAAGTTGAATGCCCGTTGCATCAATTCGTTCAATGTGATCGGTCACTACTGACGAACTTCCCTCTTTGATGGATGTGAACAAGTCCCCATTTGGCACAAGGCACAGGCGCTGGTCCCAAGGGTTGTAGGAAGGCGTGAAGTGGGTTTCTACGTCGTAGTCCTCACCTAACGCGTCACGCACACCTTTCAGCAGGGCGTCTTTGACCTGCTGTGGCTTTGTGCGAGTTCTCTTGTAGACGAACTGCTGCATAGTGGTGTTCTTCCAGCGCGTAATGCCATAAGCCCACGACTGAGGCAAGAACTTACGCAACGTAATTGCAATGCTGTCGCTGTCGGGTCGCGCCACTACATATGTAGGAGAACGCTGCAACATAGTGACATGAGCAGCCGTTGCCGCCATTGCTGGCACCAAAGTCATGGCGGTTGCGCCCGAGCCAATAACGACTACTCGCTTACCTGCGTAGTCCAATGACTCTGGCCATTTCTGTGGATGAACCACGGTTCCCGTAAACGATTCAATACCGGGGAACTCTGGCGTGTACCCACTCTTGTAGGAGTAGTAGCCCGAACACATGTAGAGAAAATTGCATGAATACGTCAGTTGCTCGCCAGTTTTTGCATTCGACGCAGTAAGGGTCCACTTCGCATCATCGGTTGACCACGAAGCACTTGTCACCAAGGTGTTGAATCGAATCTTGTCACGCAGCCCAAACTGATCAACAGTTTCGTTCAGGTACGAAAGAATTGAAGGGCCGTCCGCAATGGATTTGTCTGCTGTCCATGGCTTGAAGCTGTAGCCAAGCGTGTGCATATCACTGTCGGAGCGAACGCCGGGGTAACGAAAAAGATCCCAGGTTCCACCGAGGGCTTCTCTGCCTTCAATAATCGCAAAGGTCGCATTCGGGCACTCGCGTTGCAAGAAGTAACCAGCGCCAATTCCAGAGATTCCAGCGCCAACAACGACGACATCAAAATGTTCCATACTGCGAGATTATGCCAAGTCGGTAGCAGCGCCCGAGAACTGCGATTGGTACAGCCTGTAGTACGCACCTTTGGCCGCGATGAGGTCTTCGTGATTTCCTTGTTCAACAATGCGGCCAGATTCCATAACCAAAATGACGTGAGCGTCACGAATAGTGGACAATCGGTGGGCAATCACAAAACTTGTCCGTTGACTACGCAACGCCACCATCGCTTTTTGAATAAGAACTTCAGTGCGAGTGTCAACCGAACTTGTTGCTTCATCCAAAATGAGAATGCTGGGGTCGGCTAGGAAAGCACGAGCAATGGTGAGCAACTGCTTCTCGCCAGCACTCACCGCGCCACCTTCGTTGTCCAACACCGTGTCGTACCCCTTTGGAAGAGAGTGCACGAATCGATCGACATACGCAGCTTTCGCCGCTGCACGAATTTGTTCTTCGGTGGCCGATGGGTTGCCGTAGGCAATGTTTTGACGAATGGTTCCGCCGAACAGCCATGTGTCTTGCAGAACCATTCCGATGTTCTGTCGAAGTTCTCGACGCGGAATAGATGCGATGTCGATTCCATCGAGCGTGATGCGACCCGACTGAAGATCGTAAAAGCGCATCACCAAGTTCACCAAGGTGGTCTTGCCAGCGCCCGTTGGACCAACAATTGCCACGGTGGTGCCAGGCTCGGCAACGAGCGACAAGTCTTCAATGAGTGGGCGCTCGGGGTCGTAGGCAAAATGAACATTCTCGAACGCAATGCGACCCTGCACATCACCAGTGAGCCGTGATGGAGGTTCGGGGCTTTCCTCTTCTGAGTCAAGAACTTCAAACACTCGTTCCGCCGACGCAACGCCGGACTGCAATACGTTCATCATGGATGCTGTCTGCGTGAGCGGTTGTGTGAATTGACGCGAATATTGAATGAAGGCCTGGACATCGCCGAGTCCCATAGAGCCAGATGCCACACGAAGGCCACCTACGAGGGCGATGAGCACATAGTTGATGTTGCCTACAAACATCATGGCGGGCTGAATGGATCCCGACATGAACTGCGCACCAAAACCGGCTTCAAACAGCTTCTCATTAGTGGCGGCAAAACGTTCTTCTACTTCAGCCTGCTTGCCAAAGGTTTTGACGATGGCGTGGCCGGTAAAGGTCTCTTCAATGAGTCCGTTCAATGCACCTGTATGAGACCACTGCGCGATGAATCGCTTCTTCGACCGATTGGCAATCTGCTTCATGGACAGCACCGAAAGCGGCACGGTCACAATGGCAATGAGCGCTAGTAATGGGGAGACGGAAAGCATCATTACAAGCACGCCAATAATGGTGAGTAGCGACGTGATGAGTTGGCTGAGCGACTGCTGAAGACTCTGCGAAATGTTGTCAATGTCGTTGGTGACACGGCTGAGAAGGTCGCCACGAGAGTGCTGATCGATGTACGACAACGGAAGGCGATGAACCTTCGCCTCAATGTTCGAGCGCAACGCATACATAGTGCGCTGCACCACACCGGCCAATAAATAGGTTTGGCCATAGGCCAACACGAACGACAAGGCATACACCGCAACGGCCCACCACAATGTGCGGTGAAGCGCGGCAAAGTTGACGCCATTGTTTCCGTCACGCCCGGTGAGACCGTTGAACAAGATGTCGGTGGCGTGGCCGAGAACGCGCGGGCCAGACACCACTAAGGCAACGCTAACGAATGCAAGGGTCATGATGAGCCCAACGAGATACTTCTCCCCTGCCATCAATCCCATGAGGCGACGCGCGGTGGCAGAAAAGTTCTCCGACTTCTCGACGGGCATTCCCACAACATGCATTCGGCTGTTCCGCAGTTCGGAACCTGGCATGTGTTGAGTCTTCTTTTTCTCGGTCAAGCCATTTCCTCCTCGTTGGAGGTCGCTTGGGACGACACAATTTCTTGATAGGTCTCACACGTTGCAAGCAGTTCGTCGTGAGTGCCAAGCCCTACGCATTCACCATCTTCCAAAACGAGAATGGTGTTTGCGTGCCGAATAGTAGAGACGCGTTGCGCCACAACCACCACCACTGACTGACGCACATGTGGCTCAAGTGCGGCACGCAATCGCGCATCGGTTGCAAGGTCAAGTGCGGAGAAAGAGTCGTCAAACAAGTAGATCTCTGGTTGACGAATAAGCGCTCGCGCAATGGCCAAACGCTGGCGTTGCCCACCCGACACGTTGGTCCCGCCTTGGGCGATTGTTGCATCTAAACCACCTGGCATTTCACGAACGAAATCTTCCGCTTGCGCAATTCGCAATGCTTCCCACATTTCTTCGTCGGTGGCATCTTCTTTTCCGTAACGCAAGTTGCTGGCCACGGTTCCTGAGAACAAATAGGGCTTTTGCGGCACCATGCCCACGCGCGACCACAATGCCTCTGGCGCCAAATCGCGAACATTCACACCGTCGAGCGACACAACACCACCTGTGGCGTCGAACATACGCGCCACCAAATTCACGAACGTTGTTTTCCCCGAACCTGTACTGCCCACAATGGCAAGCGTCTCTCCGGCGTTGACCGTGACAGACACATGATTCAGTACTGGCGATTCAGCACCCGGATACAGAAAAC
>JBIIQG010000006.1:0-41613 GCA_044342185.1 Ilumatobacteraceae bacterium | reverse complement strand
GATGCAAATACGTAACAGGCTCTTCGCCATTACGGCGACGAATGTACGGATGCACGGAACCACCCTGAATGGGGCCGGGTCGAATGAGTGCCACTTCCACTACAAGGTCGTAGAACTTGCGCGGACGTAACCGCGGCAATGTTGACATTTGCGCGCGCGACTCCACTTGAAACACTCCGACGGTGTCGGCTCGACACAACATGGCATACACCTCGTCTTCTTGCGGAAGAGTGGCGAGATCGAGGTGATACCCACGATGTTGCGAGATGTACGACACGGCATTTGACAATGCCGACAACATGCCAAGCCCCAACAGGTCGAACTTCACCAAACCAATAGATGCGCAGTCGTCTTTGTCCCATTGGAGAACACTGCGGTTTTCCATGCGTGCCCACTCCACAGGACACACTTCAACAATGGGTCGGTCACACATGACCATGCCACCAGAGTGAATACCCAAATGTCGCGGCATGTTTTCCACTTCTGCAGCCATCTCCAACACAAGGGGCGGGATGTCGTGATCTGTTTGGCGCGCGGTGACTGCCACAGTTCCCCATGCGTCTACTTGTTTGCTCCAAGAATCTTGTTTGTCTGCTGAATAGCCAAGTGCACGCGCCATGTCTCGTACTGCGGATCGTGAACGATACGTGATGACATTGGCAACCTGTGCTGCATGATGACGCCCATGCCGCTCGTACACATACTGAATGACTTCTTCGCGACGTCCACTTTCAATGTCAATGTCAATATCGGGTGGTCCGTCACGTTCGGGTGACAAGAAACGTTCAAACAACAATCCCAATGACACTGCGTCAGCTTTCGTGATTCCTAACGAGTAGCACACCGCGCTGTTGGCCGCACTACCACGGCCTTGGCACAAGATGCCGCGTTCTTCGCAGAAACGCACAATGTCCCACACCACGAGGAAGTAGCCCGCAAAGCCCAGAGACTGAATAATGCTGAGTTCGTGCTCGATAGTGCGCCATGCGCGGGCTCGAAGCGAGAGGTCTTCGGTGCTGTCTGATGGTTTATCTCCGTAACGACGTTGAGCACCATGTGTCACGAGTTCACGCAAGTACGTCATTTCATCTAACCCGTTCGGACATGGAAACGGTGGGAGTTGTGGTGCCACCAATGCCAGGTCGAAGGCAATATCTGCCGCTAACGATGCAGTGCGTTCAATAACGCCGGGATACCGTGCAAAACGGCGCTGCATTTCAACACCAGAGCGCAAATACGCAGTGGCAGCAGCAGGAAGTTGATGATCGATGTAGTCGAGACCACACCGATTGCGCACCGCCGCCAATGCTGTTGCAAGGCGATGCTGTGGAGGTGTTGCGTACAGCACATTGTTGGTGGCAATGCATTCAACATTTACACGCGCAGCAAGCTGTACTAGTTGGTCGTTACGTACAGAATCGACAGGATCGCCGTGGTCCCACAGTTCCACCAACACATTTTCAGAACCAAAACTTTCCGCCAGTTGATGTAATACAAGTTCTGCAGCACGTGGACCGTATTGCTCTAACGCGCGCACTACTGCACCCTGTGTTCCGCCCGTAAGAACAACGCAATAAGAATGCACCGTTTGACCGACGCGTTCAATGGTGAATACCGGTGCACCTTTGTGCCCCGCTAATTGACCTTCGCTTACTGCACGCGCCATACGCGCATACCCAGCCGACCCGCGTGCAAGAAGAACAATGTCTCCTGCTTCAGCGCAGTCGAGTTCAACACCAAATACCGTGGGCAATGCAACTGCACGTGCTGCTTCTGCGAAACGCACAATGCCATACAGCCCGTTGCGGTCGGTAAGAGCAAGAGCCTGCAAGCCGAGTGCGGCTGCTACTTCTGCAAGTTCTTCAGGGTGAGACGCACCTTCAAGAAACGAGAAATTGGAGCGGCAGTGCATCTCTGCATACGGCACGCCGCTTTGCCCACGAGAGAGAACCGGCTGGAAGGGTTGCCGTTTTGCGCTGAGTGCTGGCCCGTCGCCCCCGCTGTTCCAGGCAACAGACGACGGGGCACGACCGTTTGACAGCCGTGCTTCAAGTTCTGCCCATGACAGGTCTGAATTTTGGAACCCCACGGGCCCAGCGTACCGAACATATGTTCGCTTCTACGTGGGCTGCCCCACCCTGGCACGTGCGGCCTGCAAGGCGCCCAACAAGCCCGCATCTGCAATAGCAAGGGCGTCGTCCCACGCAAACCACTTCACATCGGGGCTCTCCCCTTCTGCTGGCTGCATGGGTAGTTCAGCCGAGCGCAACAGATACCGCACGTCGTGATGCGTATGCCCCTTCGGGCCCGGATGCACATCAACATGAAATAACACACCACCCTCGCGATGATGCTGAACAGGAAGACCCGTTTCTTCGTGCGCTTCACGCAAGGCGGCATCTACTGGCAATTCCCCTGCTTCGATATGACCACCGGGCTGTAACCACATTCCTAAACGCTTGTGTAAATGCAATGCAACTTTGCTACCGGCATTGTTCACCACAATTGCCGAGGCAGTGACATGGACAAGTCCAATGTCTTCGTTGCACGGATCGTCAAGCTGTGGAACTACCAAAAGGAATTGTTGTACGGAAGAACGTTCACGTTCGTCGATAGGTGTGTGCGTACGCAGGAACAGAAGAACATCATCGATGGATGACTGCGCAGAAGATGACACCTCTCGAGTGTGACACACCCGCGGCGTATTCTGAAAGGTATGTAGTTCTCTCATTTCGCTGCCTTCACATACCCCCGTATGGGGCACTACCGCAAGGAGCGTTATGTCAGATAACCCATTCCCCTTTTTCGCGCATCGAAGCATGCGTCAGTTGAAGTATTTCAATATTGTGCGTCATCACGTAGATGGCGACCGTCAACTCGTTCAGTTCTGGTGCACCAGTATTGAAGAAGCAGTCATTGAAGCGGTCAATACATGCGCAGTGGAGGGTTGGCACATTGAAAGCGTCACCATGGACTGCGACCGTCCCCGCGAAGATGAACTCTTCGAAGAAATTGTTCGGCAGAACTTTGACAATGAGTTCTACAACATTGTTCAGCACTTCAACGATGATCAGTCGTAGCGTGCAAGAACTTTCCACTCAGAGTTTTCCAGACTGAGCAAGAATACGCGCACCGTATTGCGTTGTGTACGAACCAGCATCTGCATGCGCACACAACGTCGCCGGCGTCGTGAGTCCCACCATCGCTCTTCAACGGGCCACGGGCCCGCCACACCTTCCACTGTGTAGCGATACCCCGCCACAGAAACAAACGCTGGTGTCGTGGTGAGTTCGTGACGCCCACTGACCGCAACATGTTCTCCGTGTTCATCAACCACGAGGGCCGGGTGTGGTTCAGGAAAGATGCACGTGGGTGACGGCTGAGGAACAGACCCGGTCCACTGTCGAGCAACACCACGACCTTCGGTGACACGTTGCTGTGCATGTTCTGAATCTGCAATGTTCACCATGGACAACGGAACATGGGAATACACCTGCGTAATGTCGCGACCACCTTCCCACTGGGGCACAGTGACAACAACCGAACTATGGACAGCTTGGGCCATAGACGCCGCACGGAGAGCGCGTTCAATGTTTTCTTCATTGCCTCCCCACAACAGTGGTTGCACGGCCAACACTTCACGACATTCCAATGGCACCAAGCGCACACGCACAATGCCGCTTGTGGGTGCATCGGGGTCTGCATCGTGTGATACCAGCCACCCATCGAGTTGATACAGCACTCGTTGCGCAAGAGACGCAGAGTCGAACCCGCGTGGTTCTCCCCACACACGTGTTGATGTTTCTGCGTGGTCGGTTTCACATTCCAGCAACATGCGTACGCACTGCTGACCATGTGCAGCAATGGCTGCAACAACACTCTGAATTGCAGTGAGCGATGCTGAGACCACGTGCGATGCAACACTGAGTGGAGATTCAAAGTCGAGAGAGCACGCAAAGTCTGATGGCGGAGACCCCGGAGCGAGATGGCGCACCTCTTCCCCATTCACCAACTGCCATACACTGCGACCCTCGCTGCCGAAACGATCGATAAGTGCAGACTCACCAATGCGATGCACGTCCCCACACTGGGATAGCCCCAGCCGTTGCAACAAACTGACTGTATGTGGAGAAATAGAACCCACTTTTTCTAGTGCACCCACGGGAAGAGCATGGAGAAACTGTTGCGAGACCGAATGATGGATAACGCACGGCGTTGCGCGCGAGACCGACAGAAGTGCTGCTGCACGTGCGGCAAACCGTGACGATGCAATACCCACACCACGCGGGACTTCCTGATTGCCACACACGTCAAACAGACGACGAGCAACAGCATCTTCCCCGCCGAAATAGCGTGTAGGGCCGCGCGCCGACAGAACCATGATTCCGGCGTCTTCTACTTCGACTAGCGGCGACAACTCACTAACAGCGCGCACCACATGTTCGAACTGAGTAAACGCATAGTGCTCACCCTGCGATTCATAGTGCTGTTTCCATTCGGGAAACACAATGGCGATTGTGCGACTCATGGCGTAGCCGGCGAAAGAGATCCGTGAGTATCGGGCAAATATGCAACACATGAACGTGGGCCATGCACGCGCTTTCCCTGTGCCTGCACCTGCACTTCGCGACGGAGTGCATGCGTAGTGAACTGCCATTGTTGCGTTGCTGCAGAGAATGCCGCATGAGGAGAAAACGGACCTGGTGCACCAATAAGAAACAACACTGACGATTGCGCTTTCACACGCGCGGTAATGCGGCGTGCTTCAGCAGGTGAACACTGCGGTGCCGACACGGCAACAAGATCGAAGCCGTCGACGAGTGCACCCACCACTGCACCCCACGATGCGTTGCGTTCAACAGACACGCTGACTGTTCTGTGCAACGCAACGCCATATTCGTGCAATGCAAGAAACCCCACCTGTTGCAGATTGACCAGCGACAACCACGAACCGTCTTGCGTTGCCGACGACACAAACGCGGCAAGCAACGACAACGAAGCATCGCCGCCAAGGCAGTACACAGACCCACGTTCGAGACCGCGTGACGGCAAGAGTGATGCCAACGGATGAGGAACAGTAAGTGGTCCGCACCCCGATGCTGCGCGTGCACTGACACGTTCCGCAAACTGCGCGCCAGTTTCAACCCCAGAGAGATGGGGGCCAGACAATGTGAGCGAGCCGACGGTGGACATGGCGCCACCATAGCGAACACATGTTCGTAAGTTTCAGGGCCCCGAACGAGCCCTGGGAATTACCCCTGCTTGGCGAGCCACTTCTCGCGGCCGAGACGGCTGCGTTCCCACAAATGCGCTGGCACACGAGGGTCGAGACCTGCGCCTGCACCATCGGCGGCGGGTGCTGCAGCAGGTGCTGCTTCTGCAGGCATTTGCGCCAGAAGTTCTTCCACGCTTGGCGGGGTCATACCGGGCTTCCAGTATTGGTACAGGTCGCGCACAATGTCGTTCAGACCAGGCTGCGACGCACCAGATGACAACTGCGCAGTCACAATGTTTCCGTACACGTGAACCCATGACACTTGGCCAGACTCGAGCAATCGGCGAGCAACAACAGCTGCGGGGCGTGTTCCCTTCGCTTCAGCCACAGAGGTAAATCGCTCGTGACCCATTCCTGTGAGAGACCGGTTGGTCTCGAATCGGACGATGGCGGCTGACCCGCCGGCCTTTTGCTCTACTGCTACTGGCTGACCCATAAATGTCACGCTAGTCAACCGCACCTGGCTTCGCCTACTAATCCGTTCTACGGGTACCGTACGCAGTACCAATCACGACCCCTCAGGGTCCTGTTACAGGGGACAACCATGGCTGACATCACCATTGAAGAGTTCGAAAAGGAAGCCCGCGCTTTCCTCGAAGCAAACGCAGAAAAGCGTCCTGTAGAAAAAGCATTCGTGTGGGGCGAAGGCTCCGACAACTTCTATCGCGAGAAAGACCGCGAACAAGAAGCTCAGAATGCTGAAGATGCGAAGAAGTGGCGTCAGAAGAAATTCGATGCTGGCTTTGGTTGGATCACCGGTCCAAAGGAATACGGCGGCCGTGCATTGCCACCGTCATACGACCGTTTGTACAGCCAAATGGAATCCACCTACCGCGTTGCTGACCAAAGCGCATTTGCTATCAGCCTTGGAATGGTGACTCCAACAATTCTCGATCACGGTTCACAAGAAGCACGCGATCTGTACGTGCGCAAGTTGTGGCGTGGCGAAATGATTGCATCGCAGCTGTTCTCCGAGCCAGGCGCAGGTTCCGACCTTGCATCTCTCACCACCAAGGCTGTGAAAGATGGCGACGAATGGGTGATCACCGGCCAAAAAGTGTGGACCACCGGTGCGCACTACTCAGACATCGGCGAAATCATGACCCGTACCGACTGGGATCTTCCCAAGCACAAGGGCCTCACCGCATTCATCATCGACTTCAAAGATCCAAATGTTGAAGTTCGCCCGTTGAAGCAAATGACAGGTGGCGCAAGCTTCAATGAAATCTTCTTCAACGAAGTTCGCGTAAAAGACAACATGCGTTTGGGCGATGTGAACAACGGATGGAACGTTGCACTCACCACTCTCATGAATGAGCGCGCATCAATCGGAACCAACAACTCTGGTGACAACAACCTGCTCACACGTGTCATTGCAATGGTGAAGCACTACGGCTTGGAGAATGATCCACTCATTCGCACCGAACTTGCAGACATCGTTATCAACTACCGCATTGCCGGAATGAACGCTGCACGTACCACTGCAAAGGCAAAGGCTGGCCAGTTGCCCGGACCAGAAGGCTCCATCGGCAAGATGGTGTTGGTGAATAACCAGGCACGTCTTGTGAAGTTCCTCTCACATGTTCTCGGACCAAAGCTCATCGCCGACGGCGGCGAGTGGGGCACCTACGCGTGGGCAAACTTTGTTCTCGGAACACCAGGTCTTCGTATTGCCGGCGGTTCAGACGAAGTCATGCGCAACATCGTTGGTGAGCGCGTGCTCGGCCTTCCAAAAGAGCCAGGCATCGACTCACGTTCGCCATTCAAAGACATCAAGGTGTCCACCGCCAAGTAGCCGGTGGCGCTTTGGCGCTACAACAAATTCCACGACTTGCGATGCAAGTCGGTTAACCCGTGCGACTTAATTGCGTCGGTGTGAACTTTTGCGCCGTAGCCCTTGTTGCCTTCCCACCCATAGTGCGGGAACTGCTCATGTAGTTCGGTCATCAGTGCGTCGCGTTCCACTTTTGCAATCACGCTTGCTGCCGACACGCATGCACAGTCTTGGTCGGCCTTTATGCGCGTCACAATGCGCGGACCGCCAGCTTCTTCCATCAGAAACGATGTGTTGCCGTCCAAGATCACCACATCGGGCGTAACGCCAAGGTTCTGCAGTGCACGACTTGCAGCGAGGCCTAACGACGTGACGATGCCAAACTTGTCAATCTCTGCTGCCGTTGCTGAACCCGTTGCCCACGCAATACCCCACGCTTTTACCAATGGCACCATCGCTTCGCGTCGCTTCGGTGTCATCAGTTTTGAATCGCGAAGGCCTTCTGGGATCTCCCCTACATTCACGTCAATGGCGACAACGCCAATGGTGACAGGGCCAGCGATCGCACCACGACCCACTTCGTCCATTCCCGCAACTACGCGTGCACCGTTCGCGAAGAATTCACGCTCAACGTCAAGAGTGGGTTCCGGCCGTGCCATTGCATGAAGCGTAGGCTTCGCACATGGCAGCCAAAGCATCCATCACCGTTGGTCACTATGTCTATTCAGCGCAAGATGCACAAAAGACAATTTCCATGCTCGATGAAATCTGGTCGTACTACACCCAGGATTCGCGGATTCCCGATGGCTGGCTGGCAGGTGCACGCGGATTTCTTGCAGAGATGTCCTCACTTGGCAGCATCAAGTTGCCGTCACTCGAAAACGTTGACACTGCATTCATTGCGCTCACCGCAGCGCTCGTAGCGAAATACAAAGAACTCACCGACCCGCAAATCGAATCATTGCTCGCAGCATCGTGGCGCTTCTTCCCCACCATGCGCCTGCTCAATGAGGAGCACACCGGCACCATTGCTCACCTTCATGCTTCCAAGGGATTACCGAAGAAGCCAATCGACCATGCAGTTATCTCTTGGAAGGGCGTAGACGGCGACGTGCAGGAATCACGTGTCCATCACGGACGTCCTTGGCAAGCACTCTGCATCTGGTCCACCGACGCCATTGACGCATTACGTGCACAAGGCCACCCCATTGGACCTGGATTCGCTGGCGAGAACATCACCGTTGCGGGAATTCCTGCAGAGGCATTTCGCCCTGGTGCACATTTCCGAATCGGTACAGTGCGCGGCTTCATCTCGGCGTACACAATCCCCTGCAGTAAGAACAACGACTGGTTTCTGAACAAGAACATCATGGCGATGAGTCACGAAAACGGTGCCTTCAGCCGTGTGTATGCAATGGTCACCACATGCGGAGAAATCTCTGTGGGCGACACGTTTGAGTTATTCACCGATCGCTAGCGAGCAACTGTTTCCAAACGCTGCGATAACTCGCTGAACCGAGCATGCTGATACGGCGTCACGCACGGCGACCCTTGCGCCCACCACACCGTCGAGTCGTTCTTGTCTAGTTCAGCAATCAGTGATGCAGTTGTTTGTTCCACTACTTCACCATTGAGTTCAGCGTGCATGCACACGGTCCACCCGTTGTCGCCACCTACGTGGGACGACAAATGGCTTGTCACCGCATCACGCGTGACCGGAACAGTGCGCAACACATCGCGAGATGCATTCAAACGAGGGTCAACAAGCAAATGCACGGGCTGCTTGGGGTGTCGATGTGCGGCGTCAAATTCAGGGATTGTGGTGCGGTTTGAAATTGCCCAGGTTGATGTCACGCGCACGGACTCCACCACACGACCGCTTGTCTCCACCACCCAAGCATCAGCGGGGTCGGCAATGAGAAAACTGCTCCAATACGGACGACGTGGCGCGCCACCACGTGTGTCGTGGCCACTTCCTCCTTGTCCGTACTCGGCAATTAGCTCTGAGAGCACGTGTACGGCCTCGTGCGCCGTTGTAGCGCGTTCTAACACCAACCGCACGAGATCCATGCCAATCAACGCATCTGGCGCGTCACGTGGGTCGTCCGTGGTGTAGATGGTTTCATTTCCTATTGCCACGCCAGCTTCGTTCACTCCGTGTTCGGCACCCCAGCACCATTCAGGAAGCGACAGGACGCACGCCACGGTGTTCTGCGCAAATGGTGCGACAGAAATGTGCGTTGCTTGAATGTCGTCGGTGTCACGTCGCGATGGGTTCCAGCGAATGATCTGGTTTTCATTCCGTGGCCGGTCGGAGTTCTTGGCAAACAGTGTTTTGCCAGATGCCGACAACGCAGGTAGTGCAACTAAGCAATCACACATGAGTATGCGATGGTGCCGCCAACAAACTCTCGCCTGTGACGTCGGTGGAATGCCAGTCTCCGTGAGACAACACAAGCCCCGGCGCGCCTGAGACTTCCCACAACAACGCAGGGCGCGCTCCGTGCCATCGCACAGCAAAACCAATGCTTCGGAACGGGTCTGCAGGAAGGCCGTGCGCTTCGAATGACGCACCCCACCATGGTTCCGGAATGCCGTGGCTAAGAACTTTGCATTCACCACCACTGGGGGACCCAGATGCCAACAACTCCTCTATCCAAGCGATTCCAGCGAGGCCTTCTGGCATCTCGACAGGAAGTTCTTCAGATGGACGATCAGCCAATCGCAACCATGCAGAGCCAATATCACCAGCAGCGGTGTCGTCGCCCAATTTCACACAGGCCAGTGCCGATGTGAGCAACACATGCTTAGTGTCCCAACGCAACACCTTCGCGCGCTTCTCTGCCTTCAGCCTCTTTTGCACAGCATCAACCACGTGAAGAATGGAATCGGAATGCGTCTCTCCCATCCGGACCAATTCAATTGCTGCGTCATCTGCGCCAATTCCCAACAACATGTCACTTCGCATGCGTGAAACGCCTGCGACGATGGTGTGGTCGGGAACATTGATGCGAGATGCAGCATCACACGCTTTTTCCCAGCCGCGAACTACTTGTTGATGATTCGGCGTGTCGTCTGGCAAACGTCCGCTATGTGGCGACTGATGCGCCAATGCAATACGAGTAGTGGACTTGTGGCCCACGGGCACAATGAGAGACTCAGCAGGTAATTCAATGCCTAACGGAGGCTGAGTTGATGGTTCGCGCGTGGTGAGAACATCACTTCGTGTGACAGCAATTGCAACCGGCATGGGCGAGTCGTTCTCAAACTCCATAACGGTCATGCCGCCAAGGTCTGCCACCGCATACACGCGCTGAATGAGATCGCCGCCCGGAATATGAACTCGTGTTTCTGCAACGGGATACCCCGCGTACCACTTCTGTCGCGTAGACACTTCTGTACGTGGCGTGTACCAACGGTCGTCAGCTGCAATAAACCAATCCAACTCGCGCCCATCGGGTGGAAGAAGTGATCCGTGTTCTGTCACCGTGCCACGCCACGTGCCGCCACGATTTCCGATTATTCGACCTGACATTTATTTCACTTCCGGACGTGAGCGTCGAGACATAAGAGCAACAAGTGCATCGGCTGCATTCTTTCCTTCATGACACACAGCGACCACTTGTTCTGTAATGGGCATGTCGATTCCGTGTTGGTGAGCAAGTTCGAGAACCGATTTAGAACTGCGAACACCTTCGGCGACCATTGACGTAGACGCGATGATGTCCTCTAGTGCTTCGCCTTGACCTAAACGCATTCCCACTGTGGTGTTTCTACTACTGGTGGAGGAACATGTTGCAATGAGGTCACCCATTCCAGCAAGGCCAGCGAGTGATTCAAGTTGACCGCCCAGTGCAACCGCAAGACGTGTCATCTCTGCCAATCCGCGAGTAATAAGAGTTGCGCGCGTGTTATCGCCGAAACCCATTCCCATTGCAATACCCGACGCAATTGCAATGACGTTCTTGACGACCCCTGCAATTTCACAACCCACTACATCGGGGTTGGTGTACACACGAAACGTTGGGCTAGAGAACAACTCTTGCAAGGCAGTCGCAATGACTGCGTCGTCTATTGCAACAACACTTGCTGCAGGTTGGCCTACGGAAATCTCTGACGCCAGGTTCGGACCAGTGAGCACTGCAACTGGATGACCAGGTAGAACTTCGTTCGCCACTTGCGACATTCGAAGCATGGAGCCAGCTTCCAAGCCTTTCGACAGACTGACTACTGGCACCCACGGCCGAATGAACTGCGATGCCTCGCTGAGTACGTGACGGAACCCTTGCGATGGAACCGCCATGACCACGATGTCGGCCGACGAGACGGTGTCTTCTAACGACATCGATGCACGAAGATTCGGAGAAAGCCCAATGCCGCCGATGTAGTCGGGGTTGATGTGGTGGGTATTGATGGATTCGACAATCTCGGGCCGGCGCGCCCACAACGTGGTGGTCGTGTTGGCGGCCGCAAGGGACGCAACGGTGGTGCCCCACGAGCCAGCACCAATCACCGCCATGTTCATTTGCGCCATCACGCCAGCGTAGGCGACTTGAGAGCCAAGGTTCGTAGGCTGACCATGTGCGCGTCGCTGTCGTTATCCCCGTGAAGTCGTTCACGCTTGCAAAGGGACGCCTGAGTGACACGCTGACTCCGGCCCAACGCGAGACACTCGCCACGGAATGCGCCACCACCGTTCTTCGCGCCGCATCTCCACTTCCTGCCTATGTGGTCTGTTCTGACCCCGTCGTTGCGAAATGGGCCACATCACACGGAGCACACGTTGTGCAGTGCCTCACACCTGGCCTCGATGTTGCTGTTACAGCGGGACGAGACGCAGCTCGCGAAGATGGTTACGACCACATTGTTGTGGCGCACGCAGACCTGCCGCTTGCTCAATCGTTTGCACATGTGGCACGCGAAGGAATTGTCACAATGATTACCGACCGACATTCCGACGGAACAAATGTGCTCTCGTTCCCCATCGCCTCTCACTTCTCTACCGCATACGGACCGGGGAGTTTTGAAAATCACAAGCAGATTGCACTTGATGCACATCTTCAGTACGAAGTGATTCTTGATCCCGACTTAGAACTAGATCTTGATACTGCAGACGATCTCACCGAACTTCACCGAAGGACAACTCATGAGCGCTAATGAACCTGGGCAACCACCACTTGCACCACCGACACATACGTCAAACCTCGCCGTGCCAGCCGTTGTGTTGGCCATTGGTGCCCACCCCGACGATGTTGAGTTTGGGTGTGGCGGCACTCTCGCAAAATGGGCATCAGCCGGAACAGTGGTGCACCACCTTGTGTGCACCGACGGATCAAAAGGCACTTGGAATCCGGACGCCGACACTGTTGCGCTCATTGCTGACCGCCAACGCGAACAACGTGCAGCGGCCACAGCATTAGGAGCAACAGGGACTGTTTCTTTCTTGGGTTATGTAGACGGCGAGCTTGAGCATTCTCGAGAAGTAGTCGACAAAATTGCACTCGCTATTCGCACTCTTCGCCCCACAGTTGTGTTGTCACACGACCCGTGGAAGCGGTATCGACTTCATCCGGACCACCGCAACACGGGCCTGAACGTGTGCGATGCAATTGTTGCTGCTCGCGACCCGCATTTTTTGAAACATCACATGACTGAACATGGCGTCACGCATCATCGCCCCGACGCCCTCTTGCTGTGGGAAGCCGATGAGCCAAATCACTTTGAAGATGTCTCCGACTTTGTAGAGACAAAACTTGTGGCCCTCGAACGCCACCAGAGTCAATTTGAATCAACTATGAAAGCCACGGATGATTCAGGAATGGACGTGTTCAGAAATCGCATGCGCACGCGCATGACAGAACTTGGTGCTCCTCACGGTGTGAAGGCTGCCGAGATCTTTCATCTCATGAACAGGCTCTAAGAGAACTGGCCTTCTGCTCGCCCAGATCCAGGCGGGCCGGCAAATGCTTGCGCAATAGACATCCACTCTTGTGCCACATCGCCTATCGCCGTGAGGCCACAGTCATTCACGTGCCTGCGTTGCGTGACCGCGCAGCAAAACCCGAAGGCACTGCCACGCACAGATGATGCCGCATCGGGGGAACCCCATGTCCATGTTTCACCACTGGGCGCAAGTAACTCCACGAACACTTCCTCTTCCGGCGCCTTGCGTCCATTGGCAATAAATGCGAATCCCATTGCCCGAACTCCAATGTGTGCCACATGAATGAGGCGATCGGTGGGAGTAATTGATTCACCCACTGCGTCGGCAATATCTAATCCGTGGGCCCACGTTTCCATTAGCCGTGCTGTCAGCATGGAGCGTGCAGACATCGATGGTCCGTACCACGCACAACGCTTTGACAAATCGACGGCGAGAGACGTGTGTGCAAGTTCTTGTGCGCCGTCACGCCACCAGGAAAACAATTCGGCTGGAGACTTTCCTCGCTGAGAATTCTGGAGACCTTCAACTCCACCAACCGTGGCCATCCCATGAAGATCTGTGCGGAATCGTTCTTCGTCGACTATTGACCACAAACAACGCTGATCAAAGAGGCCCAAGTGAATGACTTGGTCTGCAACATTCCATCCCTCTGCAGGGGTAACTGAGGACCATTGATTATCGGATAGCCCAGATAAGAGCTGCGAGAGGGCTGCGACCTCTCCATTGAGATCGCGAAGTACTACATCTGCTTGGTTACTCACGCCACACAGTGTGTCGGATAAATAGAGAAGAGGGGGGCTTTCGCCCCCCTCTTCCACACTCCGAGCCGGTTGGTTTGTTTTGCTTGAAAGAGCGAAGAAGAATTACTTCTTCTTCGCAGCCTTCTTGCGCTTTGCAGGCTTGCGCTTTGCAGCTGCCTTCTTCTTTGCAGGAGCTGCCTTCTTGGCAGCCTTCTTGCGCTTTGCAGGAGCAGCCTTCTTGGCTGCCTTCTTGCGCTTTGTTGCTGCCTTCTTCTTTGCAGGAGCAGCCTTCTTGGCTGCCTTCTTCTTCTTAGCAGGAGCCTTTTTGGCTGCTGCCTTCTTCTTGCGTGGAGCAGCCTTCTTAGCTGCTGCCTTCTTCTTGCGTGCAGGAGCTTTCTTAGCTGCTGCTTTCTTCTTTGCTGCCACTTGAGTTTCCTCTCGTTGGGTAAGTGGTTACTTACGGTTTGGGTTCAGCTGAGCTTTTAATGTTGAGCTCGCTGTGAACTTCATCGCAGTGGAGGCCGGAACCGTTACTGCTGCACCCGTTTGTGGGTTGCGGCCGGTACGTGCCTTGCGAGCGGTTGTGCTGAACGAGCCGAAGCCCGGCCATGCCACCTTTTCGCCTTCTTTAGTAGAAGCCACTACCAGGTCAAAGAAAGCGGTGAGTGTGCGTTCGGCATCTGCCTTGGAACACTCTGCTTGCTTTGCTACCTCTTCGATGAGCTCTGCTTTGGTCATTGTTTTTCCTCCTCGGAATCGGAGTGGTACATACAATCTGAACTGCTATTTGTGTGAATTGCAAGCATTCAATTACTTGCAAATGCAAATATCGTGTTTTTTCACACATCTGCGATCAGTGCAGTGCACGCAAGATAATCAATCGCTAACTGCGTATTCGCTCGTGTCACTCGTGCACCGAGCACATCGAGTGAGTTCTTCATTTGCCGGGCACGATGCCGCTGTGCAAACGAGAGCGGGCACAGCAAACCCAATAATTGCAAGGGTTTGAGAAGATTCACACGTGCAGTGATTTCATGGCTTTCACCGCAACATTTCAACTGTGTCATGCAATGAAACCAGTACAGACAGTGCATTGCGCAACGTATCAACGCCATGTTTCAGCCTGTGTACAACTGCGTGACGAAGGTCATTCTGCACGTCGAAAAAAATTTTGAAAAATTTCTGAAAAATCCCCAAAAAGTTGCTCACTCAGCGATTCGTGAACAAAAAAATCTGTACACCATCCACCACTTCACCCCGCGTCGTGATGAATGATGTGAAACATCGATGGAGTTGCGGAGCGCATCGATGCCGACATTGCGTCACCTGAGAATGCAATGACGAGCATCTTGAATCTTTCCTCTTCTGTGCGCACGCGCATCGTTCTCGACACGTCAGTTCTTGTCGCAGACCCTGGATGTCTTCATTCATTCCCCAGTTGCGACATCGTCATTCCACTCACCGTTGTTGAAGAGCTCGATGGACTCAAGAGTCGGCCCGACGATGTTGGCCGCGCTGCGCGAACAGCACTGCGCACTATTGAAGATCTGCGTCGCCGTGCTGGTGGATCAATTCATGAACCAGTGCCACTTGGCCCAGACCCCGATGGCGCCACATTGCACATCGAGGTCAACGGCATCCAGCGCGAACGCCTTCTTGAAAACGGTCTCAATCCAGAGGTTCCCGATAATCGAATCATTGGTGCCGCTTTGGGCCAGTCGCTACGGGCACCCACCCAGGTCATCTCCAACGACGCTGGCCTTCGAATTAAGGCTGCTCATCTTGGCTTGGTGGCAGCAGAACATCAGCCCGTGGGCCGCGCTGCAAACACTCGCCCGATGGGGTGGTTCACGTTGGATGTTCCGGGTGCTTTGGTGAACGAGCTGTACGAACACGGCGAAATTGCTACGTCAGCATTCGACCGTGAACACGAATTAGTCGTGAATGAGTTTGCTGTTGTGAAGTCTGGTTCTCAGTCGGCTCTCGTTCGCTGCAATGGCGAAATGGTGGAACTACTCCCCGCCGCATCCCCCGAAGCATGGGGATTGCGCGCACGTTCGAAAGAACAGCGATTTGCGCTTGAACTTCTCATGGACCCCGATGTCAGTGTGGTTGCGCTTGACGGTCGCGCCGGAACCGGCAAGACCGTGATGGCTATCGCCGCAGGTCTTGAACAAGTTGTGGAGTCACGAACCTACGAACGACTGGCGGTGTATCGCCCACTTGTTCCTGTTGGTCGCGCAGATGTGGGTTTTCTTCCTGGCGGACTTGACGAAAAACTCGATCCGTGGATGTCTGCCATTCACGATGCCATCGTGGCCCTCACCGACCAGCGCAGCAGTCACGATGCACGCCGCCTCATTGACGATCTCACTGCGCGTGGACAATTGTCTTTGGAGTCAGTGACGTTCTTGCGCGGCCGTTCGCTACACCGTCAGTTTGTTGTTGTAGACGAAGCACAAAACCTCGAACCCACAACGCTGAAGACCATCCTTACCCGCATTGGTGAAGGAACCAAAGTGGTGTTCACCGGCGACACCAGCCAAATTGATGCGCCATACATGGGCGAATCAAACAATGCGCTCGCTGTTCTTATTCATGCGTTTGCAAATCAACATTGCTTCGGCCATGTCACTCTCGCATCGTGTGAACGAAGCGAAGTAGCCAGCCTGGCTGCCGAGTTGCTGTAGCGCCTGTGGCACACTAAGTGCCATGGCCGAAACACCCGACTCATTTGTTCGCTCTTTCATTTCCAAACTTGTTGCACGCGACCTCGCTGGCGCAGCAGACATGGTGACTGCAGATTTTGAATACGACAATGTTCCCATGGGTAAGGCATTCGGCCCTGAAGCACTCACCGCCACACTCTCTGGGTTCTTTGGAATGTGCTCCAACATTGACTGGGAGATCCTGCGCCAAACTTCATCGGGCGATATGGCACGCGGAACCGTGTTAAACGAGCGTGATGACAGAGTAGAAATTCACGGCCGGTGGGCCACGTTGCCAGTTGCCGGGGTGTTTGAAATTCGCGATGGAAAACTCACGTTGTGGCGGGACTATTTCGACAGACAAGCCATCATCGATGTCATGACGCCACCGAGTGAGTGACCCATATCGTTGGGCAATGAATTCATCTCTGCACCACCCCACGCTTAGAGTTTGAAATATGAGCAATAAGTACGAAATATCGCGATCAGGATCTTTACGCAATGTCTCGTTTGCCGTTGTCGACTGTGAAACAACTGGTGTCAATCCTGAAACAGATCGAATATTGCAAGTTGCCGCCATCATTGTTAACGGCGAGGGCGAAGTGGTCGATCAATTCGACACCGTGGTCAGACCAGAAAGCCCAGAAAACTACACCCACGGTGCAGAACACATCCACGGCATCTCCAAAGAACAAGTGGAAAACGGCATGCCGCTGCGAGAGGCACTAGAGAAATTGTGGACCATCAGTAGCGGAAACGTATTCACGGCCCACAACGCACGCTTCGACATTGGCTTTCTTCACGCCGAGTCAGAGCGCGTGGGCCTCAGTAACCGAATTGAGACACATGTTGACACTCTTGCGCTCGCACGCAAGACCGATGCAGAGAAAACTCGTCGACACACGTTGGACGCTCTCTGCGAGCACTACGGCATCGAACGCGAAAAAGCCCACGACGCCAAAGCCGACGCAACAGCGACTGCTGAACTACTCATTCATCTCATGAAAGAGATGGGCGTAGAACGGTCCGATCAGTTGCCCGACTTGTTCGCGTAGCGGCTTAATACATCAGTCGCCGTACGGTTCAATAGGTCCACAACAGATTCGGGACCCACTACTTTCACGTCGCCTTCGGCGCGCAACAACAAACGACCCAACCAGTGGTCGCTGTTCACCACCATCTCCACACGGAATGTTCCGTCGGCGCGCTCTTCGAGCACAGTGCAGGGGTAGGTCTCTACAACCCAGGCAGATGCCGCACCCACTTCAAGAACGGCACGTGTCTTGCCCGATGCATCGGTAAACCACGACGGAACTTCAGCATTCACTGCCACCACCGGAACATGCTCACCGGTGTGCACCACGCCACGAATGCGGTCCACGCGGAAGTGGCGCTGGCTTCCCGACAAATCGTCGTCCGCGGTGATGTACCAATGACCACGATCTGTGAAGACAGAACGAACCGTGATGGTGCGGTCTTTCTCTGAGTTATCTGCTGGGGTCCAATAGGTAATGGCCAGTCGCTCACCCGTGGCGGCTGCAGTGGTGACTTCGTCCAAGAAGGCGGGAGATTCTGTGTCTACATCCACAATGCCTTCGCCAAGAATGGCACGTAGTTTCTTTACTGCAGACTTCAGTTCTTTTCGACCAGAGAAGCCAGGAATGTCTTCGGCAGCTGCAGCGAGAAGACTTAAACCGAATGCTTCAGACGATGTGAGTTCAAGGCGACGTTCAAAGTGCTTGTTGCGGCCCACATAGATGAATCCCTCGTCCAAATAGACCTCGGTGAGTTCTAACGGCGTATACGGCGGCGTGCCACACATGGCCGCGAGTTCTAAGTCTTCAATGAGGTCGGACTCGCTGATGTTGAACTGTTGAGCCATTTCGGAGATGGCCACCTTCTTGCGCTGCATCAGCCATGGCAGCATGACCAGCAACCCCTTCACGCGGTCTTCTGCTTTGCGTGGTCCACGACGGCCGCTCATGATGCACCTCCTGCCATGCGCTGTAGATCAGCGATGATTTCATTACGAATGTGTTCGGGAGAAAGCACTTCGGCGCGGTCCACCATGGCGTACAACCATGACTTGAATGCTGTGCGATTTCCACACGACACTTCAACGTCGATAGAACCGTCTGTGCGGCGAGCCACGATGGCGTCGTCTCCGAGTTCGCGCACAGCGGCAGGCGCCACGCGATGGTCGAGACGCACAACTGCAACTTCTTGTGGCATACCTGGAAATTCTTTTGGATCTCGAGAAAACGCCGTGAGAACATCGAAGTCGGCGGGGCGAACGAACGCCTGCGGTTCACCACATGTGATGTCTGAGTCGATGCGATCGACGCGGTAGGTGACTTGCATGTTGCGCTCTACGTCGAATGCAATGAGGTACCAGAACCCATTGCGTGCAAGCAATCCGTACGGATGCACAACACGTGGGCGATCGCGATACACAAACGATGTAACGGAATGCGATTCGATGGCGTCCCACAACGAAGGCAACACCTGCGAATGCGCATCTACCTTCACAGTGGTGGGCATTTCCGGGCTGGAAACTTCGCCACCCAACCACTGCACTGCTTGCTTTCCCCACGTTGTTCCAATTTGAACAAGAGCAGCTGCCTGCTGAAGAGCGTCAAGTTCGTCTTCGCTGAGATCAAAGTTGATGAGCGCATACTCGGAGCGATTAATGGAGTACGCGGTTTTCCCTGCGTCGCTTCCAGAAAGAGTTTGCGTGGTGATGGGTAATCCCAATGCGCGCAATGAACGCTTATCGCGTTCGAATGCCGTACGACGCGCTTCGTCTGCGTCTGGATACTGCCCAGACATCTTGTTTGAGATGTCTTCCAACGTGAGTGGCCGCGGAGACTCTGTAAGCAACGCAACAAGATTGAGCATTCGCTCAGTGGAATTCACCGTTAGTTTTTTACCCGCCATTCAGGGCAGGATAGACCCACAAACGTCAATTCACATTCATTCGTTGGAGATGTTTTTGCGTTGCGCGAGATACCAAGACATCAAGGGGTGTGTCAAAGTTTCGTCTGCTCCGCTGCCGCCCGCTGTGAACGCTTTTAGTGTGGAGACCGCCATTGTTTTGCCTAATTCCACACCAAATTGGTCAAAGCTATTCACATTCAACAGCCACCCCTGAATTGCAGTGGAGTGCTCATACATAGCGACCAGTGCGCCGAAACTACGGGGTGATAACTCATCGAGCAAGAGAACTGAACTCGGTCTGTTCCCAGGAAATTGACGATGAGGATTCGTGTTCGTATCGCCAATGGCTAAGGCTTCAGACTGCGCCAACATGTTTGCAATCAAGATGTCGTGGGCTTCTTGGTCGCTTCCCAATGGCTCTACAGAACTAATGAACTCAACGGGAACAACTTGGGTTCCTTGGTGAAGCATTTGGAAGAATGCGTGCTGACCATTGGTGCCGGGTTCTCCCCACACAACAGGACTAGTAGCAGTGGTGACAGCGTCACCACCTACAGAGACACTTTTGCCGTTGCTCTCCATGACCAACTGTTGCAAGTAGGCCGGCAATCGTGAAAGGTCGTGGCTATACGGCACCACAGCTGCCGTGGAGTACCCATGCAGAACTACATTTGTAAACCACACCAACGCATGAGCCACAGGAAGATTTCGGTGCAAGGGCGCCGATGCAACGTGTGCATCCATGTCCTGCATTCCCTCCAACATTGCGTCAAAAGAGTCGGGGCCAATTGCGCACATCACCGGAAAGCCAATGACCGACGACAGCGAGAATCGGCCCCCTACCCAATCACGGAACTCAAAGATGTTCGCTTCACGAACTCCCCATTGCCGTGCAATTTCTGGGCCCGCAGTAGCGGCATAGAAGTGTGTCTCCCATTCGGCACCAGCAGCACGAACCCATTGGCGCGCACGCTCTGCATTGTGCATTGTCTCGCTCGTTGTAAATGTCTTTGAAGACACAATGAACACGGTGTTTTGAGGTTGTAGGCCCGTCAACGCCGAATCAAGGTCCGCAGCATCCACGTTTGACACAAATCGAACATCGGGCCCACTAGCAAACCGGCGCAAAGCACGGGTAGCCATTGCCGGCCCCAAGTCGCTCCCACCAATACCGATATTCACCACTGTGTGAATGTTGGGGTTTGATCGAATTGCGCGAGCACACTCTCTTACTTTCTGCAGTTCACTCGCTGCCCACCGAGCTTCAGCACTTGTTGATGCATCGGCACGAAGCGCTGTGTGCAGCACTGCCCTGTCTTCGGTGACGTTCATGATGTCGCCCGCAAACATTCGCGCAATGTTTGCCTCTATGCCGCACTCTTTCGCGCTCTCGAACAAGGCAGCCCAAAGATCACCGGAGATTCGTTGCCGCGAAAAATCGGCATGGATACCCACCGCGTCGACCGTGAACGCTTCTGCCCGGTTCGGCGAGGCCTGGAACATCTCTGCAATTGAGGGAACCGACCGTGCAAGGTTCACCAGGTGCGAGAGTGCGTCGGGTTTCACCGAACCCAAACTAGTTGCGCGCCGCCGCCCGAATGAGCCGCAAGAACGCATCACCAGCAGCCAAATGCCGTGCTTGGTCTCCTCGAGCGCTTAAACGACCCAATCCCGCAAGGATGGATGCGGTGAGATCTGCAAACGATGCGGGAGATACACCGTGCAAGATTCCGCTGGACTCGGTGGAAGTTTCAATGAGATGGAGTGTCATCTTGCGAAATTCAGCCCCGAATGCTTCTGTACCTCGAGCAACTTCTGGATGTCGTTTCACAACTGCAGAAATTCCCGTGATGAATCCCACGATAGATGGTGATGATGCGCCCAGGGTTCCCACTTCAGAAAACAGTGCAGTGAGTCGTCGCTCTAAGCGTGGATCTGATTCTGTTGCGCGGTTAAACACATCGACGAAGACGTGCGTAATGGATTCACAGACAGCCACATACATTTCGGCCTTCGACGGAAAGTAGTGATAGAGCGCTGCAGAAGAAATCTCCGCGCGATCGGCAATGTCCTTGTTCGTTGTCCCTTCGAAACCTTCGGCGGCAAAAATCTCTTGTGCACAGCGCACAATTCGATCGCGAGTATCGGTGGAGTCTGTATCGGCAGGGCGACCGAGTTTGCGTTCTTTCTGAACTTCCTTGTTATCTGTCCCCGCCATGATGAGTTACTACCGAGGACGTGAGTAGTACGCAGCCCATCCAAGCGGCGCAATGGTTGCTGCTAATGCAACCTTGATGGCGTCAACCACAAGAAATGGGCTGACTCCCAATTCAATGGCGTTTCCCGGACCTTGCAAAAGCGGAATTTCTGGCGAACGCGACAGCCACAAAGCACCACATATGTAAATGATGGAAGAGGCCAACACAAGTCCGCTCAACGAGTTGACATAGTTGCGGTCGTTGCGACGGTCTCCAAACCATCCAACAATTCCCGATGCCAGTACGAAACCGACGAAGTAGCCGAATGTTGAACCCGTGGCCTTTTCCCAACCGCCGGTTGCCGACGCATAGAACGGAAGACCAATTGCACCCAGCGCCCAGTACAAGGCTTGACTAGCCATTGCGCGGCGTGCACCAAGAACACTGCCCACCGTAAGGACAGCGAATGTTTGACCGGTGAGCGGAACTGGCGTAAAGCCCAGATGGATAACCACTTGAGCGCACAATGCCGTAAACAATGCGCCACCAAGCACCAACACCGCATCGCGAATACGCGAACGATTAAGCACCTTGGGGAAAGTGATGAGGTCTGACAATACGTAGGGGGTTGTGTGTGCCATGCACCCGACACTACTAGGGCGCCGTAGTGAGAGGCACTGTTGACGATGTTGTAGTTGCGCGACGTGGAACTGTGGTTCTTGGCACTGTTGTAGACGTAGTGCTTGACGTTGTGGTGGTGAAGTTTGGATCTTTCTTGTCCCACTCAGGCGGCTGTGATCCGTATTCTTCGGGATCTTTCACACCATCGAACACATAGATACGGTCGTTGTAGTTAACGAGGTCTTGAAAGTATTCAGAAATGAAGATGGGAATTCGAATACATCCGTGAGATGCGGGTTCGTTGGGAACATTCATTGCTCCGTGCACTGCAATTCCAAAATTAAAATAGACTGGATTCCACATTGTTCCGAGCTTGCTTTCGCGCAGCCCGAACTTACGGTTATAGAAGTAGTACAGACCACCTGGTGTGACGGCACTGCCACACCACCCTTCATAAATGGGTTCGGTTCCGTTTTCATTCCCTTCTTCGCCTGGGTCGATGGTGACTGGCTCACACCACTGCTGACCCGTACCAGACGAGATGTGAGTGACGAGAACCAGTTCAGGTCCCTTGAAAACAGCAAGCACTTGCTCGGGCAGATACACCTCGGCGTGATTCGGAGTACCCGGTTGACGGCGCGGCGCAATAACAACATTCCCGCGCATGATGTCCCACAGAGCAGGCGTGACGAAGTCAACCTTTTCTTTGCCCTTCAGGTTCAGAACAATTCCTTGAAACGCCCATACCGCCATGCGTGTGTCGCCCCCAAAAATTCCGTCCACTTTGCCTGGATCAAATTTCAGTTCCTTCAGGCGCAGTTGCAAACGGCGAACATCTTCACCCTTTGCTCCATTTTTGATAACGCGAGTGAGTGCAAAACATGTGACAGGCGAAGCCTCATTGCACACAGGTGACGAAGCGGTCGTGGTTGTGGCAATGGTGGCGGGTCCAGAATTTGCATCCACCACAACAGCACCCACAACACTTGCAAACACTGCAGCCGCGATCATTGCTGGTCGCCAGTGAATCCACCAGGGAACATGAGGGGCGGGAACCTCGTCAAAATCTGGTCCTGCGTACGGCTGATTCGGTGGGTCGGTGAACGGATCATTCATCTCTGGGTCGAATGGATCGCTCACGAGTACGAAACGCTACCAACGACCCTCGCAGGACGGGTATCGCCCTAGACAACAGGGCTGATATTGCGAATTTCTTTACGTAAAGAACGGGCTTCGCGAAGAATCTTGAAGATAACGGCTGGGGAGCTCAGGGTGGAGACCCCACGAGTTCGGGGGAAGTAGTCCACACCAAACTGAATAACCGTGTAGCCGTACTTCTGGGCCTTCACCGCAAGTTCTGCGTCGATGAAAGACCCCTCACTCTTTAGTTCCACATGCGTGAAGATTCGGGTTCTGCACAACTTGAAAGCAAAGTTGATATCGCGCATGCGAACACCAAATAACACTCTGACCATGAGGTTGTAGAAAAACGAGTACACGGTGCGAACGTATCCCTCACCTGTGCGATCAAATCGATACGCACTCACCATGTCAGCGTCGTAATAGCGCAGCAAACGAATGGCTTTGTGAACATCGTGCATATCGAACGGCAAGTCGGCATCGGTGTACAACACAAGGTCGCCAGTGGCCGCCGCGTAACCAGACTTCATTGAGCCACCCAGTTTTCTGTTTTCAGGGTGACGCACTATGCGAATGCGATGATCGGACGCGGCAAGGCGAGCCGCAATCTCTGGTGTTGCATCGGTTGAAGCATCGTCAACAATGATGAGCTCGTAATCCCCGATGTCGCCTCCAGACATGAGGTCTTCACATTCTTCACGCGCAGCGTCAATGGCACGTTCGATGTAGTCCTGCTCATTCCACATGGGGAAGAACACTGACAACTTCTGAAATGGGGTCTTCTCCATGCGAGGTAAGGCTACTGCTGGGTCTACGAAGGCGGTCCGAGTACGGTGAAGGCATGGAGTTTGATCCCCCGCAGGTCTCCCCGCCGCCGTCTCCGTACTTGTCTGACGGCTGGCGCACCGTTGCGTTCATTACGTGGGTACTGGCTGGTGCGAGCGTGTTGGCTATTGCAATCACCAGCCGCACTATTGGCAGACCACTGTGGTGGCTTGGGCCAGAGAGTTCTCCAGCATCACCTCTCTTCATCTTGATACCACTGGCAATTGTTGTACTTCCGCTAGTGGCAGCATCAAAAAAGCCTGCGGTCCTTGTCCCCGTCGGCATAGGAAGCTCCATTGCTCTTCTCATCACGGCAATCATCGATATCTCGGGAACTCCAGCAGTCGCGCTCGCCATTGGCATCGTTGGTATCGCTGCGCTTTCGGTATCTATTGCGTTGCTGGTCATCGCTCGGCAGTACCGTTGACACCATGTCCAAGGTCCTTACTGAACTCCCCATTGGCGAACGCGTCGGAATTGCGTTCTCTGGCGGCCTCGATACTTCGGCTGCCGTTGCGTGGATGCGCGAGAAAGGCGCCATCCCGTGCGCCTACACCGCAGACCTTGGTCAGCCCGACGAAACAGATCTTTCGGGAATTCCCAGCAAGGCCAAGGAATACGGCGCAGAAATTGCTCGCCTCATCGACTGCCGCGAAGAACTCGTGCACGAAGGACTCATTGCTCTTCAATGTGGGGCCTTCCACATCACCACCGCGGGAAAGACCTACTTCAACACCACGCCACTCGGACGTGCTGTCACCGGAACCTTGTTGGTGCGTGCCATGCAAGAAGATGGCGTCGACATTTGGGGAGATGGCAGTACGTACAAAGGAAACGACATTGAGCGTTTCTACCGCTACGGCCTCATGGTCAATCCGGCACTTCGCATCTACAAGCCATGGCTCGACCCAACGTTTGTGAACGAGATGGGCGGACGCACAGAGATGAGCGAGTTCCTTCTTGCACGCCAGTTGCCCTACAAGGCTTCTGCAGAGAAGGCGTATTCAACTGACGCAAACATTTGGGGCGCCACGCACGAAGCAAAACTGCTGGAAGAACTCAACAACGGAATGGAAATTGTTGAACCAATTATGGGTGTTGCTCATTGGCGCGACGATGTTTCCATTGCATCAGAAGATGTTTCCATTCGATTCCACGAAGGTTTCCCTGTGGCCATCAATGGCCGCGAGTTTGCAACCCGGGTAGATCTCGTCATGGAAGCAAACACCATTGGCGGTCGTCATGGTTTAGGCATGAGCGATCAAATTGAAAACCGCATTATTGAAGCGAAGAGCCGTGGCATCTACGAATCTCCAGGACTTGCTTTGTTACACATTGCGTATGAACGCCTTGTCACAGGAATTCATAATGAAGCCACTATGGAGAACTACCGCTCCATGGGTCGCCGTCTTGGTCGATTACTGTACGAAGGTCGCTGGTTCGACCCGCAATCACTGATGTTGCGTGAACCGTTGATGCGTTGGATTGGAACCGCAATTACTGGTGAAGTCACTTTGCGTTTGCGACGTGGCGATGACTACAGCATCTTGGACACCACGAGCCCAAATCTCACATACGCGCCGGACCGCCTCAGCATGGAACGCGTCGAAGACGCCGCCTTTGGACCACTTGACCGAATTGGTCAACTCACCATGCGCAATCTGGACATTGACGACAGCAGAACAAAGCTTGAGGTTTATCGTTCTGCCGGAACATTGCCCAGCGGTGGCCTCTTGGCCATTGAAGACAACTCCTGACACACACCTGCAATTAACGCCGCGCGTGCAGGCATTGTGCTGAGCACAACGTGTTCATCGTCTCCGTGCGCACCGCCACCGACGGCACCAAGACCATCGAGCGTTTGCACTCCAACGGCCGCCGTGAAGTTTCCGTCGGACCCGCCACCAACAACCACGCCCCGAAGCCCAGCAATACCCACTTTTGCAGCCACATTCTCTGCAAGTGCGAAGAGTTCGCTTGCTGCCGACTCGTGCATTGGTGGGCGCCCGATGCCACCACTCAGGGTGAGACGAGAACCTTCGAGAGATGTCTGCAGTTGGGCAAATGCTTCTTCAACTCGAGGCTTCTCTTCGGGAACCGCAACACGCACATCAACCGACATAGTGGTGCGAGCCGGAACAACATTGTCGGCAGTGCCAGACGATGCAAGCGTCGGCGTCACCGTTGTTCCGCGTGCCGGATCTGCAATAGAAACAATTTGTGGAATGAGATGCGCAAGTTCCACCAACGAGTTGATCCCCTTTTCGGGTTCCAAGCCGGCGTGTGATGCGCGTCCTTCAATAGTGAGCTCGAATGTTCCTGTTCCCTTGCGACCAATCTTTAACGCTCCGCCATCGGCACTTGGTTCAAGAACCAACACGGCACCGCATGCACGTGCACGCTCCTCAATGAGTGCACGCGAAGCGCGAGAGCCAATCTCTTCATCTGCGGACAACAAAATTTCAATGTGTGATGTATCGGCAAGTGCCGCCACTGCGTGAAGTGCCTGAACAATTCCAGCCTTCATGTCGAAAACACCTGGACCACGGCCAATTCCGCCGTCAGTAGTGAACGGCAGACGCGCCAATGTGCCCACTGGGTGAACGGTGTCGTGATGCCCCAAAATGAGTACTCGTGGATCTGGCCCACCTACCCAGTGAATGTGTGGACCCACCGGCGATTCAATCAATGTTGGCCGCGAACCCAAGAGGCGCTCCATCATGTGAGCGAGTAGTTCAGCGTGCTGCGTTAATAAGTTCAGGTCACGCGAAGGCGACTCGCAGGTCACCAATGCTTCAAGGTCGGCCACCAAAGCATCAAGCGAAAAGGACTCTGCAGAAACCATGGTGCAATCGTGCCACGAACTAGGCCTGAAACAGTGTCTCGATTTCCACTTCGGGGTGCTCAAACACCCAGGGCAGTGGCTGCACACCAATTCCTTCGGTATTTGGCACCCGTATCTCACCATTTTCCAACTCGAACGGCGCGGTCACATCACGATCGAAATATCGATTCGAGGCGCTGAGGTCAGGGGTCAAAGTGAATCCGGGAAGTGAGGCAAGCGCCAAACACGATGCTCTCCCAATTCCTGTTTCCAGCATTCCACCCACCCATGCGTCGAGACCGTGTGTGACAACGATGTTGTGCATTCGCAGCGCATCACCAATTCCGCCAACACGCGATGGCTTCACGTTCACCACCGAGCACGCACCCATCTCTATTGCCCGCATGAGTTGATCGCAATCTTCAATTGATTCGTCTAAGCACACCGGCGTGTGAATTCGTCGGGCGAGAAGTGCATGACCCTCAATGTCGTCTGCGGCCAAAGGTTGTTCCATGAATTGCAGAGAGAACTCATCGAGTTTGGATAATTGTTCATAGTCGTCACGCGAGTACGCAGCATTGGCATCAACTTGCAGAGCTATTGCATCTCCCACTGCTGCGCGCACAGCGCGAACAACATCAACATCGCGGCCAGGTTCAATCTTTAGTTTTATGCGCCGATACCCCTCGGCTACTCGACTACCCACTTCATGAACAGTGTCTTCAACAGAAGGGGCAAGACCCACCACTACTCCTGGCGCAATCGAGTCGCGCACACCGCCTAGTGCATTTCGTAATGATACTTTCTCGGTGCGAGCATGGGCATCCCAGAGCGCAGATTCCAGAGCGTGCTTTGCGAAATTTTTTCCAGCAACCCCCCACCATGTCTCTGCAAACATCTCGAAGACATCAACAGTGCGGCCACCAAGCAGTGGCGCGAGCATCTGAAGAGACGCGTGTGATTGGGTTGCAAACTCACCTACATATTGAACACCACTAGGTGCAACATTTTCACCCCATCCAACTACACCATCTGACGTAGTGATCTCAACGAGAGATGCGGTTCGTTGCGAATGAGTGCCATGCGATGTCACTAATGAAGTATTCATGTTCATAGGAACACGCACCGAGCGGATGGATTCAATTCGCATTGCAGTAAATCTTGTCAGCGAACTGACCAATTGGCAACACCCATACTTTTTAGCGAGTACGGTGCAGTAAATGACAATCCGTGTTCTCATCTGCGATGACCACGAAATGGTCCGACAAGCACTCGCTACGGTGCTGAACGAAGAGGACGACATCTCTGTTGTTCACACCACAAACTCGGTGGCATCCACTCTTGCGTTATTGCAGGAGAAAGCCGACGACATCGATATTGCAGTTCTCGATGTTCGCTTGGGTGACGGCACCGGACACAACATCACCGAGTGGATCAAGTCGAAACATCCACGTATCAATGTCGTTCTCCTCACTTCGTTCCTTGAAGATGACGTTTTAGTAACGGGATACTCCACAAAAGCTTCTGCCATTGTTCTGAAAGGTGCCCCAGCACACGAGCTAGTGGAAGCAATTCGCGACACATCGGCTGGGCTTCAACTCATCAACGCAGTAGAAGTACGTGCTGCATCAAAACGTCTCAGCACTTTGCCTACCAATGCACTATCTGTGCTCAGCGAAATAGATCGAGAAATTGCAGTTCTCATCTCGCGCGGCATGACCGACAGAGACATTGCGGAAACCGTGCACTTCAGTTTGCAGACGGTGAAGAACCGCGTGTCGAAAATTCTCACTCAAGTGGGTGCGGCAAATAGAACACAACTTGCTGTACTTGTAGCGATGGCCGGTGAACATGCAGAGGCGCGCGACCAAACATGACGTGCCCCGTCTTGCCGCCTGCAACAATTTGCGACAATCACACTGCGCTTATCTTGGCCGCACTTCGTGACTACATCGGTATTCACGAACCAATCTTCAACGACAACGACGAAATTGTTGACACTCAACTGGTGTGGTGGAACGAGCCATACGAGGCCATTCGTATTGAACCACCACTTGTTGGTCAAACAATCACAGACAAGTACTTTGAACCCGACATTGCACTTGATTTTGTGCGTCGAGCATGGCAAGAGAACTCCGTGCGACAAATCTTTGAGATGTCTGAAGACACAGTCGACATGTACCGCCCACCAGAAGTTCTTGTTCGTATTGAAGTCACGTGGTTGCGAATTGGCGAGCTGGTTGTTGAAATTGGCTCCGACTTGAGCGAAATGACCGCACTCGAGTTGGAACTCATTGCACAACGTCAGGCATACACCGACGCCACGCGTGAAGCACTTCTCAGCTTGGAACGTGCACGCATTGGCAGAGATCTACATGACTCAATCATTCAGAATCTTTTTGCTATTGCGCTTCGCCTGCAATCGCAAAACTCTGAACCTTGGGCAGTCAATGCAATCCATGAAGTCATTAACGAGATTCGCGACACAATTTTCAATATTGAGCCAGAGACTCGACAACCAGTGCGAAGCCGTATTGAGAAAGTCATTGAAATGTTCTCTGGTGCGTGGACATCTCCCATCGAGCAAAACATTTCTGTGGCCCGCGAACTACCCGATGACTTAATTGACGATGTTGAAAACGTTCTTCGTGAAGGCTTGTCTAACTCTGCACGTCACGCAAAAGCCACGCAGGTGTGGGTCACTCTCAACATCACAGACAATTTTGTATCGCTGTATATTCGGGACAACGGTGTTGGTCCACACGGACTGAAGCGTCGCAAAGCCGGAACACTGTCGATGGCGCACCGCGCAAAGTCCCATCACGGTTCTTTCGCCCTTGTTGCCGCTGAAGAAGGTGGATCTTTGCTCACCTGGGAGTGCCCCATTAACTAGGTACCTCGGTACTCGCGTTGAGTACCAATGCCGTGCAACTGCGGTATTCAATACTGATTGAGTGTGTTCATGAGAAAAAACACCTCACTCACATCACACATCGGACGCCTTCTTTTGTCGCTGTCAACGCTTGCCGTTGCCGGCGCAGGAATTGCTACAGCGGCTTCGGGGGCAATGTTCACCGACACCGCAGACTCCACAATGGACGTTTCGTCCGGTTGGGTCGATGTAGCCCTTGGCGGACCAACGGTTGTGGCATTGGCCAACTTGAAGCCTGGAGATGTTTTCTTCCGTCCCATCAATGTTGCCAACGCTGGTTCATTGGACTTCAGCTACACACTCACGGCATCCCGCCCAACGGGTGGTGGTGCCCCACTGGTTGATGCCCTGCAGGTGGAAACCTGGAAAACAACAACCGCTGGCGATTGTGCTGCAGCTAGCTACCAAGCAGGTACTCGAGTTGGTACAACCTCAACATTGACAGCGTTGTCAGTAGCAAATGCAAACTTGGTGGCCGGCACATCGGAAACACTGTGCTTGCGCATCTCGTTACCTTCGTCGACACCAAACGGCATTGCCGGCAAGACCTCAACTGTCACCCTCACAGTGGCTTCACAGCAGCTGTAATGAAGACGCGAGCAATTCTTCGATGGGGCGTGCGGTTGTGCACGCTGCTGGGAATTGCCGGTTCGCTCGCCATTATGGGAGCGAACTACTTCAGCTCGGCCAATGAACACCGCCACTTCACGATTGATGGCGGCTCAATGAGGCCAACCCTCGCCGTGGGGGAAGTGATTACAGTTCGCACCACCGAGTCCCCCCAGGTGGGCGATGTAATCACTTTCCTCCGCGACGGAAAGACCACTACCCACCGCGTGATGCGGCAGTGGGAATCGGTCACCCCGTCTGGCAAGACCCACACGTTGTATACAACCCGTGGAGATGCCAACACTCACGATGACCCGTGGGTAGTGATTGATGATCAGGTCATTGGCACCGTGATGCCAACACCGTTTTACACTCTGGCTGCCGTGAAGCTTGCTGAACACCCCACCGTGTTGGCATTGCTGTTTCTTCCATTACTGCTCAGTTTGTTCATTACAGAACTGAACACCGTATGGATGCTGGTGAAGAGCACGGATGATGAAGAGTGCCCGGAGCGGGAATCGAACCCGCAAGGTGTTGCCACCCGGGGGGTTTAAGCCCCCTGCGTCTGCCAGTTCCGCCATCCGGGCGTGAACGTATTTAGGCTACGCGCGTAGACGGCCGAGGCGTGCTGGTTTCTACAGTGAACTGCAACATTGTTCGCCATAACAAAGTGCGAACCCGGTCGGCTTCGGTGGCCGACAAGCAATTAATGACAATGACACCTTCGATCATGTCTCCCACCGTTGCCGTGAATGGGCGATCGGCAAGGCGTACTGCCACCACGCCGCCTTCACCATCACGTGCACGACGCACCGTGCGGTTGACGCCAACAATACGGGGCGGACTACGGAACCCAGGAACCACCAAATTGAGTTCTGCAACGCGCTGAGCCAACACTCTGGCTGCTGCGGTGAACTTTGAAGTGGCGGATGTGGACATGGAATGAGTGTGCCAAAAGGGTGTTGCAGTCTTGTCTGCAGTGCCACGCCCTGCGAATAGTGTGGGATTCACCGTGGACGTCGAACTGAACCCCCTTCAACAAGCCATCATCGATTCACTCGGTGTTCCGCCAGAATGGGAGCCGCTTCCCGACCACATTGTCACCGACGTTGAAGAACAACTCTCCGTCGCACTTGCACCACTCGAGGGTCTTTTCTCTGCCGAGAATCCACTGCGCATCAACAAACATCACATCGCCACTGTTTTGGGATGCGAGGAATACCACGTTCTCAATCGTCAACAGGCCTTCGCTTGGAACATCAACACAGTGCGCGGAACAATTGCGCACAAAGGCATAGAGCTTCTTCTCAACTGGCGAGGCCCCATAGTTCCTGGCGAAATTGTCGATGCCGCAATCACCAGCGTTGCCGAGAACCCTCGCGAAAGTGCTTCGGGGTTCATTGTGTCGTTACCCGCACACGAACTTGCCGAGCTACGCGGCGCCGTTCTCGGAGCAGTAACCAACTTTCTTGAATGCTTTCCGCCTATCAAGCCTCAGTGGCGACCCATGGTGGAGTATTCAGCGTCATATGCCTTGTTCAACAACTCGGTCATCTTTTCCTCACGAATGGACTTAGTTCTTGGTGGCCCCGGAAGAAAAGTCATTATCGACCTAAAGACCGGTCGACTCACTCCCACCCATCGTGACGATCTTCGTTTCTATGCACTCATTGAAACATTGCGCAGCAGGCAACCACCACGCAGTTTGGGTTCATACTCGCTCGACTCCGCTCGTCTCGACGACGAACCAGTCACCGAGGGGCTGTTGCAGGCCGCCGTTCGACGCACCGCCCACGGAACACTTCTCATTGCCGACCTAGCTCTGAAAACTCGCCAACCCGAGCGTCGCCCCGGCTTCCAATGCAGGTGGTGCCCCATTAACGAACAATGCGAAATAGGTGCACGCCACCTTCGTCAACTCAGCGGCGAAGAAGACGACGAAAATTAATGCGTGTCCATTCCCGACACATGCGGTGTCATCAGCGCAAATGGAATATTCAGACCGACACTCGATCGCACGGTAGAGATGTATCGACCTGGCTGTGTTGCTTTCTTCGGAGGTGATGTCACTGCGTCGCCTACTTCTTCGCAATAATCAAACAAGTCGTCCACGCTGACAACCATTCCCCACAACGATGCGCCTGGCGTTGTGACGTGTGGTCCGCTGACTACTTCAATAATGGTGTTGTCCAGTTTGTGAAAGCGCTGAACAGTGCCGTTACCCAGTTGACGCTCCCTGCGTACTTCGAGACCAAGTACTTCGGTAATTGCCGTACTCGTGCGGTCAATGTTGTCGGTGTTTACCACCACGTGGTCAAGACCGACAATGCGTTGTGATCCGAGGGGCGATTGCGCCGGATGCAACGGAAACTGCGAGACAAGAGTGGTGCTGATTCCGTCTACGGATACCAATTCGTCGCGATCTGACGAGAAGGTCCACCCGATGAGGCCAGACGAGACGCCAGAGAAGGAGAGAACGACATCGGAAAGAATGCACGTGGATTCATCACACGTGAGCCCGATGGATTGCCAGGGTGAGCGTTGTCCGCCTGCGTGGAGTGCAACAAGGCGGGTCATATGGGAAACGGACTAGCCGCGACCCATGTTTGGACGCTTGCCGTGGTTGGCCTTCGAGCGGCGCATGCGCGCCTTGCGCTTCTTGGTCTTCTTCGACATAGGAGACGATGCTATCGGGCAGAGCGCTCCGCCCCACCAGGGCTACCGAACGGGTTGCCAGTAGTAGTAACCCGGAGCCGAAGGGGTTCCGTCTTTCTTGCGATTGACACATTCATAGGTGAGGCCTTGCGATTGTCCTCGTTGACCCACTTCGACGCCCTTGCAACGCTGGTGGGGCGTCACGGCGCGCAGCCCACCGCCAGATCCCGTTGGGGCGCCCGATGAAGGTGGAGCTGTTGAGGGTGAAACCGAACCCACAGGCGCAGGTGACGATGAGCCACTTGACCCCCACGGCGCAATGGTGGCTGACGGACAGTTGTTGGTGAGGATGTTCTTGACGCGACCCCACTCACTTTGATCCATTGACAACTTCCACTTGGTCTTCACCGCAACCCAACTGGTCACATAGGCGCACAACGCTTGATTGCGCTTGGGTAACCAGTTAGAGGGGTCTTTGTCGCCCTTTGAACGATTTGCGCCAGCGGTCACCGCGATAAGTGCTCGAGGGTCGCTGAGGTCGTTGGCGAACCGTTGTCTTTGTGAGGGGCTCCATGCCCATGCACCCGAGTCCCACGCTTCTTTGAGGGGAACAAAGTGGTCGATATCGAGATCTGACGGATTGGTGTGCAGGAGCCCGTCATATTCAGAAAACCAGTCTCCTTCAATAACTTTGCAGCCATACGCATCGACTTGAGCCGGTGTGCGAGATTCTGCAATAAGAACTTCTTCACGGGTGTTGCAACTGTCGCCGTCGTCGTCGGTCCAGTGCCTAAAAAGGTCACGCTTGTAGCCCTGCGGACGTTCTCTCTCTACTTTGATTCGGGCCAAAACAGTAAGTGCTGCTTGAGAAACTGCGCCTTTAGGCGCCTTGGTAGTAGAGGTTGTTTTGCGCTTAACGGTCGTGGTGCTTCTCTTTACAACTGGTGCGTCGCCATTTTGTGCTTGAGACACAGAGACGCATCCGAGCGACACCACCATTGCAATTGCAGGAAAGACAACAATTGCCCGTTGAGTTTTTGAGCGAAATGCCACGCTGAATTTCTACTACATCGTGGCGGGAACGCCAGCAGGACCGTCGTCGTCACCGAAGTGTTTGTCGCCCCATTTTTCAAGATCGTTAAAGATGGGGATGAGCTCTAGTGCGGCATCTGTGAGGTGATACTCGAAACGCCGTGGACGCGAGCTGTATTCCACCTTGCGAACGAGTTTGTTGTCGACCAGCGTTGTGAGGCGATCGGTGAGGATGTTGCGCGCAATGTCGAGCGATGACTGAATTGCTTCGAACCGATGATTTCCCTCGTGGATAGAGACGATGACCAATGGTGTCCACCACTCACCAATGACCGAAAGTGCCTTGGCCAAGCCGTGTGGCAGATGGTCGAAATTCTTACGAGGTGTCATGGCGCGCAACACTAAGTGAAGGGTGCGCCATATTTAGGGAATTACGACCCTGTCATTTCCTCAAATGCTGGTTCCAGTTCAATGAAAATACATTCACCCGGACACACATCGGCCGCCTGCACCACTGCGGCAATGTCTCGCTCGACCACAATTGCCAATGAACCAGAGCCACCGGGGTCGTTGAGGGGTTCCCCGCGTTCGGCAACATAGGCGATGCCATCTTCAAGCTGCACAAAGACATCGGGGCAATGGTCGACGCACAGTCCGTCCCCCGTGCAGAGGTCTTGGTCAATCCATACGCGCACGCGCTCACGGTACCTGCCTTGTCGCCATAGCCTTCCCTCAATGACTTCTGCCACGCCACGAGCCCCTCGTCGTCCCCATGAATGGCAACGTCCCACCGGCCCAGCGACCGACCCATATGCCTGGCTGAGAGACAAAGACGACCCCGAGACTCTTGCGTATCTGGCCGCGGAAAATGCTTTCGCGACCGAATGGTTTCAGCCGCATACCGCCACCATCGATTCCATATTTGGCGAGATCAAACAGCGAGTGAAGGAAGACGATTCGTCTTATCCAGTGCTTCATCGCGGCTGGTGGTACGCATCCCGAACCGAAACGGGCAAGTCATACGCCATTCATTCCCGCGGCGTCAGCGCAGAGACCGCCCTCACCACCGTGTTGCTTGACGAGAACATTGAAGCCACTGGGCACGACTACTTCTCGATGAGCGCATTCGACGTGTCCCATAGTGGACACCTGCTTGCTTGGTCGAGCGACACCGACGGCAGCGAGATGTACACGCTGCGCATTCGAGACCTCTCCACTAATGCCAACCTGCCAGACGAAATTCCCAACACCACATGGGGCGGCACTGCGTGGTCTGCCAATGACGAATGGTTGTTCTACGTAGTTCCCGACGAAGCAATGCGCCCACACCAGGTATGGCGACACAAGGTAGGGACTGCCTCTTCTGACGATGTTCTAGTTCTTGAAGATGCAGACGAACGCTTTTTCGTTGGCGTCAGCGAATCGCGTTCTGGCAAATGGATCATGATCGAGTCGGGAAGCAAGACGTCAAGCGAATGCTGGGTGATTGATTCATTACGTCCAACGGATTCCCCGCGTTCTCTCGCAACACGTCGCGACAATGTTGAATACCAGGCAGATCATTGGAATGGAATCTTTGCAATCACCACCAATTTGGATGCAGATGATTTTCGTGTGATGACAATGCCCGAGAACGGCGGAGAGTGGACACCACTCATCCCGCATTCACCCTCAAAGCGCATTGTGCAGTTCGACTGTTTTGAAACATTTGCCGTAATGCAACGGTGGGAAGACGCGCAACAAGTCCTCTCTCTGGTCTCCACAAACGGAACGGTTTCTCCGTTAACAATCCTCAACGAACCGCACGAGGTAGAACTCGATGTCAACCCCGACTACTCCCCTAGCGGTATTCGTCTGACTTATCAGTCGCTCACTACACCCAACACAGTGGCGTGGTATTCACTCAATGACTCGTCTCTCACAACGTTGAAACACACCGAAGTACTGAACTGCGACCTCTCTCACTACGTCTCGCAACGACTATGGGCCACGGCCACCGACGGAACTCGCGTGCCCGTCGACATCGTTCATCATCGCGATACCCCACTTGACGGCACTGCTCCGGGTTTGGTGTACGCATATGGCGCTTACGAAATCTCTCTTGCTCCGTGGTTTTCCATTGCCCGGCTCTCTCTTCTTGATCGCGGTTGGGTGTGGGCGTTAGTTCATCCACGCGGCGGCGGTGAAATGGGTCGCAATTGGTATCTGGACGGCAAGTTCTTGAACAAGCGAAATACGTTCACCGACACCATTGATGCAGCGAGCCACCTTGCCGACATACAGGTGTGTGACGGTGCACAACTTGTTATTCGCGGAGGAAGTGCTGGCGGTTTATTGGTCGGCGCATGCATCACTATGAATCCCACTCGATTCGCAGGCGCAATTGCTGAAGTTCCATTTGTAGATGTGGTGACAACAATGAGTGATCCAACATTGCCGCTCACTGTGACGGAATGGGAAGAATGGGGTGACCCGCGTACCGAACCCTTCGCCTCATATATCCAGTCGTATTCGCCGTACGACAACACCACGAATGTGGTGTACCCGCAGTTGTATGTAACGGCCGGACTAAACGACCCGCGTGTGAGTTACCACGAACCCACCAAATGGGTTGCCAAGATGCGCCATGAATCGCCCGACACCACGGTTGTCTTTACATGCGAAATGGGTGCGGGGCATGGTGGGCCCTCGGGGCGTTATGAACAGTGGCGCGATGAAGCACGAACCCTGGCATTCGCCATGAGTTGCGTGCAATAACGAACACCCGTCAATACAGCGCAGCAGCGACAAACAACGCACCCATGAGGAGAACGTTGCGCAACACATCTCGCCACGATGGTGCTTTTGAAAACCGCGCACCAAAACATGCGCATGGAACGGTTGACCCAGATGCCACGAGCACAAGCAGATATGCAGTGAAGATAAGCAACAGCAAAGTGGCAGCACCAAAAACAACTGGTGTTGGTGCGAGAACAATGAGTAATGCGCCGAGAAGCAATTCAATGCCCGGCAGGACATAGGCGACAATTGGCCATAGTCCCTGGGAACGTGCATCGGCTTTCCACTGTTGAAAGCCGGTGGCTTTCGTGGCACCAGCAAAAAGAATGACAGCACCTACAACTGCGGCAAGAACGCGAGCGAACATTACGCAGTTGGATATGTGGCGCTCACCACTTTTCCGCGGAAAAACACCATTGCGTTACTCGCGTTATCTGCATGAGACATCTCTACTACTCGTCCCACCACGAAGTAATGGTCGCCCACCACCTCTTGGGACTCAATGGAGCAATCAATCACCCCAATGACGTTCGGCAACACAGGGCTTCCCGTTGATGATTTGGTCCAAGAAATACCCTCGAACTTGTCGTCGCCTTCCTTTGCAAACTTCCAGCACAACTCTTCTTGTTCTGCCGAAAGAATGTTGACGCAGAAATGACCCGATTCCTGAATTGCATTCCATGATCGCGACGAAGTGCCGGGCAGGAAACCAACGAGTGGCGGATCGAGCGAAACAGACACGAAAGAACCGATGGTGATTCCGAGAGGCTTGCCCGACGCGTCACATCCGGTCACCACAACAACCGATGTGGGTGCGTGCCCGAGTACGGAGCGAAAAAGTGCGGGGCTGATATCTGAGGTCACTTCACAACAGTAGACCAGAGCCGTCAGACGGAAATTGTTCCGCCCTCGCGAGCAAAGAACACATCCATGCCTTTGCCTGATCCACACGCCGCCATTGCGTCAAGGGCGGTATCGGTGCGATCTGGGTCGTGGTGATACAACGCCAAGCGCTTCGCGCCGGTTGCCGCCGCAATACCCATTGCGAATTCGGCAGTGCAGTGACCCCAATTTGCCTTCACTGCAAATTCTTGAGGTGTGTATTGGGAGTCGTGAATTAACAGGTCAACATCTTGAGCGAGTTCACGTACACCCTCTGGAAGATGGAACGAACCATCGAGTGGTTGTTGATGGTCGGAGATGTACGCAATGGTGGATCCGGCAAATTCAATGCGGTACCCAACAGTGGGACCAATGTGAGGAACAAGTCGCGAGATGATTTTGTAGTCATCCATTTCCCATTCCGTGTCTGCAACATCGTTAAAGGAAAAGTTGCCAGGAAAATCTTTCAGACCGATAGGAAAGGTTGGTGGCGAAATTGCTTCTTGCATTGCGCTTTCGAAAGAGCTTCCATTGGACTGTTGTGGACCAAAAATTTCCAAACGTGCACCAGGGTGAAGCATTGGCGTAAAGAACGGAAGGCCTTGAACATGATCCCAATGAAGGTGAGTGACCAATGCAATTGCCTTCAACGGAATTTCTGTTCCGGCGGTGTATTGCTTTCCGAAGTAACGAAGACCAGTTCCGAGATCTAACAAGATGGGACGACGACCAGGTGCGCGCACCGATACGCACGACGTATTGCCGCCATACTTTGCCGTGGACGGACCATGGCACGGCGTTGAACCACGTACGCCGTGGAATGTCACAGTCAGCATGGCCTAGCCCCCATGCGAGAAACGCTACGGAACTTCACCGCTTTACCCATGTCTCATACAGGTGACGCCTGTCGCACCACAGGCACTACGGTTCTCCCTATGGCACCACACATCACCACGGGAACCGTCAGTGCAAATGGCATCGACTTCACCTTTCTTGAATGCGGCACAGGTCCACTGGCTTTGTGCCTTCACGGATTTCCAGACTCAGCGCATAGTTGGCGCTATTTGCTGCCCGCCTTGGCAGACGCCGGTTTTCGCGCAGTAGCTCCGTTTACTCGTGGGTATGCGCCAACATCGCTTGCTACAGACGGCTTGTACCAAACCGGCGCATTGTCTGCCGATGCCAATGCTTTGCACGAAGCTCTTGGTGGCGATGAGAACGCAGTCATCATTGGCCACGACTGGGGCGCTCCGTCGGTCTATGGCGCTGCAGGCTCCGAGCCATCGCGATGGAAGCGCGTTGTAGGAATGGCTGTGCCCCCCGGTGGCGCCATGAATGTTGCGTTCATCAACAACATGGACCAGATCAAGCGCAGTTGGTACATGTTCTATTTCCAGCACCCGCTCTCCGACCTAGTTGTTCCGTCGAACGACCTCGCATTCATCGACATGCTGTGGCGCGACTGGTCACCTGGTTACAGCGGGGCTGACGATGCAGAAAACTGCAAAGTGAGTCTTCGTGACCCGCAGCACTTGTCGGCGGCACTTGCGTACTATCGCTGCACTCTTGGCGCCGGACCACGTTCTGAAAAGTATGACGCAATTCAAGCTGCAGGCGGTGGTGAATTACCCCAGCCCACTTTGTATCTACATGGCGCAAGCGATGGCTGCATTGGTCGCGAAGTAGCTGAATCGATTACAACCTTTGCGCCATGGGCGACTCTTCGCATCGTTGAAGGTGCTGGCCACTTTCTCCAATTGGAAAAGCCCGACGAAGTAAACGCGTTAATTGTTGATTGGGTTACGGCAAAGTAAAACGTTTACCTGAACGCACAAGCAGACCTTCGTCGACAAGTGCGGTTACCAAACTTCGCGCACGATCTTCTTCAACACCCATTGTCTTAGTGAGTGCTGCGAGAGTGGTGACTCCATCGGCAACGGCGCGCATTGCGCGACCACGGGCTTGACGATCTGAACCTTCAAACCTTCCTTGGGGCTTACTTGCCCCTGCCGATGCAGGCGCCGGATCGACCCCTTCGCCCTTCCAAACGCAGAGTTGACGCAGTGGGCATTGTGCACATTGTGGTTGGCGTGCTGTGCAATGACGAGCGCCGAAGTCCATCATCACTTGATTCCACTCCCACCCAAGACCTTGCGGCACTAATGAATCTGCAAGAACTTGCAGTTCTTTGGCCTTGAGTGCACGTCCTTCAAGTCGCGACAACACGCGCGACACATTGGTATCCACCACGGCAACATCGTGTTCAAAGGCGAAAGCCAACACAGCGCGCGAGGTGTACTGCCCTACTCCAGGCAAAGTAAGTAACACGTCAACAGACTCGGGAAACTCGCCGTTGAACTCTTCATGTAAGACACGCGCTGCTTCTCGCAAATTGCGACAGCGGCGCGGGTATCCAAGGCCCGACCACAGTCGCAATGCATCACCTAGCGGCGCCGACGCCAAGTCATGTGGAGTGGGAAACTCGTTGATGAAAGCTTCGTATTTCGGAAGTACACGCGCTACAGATGTTTGCTGCAACATCACTTCGCTCACTAATACTCGCCATGGGTTACGCGTGCGCCGCCATGGCAAGTCACGCAGCGTGTCACTTCCCCATTTCAAAAGTGCGGCCGCGATGCGGTCGTTGCGGGTTAGTCGGCCCACACGTCCTGTCCGTCGTACGGACGGCGACGATCTGGAGCACTATCACGCTTCCACACCATGACGCGACGACGGAAGTAACACACTTCTTTACCGTCTTGGTTGAAGCCCTTCGTTTCCACGGTGACAATACCGCGATCGTTCTTTGACTTGCTTTCTGCAACTTCAAGCACGCGTGTTTCAGCATGAATGGTGTCGCCGTGGAATGTGGGGAACTTGTGCTGAAGTGTTTCCACTTCCAGGTTTGCAATTGCTGCTCCGCTGACATCGGGCACGCTCATTCCGAGAACAAGCGAATACACCAAGTTGCCGACGACAACATTGCGGCCCTGAACACTTTCCTTTGCAAACCAGTCGTTGGTGTGCAGAGGGTGATGGTTCATCGTGATCATGCAAAAGAGGTGATCGTCATATTCGGTAATGGTCTTGCCTGGCCAATGACGAAAAACGTCTCCGGGTACAAAGTCTTCGAGGTATCGACCAAAGGGGCGCTCATGTGTTGTCATGGCACCAAACGCTACTCAGGGCGAGCCGAACCGTCCGTATCGTCTTGGTATTCAAGTTCGTTAGGGTCGATTGCGGGCATAGGGAATTGGCCTGTGCGGTCGCGTGGCGCAAACTTTTCCACCCAATCCACAGTGGTGAGGCCGCGTTCAGTCTGCGATTGGGCCACTCGAGGCAGCGACGCAAGGCGATGACGACGGTCAATAGCCCACGGACCAACTTGAAGCGACAGGTAACAGAGCCAGCCCACAACAATGGGTAACCAGTACTGCGCTACGCGGTATGACAACACGCCCACCGTTGCTGTGCGACGAGCGAGTCCGAAACCAACAAGCGTGGGGATGTAAATGCTCTCCACAATTCCCAATCCACCAGGCGTAATAGGAACGACGGAGAATACGTTTGCAATACCGAAAGCAACGATGAGGCCATCGAGGCCAATCTCCCCGCCAAATGCACGTAGGAAGACCCACAAGGAGACCGCATCGAGAAGCCAGTTCACCGTTGCCCACATCACAACTCGACGAAGAAGCTGTTTGTCGGCATACAGACCTTCAATGCGTGAACCAAGATG
>JBIIQG010000082.1:0-4397 GCA_044342185.1 Ilumatobacteraceae bacterium | reverse complement strand
CAATCGCTAAATAGAAGAACATGTTCATGAACGCAGTCGCTGTTCCGAATGCTGCAGCCCACATCAGATCGTGGCGGGTCCAACGTGCGTGGCTTCTGCGAACAGACAGTGCAGACAGAACAAGTCCGGCACTAAGCACACGTATCCACGCAATGGTTGCCGGGGACATTTGGTCGAACAGGTTTACTGCGATGACTGCACCTGTGTATTGCGCCGCAGCAGACAGCACGAAGAAAACTTCTGGGGGTGCAGTGTCGAAGAGGCGTTCGGAACGAGAAAGTTCCGAAGAGTGAGAAGTCACTCGGTGTTAGTCGAAAAGTTCTGGATCTGTTTGGCAGATTTCTTGCCACAAGGGCTGGAAGTGCATCCAACCAGTAATTGCGCTTCCCGCGTTCTCGCGTGTGTACACCGCAGAGTCGTGCGGAATGTGCTTCGGAGTTCCAGCGGCCATTGCTGCGAGTTGGGCCTGTGCGCAACGTTCGAAACAGACAAACCAGAACACGGCCTCGTCAACTGATGCTCCAACGGTGAAGTGTCCGTGGTTCTGGTGAATAGCTGCGCGGTAGTTGCCAAACGCTTCTGCGAAATCGCGACCAGCGGCCTCTTCAAAAACGACTGCTCCACCGTGGTCTGCAATAACAACGTTTTGTTCGTAGAACGCACATGAGTCTTGAGTGAGTGGGTCGAGCGGAATACCGAGTGAGCTGAACGCCTTGCCGTACACCGAATGTGCATGTGCTGCGGCGATGACATCGGGACGCGCGGTGTGTACTGCTGCGTGCAAGACGTATGCAGCGCGGTTCACACTGTGCTTCCCGTACACCACTTCACCGTGGTGGTTCACCAAGATGAGGTCGGAGACGCGCATGTGACGGAATGACAATCCGAGTGGATTGACCCAGAAGTGATCGGGGAACTCGGGGTCGCGAACAGTGATGTGGCCGGCAACGCCTTCACCAAATCCGAATCGGCCGAAAATTCGCAAGGCACCAGCAAGGCGCTGCTTGCGGTGAAGGCGCTCCTCTTCAACAGTGCGGGTCGCCATAAGGTCTTCGAAACCGATGGTGGTGACCTCTTTAGGAGTGAGGGGAACCCCATCGATCATTCGAGTCTCGGTCTGTGGTGCATCTGGTGTGATGGTCATGGCCTCACCTTAGGACAGAATGACCAGTATGGGAATCAGCGAAATACGTCCGGACCACATGGCGCCACCAGCAGCGAAGTACGCGCATGCGGTGAAAGTGGATGGCGCTGCTCAATTCATCTTCACTTCGGGCGTTGTACCCACCATGCCTGACGGAACAGTGCCACCATCGGTGGAAGGCCAGGCACGGGTGGTGTGGGCCAATCTCATCGAGATTCTCCGAGCAGGAGGCATGGCCGTCTCTGACATTGTCAGTATCACCACTTATGTGGTCGCTAGTGACTCGCTTCGCGACGACCTGCCACTCGTGATGGCGGTTCGAGACGAAGTGATGGGGGACCACCGCGCGGCCAGCACATTGGTCACGGTGCCTGCCCTGGCACGGGCCGAATGGCTCATGGAAATCAGCCTGGTTGCTGCAAGATAAGCCCTCCATGAGGGGCTGTGGCGCTCGTCGCCGTACCATTGACCCCTATGGCTGAAGACGTAAAGCGCACAGACTCCGGCATTGAAATCGCCCCGATGTATACGGCGGCAGATTTGGCAGGGTGGGATGCAGAGTCCCGACTCGGAGTACCAGGTGGCGCTCCCTACACCCGTGGTGTGTACCCCACGATGTACCGCGGCAAGTTGTGGACCATGCGTCAGTACGCGGGCTTCGGTACGGCCGAATCCACCAACGAACGCTTCAAGTTCCTGCTGCAAGCGGGCCAGACCGGATTGTCATGTGCTTTCGACCTTCCTACTCAAATGGGATACGACAGCGATCACCCACGTGCTGAAGGCGAAGTGGGCAAGGTGGGTGTTGCCATCAGCTGTCTCGACGACATGCGGTTGTTGTTGAAAGACCTGCCACTCGACAAGGTCTCTACATCAATGACCATTAACTCAACGGCAGCCGTCTTGTTGTTGATGTACGAATTGGTTGCAGAAGAACAAGGTGTTGCATCAACTGCAATCAGCGGAACAATTCAGAATGACTTGCTGAAGGAATACATCGCGCGCGGTACGTATGTGTACCCACCGAGACCTTCCATGCGAATCATCACTGACATCTTTGAGTACTGCTCGAAAAATGTGCCGAAGTGGAACACCATCTCTATCTCCGGGTATCACATTCGTGAAGCAGGCAGCACTGCGGTTCAAGAAATTGCATTTACCTTGGCCAACGCAATCGCCTACGTACAGGCTGCGGTCGACGCTGGTCTCGATGTGGACGACTTCGCGCCGCGTCTGTCTTTCTTCTGGAATGGACACAACAACTTCTTCGAGGAAGTGGCAAAGTTCCGCGCGAGCCGCCGTATGTGGCACAAGATCATGACAGAACGTTTTGGTGCAAAGAAAGAAAGCAGCAAACTGTTGCGCTTCCACACCCAAACGGGCGGTAGCACGTTGACAGCTCAACAACCACTCAACAACGTTGTTCGTGTAGCGGTTCAGTCTCTTGCGGCAGTCATGGGTGGAACACAGAGTCTTCACACCAACGGATTCGACGAAGCACTTGGTCTTCCTACAGAAGACGCTGCGCGTATCGCATTGCGTACACAGCAAATCATTGGTTACGAGAGCGGCGTTGCCGATACTCCCGACCCACTTGCTGGTTCGTACTTCATTGAGTCACTCACCGATGAGGTGGAACGTTTGGCCTGGGAGTACATCGAGCGTATTGATGCAATGGGTGGTGCGGTTGACGCTATTGAATCCGGTTTCCAGATGGACGAGATTGAGCAGAGCGCGTACGACTACACGAAGTCAATTGATGATGACGAGCGAGTCATTGTTGGTGTCAATAAGTTCACTGTGGACAACGAGCCCGAGCCGAATGTGTTCCCCATCGACCCAAGTCTTGCGGTGGGGCAAATTGCGCGATTGAAGAAGTTCAAAGAGAACCGAGATCAAGCAAAAGTTCAGCAGTTACTCAACGAAGTAAAAGAAGCAGCAAAGGGAACCACAAACATCCTGATTCCCATGAAGGAAGCTCTTCGTGCGCACGCAACTCTTGGCGAAGTCAGCGATGCACTTCGCGAGGTGTACGGCACATATCAACCAGGCCGCTAAAGCCGTTTATTGGTGTGTGAATAGATGAGCGATTCGGTTGTTCTCGTTGAAAAGTTGGGCGCCAGAGCCGAAATTGTTCTGAATCGTCCTGATCGAAAGAATTCCATCACTCCTGAGGTGACTGAGTTATTGCGCGATGCCATCAGGGAAACATCGCATGATGAATCGGTGAACTGCATTCTCCTGCGCGGAAATGGTGGTGTCTTTTGTTCTGGTGTCGATCTGAAAGAGTCGGGCAACGGAACTAAGCCAGGGCCATTACCTGCATGGCCTCAGGTGCACGCTGCGTTGTATTCATCGCCGGTGCCCGTTGTTGTGGCGCTTGAGAAATACGCAATTAATGCTGGTGCAGCGCTTGCGTTAGCTGCACCAGTGCTCGTTGCAGGAGAGTCGTCTTTCTTGCAAGTCGGTGAGTTAGCCATCGGTGTGGCGGCACCCATGTGCGCTGCGTGGTTGCATCTTCGTTTTGCCCCATCGGTTGCCGACAGGCTTGTGTATCTAGCCGACAGAGTTCCCGCGGCTGAACTATTGCGCTTGGGCGTAGTCACAGAAATAGTTGCTGACGCGCTGGTTGTTGAACGAGCTCGCGAACTTGCTGACCGAATTGCGGGGTATCCCGTCCGCGGACGTGTTGCGATGAACAAGAAGTGGAAAGAACTTCGCGGGGAACTTGCTGATCCGGCGGCGTGGTTTGCCGATTTGCTGGCGCTTTAAGTTGCTGGCCAGTACGCATCGCGTAAGTAGCGCTTCTTTAGTTTTCCGTGGGCTTCGCGTGGGAGCGCATCGTGAAAATCAACCGACTTCGGGCACTTGAATGATGCGAGCCGTTCTTTGCACCATGCAATAAGTTCTGCTTCTGTGAGTTGTGCTCCGGGCTCAAGCTCGATCGCGGCTTTCACTTCTTGACCAAATTCAACGTGTGGAATTCCAAACACCGCAACATCTTTCACCGCAGGGTGTTGACTTATGACGCCTTCAATCTCTGCTGGATAGATGTTTGATCCGCCAGACAAGATGAGGTCGACGCGTCGGTCGACCAAGTAGATGAATCCGTCAGCGTCCATGTAGCCGAGGTCTCCAACTGTGAAACGCCCATCGGGGAGACGACTTGAATTGGTTTTCGCTTCGTCACCGTAATACTGCGGCGCACCACCCTCACGCAGGAAGTACAGGGTGCCTATTTCGCCAGGCAGCA
>JBIIQG010000083.1:0-4397 GCA_044342185.1 Ilumatobacteraceae bacterium | reverse complement strand
CAATCGCTAAATAGAAGAACATGTTCATGAACGCAGTCGCTGTTCCGAATGCTGCAGCCCACATCAGATCGTGGCGGGTCCAACGTGCGTGGCTTCTGCGAACAGACAGTGCAGACAGAACAAGTCCTGCACTGAGCACACGTATCCACGCAATGGTTGCCGGGGACATTTGGTCGAACAGGTTTACTGCGATGACTGCACCTGTGTATTGCGCCGCAGCAGACAGCACGAAGAAAACTTCTGGAGGTGCAGTGTCGAAGAGGCGTTCGGAACGAGAAAGTTCCGAAGAGTGAGAAGTCACTCGGTGTTAGTCGAAAAGATCTGGATCTGTTTGGCAGATTTCTTGCCACAAGGGCTGGAAATGCATCCAACCAGTAATTGCGCTTCCAGCGTTCTCGCGTGTGTACACCGCAGAGTCGTGCGGAATGTGCTTCGGAGTTCCAGCGGCCATTGCTGCTAGTTGGGCCTGTGCGCAACGTTCGAAACAGACGAACCAGAACACGGCTTCATCAACTGATGCTCCAACAGTGAAGTGTCCATGGTTCTGGTGAATAGCTGCGCGGTAGTTACCGAATGCTTCTGCGAAATCGCGACCTGCGGCTTCTTCAAAGACGACTGCTCCACCGTGGTCTGCAATAACAACGTTTTGTTCGTAGAACGCACATGAGTCTTGAGTGAGCGGATCGAGCGGAATACCGAGTGAGCTGAATGCCTTGCCGTACACCGAGTGTGCGTGTGCTGCGGCGATGACATCGGGACGCGCGGTATGTACTGCTGCGTGCAAGACGTATGCAGCGCGGTTCACGCTGTGCTTGCCGTACACCACTTCACCGTGGTGGTTCACCAAGATGAGGTCGGAGACGCGCATGTGACGGAATGACAAGCCGAGTGGGTTGACCCAAAAGTGATCGGGGAACTCGGGGTCGCGAACAGTGATGTGGCCGGCAACGCCTTCGCCAAATCCGAATCGGCCGAAAATTCGCAAGGCACCAGCAAGGCGCTGCTTGCGGTGAAGGCGCTCCTCTTCAACAGTGCGGGTCGCCATAAGGTCTTCGAAACCGATGGTGGTGACCTCTTTAGGAGTGAGGGGAACCCCATCGATCATTCGAGTCTCGGTCTGTGGTGCATCTGGTGTGATGGTCATGGCCTCACCTTAGGACAGAATGACCAGTATGGGAATCAGCGAAATACGTCCGGACCACATGGCGCCACCAGCAGCGAAGTACGCGCATGCGGTGAAAGTGGATGGCGCTGCTCAATTCATCTTCACTTCGGGCGTTGTACCCACCATGCCTGACGGAACAGTGCCACCATCGGTGGAAGGCCAGGCACGGGTGGTGTGGGCCAATCTCATCGAGATTCTCCGAGCAGGAGGCATGGCCGTCTCTGACATTGTCAGTATCACCACTTATGTGGTCGCTAGTGACTCGCTTCGCGACGACCTGCCACTCGTGATGGCGGTTCGAGACGAAGTGATGGGGGACCACCGCGCGGCCAGCACATTGGTCACGGTGCCTGCCCTGGCACGGGCCGAATGGCTCATGGAAATCAGCCTGGTTGCTGCAAGATAAGCCCTCCATGAGGGGCTGTGGCGCTCGTCGCCGTACCATTGACCCCTATGGCTGAAGACGTAAAGCGCACAGACTCCGGCATTGAAATCGCCCCGATGTATACGGCGGCAGATTTGGCAGGGTGGGATGCAGAGTCCCAACTCGGAGTGCCAGGTGGCGCTCCTTACACCCGCGGTGTGTACCCCACGATGTACCGCGGCAAGTTGTGGACCATGCGTCAATACGCGGGCTTCGGTACGGCCGAATCCACCAACGAACGCTTCAAGTTCCTGCTGCAAGCGGGCCAGACCGGATTGTCATGCGCTTTCGACCTTCCCACTCAAATGGGATACGACAGCGATCACCCACGTGCTGAAGGCGAAGTGGGCAAGGTGGGTGTTGCCATCAGCTGTCTCGACGACATGCGGTTGTTGTTGAAAGATCTTCCACTCGACAAAGTGTCTACATCAATGACCATTAACTCAACGGCAGCCATCTTGTTGTTGATGTACGAATTGGTTGCAGAAGAACAAGGTGTTGCATCAACTGCAATCAGCGGAACAATTCAGAATGACTTGCTGAAGGAATACATTGCGCGCGGTACGTACGTGTACCCACCGCGACCATCCATGCGAATCATTACCGACATCTTTGAGTACTGCTCGAAAAATGTGCCGAAGTGGAACACCATCTCTATCTCCGGGTACCACATTCGTGAAGCAGGTAGCACTGCGGTTCAAGAAATTGCATTTACCTTGGCCAACGCAATCGCCTACGTACAGGCTGCGGTCGACGCTGGTCTCGATGTGGACGACTTCGCGCCGCGTCTGTCTTTCTTCTGGAATGGACACAACAACTTCTTCGAGGAAGTGGCAAAGTTCCGCGCGAGCCGCCGTATGTGGCACAAGATCATGACAGAACGTTTTGGTGCAAAGAAAGAAAGCAGCAAACTGTTGCGCTTCCACACCCAAACGGGCGGTAGCACGTTGACAGCTCAACAACCACTCAACAACGTTGTTCGTGTAGCGGTTCAGTCTCTTGCGGCAGTCATGGGTGGAACACAGAGTCTTCACACCAACGGATTCGACGAAGCACTTGGTCTTCCTACAGAAGACGCTGCGCGTATCGCGTTGCGTACACAGCAAATCATTGGTTACGAGAGCGGCGTTGCCGATACTCCCGACCCACTTGCTGGTTCGTACTTCATTGAGTCACTCACCGACGAAGTGGAACGTTTGGCCTGGGAGTACATCGAGCGCATTGATGCAATGGGTGGTGCGGTTGACGCTATTGAATCCGGTTTCCAGATGGACGAGATTGAGCAGAGCGCATACGACTACACGAAGTCAATTGATGATGACGAGCGAGTCATTGTCGGTGTCAATAAGTTCACGGTGGACAACGAACCTGAACCAAATGTGTTCCCCATCGACCCAAGTCTTGCGGTGGGACAAATTGCGCGATTGAAGAAGTTTAAAGAGAACCGAGATCAAGCAAAGGTTCAGCAGTTACTCAACGAAGTAAAAGAAGCAGCAAAGGGAACCACAAACATCCTTATTCCTATGAAGGAAGCTCTTCGTGCGCATGCAACTCTTGGCGAAGTCAGCGATGCACTTCGCGAGGTATATGGCACATATCAACCAGGCCGCTAAAGCCATCTGTTGGTGTGTGAGTAGATGAGCGATTCGGTTGTTTTCGTTGAAAAGTTCGGCGCCAGAGCCGAGATTGTTCTGAATCGTCCTGATCGAAAGAATTCCATCACTCCCGAGGTGACTGAGTTATTGCGCGATGCCATCAGGGCTACATCGCACGACGAATCGGTGAACTGCATTCTCCTGCGCGGAAATGGTGGTGTCTTTTGTTCTGGTGTCGACCTGAAAGAGTCGGGAAACGGAACAAAGCCAGGGCCATTGCCGGCATGGCCTCATGTGCACGCTGCGTTGTATTCGTCGCCGGTGCCCGTTGTGGTGGCGCTTGAGAAATACGCAATTAATGCTGGTGCTGCGCTTGCGTTAGCTGCACCAGTGCTCGTTGCAGGAGAGTCGTCTTTCTTGCAAGTCGGTGAGTTAGCCATCGGTGTGGCGGCACCCATGTGTGCCGCGTGGTTGCATCTTCGTTTTGCTCCATCGGTTGCCGACAGGCTTGTGTATCTTGCCGACAGAGTTCCCGCGGCTGAACTGTTGCGCTTGTGCGTAGCAACAGAAGTAGTGGATGACTCGCTTGTTGTTGACCGAGCGCGCGAACTTGCTGACCGAATTGCGGGCTATCCCGTCGGCGGTCGTATTGCAATGAACAAGAAGTGGAAAGAACTTCGCGGGGAACTTGCTGATCCGGCGGCGTGGTTTGCCGATTTGCTGGCGCGTTAAGTGGCCGGCCAGTACGCATCGCGTAAGTAGCGCTTCTTTAGTTTTCCGTGGGCTTCGCGTGGGAGCGCATCGTGAAAATCAACCGACTTCGGGCACTTGAATGATGCGAGCCGTTCTTTGCACCACGAGATGAGTTCGGACTCTGTAACAGAGTGTCCTGGCTCTACTTCAATGGCGGCTTTTACCTCTTGTCCAAACTCAACGTGTGGAATTCCAAACACTGCGACATCTTTCACCGCAGGGTGTTGACTTATGACGCCTTCAATCTCTGCTGGATAGATGTTTGATCCGCCAGACAAGATGAGGTCGACGCGTCGGTCGACCAAGTAGATGAATCCGTCGGTGTCCATGTACCCGAGGTCTCCAACTGTGAAACGCCCATCGGGGAGACGACTTGAATTGGTTTTCGCTTCGTCACCGTAATACTGCGGCGCACCACCCTCACGCAGGAAGTACAGGGTGCCTATTTCGCCAGGCAGCA
>JBIIQG010000002.1:0-111915 GCA_044342185.1 Ilumatobacteraceae bacterium | reverse complement strand
GGAAGACGCTGGTTTTGCGATCGAAAGAAACATGGCCGATCTTGTTGCGTCGGTTGATGTGCTGTTCATCTGTGTTCCCTTAGACGTGCAGGAAAAGGTCTTTGCAGAGGTGGCTCAAGCTATTCGTGCGAGTGGACGCTCAGACATTGTCGTTACAGACGTTTCTTCGGTGAAGGGCCAACAAGCACATGATGCAGTCGCTCTCTTTACAGATGTGAACGCGTTCTTCGTACCGGGTCACCCTATGGCTGGCACCGAATATTCAGGTTTCGCGGCCTCATCTGCAGACATGTTCCATGGTGCAACATGGGTGTTGTGTCCAGAGAACTCACCAAGCGATGTATTACTTCGACTTGTTTCATTGGTGCATGCCATGAGTGCGCGCGTGTCTGTACTCGACATCGCGTCGCACGACGCAGGTGTTGCCGCCATCAGCCATCTGCCTTATGTGGTAGCGGCGTCCCTCGTCAATGTTCTCTCCACCGGCGATAACAAAGCGCTTGCACTGCAATTGGCAGCTGGAAGTTTCCGAGACGGCACTCGTGTCGCGAGTTCTGAACCGTGGTTGTCGGCATCGATGGTGAACTTCAACCGCGACGAAGTAAAGAATTTGTTGCTGCGCTATTCAGGCGTTTTGGAAGAAATAGCAACCGCAATTTCTCAGAATGACGATGCTGCGGTTCTCGCGTTCTTTGAAGCGGCGCGCACTCTTCGCGATGAGTATTCGGCAGTAAAACTCACAACAGAGACCGCCACTGTTCTCTGGTCGGAAGGCTCTTTTATTACAGATGCGCTTGCCGCTTGCAGAAATGGGGCCCTCATTCATTCCGTTGCTGCCGCCGATGGTGGCTGGAATGTGGTTCTTGAAGGCAAAGACCTGCCGTAGCACTGACTACCGTTAACTCCACGGGGGTAGCGGAGATGGCTGTTCAATTTGGAGTGCACATTGGTGCACAGAACGCAACTGTTGAAGAGTTGCGCACGTTATGGAAGTGGCTCGACTCGGCGGGGGTTGATTGGATCTCGTTGTGGGATCACTTGTACGAAGCACCGCCGGCAGGTGGCACCCAACCACACTTTGAAGCGTTCTCTATGTTGGGCGCGCTTGCTGTAGATACATCGCATGCACGCATCGGATGCCTGGTGTTCTGTTCGCAGTACAGGAACATTGGCGTGTTGATGAAAGGCGCAATTTCGGTTGACCATCTTTCCAATGGACGCTTCGAGTTAGGAATGGGAAGTGGGTGGCACGACCAAGAAGCCACTGCATTTGGAATTGATTTTCCTTCTCAAGGTGAACGTTTCAAAGTTCTAGAAGGTCAACTTGGTGCCATTACAAAATGGCGTGCGGGAGAACGTGTCACACAAACCACTCCAGGTGTTCAACTCACCGACGCATCCATGGTGCCCGGCGTGAAAGGAAAATTGCCGTTGTGGATTGGTGGTCTCGGGCCGAAGCAAACCCTTCGCATGGCTGGCGCGTTTGCAGATGGTTGGAATGCGGCGTATGCCAGCCCCGCGCAGTACAAAGAATTGAACGGAATTCTTGACGACTGGTGCGTGGAAGCGGGACGTGAGCCATCCGCAGTGGAACGAAGCATCAATTTGTCGTATGCGCTCAGCACTGACGACGTTGGTGTTGTGAAGTCGCAGTTAGAAACGCAATGGGGTGCCGCCAGCGAGCGAATTATCTCAGGCTCACTTCTTGGTCGTCCACAAGATGCGATAGAACAAATTGCACCATTCGTTGAAGCCGGCGCACAAATGGTGAATATTGCAATTCGTCCGCCGTGGAATCAAGAGTTGCTGACGGAATACATCGAGACTGTTGTCCCAATGATGCGTAAGGAATGGTCGTGAACTTAGAAACAGTTCTTTACGAAGTTGCCGACGGTGTTGCGTTGATAACGCTGAACCGTCCCGAAGCAATGAACGCGTGGACTCCGCAACTCAGTGATGAGCTCTCGCTGGCAATGGGCGCGGCCGACGCTGACGACAACGTACGAGCTGTTGTTGTGACGGGCGCAGGAAAGGCGTTCTGTGCAGGTGCAGACCTCAGTGGCGGTGAATCCGGATTTCTAGGTGGACAACGCGGGGACGACACTCGTCCTCGCAGAATGCCTCATCACGTGAGGAAGCCTGTTATTGCTGCCATCAATGGCCATGCAGTGGGTGTCGGAATTACATATCCCATGTTGTGCGATATTCGAATTGCATCGGAGTCCGCAAAGATTCAGTACGCCATGGTGCGCAGAGGAATTCTTCCGGAATTGGGTTCACATTCCCTCTTGCCGCGAGTGGTGGGTTTTTCTCGCGCGGCTGACTTGTTGCTGACCGGCCGCATGATTCTTGGAACTGAGGCAAGGGAGTTGGGGCTTGTCTCTCAAGCGTTGCCGGCCGAACAGGTTCTGCCCACTGCGCTTCAGATGGCGCGAGACATTGCTATCAATGTGGCGCCAGTGTCTGCGGCGGTTGCCAAACAATTGATGTGGCAAGGAATCAATATGTCTGTCGACGAAATGATTGCGGCAGAAGGCCGACTCATTCCCACAATGGCGGCAATGGAAGATTCTGTTGAAGGAGTAAAGGCCTTCTTCGAAAAGCGCTCACCACAATGGTCACTATCGGTGAATGCCCAGGCTGACCGTCTCATCAACCAGGCTCTCCGACCACCGTCTCGGTAGCGCCAGTGGTTCTCTACCAATCAAATTAGGTCTACAGTTGCGGCATGCAGACAGCGCAGATCAACGGAACAACAATCTCTTTTGAAGACTCTGGTGGCAAAGGCCCCGTGGTCGTTCTCAGCCATGGTTTCTTAATGGACCACAGCATGTTCGACCACCAGGTTGAAGCATTGAAGGCTTCTTATCGCGTAGTGACATGGGATGAGCGTGGTTTCGGCGGAACCCCCGCGACTGGCGAATTCACCTATTGGGACTCTGCAAACGATGTGCTCGGTCTAATGGATCACTTGGGAATTCAGTCTGCTGTTATTGGCGGAATGTCTCAAGGTGGATTTCTCAGTTTGCGTGTAGCGCTCACGGCGCCAGAACGCGTTCGTGCACTTATTCTCATCGACACGCAATCGGGCACCGAGGCGCCAGAAACGGTAGAGCCATACAACGGCTTGCACGCTGCATGGGTAGAACACGGCGCAGTGGCCGTGCAAGACATCATCGCGGGAATCATTCTTGGTCCTGGTGAATGGGGAGACTGGTTCGCAAAATGGGGTGCCATGCAGCCAGACCAATTCTCGAAGGCCTTTAACTGCCTTATGCACCGAGACGACATCACAGATCGTCTCGGCGAGATCTCGTGCCCAGCCCTCATTATTCACGGAACAGCAGACGTTGCTATCCCAATGGAGAAAGCTGAAGTGTTGCGCGACCGTCTCGCTGGCCCCACCACGTTGGTGCCCATCGAAGGCGGGCCACACGCGGCGAATATGACGCACCCAGCGCCGGTCAACGACGCAATCCTTCGGTTCTTGTCAGCGCTTGACTAACTGAGATACTTTCCCCAGGAATTGAAGGGGGACCCATGGCTCTTGAACTTGATTTAGGACCCGCCGCACAGGCGTTTCGTACAGAGATCCGCGAGTGGCTAGAAGCGAACAAGCCAAAAGAACTCGTGGGTGTTTCTAGCGACATGGTGGCACGCGGTCGCGTTGCTGGCGTATCGGAATGGGCAGCCAAGCTCACCGATGCCGGATACATGTGTGTGTCATGGCCGAAGGAGTACGGCGGTCGTGGTCTCACGGGAATTGAAGTTGCTGTTCTCAACGAAGAGTTCGCACGTGCGAACGTTCCTCGCATTACGCGCGGAATGGGCGAGTGGCTTGTTGGTCCCTCCATCATCGTGTGGGGTAGCGAAGAACAGAAGAAGACCTTCTTGCCCCGCATCATTGACGGCACCGATCGTTATTGCCAAGGTTTCTCCGAACCCGACGCAGGCTCCGACCTTGCGGCGCTAAAGACCCGCGGAATCATCGACGGCGATCAAATTCTTATCACTGGCCAGAAGGTGTGGACCTCTGGCGCAACCGAGGCCAACATGATGTTCTGCTTGTGTCGCACCGACGCAGATGCTCCGAAGCACGCGGGCATTTCCTATGTGTTGTTGCCAATGTTCAACGACGATCAAACATCAAACGGCGTTGAACTTCGTCCTATCAAGCAGCCACAAGGCGCATCGCACTTCACAGAGACTTTCCTCACTGAAGCACGCGCTCCAGTTGCCAACATCATCGGTGGAATGAACAATGGCTGGCGCGTCACAATGACAACGCTTGGTAACGAACGTGGTGGTCACGCCACAACTCAGCACGTGGAATACACAAAGCAGTTCTGGGAAGCAGTGAAGTTGCTGCAGAAGAATGGCAAGTCAACAGACCCTGTGACACGTCAGCAGTTGGCGTGGGCGTATAGCCATGTAGAGATCATGCGCTTCCAGGGATTAAAGTTGTTGTCTGAAGTGCTGGCCCGTAAAGAACCAGGTCCTGCGGCGTCCATCAACAAGATGTTCTGGTCGGAATACGCCCAGAAATTCTCTAACCACATGATGAATGCGCGCGGAGCAGAAGCTCTTCTCATTGAAGATGACACGAACGGTCAGTACGTTGCCGACCGTTGGACTTCTCTGTTCTTCCAGCATCGTGCATCAACCATTTGGGGCGGCACCGCACAAGTGCAACGCAACATTGTTGGTGAGCGCGTGTTGGGTCTTCCGAAAGAGCCAGATCCAAACAAGCCGCGTCCAAACGCGGAGTAGTTCTACTTCTCTAAGTAGGGGTCGCCAGGGCGGCGAAAGCGAATAGGCGTCGACAGCTTGTTTGCGGTTCCCGCTCGATACATCTGAGCTGGCCTGCCCGGGCTTGTTCCGAAATCTGCGAATTCGTCAATTGGTGTCACAAAGTTCTTCACTTGGTCTACTTTTCGACGGAAGTTGGCGGGGTCTACTTCGTATTGCAAGAACGCCTCATACACGCCGCGTAGTTCACTAATGGTGAACTTTGATTTGCAGAAACTGAGAGCAACGTTGGTGTCTTCCAACATTCGGCGGGCAACGCGACGTGCCTCGTAGATGATCTCTGAATGATCGAACTCCAACATGCGCTTGTCGCGAAGGCGCCTATAGGGCACGAACGCTGCATTATCGGAGTGCATCTTTGGACCAAGTTCGCCGGGGTGGGGGACAAGGGCCATGTAGGCGATTGCTATTGCGCGGAATCGATCGTCTCTGTTGGGATCTCCATAGGCGCCGACCTGGTGTAGGTCTTTGGGCTTCAGGGAAATGCCTGTTTCCTCGGCAACTTTTCGTATTGCCGTGGCTTCAAGCTTTTCGGTGTCTCCCACAAGTCCGCCAGGGAGTGCCCATTTGTTGCTGGATCTTTCGGGACGTTGCATCACGAGTACTTCAAGGCGGTCTTTGGCGTCTGCTGCGCGGTCTGGATTAATAGTGAACACCACGGTGTCGACGTAGACGTAAAAGTCCATTTGTTTGGTTCTCTTCGCGGGGGCCATAGGGACATTTTGACACATTTTGGTCGGACTGTCCCTTATTTCATAAGGGTAGAAACACCCCTGTGCTATATTCTAGTCACATCTACTATTATCCCTCAGGCAACTGGGGAGAAGGAGTCCCATGACCCAGAAACGAACCACTTCCTCTTCATCACATCGGCTTTCGCACCCACAGCAGGTGCGAGCCGCCGGAGCCATGTTGGGTTCCGCAGTAGCCGACGCACTTGGTGCACCGTTCGAATTTCAAGACGGCGGTTTGTACTCAGCTCGCTTCCCGCGACCTGTAGTGGGTGGCATTGGCGAAATGATTGGAGGCGGTGGCTTCAACTGGGCACCGGGCGAATTCACAGACGATACGCAGATGGCGCTTGCTCTTGCCAATGCATTGGAAGAGGTAGGCGGCTTCAATCCCGAGGTCATGTGGAAGCACTTCCGTACGTGGCGTTCCACTGCGAAAGATGTGGGCATCACCATTTCTCAGGCGTTGCAGTCTCAAAACTATTTCGGCGCAGCAGAAGCCGCGCATGAAGCATTGGGCGGGCGCACGGCAAGTAACGGCTGCGTGATGCGCATTGCGCCAGTCGGAGTATTTGGTGTGCGCCTGAGTCGTGCAGAAGCAGTGGAACTTGCGGTGGAGCAAGCATCGCTCACTCATCACGATCCATCTGCGTCGGTAGGTGCTGCATTTGTGGCCGACATCATTCGCAGCACCATTCTCACTGGCGATTTCCCAGGGAGCGTTCAGTCTGCGTTTGACTTCTTTGCAGAAACACCGTGGGGTCCGTATTTGGAGAATGAGTTTGCATCTGTATTGGCTGCCGACTTCGATCCTCATCTTGAGTCACATCTTCCCAACGGAACAGTGTGGACCGCAGTGGGGCAGGCCTTGTGGGCAGTGCGCACCACCACGTCGTTCCACGACGCCATTGTCTCGGCCATCGACTTGGGTGGAGACACCGACACCGTGGCCGCTATTGCGGGCGCAATGGCGGGAGCGCTGTATGGCGTTCAGGGAATCCCTGTTCGTTGGGCTACCTATGTGCACGGAACAGTCACCACGCCCCACGCTGGCGATGTTGTGTACCGCGGTCAAGACATCATCAACACGGCTCGCCGTTTGCTGGGGTTAGGCAATGCGCCTGTCACCCCGCCAGAACGTCCGGTTCAGGCACAGATGGTTCACCCCGCAGGTGTCTGGGCGTCCAACCTCGATGGCGCAGCAGCTGTGCCACAGGATTTTGGCGTGGTGTCACTGTGTATCACTGAAGACCGCTTTTGGGATCACCCACATCGCCGTCAGGTGTACATGCGAGACAGTGAAGGGGACCGTAACCCCAACTTGTTTTTCGCTCTGAAAGAGAGCGTTGACGCCATTAATGCTTTTCTTGCGGAAGGCCGTCAGGTGGTGGTGCATTGTCACGGTGGACGCAGTCGTACCGCGTTCGTGTTGAAGGGGTGGTTCATGCATCACGAAGGTCTTCTGCACGACCATGCTCACCAATGGATGAGTGACACATGGTCCATGTATGAAACATGGACACAAACGTTCTTCGATCTGCTCGACAACGAGTGGGGCGATCACGTTGAAGCAATCACGGGAGGTACACAATGATCGACATCATCGAAGCCGAAGAACGCATCGGCAAAATGTTCTTGGCATTGGCAGACGTCTCTCCCACGTTCGACGACGATTACGACACCGAAGACTTGGCTCCTTGGCCATTGGCGTACCTCACGAAAGGTGAGGTTGAAGGCACGGCAACGTTGTATGAACGCTTCAACGGAACTGTTGTGTTGCGTATCGATTCAGACGTCATCACCGTGACCGACTCGCCAGAAGTTCGTAAGTGGGTCACCAGCCGCACCGGATGGATGCCGTTTGTTCAAGCTCGTTTGGAAACGGTCGACGGATCACGTGTCAAGGTCATCGCCACGCACTCGTTTTTGGCCGATGAAGTCACACAGTCAGAAATTGAACAAGTACTTGGTTCTTTCGATTTCGTGGTGGAGAAGTGGTCCGAAGCCCTTATTCGTCTCGAGATGGATACCGAAATGGAAGCACGCACGGAATCTGTGCGTCGCCGCACAGAACGTCCGAAGGAAGTGCAAGAAGGTCCCGATGCATCGGCAACTGTAGACGAATCAACAGAGGCTGCTCGCACGCCAGTAGGCGGCTTGGACGAGATGGTCGGACTCATCCCTGTCAAGAACTTGGTGAAGCAGATCACCAATGTTCAAAAGGTTGCCCGCGTGCGGCGCCGTAATGGCCTCAATGCAGTTGTGCCATCACCACACCTGGTGTTTACGGGTAATCCCGGAACCGGGAAAACTACGGTGGCGCGCCACATCGGTCGCATCTACAAGCAATTGGGATTGCTCAGCAGTGGTCATGTGGTGGAAGTCGACCGTTCTCAACTGGTGGGTGGCTATATCGGTCAAACGGCTATCAAAACTCGTGAAGCACTCGACTCCGCCCGTGGTGGAGTGTTGTTCGTCGACGAGGCGTACTCGCTGGCTCGCGATCACGCTAACGATTACGGCCACGAAGCGATTGAAACAATCCTTGCGTACATGGAGAACAATCGCGGCAACATTGTCGTTGTGGTAGCTGGCTATCCAGCCGAAATGAAAACCTTCATGGCGATGAACCCTGGACTTGCAAGTCGCTTCGACTACTCGTTGCAGTTTCCCGATTATTCAAACGACGAACTGTCTGTCATCTTCGAGCGTCTCGCGAACGAATTCGACTACGACTTGGACGAAATTGCGCGAGATGCATTGAAGATGATCGTGTCGTCATGGGAGCGTGAACACGGATTTGGAAATGCACGAGAGGTGCGTCGCTTATTCAACGAGGTTGTTGCGGCGCACGGCGCATGGCTCATTCAGCAGGGAATCACATCTGGCGTCGCGTTGCGTCAGTTGACCAGTGTGCATTTCCCTGTTGGGGAGGCGCTGGCCGCTGTTGGGGCTCGTGAGCGTGATGCACAAATCGATCTCGGTGGTCCTGGTTACCTTTAGGGGGCTACCGCGTTTGGCGTTTGGCGGAAACTAGGGTTTCCACGTGGATTTCAACTGGGCACGCTCGTTCGATCGCACGCTGCACCGAGAAGAGCCAGCCGAACCCTCGAAAAAACACATTGTGGTGGCGTGGGCTGCAGGGATAGTTGCTGTGCTGTTTATGGGAACCGTTGCAGCACGCATGGCGGCTCCCACCATTCATCCGGATGAATGGGGTTTTCTCACAAACGGGCAGGCGCTCATTGGCCACGTTGAAGCCCCCATTCCCACGGGCAGTTTTTATCCTGCTGGCTTTGGCATCATCACTGGTCTTGCGGCCCTTGTGTCGGGCTCAATCTCTGGGGCGTACCGCATCACCTTGTTCGTCAATATTGGTTTTGCGTTAGCCACTGCATGGTGGGCGGGTCGTTTGGCTCGCCAGGTTTTCCAGGTGTCGCAAAACGTGTCGCGTGTAGTGATGGCACTTGTGGCGGTGTTGCCCGGAACTTTGGTGAGCGCCATGTTTGCGTGGCCAGAGATTGCTGCGCGTCTGGCCTTTCTTGGCTTTATCTCACTGGTGTATCGCGCTGTATTGAAAACTTCGCCACGTGTTGTTCTTGTGCTCACCGCATGCACGGGGCTCATGCCCGCACTTCATGGTCGTTTTACATTGCTTCTACCGGTCATCGCGTTGCTGTGTGTGTATCTCTGGCGCGCTGCACGTTTGTCTTTTGCATGGTTAGTTGCAGCCGGTGCGGCAATGGTGTCGGGTTATGCCGTCTCCTATGTGTTGAACAAGTTTGTGAAGGCCAGCATCTACACAGAGTCATACGACCAAGAGAACCGCTTATTGAGTCGATTGTTCCGCCCAGATTTATGGCCAGCGTTGTTGCGCACCATGGTGGGCCAAACCTGGTACTTGTTAGCCACGTCGCTTGGCATTGTCGGCCTTGGAATGGTGTTCGCTGTTCACTCCGCAGTGAAGAACCGCTCCTCGCGCACTCGCGATGAATCCACGTGGGCTGAATCAGTCACACTTGCAGTTCTCGCATTCTCCGTGTTCTCCATCATCTTCACGGGTGGTCTGCAGTTGTTGCACGGCAATAGAGGCGATCATCTCATGTATGGCCGTTATGTCGAGATGATGGTTCCCGCTGTTGTGGTGGTGGCCGTTGTCGCTCTGTCGCGCCGTGGGGCGTTTGCTAGTCGGGCATGGCTAGGCGCGTTAGTTGTCATGCCCGTGTTGTCAATTGCTTACGTCATTGTCGATGGTGGTGACGGGGTGAAGGGCGGTGCATCCCGACGAAACATTGTGTTCCCGAACATTGTTGGAGCCGATGCTGCGCGATATGTGGTTTCGCCTGGGTTTCTTACCTTCACCGCCTTTTTCTTGACAGTAGGTCTGGCGGTTTGGCTCATTGCCAGGAAATCGCGCGCTGCAGGAATTGTTGCGTTGGTGCTGTTGTTTGCAGTGGGTGACATCACGTCGGGCCAGCGAAGTCTTCTTTCTCGCAGCGACAACATGGAGGGCGTCACTCAAACCATTGACTTGGTAAAGGGCTCGGGCACCACCTTGGTGGGCTTCGATGCGGGCGTTCGAAATGATCCGTCGTACTACTACTTGCGGTATCGACTGCACCCGGTTCGCATCGTACGATTCGATTTTTCAACGCCCGGTACACGAGTGCCTGCGGAATACTCGTGCCTCTACGGATGGGGAGATAAGCCCCCTGCTGATGGGGAATGGAGCATCGTCGCCGATGAGGTAGGGGTCGCGCGAGTACTGTGGCAAAGGGTGGGAAGCCCCCATTGCTAACCGGAGATCCCAGAAAATGACCGAGTACACCCCCGACCAGTGCGACGTAAGCGTTGTCCTTCCTATCTACAACGAGAAGGGACACCTACGCGCCGAGATTGATCGCATCCGCGAGGCACTTGCCGCATCGTCGTACTCCTTCGAAATTATTGTGGTGGACGACGGGTCAAACGACGGGTCAGAAACTGAACTTGCCAGCATTCCTGGCATCACCCTCATCACACATGGTCGCAATCAGGGAAGTGGGGCGGCACGGCGCACTGGTACAACTGCGGCGCGAGGTCGCGTTGTGGTGTGGACCGACGTGGACATGACCTATCCCAACAATCTCATTCCAGAACTTGTGGACGCCATGGACGGGTACGACCACATTGTGGGCTGGCGACAAACTGAAGAGGGAACGCACAAGCTGTTGCGTACCCCGGCCAAGTGGATCATCCGCAAATTGGCCAGTTACTTGTCAGAGACAGACATCAAAGATCTGAACTCTGGTTTGCGTGCATTCCGTCGCGATGTGGCCATGCAGTATGTGCACGAACTCCCCAAGGGCTTTTCGTGTGTCACCACTCTCACCATGTCGTTCTTGGGTAACGGATACAGCATCGCATTCTTTCCCATTCAGTACTTCCCGCGCGCTGGCCGTTCAAAGTTCCATTGGCTAAAAGACACGCGTCGCTACATCTTGCAAGTTATTCGTATGACGTTGTCGTACAACCCATTGAAGGTCTTCTTGCCCATTGGACTCATCTTGTTGGCGGCTGGGTTCATCAAGCTTGGCTACGACTGGTCTAACCGAGACTTCCGTCTCGCAGCCAACACACTTCTTGTGTTCTTTGCGGCGCTTCAAGTCATCACTGTCGGGTTATTGGCAGACCTTGTTGTTCGAGCAACAAAGTCGCCGCAATCAGTTCCGCGCGCATAGGTAATTGTGACCTCTCTACAGCGTCGACGCGTTTCTATTGTTGGTGGCGCATTGTCGGCCAACAAAGGTGCTGCAGCAATGGTGGAAACGGTGGTGGTGCAACTGCCGTCCACGCTTGGTCCATGTGAGTTCTCGTTGCTCACCACGTACCCCGATGCCGATTCACCCAAGGTGCCCACAACGTCACCAGTAACTGTCGTGGGTCTACAACCTCTCCGTCTTGCGCTTGTGGAATTTCCTGTGGCTCTGCTGGCTTCACTTGCTCGGCTACTTCGTCTTCCGCTGGGGTGGGTGAGAACTCGCGGCTGTAGAGCAATGTTGAACTCAGACGTTGTTGTCGATGTTGCGGGAATCTCTTTTGCTGACGGACGCGGTGTCCCCATTGTTGTGTACAACTCGCTCATGACAGGTGTGCCGCTACTTCTTGGAGTACCCACAGTGAAGGCAGCGCAGGCAATGGGGCCATTTCGTTTACCGGTGAACAAGGTGTTGTCCAAAATTGTTCTCCCACGGGTGAGCGCAATCTGTGCACGCGGTGCCCGCACTCGTGATCATCTCAACACGTTGGGCCTCACCAATGTCACCGATGTCGCAGACTTGGCTTTTTCACTAGATGAAGCAGGCGAATTACCTGCCAACGTGGCCTCGTTGCTGAAAAATGCGGGTGACGGATTTATTGTGGTGATGCCTAGTGCTGTTGTTCGCGGAATCTACGAGTCCAACGGCGACAACTATGTAGAGGCTGTTGCTGAACTTGTTCGTCGTATTCGCCACACAACGAGTCGTGGCGTTGTCATTGCCCCGCATTCGTATCGAGTAGGCCATGGCGAAGGCCGAATGAACGATGGTCCAGTTTGTCGTGAGGTGGGTGCGTTGTTTGCGACTGATGCGATGGTGGTCACGGTTGATGCGGACTTATCTGCAGGTGAATTGCGAAAACTTATTGGAATGGGAAGTGTGCTCGTCACCTCTCGTTTTCACGCGATGATTTCAGGGTTATGTACGGAAACGCCAACGGTGGTTGTTGGGTGGAGTCACAAGTATCGAGAAGTTCTTGACGACTTCGGCCTGGTCGACTTCGGAATGGACTCGCAGGTTCTGTCCACTCCCGACCTCGTGGTGACCAAGGTTGCAGATGCGCTCACCAGGTCGGCTGAGTATTCGGCGCAAATTCGCGCGGCCCTGCCAAGTATTCGTTCGCGTTCAGCCAAGAACTTTGCCGTTATTGCACAAGCGGTGCGCCAATGAACATCAGCACCGACCTGTCAGGAGTTATCTCATCAGGAATGTGTATCGGTTGTGGTGCGTGCGAGATGGCCGATGCTTCGGTCTCGGTCGCTCTAAATCCGTCTCGGCTGATTTACGAGCCCACATCTCCGGGGTCTGAGTTAGCGGCTTCGGTGTGTCCTGCAGTATCGGTGGACTACGCCGGACTGCAGGAGTATCTCTTCCCAGGTTCTCCTGTCGGACCATTTGGTGTGGTTCGTTCCGTTCACCTGTCGCAAAGCACAACTACAGACCGCAATGTAAAGGCAAGTTCAGGTGGACTTATTAAGGAACTCTTGCGTTCACTTCTTGCGTCGGGAGACATCGACGCCGTTATCGCACTCGATCATGTAGACGGAATTGAATTTGCAGCGCGGCTAGTTACTTCACCTGATGACGTGGATACGTTGCCGGGTTCCATCTATCACAATCTGAAACAGACCCCAGCGCTGCAACTGCTGAAAGATACTCCCGGCCGCTTAGCTGTTGTTGCCATCCCGTGCGAGTTAGAAGGTCTGTATTCGTGGGTACGCACATGCGAACCAGAACTACGCGAGAAGATTGTCCTGACAATTGGTTTGTTGTGCGGATGGCAATACTCGCATCACAGCATTAACGCCATGGGCGAATACTTGGGATACAACCCCGACGACATCGCTGATATTTCGTATCGCGGTGGTGGTCCGGTTGGAAAACTCACAGTGACTACTCATTCTGGCGAGCAGTTCTCGGCAAGTCGTCGCGTTGACTTCGGTTACCAAGTCGCTTTCGACCGTCATTTCAATACATCGCGATGCCACGTGTGCATTAACCATTCCAATTTCTTGGCAGACATTGTTGTTGGCGATGCGTGGCTTCCCAGCACAGTGTTCACAAAGACGGGAATCAGCCTTGTGGTGTGTCGAACAGAATTTGCCGAGACATCGTTGCAGCGCTTGGTCGATAGTGGGGCGTGTGTTTCTATTCAGGTGGGCGAGGATGAGATTCGCGAATCACAAACCGAACGTGTGGTCTTCGGTGAATTTGCATACGCCTATGCTGATTTCCTTCGCGAATTGGGGCTCCACACACCTCGTTTAGACGGCCCCAACAAGGGATTCGGAACACTGAAGCCACGTCGCCAGGTTGCCAAGTTTCACCGCGAGCTTGTCCGAAAGCAGGCTCTCATGGCTGCGCGGCGATACAAGTACATGAAATTTCGCAAGGCCACCCTTGAACTGCGTGGCTACATCATGCGTTACGTGCGTTGGTTTATGGTGCGAATTCTGCGCGTGAAGAGCTTGAGCGGTCAGCGTAAAGAAATTCCGCGAGACCGGTTCCAGGGCTTCGCGTAAGGGGCAGGCAGCCCGCACCCCGTTCAATGTGGCGTAAGGGGGTGCTGATGGTGAAAGATAGGGGTGTCGTCCAAGGGGGGCCTGTATGACACTCACACCAGACCAAGCCGTTTTGGTTTTCACCGACCCAGCGGCGTATGCCGACGAAGAACGCTTCAATGAAGCGTGTGCTGTTCTGCGCAGGGAATCTCCGATTCATTTGTATGTGGACCCCACCGGAGCATTCAATCCTTTCTATGCCATTACAAAGCACAAGGACGTGTTGGAGATAGAGCTCCACAACAACATCTTTATTAACGAGCCACGACCTGTGCTTGGGCCGGCTTCGAGTGATCAGCGAAACGCCGAGAACGGCCACATGCTGCGAACACTTATTCACGTTGACGACCCTGAGCATCGAGATCTGCGCAATGTGACCAGCGAATGGTTTCTTCCGAAGAACTTGGGGAAACTTGACGCTCGGCTTGCGGAACTCGCTAAACGCTATGTGGACAAAATGGCATCTCTCGGTGGCGAATGTGACTTTGCGCAAGACATTGCGATGCACTTGCCGCTGAATGTCATTTTGGACATCTTGGGACTTCCTGAGTCCGACTATCCGCGAATGTTGAAACTAACCCAAGAGTTGTTCGGTGCTTCAGATGAAGAGTTACGGCGCGGGTCGTCGCCTGAAGATCTCATTGCCGTCATTCAAGACTTCTTTGCTTACTTCACCAAGATCACCGAAGAACGCAGAGCCAACCCAACAGACGACCTTGCGTCTGCGGTGGCGAACGGAAAGATAAACGGTGAAGAACTCACCATGATGCAGACCATTTCGTATTACGTCATTGCTGCCACGGCGGGCCACGACACAACTGCATCAGCAATTGCCGGGGGAGTGCAGGCACTCATTGAAAACCCAGAACAGTTAGAGAAGTTGCGGAATGATCCGTCCCTTGTTGCAACGGCAGCAGATGAGATCATTCGTTGGGTGACGCCGGTGAAACACTTCATGCGTACCGCTACAGAAGACTATGAAATTGGTGGGGTCACCATAAAGAAGGGTGAGTCCGTCCTCTTGTCGTATCCGTCGGCGAATCGCGATGAAGATGTGTTTGACCGACCACACGAGTTCGACATCACGCGTTCTCCCAATAAACATTTGGCTTTTGGTTTCGGTGTGCACTACTGCCTGGGGGCCATGCTGGCACGAATGGAAATCAAGGCTCTCCTCACAGAACTAATTCCCCGAGTGAAGACAATGGAAATTGCCGGCGACGCTTCGCTCATGAAGACCACCTTTGTTGGTGGTTTGAAACATTTGCCAATCAGATACGAAATGGTGTGAGTCGTGGCTAACGAATTATGGAGAAAAGGTGCAGTCGAATTGGCTGCCGACATAGCCGATGGAACTGTGAGTAGCCGCGAAGTTGTGCAGGCGCATCTTGATCGAATTGCAGAAGTGAATCCGCACATCAATGCTGTTGTGCGTGTTATGGCAGATGACGCACTGCGTATGGCGGACGATGCCGACAGGGCGGTGAAGAGTGGCGTCGAACTTGGTCCGTTGCACGGCGTTCCGTTCACAATCAAAGAAAACATCGACATTGCTGGTTTACCCACAACGCATGGTGTCCCAATGTTCGCCGATGCCATTGCGTCAACCGATGCGCCCAGCGTTGAGCGAATGAAGGCTGCGGGTGGTATTCCGCTGGCTCGTACCAATCTTCCCGACATGGGTCTACGCATTCATACCGAATCGTCTTTGCATGGCCGAACAAAGAATCCGTGGATGGCAGATCGCACGGCTGGTGGTTCAAGTGGCGGTGAAGGTGCTGCGCTCGCAACGGGAATGTCACCTATTGGTTTAGGAAATGACGTCGGGGGTTCATTGCGTAATCCAGCTCATGCGTGTGGCATCTCAGCGCTAAAGCCGTCTTTTGGCGTCATACCTCACACCCTTACGTATCCATCCCCCAACAGGTCCTTGTCATCGCAAACCATGTTGAACCAGGGCGTCATGGCGCGAAACATCTCCGATGTACGTCACGGTTTTTCCATAGTGGCAGGGCCAGATCCGCGCGACCCCCTCAGTCTTCCTGTCACTCTTACGGGGCTTGCCCCAGGTGAGAAGGTCACTATCGCTGTGCTCACGAACCCGCCCGGCGGTTCTACGCACCCCGGAATCTCCGATGCGGTGCGTCGCGCGGCCGATGTGCTTGCTGATGAAGGACACAATGTGGTGGAAGCAACACCACCCGACATGGAACGCGTGTATTTGTTGTGGGCGCATCTGATCTTTTCCGAACTTCACGACATTAAAGATCAGATTGATCTTGTCATGGGCGAAGGCGGTCGCTCTCTTATCGCAAACACACTTGAGATGTTTCCGAAGACAACCACGATGGATGGTTATCTCGCCCATACGCAACGTGATGAGTTGGCTCGTAAGTGGTCATTGTGGTTCCAAGAGCATCAGGCGGTCATTCTTCCTACGTGGAGTCAGCCGGCATTTGTAGCCAACTACGACATCAGCAGCATGGAAGGTTCAGTGGGGACACTGGAATTAATGCGTCCAGTTCTACCTGGCAACGTGTTGGGCTTGCCGTGTGCTGTCACGCCAGGTGGAATGGCGGACAATCTTCCTGTGGGTGTTCAGGTGATGGGTGCCCGCTACACCGACCTGCGTTGCTTGTCGTTGGCAGAACAAATTGAAGGGGCTTTGGGGTTGGACACACCCATTGATCCGAGACTCTAGAACTAACGACGGTCTTGTAGAAACGGAAACTTTGTTCGCGTAGCTGTTACGACATCAGAGGCAATGTCAGCAAGAAGGATCTCTTCGTCGTCGTTCGCCGTTGCAAGAGTGTTGCCCAGTGGGTCAAAAATTCGTGAGTCTCCGTTGTAGTCGAGTCCTCCGCCCGAGCCCACTCTGTTGCAGCCAATGACATAGGCCTGATTCTCTATGGCGCGAGCGCGCAGCAGTGCTAGCCAATGTTCGCGTCGAGACATGGGCCAGTTTGCGGGAATGACATAGACATCGGTGTTCTTCGCAAGTGCCCAGAACTCGTCGGCAAAACGCAGGTCGTAACAGACAAAGAAACTGATGCGTAGGTCGTTAATGGTGACAGTGAGAAAGTCAGTTCCCGCTCGGAAGTGCCTATCTTCACCGCCATAGGTAAACGGGTGGATCTTTCGGTAGCGATCAATGGTGCCATTTGGGTGGGCAACGACGAGCGAGTTGTAGGGGCGCGGATCACCATCGATGATTTCTGGGCAACTTCCGCAGATCCACACGTTGAGTTCCTGGGCAAGACGGACAAGGAACTGTGATGAGGCGCCACCTTCTGGTTCGCCAATATCGTCTTGGTCAACCACGAATCCGGTGGAGAACATCTCGCTCAGAACAATGAACTGTGCGCCCTGTGAGACTGCATCACGCACGAGATTCTCGAGAGCCGCAAAGTTTGACTCTCTGTCTGCCCAGACAATGTTGTGCTGAATGGCCGCAACCTTCATGGCTTCACCCTAGGCCCACGCACGCAGCCGTTGAGCCGCCTCGTGAATGGTGGCGTCTTGTTTGCAGAAAGCAAATCGAACCATATGCCTTCCTTCGCTGCTGTGACGCGGGTCGTAGAGAACTCCGCCCGGAATTGCTACGACGCCGCACAATGTGGGAAGCGAGCGGCAGAACTCAACGCTGTCTCCGTGTGGAAACCGTTCACGTATGTCGGCAGTAATGAAGTATGTGCCTTCGGGTGCAATGGGCTGAAGCCCCGCATCTTGTAGCGCGGGAAGAAGCATGTCGCGCTTGCGCTGTAGGTCTTGTGCAAGCTGTGCAAAGTATGCATCGGGTAAACGAAGACCTGTTGCGATTGCCGACTGAAATGGTGTGCCGCCTGCGAATGTAAACAACTGTTTGGCCATTCGTGTGGCGTTCAGCAGTGGGGCAGGAGCGCACGCCCACCCAATCTTCCAGCCAGTTGTATTGAAGGATTTGCCTCCAGAAGAAATGGTGATGGTTCGCTCGTGCATGTCAGGCAGCGACGCGATGGGAATATGAACAGCAGAATCAAACGTGAGATGCTCATACACCTCGTCGGACACCACAATCAGGTTGCGCTCGCACGCAATGTCGGCAACGAGTTGTAGTTCTTCTCGTGTGAACACCATTCCCGTCGGGTTATGTGGTGAGTTCAGAAGAATCACTCGAGTCTTCGGCGTCACGGCACTTCGTAGTTCATCCGCATCGAATCCGTAGCGGCCATTCGCTTGTGGCCGAAGTGTGACAGGGGAGAGTCGGGCTCCCGCCAGAGCGACGCATCCGGCGTACGTATCGAAGAGGGGCTCAAAGACCACAACTTCATCGTCCGGATTCAGAATGCCCAAAAGCGCTCCCGCAAGAGCCTCGGTGGCTCCCATGGTGACGAGTATTTCTGTATCGGGGTCGTACGAAAGATTCCAGAATCGTTTCTGATGTTCTGAGATTGCTGCGCGAAGTGTGGGAACGCCGATGCCGGGTGGATACTGATTATTCCCATCGGCAATGTTCTGCATTGCTGCATCCAGAACTTCGCGTGGGCCGTCGTAGTCGGGAAATCCTTGACCCAAATTGACGGCACCAGTAGACACCGCAAGTGCAGTCATCTCGGCAAAGATTGACGCGCCGAACCCTTGAAGGCGAAGTGCGAGCGGCTCGTGCGGTGTCACCACCGTAAGAGTATGCGCTGTTGAGTGTTGGTTATGCAGTCCAGCCGGAGAAGGCGTCAATCATTGCCTTCACATCGCCAAGTGGATACAGAATTGGACAGGTTGCGCCGTCCTTCATGTACTCACGAACCTTTGCGCGTGCATCGTCTGGTGTTCCCGATGCCGTCAGCATTTGCACAATTTCATCTGGCACCAACTTCGATGCCGCAACTACTTGTTCGTGCGTTGCTGGCCATGTGAGTACTTCGCCCACCTTGTCGAGAAGAGATTGTGGAACTCCCGAGGCTTTCATGATGTGTGGCTGCTGACCGAGGTACTGAGTGACCATGAGACGCGCCATGTCAAGCGCGGTCTTACGGTCTTCATGCACACTGCACACCACCAGCTGCGGTCGATCGATGCTTTCCCATTTGCGACCTGCTTTATCTGCACCCTTCGCGAGGGCTTCAATTGCCGTCTTGTTGTAGTCGGGAGACACCAAGTAGTTCAGTACAACGCCATCGGCAATCTCGCCGGCTAACTCCATCATTTGCATTCCCGTTGCGCCCAAGTAGATGGGAACATCCTTTGGGCGGCGTTCCTGATAGACGTAATCAAGCTCCACGCCGTCGAGGTGCACGAACTCACCATTCATGGTGACAGTTTCATTTGCGAGCAGTCCGCGTACAGCGGTGATGATTTCGCGCATTGCACGAAGCGGCTTTGCGCGTGACACGCCTACTTTTGCAGCCAACGGATCCCACCATGCTCCTATTCCCAAGATGACGCGTCCTGGTGCAAGATCGTCGAGAGTGGAGAACGTTGCTGCGAGACGTGCAGGGTTTCGTGTCCAACAGTCGACAACGCCAGAACCAATCTTGATGGTGTCGGTGACAGCGGCAAAGGCGGACATCGGAACAATGGCATCGCGAACAAGTCGGCTATCGGCTTGCCACACCGCTTCGAATCCTTTTTCTTCGGCGTACTTTGTGTATTCCATGCCTTCGGCAATGGGGTGTGCGTCTTGCAAGTAAATGGCTGCTGGGCTTGACATGGTGTTCTCCTTGAAGACGTGTGTTAGTCGTTTGAATCGTCAGTTTTTGGTTTCATTGGCAATTGGGTTCGCCAGATGCCATCGGCTGCGTGAAGAGCAGCGGCAACGGCCGGCGCAGTAGGCACGAGTCCAATTTCGCCAACACCCTTAATGCCATACGGGCTGCGGGGTTGCGGGCACTCCACCATGACTACGTCAATAGGCGGCACATCTTTTGGACGCAAAATGCCCAGCGAACGCAGAGTCATGTTGGTGGGGAAGCCATTCTCGTCCGAAGGGAAGTCTTCGGTGAGTGCATAGCCAAGACCCATGTGGACCGCGCCTTCAATCTGTCCTTCACACAGCGTGGGGTTTACTGCTTTGCCTACGTCGTGCACGGCGACAACTTTTTCTATTGCTTGCGTAGCGGGGTCCATCACAACAAGTTGTGCTGCGTATCCGAATGCAGAGTGAATGGTGGGATTCTCCACACCAGGCTCGCCCAGGTGTTGTGTCCAATCCACCACATATTCACCCACGTAGTCGACACCGACGGCACGACCACCTGCGTTTGCTTCTTCGCATGCTTTCTTCACACTGGCTGCTGCCATAAGGGTGCCTCGGCTGCCCGTTGTTTGACCGAAACCTAATTGGCGTGTGGTGTCCACGATGACGCGAATGCTTGCTGCATCAATTCCGAGTTCTTCTACAGCAACTTGGAGTGCGACTGTGTGAACACCTTGACCCATTTCGGTCCAACCATGACGCACTTCTACAACGCCGTCGGCACAGAAGTGAATGACCGCGCGTGTGACTTCACGGAAACCATTGCCAAGTCCGGAGTTCTTCAAACCAAGACCGAGTCCCACTGCTTTGCCAGCGGCAACGGCTTCGTCGTATGCGGCCTTGATGGTGTCGAGACAGGTTTCTGCACCGAGAGAACCGTCATCCATAATCTGTCCGGGTCCCCACACCTCGCCTGGATGAATGACGTTGCGCTTACGAATCTCCCAGCCTGAGATTCCTACTTTCTCAGCGAGACGGTCGAGACAGCCTTCCATTGCGAACTGGGCTTGGTTTGCGCCGAAGCCGCGGAACGCACCGCACACCGGATTGTTTGTACGAACTGCTACCGAAGAAACATCGACCGAAGGTGTGTGATACGGGCCTGTTGCATGACCTGCTGCGCGTTCTAGAACTTTCATACCCACCGATGCATACGACCCTGAGTCGCCAATCATTCGTGCGCGTACGGCAGTGAGTTTCCCTGTTGCATCACAACCAACGGTGTATTCCATGCGGATGGGGTGGCGCTTCGCATGAATCAGCAGACTCTCTTCGCGAGACAACGTGCATTTCACTGGCTTTTGAAGTAGCCACGCGGCGAGGGCGGTTTGCCCTTGGTTCGACATGTCTTCTTTGCCACCGAATGCACCGCCGTTTGAGACCAATTCAACGGTGACCTTGTCGGTGGGAACATCGAGAATGGCGCAGATTTGATCGCGATCGTCCCATACGCCTTGTCCTCCGGAATACACATGCATCGTGCCGTCGTCGGTGTTGGGAACAGCAAGTGTTGATTCGGGTTCAAGGAAAGCGTGCTCGATGCGCTGCGTTTGGAATGTCTCGGTAATGACATGCGCGCTGTTGGCAAGTTGAGTGTCAACGTCTCCGCGCGCGTACTCGCTGCGAGACAACACATTGCTGTCGGTGCCCCACACAGCAATTTCTGGATCATCAATTGCGGCAACTGCATCGACAATGGGTCGATGAGGCGCGTACTTCACCTGAATAAGTTCGGCAGCGGCGCGCGCCTCGCGACGTGTGCGAGCAACAACAATGGCCAAAACATCTCCGGCATACGACGTGCGTTCGCCAACGCCAATCATGACGGGCCAGTCTTTATAGATGATGCCCACTTTGTGTGCACCCGGTATGTGGGCAGCGGTGAAGACGGCTTCTACGCCAGGTGCAGATTCGGCGGCAGAGGTATCAATATCGAGAATGTCTGCACGCACATGCTTAGTGAGATGAAGAGCGCCGTGCAGCATGCCGGGAACGCGAATGTCGTCTACGTACCCTCGGTCACCTAATGCAAGATCTGCAGCTTCGTATTTGATGCCGCGCGAACCAACTCCACCAGGAAGAGAAACATCAACAGGGGTTCCTTGGGCAACAGCCTCAATGGCATCGAGAACTTTTACATACCCTGTGCAACGGCAGAGATGTGCGCCGAGATGGCGCGCCATGTCCTCGCGCTTGAGGTCTGCGCCTTTTTTGTCGACTTGCGACTTTGCGCGCATGACAATTCCGGGAATGCAATATCCGCACTGCAATCCACCACATGCAGCAAAGGCCGATGAATAGGTGTTGCGTTCTTCTTCGCTCACTCCTTCAAGAGTGGTGATGTCGCGACCTTCGGCTTTGGCGACCGAGTACGTGCAGGACACTTGCGCCTTGCCATCGATCATGACCGTGCAACACCCGCATTGACCAGAGGGGGAGCATCCATCTTTGGGAGACGTGATGTCTAATTCGTCGCGCAAGGCAGCAAGAAGGTGGGGGTGCTCGGCCGACACCGATACCGGAGTTCCGTTGACGCGAAAAGAAATGCGGGTGCCTGAGGAAGCAAGGTCTGTCACCTGCCCATTTTACAAATTGTTAAGGCGAAAGGTAGGTCCTGTTTGGCTCTTGTGGGTCCTCTACGGGGGAATAGGGTGCAGATATGGAGCGGACATGGCTACGGCGCCCGGTCATGGGATCGGCAGTCACCGTTTTGGCTGTGGCCTTGTTGGTCTCGTGTGTCGTGTGGGCGCCGTTACTACTGGTTGTTGACCTGGTGCGCCGTCAATGGCGGTTCCCGCTGGTGCGGTTCGTGGCCTTTGGAATGTTGTGGTCTTGGCTTGAAGCGAGTGGCCTTGTGGTTGCTGTCTTGTTGTCTGTGGTGGGGCAAGGAAGAAACTTGGCTGCGAACTATCGGCTTCAGGCGTGGTGGACCCGCAATATCGTTCGCGCTCTACGCATCACGGTTGGCCTCCGAATTGAAGTCGAGGGTTTCAACGAACTGGGCACAGGCCCATTCATTGCATTGTGTCGTCATGCAAGTTTGGCCGACTCTGTCATGAGTGCTTGGGTGTTTACCGACCACGCTCATCTCAAGCCGCGGTACGTGTTGAAGAAAGAATTGAAGATGGACCCCTGCCTCGATGTGGTGGGTCATCGGTTGCCCAATTATTTCATCGACAGAAAATCGGCAAACGTGTCGTCCGAACTTCAGGGTATTGAACAAATGGCTGCTGGGCTCGCTGAAGATGAAGTGGCAGTAATTTTTCCCGAAGGAAGTCGCGCAAACAACACAAAGCGTGCACGAGCGTTAGACAAGTTGCGTACACGATTACCCGAACGTGCTGAACGGCTAGAGAAGTTGCAGTACTTGTTGCCACCAAAGCCCGCCGGTGCGTCTGCGTTGTTGGCTGCGGTTCCTCACGCCAATGTCATCACGATGTGGCATAGCGGTTTCGATGGGCTCGACACATTCCGCGGAATAGTTCATCATCTAGCGCAACGCGCCATCCGAGTGCATGTGAAGATCACGGAACATCATCGTGCAACGGTGGCTTCTGGTGAAGCATTTGTTGATTGGTTAGACGAACAATGGCTCGTGATGGACGATGCCGTGTCGCGACACGTGTCACGCGTACTTATTCCACTATCAGGGGGAGAACATGGGTAGTTCAATGCTCATCGCTGCAATCACGATTGCCATCATCATGGTGTCAACGTGGTTGCTCAGTGTCATCATCAAGAATGCGTCGATAGTCGACATTGTGTGGGGTGCTGGTTTCGCCATCACATCATGGGTGTTGGCGTTGACGGTTGACGGTGACAGCGGTCGACAACTTCTGCTGGCAATCATGGTGGGTCTGTGGGGAACACGCCTCGCTGTGTACTTAGCGAAGCGCAACATTGGTCATGGCGAAGACTGGCGTTACAAAGCGATGCGCAAGAAAGCGGGAAAGAAGTTCCCGTTCTCCAGTCTTGTCACAGTATTTGGTTTGCAAGGCGTGCTCATGTGGATTGTCTCATTGCCGGTGCAGTTTGGCAATGGAGACAGTTCGCCTGGCGTTGGTCCGCTTGCCGTCATCGGAATCATGGTGTGGTTGGTTGGGCTTTCTTTTGAAGCCATTGGCGACTTGCAGTTGTCACGCTTCAAGAAGAACCCTGCAAACGCTGGCAAAGTGATGGACTCAGGCTTGTGGAGCCTCACTCGCCATCCCAACTATTTCGGTGACGCATTGTTGTGGTGGGGAATTGGCATCGTTGGTGCAGAAACTGGCTCGGGCGTTATTGGCTTTGTCGGGCCACTCGTCATGACGTTCTTCTTGTTGCGCGTTTCGGGTGTACCCATGTTGGAGCGTTCGTTGTCGAAGCGTCGTGAGGGGTACGCCGAATACGTCGCACGGACTAGTCCGTTCTTTCCGCGTCCGCCGAAGAAGATTTAGACCGTTGCGAGAGCGTTCGAGATGTCGGCAACGATGTCGCGGGCGTCTTCTAGACCAAGTGAGAGCCGAAGTAGCCCTGGGGTGACTCCCATTGCAGTGAGTGTGTCGTTGTCGAGCCCTACGTGAGTGCTGGTAGCCGGATGACAGACAAGTGTTTCGGGTCCACCGAAAGATGTTGCAATGTGAGCAAGCGAGAGATTGTTGACGAAATGACGGCAAGCATCAAATCCGCCAGCAAGTTCAAATGACAAAACAGATCCACCGAAACGCATTTGCGTTCGCGCAATGGTGTGTTGTGGATGTGATTCGAGAAATGGGTGATGCACGGCGTTCACCGATGGGTGACCGACGAGTGCGTGAGCAACGGTGAGTGCAGAGTTGTTTTGTCGCTCAACACGAACGCCAAGAGTGCGAATGCCTCGAAGTGCATTTAGGGCATCGTGTGGCGATGCAACCGAGCCGTGCATGACCGAGTACGACCACACTTCGTTCAACAGGTCTTGTTCTCCTGCCAAGACGCCGAGGAGAGCGTCATTGTGTCCACCGATACCTTTGGTGGCCGAGTGAAGAACAATGTCGACACCGAAATCGAGCGGTCGTTGTCCGAGTGGAGTCGCCATGGTGGAGTCAACAACGGTGAAGGGCCCCTTGATTGCCCCGAGCTCCTGCAAGTCGGCAACAGTGAGTCGAGGGTTGGACGGTGACTCTGCCAAGACCAACATGGTGCGTCCCGGAATGACTGCTGCTGCAAAGGCGCCGGGAACTGTGGGATCGACAAAAGTGGTTTCTATGCCGAAGCGCGCGCATGGGCCACGAAGAAATGTTGCGGTCGCGCCATAAATATTGTTTTGAGCCACGATGTGAGAGCCCGAACCACAAAGCGCCAAAACAAGCGATGCAATGGCCCCCATGCCAGAGCCAAAGGCCAGTGCAGCCTCGGCGCCTTCTAGTTCTGCAACTGCTTTTTCGAACTGGGTGACCGTGGGATTGGAAAAACGTGAATAGAACTGGTCACTGCGCATTCCGGTGGCCCGACGCGTGGCATCGTCCAAATCTGCGGACTCCCATACCGTGGACGGCCACAGTGCTGGCGACAACGAGGTGGATTCGTCTCGTCCAGCAGTAATGGCAGTGGTGTCGGGCTGTTGGGGCACGCGCCGATGCTAACGAGGAAATACCACCTTGTCAGAGGTATTTCGGGGGTCTCAGCCTTCTGTGGGTGTCGTGGGGTAGCCTAAATGCCATGTTCTCTTACTTAGATGCCGGTACCGGCAGCATGATCATCACCGCAGTCGCAGGTGGCTTTGCCGGACTCGTCGTCGCCGTCAAGATGGGCATGGCCCGCCTTCGCTCGAAGGTCACGGGCAAGCCTCTCGCCACCGAGCCTGCCGACGAAGACGACGCCGCAAACGCACACGACTAATCCTCATGTCCAGTGTGCAGCAAGACCCAGGTTCTTTTCGTGACCCCCTCAGCAAGGTTTTTATTGGCAACGGACAAGTAGTTCGCGCCTTTACCGCTGAGGGTTCTGCCGACATCGAAGCGGTCTGGAAGAAAAAGTCCATTCAGTCGGCCCTCGGATCTGGCGAGCTCATCGAATCGAACATCGTCGACCCATCGTCCGTTGGTCTGTCATCTCCGTGGACGTCGGCAATGACTCACCCGCTCTTGCCTTTCGTGTCGTACCCGTACGAATGGACATTCTCCATGTTGAAAGACGCGGCGCTGCTTCAGTTGAAGTTGACCCGCGAAACACTCGCCGACGGTGTTGGTTTGAAAGATGCAACGCCCTACAACGTGCAGTTCATCGGCTCTCGGCCCCAGTTCATCGATGCCGGTTCATTCGAGAAGCGTCGTAAGGGTGATCCCTGGTACGGCTACAAGCAGTTCTGCGAAATGTTCCTGTACCCACTCATGTTGCAGGCATACCTCGGCGTCCAGTACCAACCGTTCTTGCGCGGTTCTGTCAATGGAATCTCTCCCAGCACCATGCGCAAGTTGTTGCCAGCAAGTCTGTTGCACCCGCGCAAGGGTCGCTTGACGCACGTTGTGTTGCACGCAGCTGCATCTGAACGTTTTGCGGATTCAAACACAGACGTGAAGCAGGCAACTGCGAAGGCGGGCATGAACGCTCAGGTTCTCGATGCCACCATGCGCAAGTTGGAAAAGATTGTTCAGAAACTGACTCTTGGAGACAAGAAGTCAACCTGGTCCAACTATTCAGAACGTGGCCATTACTTGGAATCAAGCCTGGACGAAAAGCAGAAGTTTGTGCGTGATGCCGTTGCATCTGCTCCGCGAAAGCAAGTGTGGGACATCGGTTGCAACGACGGCATCTTTAGTCGCATTGCTTCTGCACATTCCGATTATGTCGTTGCTATGGATGCCGATCCATTAGTCATTGACCGTTTGTACAACCAGTTGAAGTCCGAGAAGAACGACAAGATTCTTCCGCTTTACGTTGATCTCACCGATTCAGGTGGCGGTATTGGTTGGCGCGGTAAAGAACGTCCCGGCGTCTTTGATCGCGGCAACCCAGACATCGTGATGGCGCTTGCGGTAATTCACCACATGGCTATTACGTTCAATGTTCCCATTGCGTCTCAGCTAGATATGTTCCGCGATCTCACGCCAGAACTCATCATTGAAATGCCACATGCCGACGACCCAATGGTGCGCAAGTTGCTCACGAATAAGCGTGCAGGTATCCACGACGATTTCAATCTCGATGAGTTCGAGCGCTTGCTGTCGGAACGGTTCAACATCAAGTCCAAGATGTTGTTGGCTGGTGGTACCCGCACCATCTTCCACGCTGTCCGCAAGGGCTAATTCCTTGTAGGGGAGACCTTCGGGGCTCCCGATAGAGTTGAACCGTTGTGATGTTCGCATCACTTCTGGCGACGTGGCGGAATGGCTTACGCAGCGGCCTGCAAAGCCGTTTATCCGAGTTCGATTCTCGGCGTCGCCTCCATTGTCCGTCTTTCTCTGTGACCGCCGTCACGGCTACCGTTGACTTATGCCCACTCGCGCCGAGGCCATTGCCGAACTCACGTCTGCCGGATCCGTTTTTGAACTAGAGACCGTCCCCGTGTTCGGGAACCCTGTTCGCGTCTTCAAGAATGCGCCCGCCACATTGCGCGACGTGTGGATGACCGCCAGTGCACGCGGCGACATTCCGTATTTCCACTATGACGGTCACACCGTCTCGTATGGCCAGGCTCATTCGCAGGTGGTGTCTGTGGCTGCATGGCTGGCGTCGCGCGGAGTGAAGAAAGGTGATCGAGTTGCTGTTGGTATGCGTAACTACCCCGAATGGGCGTTGGCGCATTGGGCATTGCAATGCATCGGCGCTGTCACTGTCAGTTTGAATGCGTGGTGGATTGCTGAAGAGCTGAAGTATGCATTCACCGACTCAGGCGCCACGGCGGCCATTGTTGACGGAGAGCGATTGGATCGCTTATCAGACGAGATGTTGTCTGAGTGTGGTGTGCACTCTGTTGTGGTAGTACGTGCATCCGCTCGGCCCGGCACATTCAGTTGGGACGACGTCAGTGGAAATCGTTCTGCAGTGCTGCCCGACGTGGAGATTCATCCAGATGATGAAGCATCCATTTTGTATACATCGGGAACTACCGGATTTCCGAAGGGCGCATTAGGAACTCATCGCAACTACATCACAAACATCTGGAACGGTTTGTTTGGAACTGCACTTGCGATGAAGTTGAATGGAATCGCCCCACCGCCGGCCGATGCGCCACGACCACAAATTACTGCGTTCAGCACTTTCCCGTATTTTCACATTGCAGGTTTGTGCGGAATGATCTCCAGCACAAATGGCGGGAACGCAATTGTTGCGCAATACAAGTGGGATCCTGTTGAAGCAATGGAGCTGATTCAGCGACATAAGGTCAACCTGTTTGGTGGTGTACCAACGGTTGTGCGTTCGCTCATGGAGCATCCAGAAATTGATAAATACGATTTATCGAGTTTGGCAACCATTTCCCAAGGCGGAGCACCAGTAGCACCTGATTCTGTGGCGTCAATTGAGTCGAAGTTTGCTGGCAAGGTTGGCGCAGGCAACGGATACGGATTAACCGAGACAACAGCTGCGGTCATCGCAAACTCTGGTGCTGCGTACTTCGCACATAAGGACAGCGTCGGACTTCCACACATTGGCACTGATGTTCGAATAGTGGACGAGGATGGCAACGATGTTCCACCTGGGTCAATTGGCGAAGTCTGGATCTACGGCCCCAACAACGTAAAGGGCTATTGGAACAAACCCGCAGAAACTGCAAAGGCATTCACAAATGGCTGGTTCCACAGCGGCGATGCCGGATACGTGGACTCTGAAGGCTTTGTGTATGTAGTGGACCGCATTAAAGACATGGTGTTGCGTGGTGGAGAGAACGTGTACTGCGTGGAAGTGGAAACTGTTCTGTTTGAACACGATGCTGTACGTGATTGCGCCGTCATCGGATTGCCTCACGCGAAACTGGGTGAAGAAGTTGCTGCGGTGTTGGTGCCCGCAGACGGACACGGCCCAGCAGATGAAGAAGACATACTCCAACTGCTGGGCTCGCGCCTGGCTGCTTTTAAGGTTCCGAGCCGTCTGTTCTGGCACTCAGGGGAGTTGCCTCGTAATGCCACAGGCAAGGTGCTGAAGAAAGACTTACGCGAAACCTATTCAGCGCAGAACTAACTCACTTTGTAGACCCCGGTCCAATCAATTCCCCAGTTGGTGACAAGACGTTGAGTTGAGTCGTCGGGGAGTTGAAGGGTGCCAATACCTTCAAGATCTTTAGTGGTGAAGAGTGAGTAATAATGTGCGGCAAGAGATCCCATGAATGCATTTCGCTGCAGGTAGGCAGTGCCATCTTGGTAGTGCTGACGTGCTTCGTCATCTGTTGATGCCTCTTGGCCTGCGTAGAAGTATTCGTCCACTGCCGTATCCGAATGATGATTCAGTCCCAGCACCTTGCCAAGACTGTTTCCAAAGAGTGGTTTCACCGGATTGATGCTGTCCGATGGATACGCATTGCTGAGAACAAATGGAACATTGAATGCCGCATCGTTGCCTTCAAACAGGGTCAGGAACACTGCGTCGTATGAGTTGTAGAACTGACCTTTTGCGACATCTGGACTGGGATTGAAAATCTTGCTGAGGATGATTGGTGTCTGTTCAACGGTGTAGCGCGCGGTGATATTGCACTCTTTCCACATGGCCTGGAAGTATCGAGCGTTGGCTTGTGATGCAAGGCTTGTATCAACTGGAAAGATGAAGCTCAGAGAGTTCTTTTTCGTTTCCTCTTTGTATTGATCTACAAAAAGTCGTGCACGATCTGGGTCGTATGAAGGAAATCCCGTAGTGGTGTACATCACGTTGTTTTTGCCAACGATAGATGTAGCGACATCTCCTTCGCCCTTGAGGCGTCCGGTGTTGAACCCTTGACGATTAAGGCAACTCAGTACCGCTTGGCGCGCAGCCTTGTTGGCGAAAGGTGATCCCGGTTTTCCTTGATTCAGCCAGAGGGATGGGTAGTACTCGCGTTCTGACTGATACTCAGTTGTTGTCTCTGTTCGTTTTCTGAGGTCTTGAATGAATGATGCATCCGTAGCAGCGGAAAAGAAGGACGCATCATATGAGGCGGTGCGAATCGCACTTGAACGCTGGACCCCATCAATCACCACATCAAACGTGATCTTGTCGAGGTACGGAAGCTGGGCATTGTTCAGTGGGTCTTGACGCCAGTAGTTGGCGTTGCGTGTCACGACAAGTTGGGAAGGCGTGAAAGAAGAGAACGCAAATGGACCCGTTCCAATTGGCTTTTGACCACATGTTGTGGCGTCCGCGAGTTGAGCGGGAGCGCGCATGAAGAATCGTCCAGAGGCATACAGCGTTGCGGGGAAATCGTTCTGTGGTCGTTCCAGAGTGAACTCCACGCTGTATGGACCAGTCTTTGTGACATCGAGAATGTTTGCTGTGAACGCAGTGCCTGTGCCAATTGTGTATGACTTTGCTTGAAGGCCGGGCAACCCGGCACTTGCAAAGGCCGCAGCTGCGACGCGTCCAGTGATTGCATTAAAGTTTTCAATGACGGCATCTGCATCAAATGCCGTGTTGTCGTGAAAGGTGATTCCCTCACGAAGGTTCACGTTCCATGTCTTCAGGTCTGTGGTGGGTGTTGCGTCTGAAGCGAGAAGACCAACGAGTTCACCGTCCTTGTTCTTCTCAAAGAGAGTTTCGTAGATGGTTCGTGTGGCCATGAGTGCCGAGTTGGCTGGGTTATTGCCGACGCAGAATCCGGGGAAGTTGTCAAAGATACCCACTTTGATGTTTCCGCCGTACTGGCCAACAGGGTTGGTGTCGCTGTTCGAACACGCAGCAAGGCTTGCCAGAAGGGCTGCAGATGCAAATGATGTGAAGAGTAAACGTGACGATGTATTTCTTTTCATGCCGCCAAGGTAAACAAACCTGAAATCGTAATCTCTAGTCATTCGTACTCAATGAGAGTTCAGTACAAATTCGTAGCGATTGAATCCGTACCGTTCACCGCATGGAACAGGAAATTCTCAGGAAAATTGCAGATCGTTCTCTAGTGGCAGCGTTAACTCGTGATCACACGCGAATTTGGTTGCTGAACGAAGATGCCGTTGACCCAGTATGTGTTGTTGAACGGCATGATCGGGCGTCGAAGCATGTTCGTGCAGCACAGGAACACCACGGGCACGCGAGCGAGATTGCTGAAGTTCCGTACTTCAATGAGTTGGCTTCAGTTCTTTCGGTTGCATCGAATGTTGTTTTGGTGGGCCACGGAACAGGGAAGGCAAATGCTGTGAATCGTTTCATCAATCACTTGGATGTACACAAAGAAGCACTGCGAAACAGAATTGCCGCAACGGGTGTGGCCGATGTGACTGCGCTATCGGGCGCACAAATTATTCAAGAGGCTCGACGCAAGTGGTCGCAGGCCAATCACTATCGATGAGTTAGCTCCAACCGCCCGAGAACGACACGTACTGTCCAGTGGCAAATGTGCTTCGGCCATCGAGGTAGGGAAGGCAGAAGTGGGCGAATTCGTCCAATGTGCCTAATCGACCAAGTGGCACTTGCGATTCGATCTTCTTGCGCACCTCTGGGTCGTCGGCACCTGATGCACGTCGGAATTCGGGGAAATCCATGTAGTTGGTTCCCACTGAGTTCACCTGAACGTTGTGACGTGCCATTTCCTGTGCAGCATTCTTGGCCATCATCGTGGCGCCAGCGCGCATAGACGAGTACAACGGCGCGCCGGGTGTAGGGCGCGAGCCTGAGGCACTTGTAATGACTAGAACCTGGCCACCGTTTTGATCCGCCATGACAGGCAAGACAGCCTTCAAGAATTCATACGGTGCTACCACGCACCCGGAGTACACCTTGTCGAGATCTTCTCGCGATGACTTCACCAACGACCCAGTAACAATGAGACCAGAAGACATCACCGCACAGTCGATGCGCCCGAAGGCTTTCATTGCGGCAGCAACAAGAGTGGGGGCGGTCTCCGGTTTCGAGAGGTCTCGCACATCGTCCACGCCAACTGCCTTCGCACCAAGTGACTCAAGCTCTTCTAGAAGCCCGTCGGCTGGATTGCCAATCACGATGTCGTGGCCACTCTCTGCAAGGCGTTTGGCCAGCGGAGGGCCTACGTAAAAGCTGCCGTCGTTGATCAGTGCCACTCTGCGTGTTGTCATGACGTCACCGTATCCAAAGTTGTTGCGGTGGTACGAAAAGTAGATTGTCTTCGCTGACTAATTCTGGGCAACGCTTGGGTGATTTAGTGTGTGGCTATGACCGAATCTCGTCCTGCCCCCGTGAAGTCCCGTATTGCCGAAATGCTGGGAATTGACTATCCCATCGTTCAGGCACCCATGGGGTGGATTGCGCGCTCTCAGTTGGCGTCAGCGGTCTCTAATGCAGGTGGCTTGGGGATCATTGAAACCTCTTCCGGTGAACTTGATGCCATCAAAGTGGAGATTGCCAAGATGAAGCAACTCACCGACAAGCCATTCGGTGTGAACATCGCACAAGCGTTTGTTCGTGACCCGCAGATTGCAGATTTCGTGGTGGAACAAGGCGTGAAGTTTGTGACCACCTCGGCGGGGGATCCAACGAAGTACACAGCAAAACTAAAGAGCGCAGGGCTCACCGTGTTTCACGTTGTACCAACTCTTGCTGCAGCGTTAAAGGCGGTAGAAGCTGGCGTAGACGGATTAGTTGTTGAAGGCGGGGAAGGTGGCGGCTTCAAGAATCCACGTGACGTTGCCAGCATGGTGTTGTTGCCATTGGTTGCCGAGAACGTCAATGTTCCCATCGTTGCTGCTGGTGGTATTACAGATGGTTTTGGAATGGCCGCCGCTTTCGCACTGGGTGCAGAAGCCGTGCAAATGGGCACTCGCATGGTTGCCGCCAAAGAATCTCCTGTTCACGACAACTGGAAGAATGCCATTGTGAACGCGGCAGAGACCGACACAGTGTTTCTGAATCGCTTCGGCCGCCCCGGCCTTCGAGCCCTTCGCACCGAGCGCACCACGCGCTTGGAACATGAAGACCAAGTCGGCATGGATCAATTCGCGAACACTCAAGACGTGTACTTCGGCGGAGATCTCGAGGCCGGGATTGCGCTCACCGGACAGATTGCCGGCCGCATAACCGAGGTGAAACCCGTGGAAGAGATTCTGTGGGGCACCGTGCGTCAGTTCCGTGAAAGAGTCGAGGCGCTCGAACGCCTACGGTAGAGGCATGAAGGTAGCGCTCACCATTGTTGACCACCTCCGACGGGCCGAACAGGTCTACGGGGATCGAATCGCAGTTATCGACGAGCCCGATCAGCCGGGGGAGTCATGGGGAACCATCACCTACGCAGAAATGGCACGTCGCGCACGTGCGCAGGCTGCTGCACTCGATGCATTGGGTGTGCCACAGGGCGCTCGAGTGGCCATGGTGAGCCAGAACTCAGCTCGCCTCCTCACAGCATTCTTTGGCGTCAGCGGGTTTGGGCGTGTACTTGTCCCCATTAACTTCCGTTTGGTTGCAGATGAAGTCTCGTACATCATCGAGCACTGTGGCGCTGAGGTGCTCATCGTTGATCCTGAACTTGAAGAAGCAATGGCTGGCGTACAGGCCAAGCACAAGTTCATTATCGGCGCGGAGTCAGACAAGGTTCTGTATCTGTACGACCGCGAACCGCAACCGTGGACTCCAGATGAAGATGCCACTGCAACAATCAACTACACCAGTGGAACAACTGCGCGCCCGAAAGGTGTGCAACTCACACATCGCAGTTTGTGGGTGAACTCTGCAGTCTTCGGTTGGCAAATGAATGTGAATGAATCCGATGTGTATCTCCACACGCTTCCTCAATTTCATGTGAATGGTTGGGGCATGGTGTACGCGGTGACTGCCATGGGTGGAACTCATATCATCTTGCGCAAGGTGGATGGTGCGGAGATTCTTCGTCGAATTGCACAGCATGGCATCACCATGCTGTGTGGTGCACCTGCTGTTGCAAATATGATTCTCGACGCCGCATCTGAAACGGGATTATCAACGTCACGCGATTCTGTTCGAATGGTTGTTGCTGGCGCACCGCCACCCACCAAGACCATTGAACGAATTGAAACCGAACTCGGATGGGAATTCGTGCAAATTTATGGTCTCACAGAAACGTCTCCATTGCTCACCATGAATCGCACACGCAAAGAGTGGTCTGCACTGCCCATTGCGGAGCGTGCAGCCAAGTTGGGTGCGGCTGGCGCGCCTGCGTTGGGAGTGGAGTTGCAGGTTGATGCACAAGGTGAAGTGTTGGCGCGCGGCAACACCGTGATGCAGGGCTATTGGAATCAACCCGTGGAGACCGAGAAAGCAATTGTGGACGGTTGGTTTCATACCGGCGATGGCGGATACATCTCTGACAACGCCTATCTCACTATTGCCGATCGTAAGAAAGACGTCATTGTGTCGGGCGGCGAGAACGTGTCATCTATAGAAGTGGAAGACGCAGTCTTCTCTCACCCCGATGTTGCTGAAGTTGCTGTGATTGGCATCCCCGATGAGAAGTGGGGCGAGAAGGTCTTGGCGTTGGTGGTGAAGACACCCGACTCGGGCCTCACTGATGATGAGCTCATCGCATACGTGCGAACCAAGCTTGCGGCGTATAAGTGCCCCAAAGTGGTGGAGTTCCGCACCGAACTTGCACGTACCGCCACTGGCAAATTGCAGAAGTTCATTCTGAGGGCCCCGTACTGGGAGGGCTTTGAGCGGCAGGTGAACTAGTCCCGGGCCATAGTGACCTCCCTACTGCTTGGTAGGGGACTAGGTTGGGCGTATGGACGACCTCGCCCTTCTCTCCGAACTTGAACCAGAGGCAGAGCGTCTCTTGAATCGCCACCTTGACAGTGCCGAAGATTGGTACCCACACGATTATGTGCCATGGGACCGCGCACAGCGTTTGCTTACTGACGGGTTTTCTTACGGCGAGACCGAGTTGCCCGAAGGTGTTCGGTCTGCATTATTGGTGAACCTTCTCACCGAAGACAATTTGCCGTGGTACACGCGCACCATTTCTCGCATGTTTGGTGGAGAGTCTGCGTGGGGAACATGGGCGCAGCGTTGGACTGCAGAAGAAGGACGTCACGCAATCGTGATGCGCGATTACATCACCGTGAGCGGTCTTGTAGAGCCAAGAGAACTTGAAGACGGTCGTATGGCCCAAGTAAGCAGCGCCATTGTTCCTGAACCAGAATCTGCTGCCGACGGTATGTGTTACGTGGCAGTGCAAGAACTTGCGACTCGTATTTCTCACCGAAACACCGGAACCATGCTGGACAAAGTTGGTTACGACGTCATGATGAAATTGTCGACCGACGAGAATCGACATCATCTCTTCTATCGAGACTTGGTGAGCAAACTTCTTGAGTTGCATCCATCACTTGCTGTTGAGGCACTTGAGCGTCAAATAGTGAACTTCGCAATGCCCGGAGTGGGAATTCCGGGGTTCGCCGAACACTCGAAGGCCATTGCTCAAGCGGGCATTTACGATTTTGCTATTCACCACGAGAAAATCATCATGCCGTTGGTGTTTCGCCAATGGGCCATTGACAAAGTGGAGGGTTTGTCTGCAAATGCAGAGAAGGCTCGTGACAATTTGATGCGCCATATTGAACGCGTGGGCAAAGTGGCCAAGCGTCAAGCCGAACGGCGTGCAGCGGCGGAAGCCGCCGTTGTTGCCTAAAGGCTAGGGAACTGAATGCGCAGGTCGCGCTTCAATGCCTTGCCCGATGCATTGCGTGGGATCACATCAACAAAGCGAACCGCGGTTGGCATCTTGAAGCGGGCAAGCTTTCCTTCGCAGTGAGCAAGAACAGTTGCTTCGTCGAGGGCAGGGTCTTTCTTCACTACAACGGCAAGAGGTGTTTCACCCCACTTCTCGGACGGCACACCAATGACGGCAACGTCTGCAACACCGGGGTTACCGAGAATGACGTTTTCTAATTCGGCGGGATAGATGTTCTCTCCGCCCGAGATGATCATGTCTTTTAGGCGGTCCTGAATCCAGATGAATCCTTCAGAGTCACGGGTGGCGACGTCGCCGCTATAGAACCAGCCGTCACGAATGGCTTCAGCTGTTGCGTCGGGTCGATTCCAGTATCCGGTCATGATGTGTCCACCACGAATAAGGACTTCTCCTGGTTCATCCACATCGCATTCAGAACCATCGGGCCTCACCAACTTCACGTCGGTATGAAAGAACGCTTTGCCTGTTGAGCCGGCCTTGCGCAGCGCATCTTCTGGGGTGGTGAGACATGCTGGTCCGCAGGTTTCGGTCAGGCCGTACACCTGGTGAATCTCGATACCCATTTCGGCATATGCCTCAATGAGTGCTTTTGGAACAGGCGCTGCGCCGCTGAGGAACCAGCGCAGTGTGCTGTGGTCGTGAGTAGCGGGGTCGTACACCATGCGACATGCGCCCAACATTGCAGGAACCAGAAGCGCGTTATTGATCTTCTCATCGCGGACGAGTTCCCACACCTTTACGGGATCGAACGCACGCATAAGGATGTGTGCAAGTCCGCGGTATGCACCGACGATTGCCGGAGTGAGTGCACCCACGTGGAACAGCGGCATGGGGTTCAAGTAGCGGTCACCAATGCAGAAGTCACTGGTGGCGTTCAAGGTAACCAGCGCCTCCATTTGAGTGGTGTGCGTGTGCATGACACCTTTGGGAAGGCCGGTGGTACCTGATGTGTACATGATGTACAACATGTCGTCGTCGAACGCGGTGATCTCTGGCTCGGTCGATGGGGCAGGGTCAACAAGTTCGTTGAATCCCTTCGCAAACGGCGGCTTGGTAGCGTCGCTTCCGGTGTGAATCCACAAGTTGATGTCGGTCTTGTCGCCGCGTGAGTGAAGCTCTCCAACAGAGGGCAAGAACTCTTCGCCATAGAACAAAATGGTGCTGCCGGAATCTTTCAAAATGAATTCGAGTTCATCGGGAACAAGACGCCAGTTGAGTGGAACAACGACCGCTCCGAGTTTTGCGATGGCGAAGAAAGCGCTGATGAATTCATGTGAGTTCATCATGAGCAGTGCAACACGGTCGCCCTTCTTCACACTTGGTGCCAACGCATTTACTACTTGATTAGTGCGATCATTCAGTTCTGCATAATTGAATCGTCGGCCAGCCGAAACGTCGAATAACGCTTCGTTGTCTGGATTCATATGAGCACGCTTGGTGAGGATGGAGCCAATGTTTGAACGCATGACCAAAATCTAGGACAAATTCAGCACCTTGCGAAATGTGAGATTGATGCGTGGTTGGGTGAGTTTTGTTTCCTTCGGAATGCGATGTTGCCAACACGTTTGGCTGAGTCCCGACATGATGAGAAGAGAGCCGTGGGGGAGAAGAACATTCACCACTTCGTGAGTGTCGTTATGTCGAAAATCAAACCGACGTTCGGCACCAAGGCTGATGGAAGCGATGGTGGGTTCTGGACCGTTCACCATCTCGTCGTCTGCGTGCCAACCCAAGTGGTCATTCCCGTCGCGGTAGTAGTTAGCCAAAACTCCATTGAAGGACGTGTGTGCTTGCTGCGAGCACAGATCGCGAATGTGGGTCAGAACTGACGTCCACGGATGGGCCACTCGAGTGGAGCCGGAATATGTGTAGGTGATGCCGTCAGAGATCCACGCCGACATTCGGGGTTCGGGCACGATGTTTCCGAACATGGCGAGCTCTTGGGTCTCCCACGGCACCGTTGCTAACAGCTGCCCAAATGATTCGTCGGCTTCGTCGGCCGAGAGAAAGTCGGGGTACAGCACGGCAGAGCCGTCTCCGGGGAGTTGTTCTCCTCCAAAGGGAAGCGACTGTTGCCGCGGCAAGTGGAGAGTTATTCGCCGATGGGGTGGTGGCAGGCCACGAAGTGACCCAACGACACCTCACGCAACTGGGGCTCTTCCTGTGCGCACTGTTCAGTTGCCATTGGGCAACGTGTGCGGAAGCGGCATCCAGATGGTGGATTGGCAGGAGATGGTGGCTCACCCTGAATGAGATTGCCGGTGAGCGGGCGATCTGGGTCGGGAATGGGCACGGAACCGACAAGAGCCTTGGTGTAGTGGTGCTTGGTGTTCTGGTAGATCTCGTCTGGAGTTCCAATTTCACATACTTTGCCTAGGTACATCACCATGACGCGTGTGCTTACTGCCTTCACAACTGCAAGGTCGTGAGAGATGAAGATGAGTGTGAGGCCGTAGCGATCTTTCATGTCCTGCAGCAGGTTCAAAATTTGAGCCTGCACAGATACGTCGAGAGCCGAGACGGGTTCGTCACAAATAATCATGGTGGGGTCAAGGGCGAGCGCGCGAGCAATACTGATGCGCTGGCACTGACCACCAGAGAACTCGTATGAACGACGATCACGAACGACGGCAGGGTCGAGGTTTGCTGCGGTGAGCAACTCGTCGATCTTTGCGTCGATCTCTACCTGGTTTCCACGGTTCCACACGCGAAGTGGCTCTGCCAAGACTTCGCTGACGGGAAGGCGTGGGTCGAGCGACGAGATGGGGTCCTGGAAGATCATCTGCATTGCGGGACGCATGTCGCGCAGCTCTTGCTTGCCCATGGTGGTGAGTTCCTTGGAAAGGAAGTTCACAGAGCCACTTGTGGGCTTAGGAAGCTGCAGGACAGCCTTTCCAAGTGTGGACTTACCACAACCAGATTCGCCCACGATGGCGAGAGTTTCGCCGCGGACGAGGTCGAAGCTGACGCCGGACACTGCTTTAACAACATTGCCTTTGCCTACATTGAATTCAACGGTGAGGTCTTCGACGACCAGAACGCGATCACCCTCTGGTCGCAGATGTGCTTTGCCTGTGCCAGCCATTACTGTGCTCCTCCAATTGGGTACCAACAACGGTAGAAGTGGTTATTGCCGCCATCGGTGAGTGGTGGCTTCTCTGCGCGGCACTTGTCGGTGACATAAGGGCAGCGGTTTGCGAATGGACAACCTGGCTCGTCTTTGGTGGGGTCGGGAAGACGCCCTTCAATAACGGGCAGGCGAGTTCCGGTGGGTGTTTCCAAACGTGGAATGGACTTCAACAATGCCTCGGTGTAGGGCATCTTCATGTTGGAGAACAACTGACGTGTCGGTGCGTATTCGACAACGTCACCGGCGTACATAACGGCAATCTTGTCGGTGTGGCCAGCCACAACGCCAAGGTCGTGTGTGACCAGAATCATTGCCATGTTGAACTCTTTACGAAGCTCTGACAACAACTCCAAAACCTGCGCCTGAACGGTCACGTCGAGCGCAGTGGTTGGCTCGTCGGCGAACAACATTTCAGGGTTGCACGACACTGCGATAGCGATCATGATTCGCTGACGCATACCACCAGAGAGCTGGTACGGGAACTTGCGCATCATTGCGTCGGGGTCTGGAATGCGCACACGCTTCAATAAAGCAATCGCCTTTTCTCGCGCAGCTTTCTTGTCCATTCCGAGGCGTACAACGAGGCTCTCGGTGAGTTGGTCACCAATTCGACGCACGGGGTTGAGTGCGGTCATGGGATCTTGGAAGATCATGGCCATACCTGTGCCCCATAAATCGCGAACTTCCTTAGCGCTGTAGTTCGAGATGTCTGTACCCAGATACTCAATGGTTCCGGTACGCACTGCAGTGCGGGGGAGAAGACCCATAGTGGCTCGCGACAAGACGGTCTTGCCCGAACCAGATTCGCCCACAACGCCCAGGCTTTCGCCGGCGTTCAGTTCGATGGTGACACTGCGAACCGCCTTCAACATTCCACGTGGCGTGTTGAAGGAGACCGAAAGATCGGTGAGCTTCAGGACCGGGCTCATATCTTTGACTCCCTCTTGTCGAGATTTGCGCGAACGTAGTCGCCGAAGTAGTTAGTGGACAGAACGGTGAACGCAATGCACGCCACGGGGAAGTAGGTCTCCCACGGCGAGAACTCGAGGTATGAGCGGCCAATGGCCAACATGGAACCCCAACTTGCACCACCGGCAATACCGATACCAAGGATGGAGAGTGATCCTTCAACGATGATGACAACGCCGACCGCGAAGAAACCAATTGCCAAAATTGCCGGAGCAACGTTGGGAACAATGTGCTTCTTGATGATGGTCATGTCTTTGGTGCCCATTGACTTGGACGCAATGATGAACTCGCGAGTGCTCCACTGAAGAGTTGCGCTTCGTGCGATGCGTCCGAGGATGGGGATGATGACGATGATGAGCGACAGAATCATGACGCCCACCTTTCGGCCGTCAGATGCTGGTGTTCCATCCTTTGTTGCAGCCAACACTGAGATAAGCGCGAGCGACAACACCAGGTTGGGGATGGACAACATCATGTTGAACACCACATTGACAACCTTGTCGTAGGTGCCCTTGAAGTAGGCGGCTGTGATGCCGATGAAGGTTCCGATTCCGCCACCGATAAGAACCGACGTAACAGCGACAAGAACCGACAGGCGAGCGCCGTTGATGATTCCGGCCAATACGTCGAAACCATCTTGAGTAGTTCCGAAGAAATGGCCGGGACTTCCTGGGCCAACGCCTAATGCTTCTGTTGACTCATCCCAGGCTGGTCCGGGAAGGAGGTCGCGGAAGATTGCGAGGAACAGAATGAAAATGATCCACACAGTGGACAGCTTGAAGCCAATTGGCTTCTTCCAAAATCTATTAAGCACGGCGCTCCCTTGTTCGTGGATCAATGATGTTGGCGACAATGTCGACAGTTGAGTTGAAGAAGACGTAGGCAAAGGCCACGAGGGCAATGAGTGTCTGAAGTGCAATCACTTGGCGAGTCACGATGGCGAATGCAATTTCATAACCGAGACCAGGAATTTGGAACAGGGTTTCAATAACGATTGTTCCGCCGATGAGTGCACCCATGTTGAGTGCTGCCGATGTGAGCAAGGTGGTGCTTGATGGGCGAAGAACGTGCTTCCACAAAACGCGGCTGTTGGAGATGCCTTTCGACATCGCCATCATCACGTAATCCTCTTTCAGCGTGGCAATCACGTCTGCACGGAGAAGACGTGTGTACGACGCGATGATTCCCACCGCGAGGCTTGCCACAGGAAGAACCATGTACTTGAAGTGCAAAACAATGTCTTCACCAGGTGTTGCGTAACCAAGAGGAGGAAGAATTGGCCAGCGGAGCGCAAAGAACAATGAGAACACCAGTGCCAAAGCAAAGCTAGGAATGGATGACAACACGAAGAGAACTGACTGCAGGATGCGATCGAAGCGAGTTCCTTCCTTGTATGCAGAAAGCAAGCCGAGTGGCACTGAAACAAGAAGTGCAACGATTTGTACGTACACCACCATGAGGATGGATGTTGGAATGGATCGCTTCAGAACATCCGACACTGGGTTGTTTCCTGCTGCTTGGTAGTAGTAGCCGAAATCTCCGGTGAGCATGTTGGAGAACCACTGCCACCAGTAGCCGAACACGTTCTTGTCGAGACCCGAAATGCTACGGATATTCAAGACCTGATCGGGAAGAGCGTTTGACACCATGATGGATGCCGGGTCACCGGGAAGTAAACGAATAAGGCAAGCCAAGAAGAATGTGGCAACGCCAACCACCACAAAAATTGTGATGAGCCGTTGAACGATGATGCGAAGAGTATCCATGTGCCCCCTGTGTGTCCTGAGACACATTACAACAACGAAAGAGGCGGCACCCATTTGGGTGCCGCCTCCTCGACCGAAAATTCGGTTCGTTGGTGAAGTTTGTTACTTGATGTAAACGCTTGGGAACTGAATGCCCCAGTTGGTTACAACGCGTGGTGACTTTCCACCTGGCGTCTTCAGGCCACCGATGCCACCAATGTTCTTGCGAGCAAAGATGGACACGTACTGGTGGGTGAGCGACGTCATGTACGAGTTGTCTTGGATGTACTTCGTCACAGCCTGGTACTTCGACCTGACCTTTGCTGTGTCGAGCTGACCGTTTGCCTTTGGTGCAATGGCCTGAGCTGCGTACAGCATTTCGTCAATCTTGGTATCGGTGTGAAGGTTCAAGTTGAGGATGTCTCCCAAAGGAACAGCCTTGCCGGCGCCGTAGAGGGCCTTGATGGAGTTCGTTGAGTAGGCATCTGCAAATGAGTTGGTGACCAAGAATGGCAGGTTGAAGCTCACATCGGTTCCTTCAAGAAGAAGGATGTTGATCATGTCGTACTGGTTCTTGGTACCTGCGTTGAACGCCTTGTTGATGATGTTGGTTGAGTCGTCTTGGTCGATATTGACCGTGATGCCAACCTTCTTCAACTGAGTCTGCACTTCCTTCACGTTCTGCAAAGAGGCATTGCTGCGGTCTGCAGGAGTGGTGATCTCAAGCTTGGTAATTCCAGCCTCGGTCTTGCACTTCTTGTATGCAGCCTTTGCCTTTGCAAGGCTGAACTGCTTGAAGCCCTTGGTGGTGTACATAACGCTGGTTGGTCCTACAAGGGACATTGCAGCGCGCTGTTCGCCACCGCCACGCTTGCGTGCATAGGTCTTGCGATCCAGGCCGTAAGCAACTGCTTCGCGGCAGCTCTTGAACTTGAATGCAGGCTCTGTCTTCTGGTTGAGCCACACAGATGGGTAGTACTCGTAAGGAGTCTTGAACTCAGTCAGGATGGACTTCTTCAAACGAAGGTTCTTGATGAACGTTCCGTCTGTTGCGCCAGAGAACTGACCAATTGAGTAGCCACCGGTCTGAAGTGCCTGAGAAGCCTTAACGCCGTCCTTGATGTTGTCGAACTGAATACCGTCGAGGTAAGGCAACTGAACACCAGATGCACTCTTGCGCCAGTAGTTCGGGTTCTTCACAACAACAAGCTTTTCAGTGTTGAAGGTGTAGTTGGACTCGACCTTGAATGGACCAGTACCGATTGGGAATGTGCCGCAGAACTTGCCTTCGCCAAATCCGCCGCCGGTGTTTGCCGACATCGGATTAGATGTTGCGCCCTGGGATGGAATTGCTGGCCATGCTGCAAGCTGACGCTTTGAGCGCATGAAGTAGCGACCCGATGCGTACATGGTGCCGGTGAGGTCGTTCTGTGGACGGTCAAGTGTGACGGTCACAGTGTCTCCGCCAACGGAGCCCGTTGCTGCCTTGATGTTGGCCTGGAATGGCACCGAAGTACCAAGTACGTGGCCAGGAATTGCTTGACCAGCGGCAACCGCGCCTGGAAGCGCGCCTGGGTTGGTGGTTGCAAGTGTGAGCCATGCTGCAGTCAGCGCGCCGCGTGATGCGTTGATGTTGAACGCCACGTTGTCGGCGTCAAGGTTGGTGCCGTCGTGGAACTTGATGAACGAACCATCGGCCATCTTGCGAATCTTGATAGTCCATGTCTTCAAGTCTGAAGATGGTGTTGCAGATTCTGCAAGCATTCCAACAAGGTCGCCACCAGCTGTCTTTTCAAACAAGGTGTCGTAAATGGTACGAGTTGCCATCAATGCAGATCCGGCGGGGTTGTTACCCGTACACCAGCCTGGCATTGTGTCGCGCATTGCGACCTTGATGGTCCCGCCCACCTTCGGTGCGGAAGTCTGACGAGCAGACACTCCCGCAGTTGAAGCCACGGTGGACACCGCAATAGCTGCAGCTAACGCTGCCCCTACGCGACGCAACACTCGTGACCGATTGGTCTGACGTTGAGTCATTGAGTTACCCCCAAAGTTGGCACACCACCGTGGTGTGACTGCAGTCACCATAGCAGGGGGTTGTTCGCTACTCCTAGACAAGAATCGAAAAAAGAACTTGTGTTGGGCAATTGATTAGTTGCACATGGTCACAATGGTGAGGACTTGTAACCCACTGCCTGTGGTGTGAATTACATGGATGTGAGTAAGTGCACTTTGATGGCGCCGGCCTTGCGATCTGCAGCAACAGCAAAGGCATGCTCTGCATCTGCAAGGGCAAACCTATGCGTCACAACAGCAGACGCAATTGAAGGCACTCGATGCAGAATCTCAACAGCTTCTGCGAAGTCGTGGTGCTCTTGGGTGTGCCCGTAGAAGATGGACGGCACCACAGTGATTTCTTTCAGCAACATTGGGTTAGTGAGTGCGACGGGAGTCCAGAACATTCCGAACTCAAGCAATGACCCGCCAGGACGTGTTGCTTCAATGCAGGCGTCGAATGATTGTTGTGTGCACACGGCGTCGTACGACGCGTCGTAGTTTTTTCCTGCTTCACGAACTGGGTTCACTCCAAGTTGTTCGGCTGCACGTTCTTGGTGTGCATGTCTGGCAACGATGTCCACCGTGACTCCGCGATCACGAAGTACTGCTGCGGCCAACAAACCAATTGATCCAGCACCCACAACCACAGCAGTACTGCCGTGTTGAACGTTCATGCGATTAATTCCGTGCAACACGACAGCTAGTGGTTCCACCAATCCAACGCTCACTTCGTCAGTTCCTTTCGGAATTTCAAAGAGACGATCTTCGGTTGCGCGAACATACTCAGCAAGGCCACCGTCGCGAGAAATGCCATGACTGTTTCGCAATGCATCGGCACACAATTGTGAGTGATGCGTCGTGCAATGTGTGCACGTGCCGCAGGCACCGGTGGGGCGCACGGCAACGAGTCGGCCGTCAGATGTGTAGCCACCAAATTCATGTCCGAGAACGACATGAGAGAGGCCGTTCTCAATCATGTGTAGATCGCTTCCACAAATGCCTGATGATGTGACGGCAATGAGTTCGCCCTCGCCATCGGGGATGTCGCGTTCAACGACAGAGATCTTTCCTTGTGAAGCGGTGACGGCAAGCATGGTGTAACCGTAGCGGTTCGGGATTAGGTGCTAGGAGGTGATGGCGGCGCTGTTGTCGAAGTTGTCGTACTGGATGTGGTGGAAGATGTGGACGACGTGCTGGTGGATGTTGTCGATGTCGACGTTGTTGTTGTTGTTGTGCTGGCATTCACGATGACATCGCCGAATTGCAGTAACTGTTTTACAGAAAAGTTCGCTCGGGTTCGGTATCCATTGACGGTGAGATGAACTCCGTCGGCGATGAACCGACTGACACGATTGGGAACGAAATGTGAGTTCCAATCGGCGATGATCAAGTTGGGCCACTTCATTTGGGCCGAACGAAGAGAACGATTGAATCGTGTGGCGCGTGCACGCCAGTCGCGTCGGCTGGTAGCTGAAAACTCAAGATTGAACCACAACACGGGAACTCCGCGAGATTGGGTCATTACTTTGTCGATGACCCACGACGGGTACCACGATTCTGATTTGGAGATCATGTCGTTGGTGCCAAGTGCAACAACAATGGCAGTGGTGTGAGCGGTGCGACGCATGCGAAGAGTTGTGGCGCCACTTGATGCTGTGCGACCCTCTCGCGCATCCATGATCACTTTGGTCCACATGCGTGAGGTTCGAGTTCTGGTTGCGAGAGACCCAAACGCATCTGCACCCACGGTGAGGGAATCTCCGATGAAGAGAAGGGTTCCCTGACCATTTGCACCAATGAGTCGAGGTGTTGGTGTGGCTTTCGCCAACGAAGGCCCAGTGATGGTGACAGCCAATGCGATTGCCGTCACTAGATATGGCATCGCTCGCCAGATGCTGCGGGGGATGGCATGGGCGGACACCTATCCATTGTGGCAAGGTGGAGGAGTGATGCGCAGGCACTTTCTTACGTATTTGGCTCTGTCCACCATGGCGGTGGCGCAGCCAGTGCTCGACCTCTACGGCAAGAACCCCACAATTTTCTCTGCCTCCAAGATGTCCACCCTAGAAGCGGGCTTCTTTGTGCTGGCAGTTCTTCTTGGTCCAGCTGTGTTGGCGACAGTGCTCGACCGGGCCACCCGCTGGTTTGGTCCCAAAGTAAATGAATCAATGCGTCTATGGCTGGTGGCCGGGTTCTCGTTCCTACTGGGCTTGGCCATTGCACGTTGGATCAATGTGGACGGAAACATTGGTTCGATGGTTATTGGCGTACTTGTCGCCGCGATTTTGCCTCGCCTATATGACACTCAAAAAGTTATTCGCGAGTGGTCGCGGTGGCTTTCGGTTTTGTCGTTGGCCGTTCTTGCAAATGCGGTTTTGCAACTACAGCCAGTTTTGTTTATGACCAACGGACCGCAGTCCGATGCAGTCATTGCGAATGCAGATCTCTCGGTCTTTCACGTGGTGTTCGATGAGTTCCCTCTATACGCGTTGCTTGCCGGAGATGGCACTATCAATGCGGAACGTTTTCCAGGCTTTGCTCAATTAGCAAACGAGTCAACATGGTTTCGAAACGCGGTAGCCGAATCGAACTTCACACACCAAGCAGTACCTGCATTATTAGCGTCGGCTGTTCCGGAACAGTCGGGTGGACCTTTCTTGGCTCAGTATCCGAAGAACATCTTCACGGTGTTTGCGGGGAAGACCGCTGTGGGTGGAATTGAGCCGGTCACAAGTTTGTGTCCACCCGATGTGTGTGGCGGTTCAACTGGGTCCAGGGGGACTTTCTCTGCATCGCGGTTGAAGTCATTCTTCCGAGATGCCAGCTATGTGTATGGCCATAGAGTTTTGCCGCCCTTCCTGCGCAGTCGCGTTCCGTCTATTGAAGGTGCATGGGGTGGCTTTGGTGCTGTGGCCGACAAGTTCAAAGAACAGTTCGGTGTTGGTGCGTTGTCGCAAGTAGATGCGTTGGCGCGAGGAGTGAAGGCAATGGTGGATGACCCGTCGCCACGTGTGCAAGTGACCCACGTGCTGCTGCCTCATGCACCGTGGCGCATTACGCCAGATTTGCGGATTGCTCCATTATCGAAATCAATCAGCACGGCAAACCCTGAGAGCGAAGATGGTGTGCGAGACACATACCAGACGTTCTTGTATCAATTGGCCGGGGCAGATAGGGCAATCTCAGACGCAATTGCATCGTTGAAGCAGGCGGGACGATGGGACAACACGTTGTTCATCGCTTCAGCTGACCATGGAATCTCTTTCCTGCCAACGCTTCCGCAGCGTCACACCGATTTCACCGATATGGATCAGGCCAATGACATCTACCGAGTGCCGTTGCTGGTGAAGTTCCCGAAACAGACATCGGGTTCAGTGAGTGACTGCGCAGTGACCAATCTTGATGTGTTGCCCACCATTCTCGATGTCACAGGAACCTCTACATCGTGGAAGTTCGCCGGCACGTCATTCGCAAACGAATGCCCAACTGCCCGCGAGCGTCGCGTGGTGTCGGCCACCGGGGAATCCCAGGTGTTTTCTGGCGGGTTTAGCGAGGCGCAAGACCGCGCACGCCACTATGCGGACGTTGTAAGCAATGTGGGCGGCATTCGTCGTGTTGCTGCAGTGGGTGCGTCCGCTTCGCTTATTGGTCAACCCATCGGCGCTACTGAATCAAACTCAGACATTGCATCGTGGACACTGGCGCAGAAGAAAATGTTTACGAAAGTGTCAGACACGCGGGGCAGTCGGGTTCCGTCGTTGATTACCGGCACTATCACGTTGGCTCGACCCGCTGACTTAGGAGCTGAAGGCATTGTTGTGGTGAACGGTGTTGCTGCCGGAGTGATTGGCGAATTGTCTGGTGCGCGTGATGTTGTGGAGTACACCGCCATCTTGGATTATTCACTGCTCACAGACGGCGCTCATACTGTTGAGTTGTTCGTGCGGGCCCCGGATGGGTCTCTGACAAAAGTCGGAGCGCCTCGTTAACTTGTCACGTTAGTCGCGTGTCGTGCGCTGACTCCACGTCTCGACATCGTGCAACTGTTTCACAGTGTCGGGTACATCTGCGGTAGCCACTGGCTTGCTAATGAAGTATCCCTGCGCACGATGACACTCAAGTGACTGAAGAACCCGAAGTTGACCTTCGGTTTCAATTCCTTCAGCAACAACATCTGCGCCCAGTGCATCGGCCATTGCAATGATGGTCTTCACAAGGTTTCGCGTGCCCACTTCATCGGTGATGTTTTGTACAAATGCTCTGTCGATCTTGACGCACTGAATAGGGAACTGTTGAAGCAACGAAAGAGACGAGTACCCGGTGCCGAAATCGTCAATTGCAATGCGAACACCCAGGGTGTTCAAGCGTCGTAAAGCAGATAATGCTTGCGCGGGTTCGGTGATCATCACCGACTCGGTGACTTCTAGCCATAACTGCTCGGCGGGAATCCCTGTTGCTTGCAGTGCATTGCTGACGGTGGTGACGAATTGAGGATCATTGAGTTGACGTGGAGAAACGTTGACGCTCATAGTTGTGCTGGGTGTGACCACGCCAGTTTCTATCCACTGACGCAAATGCGTGAGCGCATCGTTAATGGCCCACGAGCCGAGGGGCACGATTGTTCCGGTTTCTTCGGCGATGGGAATGAACTCTGCAGGAGAAACGATGGCACCATCACTGCGGTTCCAGCGCATGAGAGCTTCGAACCCAACAACAATTCCCAAATCGATGTCAACAATGGGTTGGTGAACAAGGTGCAGTTCATTGCGTTCAAGTGCGCGGTACAACGCCGTTTCAACATCGAGCCGTTGCGACACCGTTTGCAGCATGGAGTCGTCAAACAATGCAATGCAGTTTCGTCCAGCGCCTTTGGCGCGATACATGGCTGTATCCGCGTGACGCAAGAGATCGTCAGCGCTCAGTTCCATTCCCTTGGGTGCATACGCAACTCCAATACTGGCCGTTACAAACATGTCCCCTTCTGGGGTGGAGACTGGTTCGCGAAAAGCATCAAGGACTCGCTCTGCCAGAAGAACGGATTGAGTGGGACTCTCGGTGGTGGGGTCGAGCACAACAAACTCGTCACCCGAAATGCGCGCCACCGTGGCGTGTTGGTTCACGCTGGTGAGAAGTCGCGATGCCACATGCATAAGAACATCGTCACCAATGGAGTGGCCGAGGCTGTCGTTGATGTTCTTGAATCTGTCAACGTCAATGAAGAGAACAGTGGGTTGACGACTTGTTCTCCACGATTGTTGAACTGCATTCTCAATGTGTTCCAACATGAGAACGCGGTTCGGAAGTCCGGTGAGTGAATCGGTGAGTGCGTTGCGAACAAGACGTTCTTGTGTTCGCGCATTTGATCTGACCGACTGAATAATGCGAACCATGGCGGCAATTGCAAGTACAGATACCGAAAGGGTGCGAACAACGCGGTCCTGTGTTCCGTGAGCATCTGTTAGCGCCAACACGATGACGGGCGCAATGAGCGAGACCGTTGTGGTGAGTAGGCGGGTCATCAACGGGGGTGACAACCGAACTGACCCAGGCTTGTGAACATCGCGTACCGACGGATGCAGAAGTGCCGCCCCTGATAAGCCGGCGGCCATCAGGAATGGTGCGGTAAATGTTGTGTCGGAAATTGCAATATCGCCTCGGAACGACAACGCACGCAACACCACTCCCACTAAACCAAGACCAATGGCAACACCGAACATTCCCACGGCAACAGTGGGTGACGTGTCGGAGAATAAAAGAGTGGCAAGAAGGAACAGAACAACCATGGCTGCACCTAGTGCCGCACCGCGCAATGTGGTGAGAGACGTTGTTGCGTTGGTGTCGATGAGTGGACGAACAAGAACCACCCAGATAAGTACCCACGCACCCATTGCCACGATGACGCCGTCGGCGAGAACTGCCGATGCGCGTGCACCCAGGCGTCGCTTCACAAACGCGGCTAATCCCAAAGCAAGCGATACCTGCGACAGCAGCACCAATGTCTCAAGTGTCGAGGACGATGTTGAGCCCGCAGAAAGGCCCAATGCGAATCCCAATGGAAGGCAGGTGGCCGTCACAGTGACAAGCACGGTGAACGATGGGCGATTGACAGGGGAGCCAGCCACAATGCCGAGGCCCAAGAGGGCGAGAGCGGACCATGTCCACGGCGATGTAAGTGACTGCGCCACAAAGCCATGCGTTGCGCCAGTCACTATGGCGGCCAATGCGCCCACCCACGAGGCGGCGGAGAAAGCCTTACGCACCTGAGTCCTCAGTTTTCGACATGTTGCGACCGCCCAATAGGTACCGCTGTGACGGTACTACGGGCGGTTTGTCCTGCTGTGGAATCTCAGGGAACCACGGCTTCTCGGTAGTCTGAAGGACAGATGAGCACAGTCGCCCCCACCGTCACGGTCGTAGTTCCGGGCACGCATCTCATGGCCGAGTTACTGGGTCAGCGAGATGAACTGTTGCGCAGAGTCGAAGAGTCTTTTCCCGATGTTTCGGTTGTGGTGCGCGGGAATGAAATTCATTGTGCAGGTCCGCGCGCACACCAAGTAGGCAAGCTGTTCGAAGAAATGGTCTTGCTACTGCAACGCGGTGAACGTCTCGACCAATCGGTCATGGACCGAAGCATTGTTATGGTTCGCGCTGAACAGAGACCATCAACAGTTCTCACGGACGACATTCTGAAAGGCTCGCGAGGTCGCATGGTGCGACCAAAGACCGCAGGTCAGAAACGCTACGTAGACGCCATTCGGGAAAACACCATCACCTTCGGAATTGGGCCCGCGGGAACTGGTAAGAGTTGGTTAGCGGTGGCCATGGCTGTGCAGGCTCTGCATGCGCGTCAAGTGCAACGCATCATTCTCACCAGACCTGCTGTTGAGGCAGGAGAGCGATTGGGTTTCTTGCCCGGCGATCTCATGGCCAAGATTGATCCGTATCTGCGTCCGTTGTACGACGCATTGTTCGACATGGTGGAAGCCGAAGCAGCGCAGAAGTTGATTGAGCGTCAAACTATTGAAGTAGCCCCACTTGCCTTCATGCGTGGACGTACTTTGAACAACTCATTCATCATTTTGGACGAAGCGCAAAACACCACTCCCGAACAAATGAAGATGTTTCTCACGCGAATTGGGTTTGGGTCAAAGGTTGTTGTCACCGGCGACGTATCGCAAATTGATGTTCCCGATGGCCGTAGCGGTTTAGTGGGGCTAGAAAAGAAACTCGGCAGCATCGATTCTCTTGCGTTCGTCATGCTCGATGGCTCCGATGTTGTGCGACACCGTATTGTTGCCGACATTGTTGCTGCCTATGAAAGAGCGGGCAGTTCAGACCGCTCGTCTTCGAAGCGAGGTCAACAACGTGGGTGATTCTCGACCGCGTATTGATGCTCCGAAGCGTGCCGGTGGCGATGGTGTGCCTGAAGTTTTTTGTTCCGACGAACAATCGGACGTACCTATAGATCTTCCCCGTTGGAGAGAACTTGCCGTACATGCCCTGCGGGCAGAGGGTGTTCGCGGCGCATGTGAGTTGTCATTGTTCTTTGTGGACGAAACGAGCATTGCTGATTTGAATTCTGAACACATGGGGAAAGTTGGCCCCACGGATGTGCTGTCATTTCCTCTAGATGGTGTTGAGGTTGCCGACTCACAAGGTCCGGGTGCGCTCACGCGTGGGCCCGCGCGTCCTCACGCCGACCACGATGACATGCCTACATTGTTGGGTGATGTACTTGTGTGTCCCGCGGTCGCACAGCGGCAAGCTCCCGAACATGCCGGAAACCTCGATGATGAAATTGCACTTCTTGTGGTTCACGGAGTTCTTCATGTGCTTGGTTATGACCATGCCATTGAAGAGGACACGATTCGTATGAGAGAACGAGAGTTGCGCATTTTGTGCGACCATCATTGGAATGGCCCAGCGCCACAAGGATTCAGACAGGACCACGACGAATGATTGCAGCCGCTCCAACCACTATTGATTGGTGGATGCTTTTTGGCATTGGGCTCTTGTTGCTCATCCTGATCGTGCTGTCTATTGCCGAGATGGGCTTGTCGCGAGTGTCAAAGCCCAAGGCACAGGCATTGGCCGATTCTGGCGCACGAGGTGGCGCAGCACTGCTGGCGCTCGTGACTCAACCAGAGCGATGGGTGAATCCGTTGCTGTTGTCTGTGAATGTCTGCCAGACAGTTCAAGCCACGCTCACGGGTGTGGTCGCTGGCAGATTGTTCGGCGCCGTGGGCGTTGCAGTGGGTGTCATTTTGAACGTTGTGGTGTTCTTTGTGTTTGCCGAAGCTGTGCCTAAGACGTACGCCGTTTTGCATTCTGACCGCGCCGCATTGTCAACATCACGATTGGTGTCGTTGCTGGTCGCATTTTGGCCTCTTCGCATGGTCAGTCGTGCGCTTATCGGGCTCACCAACATTGTTGTCAAGGGAAAAGGGCTTGAACAAGGTCCGTTCATTGGTGAACAAGAGTTCTTGGGAATCGTCGAAGCTGCGGCCGAAGAAGAGATCATCGAACATGAAGAGCGTGAACTCATCGAGTCCATTATTGAATTCGGTGACACAGTGGTCCGAGAAATCATGCGGCCAAAGCCCGACATCATCAGTGTGGATGCTGGTTCATCTATAGACGATGCACTCGACGAAGCGTTTGAACATGGCGTGAGCCGAGTGCCAGTGATGCGAGAAGACGAAGAAGGAAACGAAGATGTTCTCGGAATCATCTACGCCAAAGACCTTATGCGTCGTATTCGTTCAGGTGAAGGAGCACTAACGGTTGATTCATTGGTGAGGCCGGCAATTGTTATTCCTGAAAACAAGCCAGTGGCAAAGCTAATGCGTGAGATGCAGCGCGAACATTTCCACATGGCGATCGTGGCCGATGAATACGGCAGCATCGTTGGTCTTGTCACATTGGAAGACTGTCTTGAAGAACTGGTAGGGGAAATTGTTGACGAGCACGACGATGAAGACCCTTTAGTGCGTCAGTTGTCCAACGGTGAATCTCTTGTCGATGCCGGAATGGCAATTTCTGAGTTCAACGATCACTTCCGTCTCAACCTTGACGACGATGAATTCGACACGGTCGGCGGTTACTTGTTCGGAACTCTCGAACATGTTCCCGTTGTTGGAGAGTCCATTCAGGTAGATGGTTGGCGCATTGTGGTGGAGGCCCTCGAAGGGCGTCGCATCACTGAGGTTCGTCTGAAACCCGTTCTGGAAGATGACTAAGTCGTTGCAGATGCGATGAGTTCAGATCGCTTTGGTTTACCCAAGGCGGTTCGGGGAATTTGGTCAACAACGTGTACAGCGTGAGGTGCGCAGTGTGCGGGAAGTGATTCCTTTACAAAGTCTCGGACATCATTTAGTTCCAGAGTGTGGTCGCCCGCAAGAACAACCCACGCCGTCACAGTGTGGCCCCACTCGGGGTGTGGAACTCCGCCAACGCAGACATCTGCAATGGACGGATGCCGACTCAATACTTCCTCCACGCGTTCTGGCCACACATTTTCGCCGCCTGTAATGATGAGATCTCCTTCGCGGCCATCTACCGCTAAGAGGCCGTCGTGAAATGACCCCAAGTCTCCGGTGCGAAACCAGCCATTGCCATCGAGGGGGACACTGTCGTCTCGGTAACAGCGCAACAACATGGGTGCGCGCAACCAGATAATTCCTTCCCGAATGTCAATCTCGACACCTTCCAATGGCGTTCGGTTATACACAACACCACTACCTGTTTCGGTGAGCCCGTAGGTAACACTGCAGTTGTCTGGCAGCGAACTAGGTGGACGTGATCCGCCAAGAACAATGTGTCGGTACAGGCGTGGGTCGACGCGTTGTAGCGCAGTAACCACCAAAGACACCAATGTTGCACCGTTATCTGCGGCGTTGTTGTACGCGTCAACAGAAAACTGCGGGGCGGTGATGAGGGGTGTACCTGTAATGAGAGACCGCAGTACAACGCTGAGGCCACCGACGTGAGCGGGTGGCAAGCACGCAAACCACGTATCTGTTGCGCTTACCCCGAGACGATCAGAGGTGGCTCGTGCACTGGCGGTGACTGCATCGTGAGTGAGTACAACACCCTTGGGCTGACCGGTGGTGCCGCTGGTGGCAACCACAACTGCATCGCCTGGTTCGACAGGTTGACCATCAATACGCGCGTCTTCATTGCCGTCATAAACAATTGTGGGCTTGATGGTCTCGAGAACTCGTGCACGCTCGGGGGCTGGTAGTCGTTGGTCGAGGGGGAAGATGGCATCGCCCGAGTCCCACGCTTGTTTAATGCGGGCCACCATGCTCTGGCCACACACCACATCGAGGCAGACCAGTTCGTTCACACATTCAGCGTATGTCCCGTGCGACACTTGACCAATGAGCTCATCACCGTCATCTTCGTCACTCGGCTGGAAAAAGTGGGTTGTGGGCGCTCGGCCACGCACTCTTCCCGCCGCCGTCGTACCTGTTGCGGTGGGGGCAGCATGTGCATCTGCAGCACAAGAACCAGTGTGGTGGCGCACAGTGATGGCACTGGTGGTCAGTTTGGCGCTTCAGGTGGGTGTGAACTATGCGAATGATTACTCCGATGGCGTTCGTGGAACCGACGCAGATCGTGTGGGCCCACTTCGTCTCGTTGGGTCTGGCGTCGCCAGTGCATCGGCGGTGAAGCGCGCCGCATTCATTGCTTTTGGTGTCGCCGCAGCGGCGGGCCTGTCTCTGGCATTGACAGCTTCGCTGTGGCTCTTAGCAGTAGGAGTTGCATCTATTGCTGCGGCGTGGACGTACACAGGCGGTCCGCGTCCGTATGGCTATGCGGGTTATGGCGAAGTGTTCGTTTTTGTCTTCTTTGGCGTTGTGGCAACAGTGGGTACAGAATTTGTTACAGCAGAATCATTCTCCGCAACGGGCTGGGTGGCATCTGTCGCAGTAGGTGCATACGCGTGTGCGTTACTGGTGATCAATAATCTGCGAGACATTCCTGGAGACACCGAAGCAGGTAAGAGAACATTGGCCGTGAAAATTGGCGATGTGCGCACTCGCCAATTATTTGCTGCACTCGTTGTTGTGGCCTTTTCCGGAATTGTGGCCACATCGTTTATGGCGGGTGTCTTTGCTCTGTTTGGTCTTGTTGGTGTTGTGGCGACCAAGCCCGCACTCGATGCTGTTGCACGCGGTGCACGCGGAAAGGACCTCGTCATTGTGTTGGGTGCAGTGGGTAAAGCCCAACTCATCATGGGAATCACCTATTCAGCCGGACTGGTGTTAGCGCTGAGTTCGCTCTAGCCAGTTGTCGATAACAGCAGCGCAACCAGCGGCGTCTTCTAAGTGCACGGTATGGCCAACATGTGCGTGGATGTGCAGTTCTGATGTAGGGATCAGCGAATGAAGACGCTGAGCAATAGCAGAGAATTTCGCATCGTTCTCGCCCGCAATAATGAGAACTGGCATGGTGAGTCCGCCTAGTGATCCCCACAGTGGTCGTTGTGTGCCGGTTCCTGCAAGACGAAGTGATGAAGCGAGTCCTGCTGCGTTGTTGGTGAGTCGTTCGTTAATGCGTGCGTTCTCTTTACTAAGTCCCGCAAACATGGGGTTCGAAAGCCATTCGCCAATAAACGCTTCCACACCGATGTCTTCAATGTGTGATGCAAGGGCTTCATCACTGTCTCTGCGTTGACGTCGTTCATCCTCGGTGTCTAGGCCTGCGGTGCCGCTGACAAGAATGAGCCGTGTAAATGCATGAGGGTGCGCCACTGCTGCGGTGAGCGCCATGCGGGCACCCATTGAATAGCCCGCCAATGTTTGGCCTGCTGCGATTGTGGAAAGTGCTTCTGCTGTTTCAGTAAGCGACAGAGAAACGTGAGAGTTTCCGTGGTCTGGTGCGTCGATCAGCGTGGCACACACGGGGGTGACCATGTGTTCCAAAAGAGGAAGCCATGAAGTACCGGTTTGAGTGAATCCGTGAACGAAAGCAATGGGTTCGCCACTACCAACAACGCGAGTGGCGAGTGATGTCACTTGGAGAGAACTCGTTCAAGAACTTGTACGAACACATCAACGTCTTGAGCACCTGGCACCATGTACTTGCCATCGATGACGAAACAGGGAACTCCGGAGATCTCCATGTCGAGTGCATGTTGCAGATCGCCTCGCACGTCTTCGATGCCTTCGCCAGCTTCTAGCCAGGTTCGCAATGCGTTGGAGTCGAGGCCGACAGCGGACGCTGCCTGAAGGACAATGTCGAGATCTCCGACATCTTGTCCGTTGGTGAAGTAGGCAAGAAGAAGAGCTTCTTTCATCTCGTTCTGTTTTGACGCCCCATGGGTGGAGAGCGCCCAATGAAGTGCGCGGTGGCACAAGATGGTGTTGGCCCGAAGCGCAATGTCCATGTTGAACTCAATGTTGTCCTCGGCAGCCACCCGAGTGACGTGGTTCAGGATTTGTTCGGCGCGTTCGGTGCCACCGAACTTCTTGGCATAAGCCTCAACAACAGGGGTGGGGGCGCCAACGGGGGCTGTGGGGTCCAGCTGGTAGGCACGAAACTCCACCTCGATGGGCTCTGTGACACCCTTCTCGCGAAGTCGAGCCACGGCTGTCTCAAAACGGCGCTTGCCTATAAAGCACCATGGGCACACCACGTCAGACCAAATTTCAACCTTCACAGGTGACACGATAGGTGCCATGAGTACTCCAGGCGACACCGCAGCCACATTCTGTGCCACCTTGGTGGATGAATGGCTCTCTTTGGGCATCACTAACGCCGTGATCGCACCAGGTAGTCGAAGCACTCCGCTTGCCGTGCAGTTGGCACGGCGTCCCGAGTTCTCTGTGCATCTTTTCCATGACGAGCGAAGTGCATCGTTTGCTGCGCTTGGCATTGGAGAGGCCACTGGTGTGCCGGCCATCTTGTTGTGCACCTCTGGTACAGCAGCAACACATTTTCATGGCGCAGTTGTAGAGGCGCATCAGGCAAATGTTCCCATGATTGTGTGTACGGGTGACAGACCACCTGAACTGCGAGATGTGGGTGCACCACAAACAATCGACCAAACAAATTTGTTCGGCTCTGCAGTCCGTTGGTTCCATGACCCTGGTGTGCCGTCGGACGATGCGTCACATACATGGCGTTCGTTAGCTGCACGAACAGTGTCGTTGGCGTGTGGAGAACGTCCCGGCCCGGTACATCTGAATCTTCCGTTCCGTGAACCACTCTTGGGTTCGGCGTCTTCGCTTCCTGCTGGTCGCCGCGACGGATGGTCTGTTGTGTCTGCCGCACGCTCGGTATCGAACAACCTTGTGGCATCCTTCGCTGCAGACATTTCCGGCAAGCGCGGAATATTCATTGCTGGTCGCGGTGCATCGCCATCGGTGTTGGCATTAGCCCAACAGATGGGCTGGCCAGTATTTGCAGACCCACGCAGCGGACTGCGCTTGTGTGAACCAAATGTTGTTGTGGCGTTCGATCCCATTCTGCGACATTCGGCTTTTGCAGACTCTCATGTTCCCGATGTGGTCGTGCGTGTTGGTGACCCACCAGCTTCCAAAGTGACCGCACAGTGGATCGCGCGCCATGCCATGCAGGTCGTGCAGGTGCAATCAACGTCTATGGTCACAGACCCCGACCACGCCACATACAGAACGTATGTTGCTCCGATCGATGAGTTGATGTCATCTGTGCAGGCGCATGTGGTTGCCGTCGATACGGCATGGGCTGCCGACTGGAATGCGGCGGAAACAGTTGCACAGAACGCAATCTCTTCTTGGACACAAAAGGAGTGGTCCGAGCCAACGGTGGCCCGTGTCGTTACCGACTCACTAGCTGCTGGTTCGCATCTTGTGGTGTCGTCGTCAATGCCGATTCGTGATGTTGAATGGTTTGGCACGGTCACGCCGAATGTGTTGGTGCACTCAAATAGAGGAACCAACGGAATTGATGGTGTCACCAGCACTGCTGTGGGCGTGGCACTGGGTACTCAGAGTCCGGTCACGGTTCTCATTGGCGATGTTGCGTGTCTGCACGATTCCAACGGTTTGTGGGGTCTTTCCCAACGCAATGTGAACGTGAAGATTGTGGTGACCAATAACGATGGTGGAGCCATTTTCTCGTTCTTGCCCCAAGCCACACAAGTAGACCAGGCCACTTTTGAACTGCTGTACGGAACTCCGCACGGAGCTTCTTTTGAACACCTCGCAGCAACCCACGGACTCAGATACGAGAATGCGACAGATCGTGAATCACTCTTGGCTGCGCTTCAGTCCCCGGGAACTTGCCTTATCGAGGTTCCGTTGAAGAGGGCTGTAAATGTCGGCCAACACGATGCATTGAATGCATCCGTTGTGGAAGCAGTGTCTACGGTCTTATAAGCGCCGAAAGCATGGCCTGAAACTTGGCCTGCGTCTCTGCTAGTTCTGCAAGCGGTTCGCTTTCAGCAACGATTCCTCCGCCAGCAAACAGTCGGGCTCGTGTCCGGTCGGCGTTGAGTTCGGCGCATCGAATGGTGACTGCAAAAGTTCCGTTACCGCTTGCATCTACCCAGCCGACAGCACCGCCGTAGTTGCCTCTTTCGAACCCTTCATGTTGAACGATGAGATCAATCGCTTCGCGAGAGGGTGATCCACCGAGTGCTGGAGTAGGGCAGAGTGCTCGAACGAGTTGCAGAACATTCGGAACAGGTTCTGCGAGGGCGCCTTCAATAGCTGTGCCGAGATGTTGAACATTTGCAACAGTGACAATGGATGGCTCGGCCTCCCAGTCCAAATATGAACAATGAGGAAGCAATGTGTCATGCACCATGTCGATAACCACGCGATGTTCAATTTGGTTCTTGGTACTTGCCATTAATTCGGCGGCTAAACGGGCGTCGGTGTCTGGGTCTCCGGTGCGAGGTGCTGTTCCTGCAAGTGGATGGCTACGAACCGTGCGGCCATCGACCTGTACGAGAAGTTCTGGGGATGCGCCAATCATGTTGTCGACACAAAACCGATAACTGGAACCAAATGACGAACGGAGACGTAGTAGCACTCCGTGGATGTTGAAGGGTGTATCGCTGGAGACGTCAATATCGCGAGCGATGACCGCCTTTTGAATATCTCCGTGACGTACGGCATCACGAGCCGCAGTCACAGCCGACAAGTAGGTGTCGACTGGTGTTGCAGGAGAGACAGAGTACGAACCGGCGACAGCGGACACGGCGACAGGCACCAATGCTTCATTGATGGCGCGCGAGACGGCGTTGTCGTCCAATTCGTTGTCTGTTTCGCCAATCAATGTGAGCGTGCGTGACCCGTCTTCATAAATGCTGAAGGTTGCACGCGGCACAAAGAACGTTGCAGGTGATGTTGGAAGAAACGGCACCAACCCAAACGCAAGCGGGGAACCAGGGAGTGATTCAGGTGCTTGCTGTAGAGAAGACAGAAGATCTGAAACGTTGTCACCAGAACATTGGACAGCAATTCCTCGTGCTGCATGGCCGGCATTGTTGCGAACAAACAAGAATCCATCGCCTCGACACACATCATTCAGGTCGAATGGCTGTTGTATGGCAACAATGCGATATCTCATGCGCTACGAGTGCCCACCATTAACTGGGTGAGACCACCCGATAACTGGTGATGCGTTGCATCGGTGAATCCGGCTGCACGCAGTTTCTCCACCAGTGTGTTTCGGTCGGGCAAATAGGCGACGCTCTTTGGCAAGTATCTGTACGCCGGACCATCGCTGAGTAGTGCGCCTATTCGGGGAACGACTTTTCCGAAGTAGATGTTGTTGCCAAAGCGAATGATGGGATTATGCGGAACACCGACATCGAGAAGTGCCACTCGACCGCCGGGCCGAATTGCACGAGCACATTCTGCAAAAAATTCGTCGAGGTTAACCAAGTTTCGCAAAGCGAATCCGCAGATGATGCCGTCTACAGAACCGTTCGGTACGGGAAGGCGAAGAATGTCTGCTTGCGCGCGCGGGGCACCGCTGCGATCGTTCGACAGCATTCCAAACGAGAGATCCATTGAGATGGGCCTGAGTCCAGCACGTCGTAGGTCGATGCACAGGTCTCCGGTGCCCGCTGCAAGGTCCAGCACAAGGGACCCGGGAGAGAGTTGAAGGTCTTTCACCGCACGGCGTCTCCATCGAACATCGAGACGGAATGTCATGATGCGGTTGACGAGGTCGTAACGAGGTGCAATCGCATCAAACATGTTGCGCACCATGCGCTGTTTGTCTTCGCCCTCAGGCAAGGCCTGGGTGTCCCATGAGGATTTGCCGGACGAATCGGATGTGTTCACAACCGAGAGGTTATTGGGATATTTGGGCGTCCTTGGGTTCTTGACTCGCAGACTTTGGTCACGGAGCAGCAGAATGGGAGAACGCCACGTGTTGAAGGGGAGACACCGCCATGATTGATTTCACGCTTGCACCAGAACATGAAGAGATTCGTTCAAGAGTGCGCGACTTTGTTGACAATGTCATCAAGCCTGCAATGGAGCCATACGGACATCGCGATGAGATGGAACCAGAGATGCGCGCTGCATACATCCGTGATCTCATTGAACTTCGACATAAGGCAGTGGAGGCTGGATTGTGGCTTCCGCATATGCCAAAGGATGTAGGTGGCATGGGACTTGGGCATGTTGCGTTAGCAATGGTGCAAGCAGAAGCAGCAAAGACTCGTGTTGGTCCGTGGGTGTTCAACTGCAATGCACCCGATGAAGGCAACATGCATACTTTGCTTCATTGGGCAACTGATGAACAGAAAGACAAATACCTAAAGCCATTGCTCAAGGGAACCTCATCATCATGCTTCGCTATGACAGAACCAGAAGTTGCTGGGTCTGACCCAACACTTATTAAGACGCACGCAATCAAAGATGGTGACGAGTGGATCATCAACGGCCACAAGTGGTTTATCTCTGGTGCACGTCGCGCGAAGTTTGCCATTCTCATTGCTCGCACAGAAATGGATGTTCCTCCCGGGTCTCGCGGAGCAAACACTGCGTTCCTTATTGACCTTCCTACTGAGGGTTGGAACGACGTGCGTGAAGTGGAGACCATGCACGGTTCAACAGGTCACTCGGAAATTGTCATTACCGATTTGCGAGTTCATGACAGCCAGATCTTGGGAGGTCGTGGCAATGGGCATCGGTTGGGTCAGTACCGCCTCGGACCTGCTCGACTCGCGCACTGCATGCGCTGGGTTGCACAAGCCGAGACTGCGCTCGACATGATGGTGGACCGTTCGTTGAAGCGCTACAGCCACGGGTCGTACCTTGCAGAGAAGCAAGGTGTCCAGTGGATGATTGCCGACTCAGCAATGGAGTTGTATCAGTGCAAGTTGATGATTCTGCACGCCGCGTACAAGATTGACAAAGGTGAAGATTTCCGCACAGAAGTGTCTATGGCGAAGCACTTTGTTGCGAACAGCCTGAACCGCATTATCGACCGCGCTATTCAGGTGCACGGTGCGTTGGGGTATTCAACAGATACTCCACTGGCCAACATGATGCAGAACGCACGTTGGGCTCGCTTTGCAGATGGCGCAGATGAAATTCACCAAATGCGTATTGCAGAGAACACCATTAAGGCATTCACCGACACTGGCACAACGCGTAAGGCCACCGGCGATCTGCCGGTGTAGCAACTACTTGGCGGCGTCTACCGCTATTTGCTTGGCCCATCGATAGTCGGCCTTGCCGGCTGGCGACCGAAGAATCTCGGAAACAAACACAAAGGCCTTTGGCAATTTGTAACGTGCGATGTGGTTCTCTGCTTCTGCGAGCAAGCCTGCTTCGTCTTGTGTTGCCCCAGCCTTTAGTCGCACAATGGCAACAACCTCATTACCCCAGCGCTCACTAGGGCGTCCCGTCACTACACAGTCGTACACACTCGGGTGGGCCTTCACTGCGGCTTCTACTTCCTCGGCGAAGATCTTTTCTCCACCCGAGTTAATGGTCACCGAGTCGCGACCATGAAGTTCAATGATGAGGTCTGCGGTGACGCGTGCACGGTCACCAGGTACTACGTATCGCACTCCATCGACAACGGGGTATGTCTTCTGTGTCTTCGCCGCATCGTTCAAGTAGCCCAGTGCTAGACGGCCACTTTTCGCGAGCCATCCGAGTTCTTCATGGCCTGGTTCAAGAACACGGGTCATATCTTCAGAAAGGATGTGGTTCTGTGGTGCAAGTGGGAATGTGCCAGTACTGGCGGATGCACCAGCAGACACTTGCGACAACTGGCCGCCTGCTTCCGACGAGCCCAATCCATCGATCATCATGATCCATGGCAGGTGTTCGAGGAACTCCTTTTTTAGGTGTGCAGACAACGCAGCACCGCCAGACAAGATGGAGAGAAGCGACGACAAGTCACGTGTGTTGTCTTTCAGTCCGTCAAGCAGTGGACGAGCGAACGCATCGCCGACAATCAGCAAGAAGTTGGCTTTCTCTTTCTCTACAAGTCCCCAAATGTCGTCTGCGTCGAGGCGGTCTGGTTGTGACTGAACAATGATGGATCCGCCTGACAACCAAGTGCGCATGGCAATCCAATGACCAGCGCCATGCATAAATGGCGGGCTTGGAAGTGAACGTAAAGCTCCGGTGGCATCAACGAGGAACTCATCAATGGTGGTGGCTGTCTTTGATCCTCCGAAACATTCGACAATGGCATCCGCATTGCGCCACAGGACTCCTTTGGGCATGCCTGTTGTGCCGCCGGTGTACAAGATGTAGAGGTCGTCGCCGTGATAACCAGCTGCTGGTTTGGTGATGGGTGACTGTTGAAGGGCGTCTTCGTACCACACAGCTCCGGGCAACAAGTCGTTGTTAGAGGAGTCGGGCACCTGCAAGATGACGCGAAGATTCGGAAGGGAGCCTCGAACTTCTTGCAATAACGGTGCAAAACGCGAGTGAACCACAATTGCCGAGGCCTGCGAATCGTTGAGAAGGTACTGCAACTCTTCGGCCACGTAGCGGTAGTTCACGTTGAAGGGAGCAACACGAGCCTTCCACGAGCCAAGCATTGCTTCCAGGTATTCGTTGCCATTATGCAAGTAGATGGCAAGGTGGTCTTGGCCGGTCTCCCATCCTTGAAGAGATTTCCGTTCGGTGTGGCAGCCCAGTCCTTGTCCCGCGAGATAGTTCGCCAACTGACGAGTTCTGTCTGTGACTTGTTGCCAGGTGAATCGCTTGTCGCGAAAGATGAGACATTCATCGTTCGGACGCGTGGCTGCGATGGCTTCGTGCAATTCGGGATAACTGATGGTTGCAGGTGGGAATGCGGACATAGATGAACGATAACCTCGCCACTAAAGGAGGGACCATGTCGAACAACCCCCATGCCCCAATCTTCGGAGTTTTCATTCCACAGGGATGGAAAATGGAACTAGCCGGAATTGAAGGTGCCGAGAACAAATGGAACACTTCGGTGAACATTGCTGTTCTTGCAGAAGAACTCGGTTTCGACTCCATTTGGGTGTACGACCACTTCCACAATGTTCCTAAGCCTGCACACGAAGCAGTGTTTGAATGTTGGACCACCATTGCGGCCATCAGTCAGCGAACCTCACGTATTCGTCTTGGCCAAATGGTGGGCTGCAACAGTTACCGCAGCCCAGGGCTCCTCGCAAAGATCACTTCTACGGTGGATGTCATCTCAGGTGGTCGTCTCGATTGGGGTATCGGCGCTGGTTGGTACGAGAACGAATACAAGGGATATGGCTATGAGTTCGCCAAGCCCTCTGACCGAATTGGCATGTTGCGTGAAACCGTAGAGATTGTGAAATCCATGTGGACACAGCCAGAAACTTCGTATGACGGAAAGTTCTACAAGATGTCACGAGCTCACTGTGATCCGAAACCACTTCAACAGCCCACGCCCCCCGTGTGGATTGGTGGCGGTGGAGAACAACTCACTCTGCGCGTTGTCGCCGAACATGCCGATGTCTCGAACTTCGGGAGTTCATTGGAAGAGTTCATCAAGAAGCGTGAGATTCTGAAGGGTCACTGCGCTGTGGTGGGACGAGATGAAGACACCATTCGCAAGACCATCTCTAGCGAAGTGTTCATTCGTGAGACAGAGAAAGAGATTGAGCAAGCAGGGTCGAAGAATCCGTGGGGATTAGCGGCCGACCAATGGCGCGAGAAGGCACTGGTGGGTACTCCCGAGCAAGTCAGCGAAAAGATTCAGAAGTATCTGGACGCTGGTTGTACTGGCTTTATTCCGTGGTGCCCGGACTATCCGAGCACCGAGACAATCGAGTTGTTTGCCAAGAAGGTCATTCCTAACTTCCGCTAGGAACCTGCAGCATCAACCTGCGTAATAACGGAAGATCACTTCTGCCACGCATGAAGGTTTCGATGATCCTTCTGTTTCGAAAGTGGTTTCGATGGTTACTTGGGCGCCGCCTGCAATGTCGTCCACCGCGAGAACCTTTACACCGGCACGCAACTTTGCACCAACGGGTACTGGCGCCATGAAGCGAACCTTGTTGGCTCCGTAGTTCACACCCATAGCTACTCCGCCAACAGAGAAGATCTGTGGCAGGAGAACTGGTCCGAGCGACAAAGTGAGGTAACCGTGAGCAATAGGGCCGCCGAATGGTGACTGAGCTTTTGCGCGCTCTGGGTCGGTGTGGATCCACTGCTGGTCACCTGTTGCATCGGCGAACAGTTGAACGCGATCTTGATCGATGGTCATGTACTCGGAGTAACCGAGGTGTTCGCCAACAAGGGTCTTGAGGGCTTCCAGGCTTTCAATGTGTCGTGTCATAGATATGAGTGTGTCACATGGGCGGGGTGGCGCTTTAACGCAACCACTGCTTTACGTAATTTTGCGTCATGGAATGCAGGAGAAGGGCACACAGGGCCACCTCGAACATGAGATTCACATAACTGTTGCCCACAACGACATCTTTCCAGCTAACAAAATCCGCCAAAGTGAGTTTGAAAATGGCCCGAAGAATGAACGGAGAGAAGGCTGCGAGGAGAGAGAGGTACCAGCCGAACAATTTGCCGTTTGCCATGAGGAAAGCGCCCGCGGGGAAGCACACGATGAAGGCAAAGGTAAGAAGGGCATAGAAGCCACCCTGCATACGCATGTATCCCTCTATGTCATTGCGGTCGAGAAAACGAAGGAATGAGAAAACTCCATCGATGTAGAGAAGGAAAGTGGCGATGGAAAGCGTTTGTGGTTGCATGCGATCGAACCACTTGCGACCATCGAGATTCTTGAATGCGTTCTGAAGCATGTCTCAAGTATTGCGCACGAAAAGGTGCGTCAGTGTTCCACTCTCGTTTATTTGTCACTACCCTGTGAATGTGCGCAGCGGCTTTGTCACTTTTGTTGGACGTCCCAACGTTGGTAAATCAACTTTGGTGAACGCCATTTGTGGCTCCAAAGTTTCCATTGTCTCGAACAAGCCACAAACCACTCGCACCAGAGTTCGCGGTGTGCACCATACGGCTGATGGGCAAATAGTTTTTGTTGACACTCCTGGAATTCACAAGCCCGTCACGGCTTTAGGAGAGCGCGTCAATGCCACGGCTTTAGACAGCGTGAATGATGTCGATGTTGTGTGTTTGCTCATTGACGCGTGCAAACCATTCGGACGTGGAGATCAATGGGTGGCCGACCACATCGACGTGCGTAACGCTTTCGTTGTAGTCAACAAGACCGACAAAGCCAGCCGAGAGCAATTGTTCGCTCAGTTGCAGGCTGTTTCAGTTCTTGAAGCTGCTGAGTATTTTCCGGTGTCTGCAGTCACCGGACAAGGTGTTCCCGAACTTTTGGCAGCTCTCATGCAAAGAATGCCCGAAGGTCCGGCGTACTACCCCGAAGACATGGTGTCTGATACAGACGAAGCACAGTGGGTGGCCGAGTTAGTGCGAGAACAGTTACTGGCAGTGCTGAAAGATGAATTGCCGTACTCCGTCGCAACGCGCGTGACCGAGTGGGAATGGCCACGTGTGCGCTGTGAGATTCTGGTGGAGCGCGAAAGCCAGAAGGGAATGGTCATCGGCAAAGGTGGCGAACTCTTGAAGAAGGTGGGTCAAAACGTGCGCCAGCAGATGGCGCCAGGAGCATTCATCGAGTTACACGTTGTGGTGGACAAAGACTGGCAACAGAAGCCAGATCGATTGGAACGTTTGGGCTACTAGTTACTTCTTGGCGGTGATGTCGCGAAGAAACTGTTCCACTTCGCCGCGTTCGCGCGTACGGGTCATTGGTGGAAGTGCTGCGATAAGCGTTCGCCAGTAACTCTTTGTTGCAAGGCGGTTGTCTAGTACGGCCACCACTCCCATGTCGTCTGCTGTGCGAATGAGGCGCCCAGCAGCTTGTGCGAGAGACGTTGCCGCGATGGGTAGATCAATAAGTGTGAATGCTTTGTCTCGTCCCACCGCCTCTCGACGGGCTTCCAACAATGGGTCGTCGGGACGTGGGAACGGCAGTTTGTCGAGCACCACAAGGGACAAGGTGCGGCCTGGGAGATCGACGCCTTGAAAGAATGACTGCGACGCAAAGATGCAGGCGTGTTCGTCTTCCATGAACATCTCAATAATGCGCTGACGCGAGTAGTCGGATGGGCTGAGAATGGGGAACGGCACGCGCTGACGCATTGCTTCCGTTGCCTCGTTCAACGCCTTGTTGCTGGTGAACAATGCAAGTGTTCGTCCGCCAGCAGCGGTGATGAGCGCTTCTAATTCATCGTGGACGAATGGTGTGAACTGAGGTGAATTGCGATCGGGGAATTTAGGCGAGCAGTACAAGCGGGAATTGCGCTCGTAGTCAAAAGGTGAATCGACGGTGAGAACTTCGGTTCCCTCGAGTGGGAGCCCGACTCGTTCGGGCATGGCCGATGGCACGGTGGCACTGGTGAGGATTGCCACGTGAGAATCCCACACATTCTTCTGCAAGACGTCGCCCACATGAAGAGGGCTGAGTCGCAGCGAGGGGCGTTCTGGTGAGCCTTCTACATACGCCACGTATCCGGTGAACGTGCCGAGAGCGAGGTCGAGAGATTCCACCAAACGAGCACCTTGTGTTTGTGCTCTGTAAATGCGCTGTTGTGTTGCTTCGTTGTCGGTCTTTACGTCGCGCAGGGCGCTGATGATGGTGTTGACCTCAATACGCACGAGCGACAATGTTTCGAGAATGTGTGACGGCAGCGGAGCGGGAAGCCGTTGACCAGCAAATGGCGCCACGGTTCCGGAGAAACGCAAGCCGAATTCTTCAAGAGAGTTGGTGAGAGTGGGGTCGGCCATCACCTTTCGTACTGATGATGCAAACGAGGTGATGCGACCATTTGACAACGTGGTGCCCACGGTGTCGCTCAGCACCGATTCAATTTGATGCGCCTCATCGAAGATGACTACGTCGTGTTCGGGCAAGATATTGCCACCGCTCGCGATGTGTGTTCCGTACAAGTGGATGTTGACGACCACTACATCGGCGACACTTGCGGCATCTCGTGCACGTTCAGCGAAACAGTCGGCACCCACTGGACACTTGTTTCGACCAGGGCACTCATCGACGGCGACGCTGACGGCTTGACGTGCTTTCTCCGAGGGCATCCGCGCTAGTTCTTCAAAGTCCCCCGTAGCTGTTTTCTTGGCCCATGTAACGAGGGTTTCAATTTCTTTGGCCACTTTGTCGGTGGTCTCTTCGAACTCCAGTTGACCACTTGTGTCTTTGCGTTCTTTCACACGTTGCAAACAGATGTAGTTACTACGTCCCTTCACAACAGCCCATGAGAATTCCACGCCGAGGTGCTTCTGCAGCAGCGGAAGGTCGTTGCGGTTCAACTGATCTTGAAGCGCCTTAGTGGCTGTGGCTACGACAGTCTTTTTTCCGTTCAGGATTGCTGGAACTAAGTATCCGAGCGACTTGCCGGTGCCGGTGCCGGCCTGGATGATTGCGTTTCGTCCCGACGCCAAAGACTCAGCGATGGCATGCGACATGTCTATTTGACCTTGACGTTCTTCTGAACCTTCGAAAGCAGATGTAACACGGCGAAGTGCTTCGATGGCATCGTTACCTACTCGCGACATGATTATGCGTAATGCCCAACGGCGAGAGCAACTGCTTCGTCCAACTGGTTCTTGTCGAAGTCGGGCCAGGTGCGTTCTGTAAAGAAGACGCGCGCCCCTGTGATTTGCCACAACAAAAAGTTTGAGATTCGTGCTTCGCCCGAGGTGCGAACAAGTACGTCGACGGGAGGCAAGGTGGGGTCGTACAGATTTTGAGTAATGGCAGATGCAGTGACTGGCCCTGCAGACATTGCACGCTGCGCGGCTCGAACGAGTTCGGCGCGACTTCCGTAGTCGAACGCGATGGTGACAGTAAGCCCAGTGTTTTTCTCTGTGTCTGCGATGGCTTTTGAGATTGCCTTCTGCACGTACACGGGTGTGCGCGACCCTTTCTCGGTGAATGGTCGACCGATCCATCTGGTGCGTGCGTTACGAGAATTCATTTCCTCGGTACGGGCGAACAAACGGCGGTGGAGAGACAGAATGTGGCGAACTTCTGTGCGTGGACGCACCCAGTTCTCAGTGGAGAAGCCAAATGCGGTGAGCCAACCCACCGGACGGTCGGCGGCGGCGCGCACAATGTCTGCCAGGGCTTCTTCGCCCGCTGTGTGGCCCTCGGTGCGGGGAAGTCCGCGACGACTTGCCCAGCGACCATTTCCGTCCATGATGCACGCAACGTGGAGTCGAGGTGAACCGGACGAATTCATGGTGTTGAATACCCTAGTAAGGGGGAGCGTCCTCGCCGATGCAAGCGTCTGAACGGTTGTGGCGTGGGAGACTAGATGCATGCCAAAGCAGTCCGCTCCCATCCAGCCGGGCTTGGGCCATGTGGTGGTTGCGGGTGGTACTCCTGCCGAATGGCTTGAGATGTCTGTGGGGAAATGGGATGAGCGTCTTCGTGCAGTGGCACGCGCTGCGGCGGCAGAAGGTGCCCATTGGGTCACTGTTGTTCCACATCACGGGCCAGATTTCTCTGAAGATGATTTGCGGGCGTACGCGCGGTTGATGACATCGGTGAACAAGGTGACAGAAGTTTCAGTGCCGCATGGTTCTCGTTTTGTGTGGGAACGCGACGAATCGTTGCATGTCATTGTTGATCCGGTTGCGAGCGGTCACAATCGCTTCGCTGCAACCGTTGAAGGCCTCCGCAGCGCTGGTGTAGATCCCGAGTCGCTAGATGAAGCGATGTTGTCACAGGCTGTGTTGGCTCCTGCAACAGAAGAACCCGATTTAGTTGTTGTACTCGGTCCGGCTGACCGAATTCCCGAATCAATGGTGTGGGAACTTGCCTATAGCGAATTGGTGTTCATCGATCTCGAGTGGGACAAGTTTGAATCAAGTCACTTGGAGTTAGCAATAGACGACTTCAACAGACGTCATCGTCGCTTCGGTGGTCTTGATTCGTGAGCACATATCGTGACCACGCAATTGTGCTGGGGTCTTACAAGTTTGGCGAAGCAGACCGTGTGGTGGTCTTGCTCTCACAGACTCACGGGAAGATTCGTGCGGTGGCAAAGGGCGTGCGCAAAACGAAGTCGTCCATTGGTGCTCGCTTGGAACCGATGAGTCATGTCGATCTGTCGTTGCGGTCGGGTCGTGAACTAGACACCGTTGACCAAGTCAAACTCATTCATCCACACCAAAACTTGCGTGACGACTTTGATCGCTTGCGTCAAGGGTTGGCAATGGTGGAAGCAATCAACAAAGTGACCCCGGACAAAGACCCGGTTCCGCACTTATACGAGTTGTTGTCTCGTGCACTGCACGCACTAAATGAGCGCAACTCTCCACTCATGCTGGCCGCATTCTTTTGGCGCCTCATTTCAATTGAAGGTCAATCCCCACAACTCGATGTTTGCGTGGGCTGTGGCGAGGCAGGCGAGCTGTCAACTTTTGATGTGGTGGAAGGGGGAGTCCACTGTGCATCGTGCGGCTCCGGATTCCCCATCTCTCCGCGTGCCTTGGTCATTCTGAGAGACATTCTGGGCGGGCGCATGAATGAAGCACTGGCTCTCGAGGAGTCTCCGGCCGTCATCGAAGTGAACAACTTGGCGATGGAAGCGATGGAGGCTCATTTGGAAAGGCGACTGAAGAGCCTCGGTGTGTTTGACCGCCACTTGTAGGCTTGCTCTTTATGCCCGCAAAAGACCTCGACCAGATCGTCAATCTGTGCAAGCGCAGAGGATTCGTATATCCAAGTGCCGAGATCTACGGCGGATTCCGTTCATCGTACGATTACGGCCCACTTGGGTCCCTCATGTTGCGCAATGTCAAAGATGCGTGGGTGCGCACCATGGTGCAGCAACGCGACGATGTGGTGCTCATTGACGCCGCAATTTTGGGTCCGCCACAAATCTTCGAAGCGTCGGGACATCTCGCAAACTTCTCCGATCCATTGGTTGACTGCACTGTGTGCAAGCGCCGATTCCGAGAAGATCACTTAGAAACACGTGATTGCCCGCAGTCCATGAAGGGCTGTCAGTTCACCGAGGCGCGTGCTTTCAACCTCATGTTCAAGACAACGGCCGGACCCATTGAGGGTGCAGGTGCAGATGTATACCTGCGACCTGAAACGGCGCAGGGGATGTTCGTCAACTTCTCCAATGTGCTGCAAACCAGTCGCAAGAAGCCACCATTTGGCATCGCACAAGTTGGAAAGAGTTTCCGAAACGAAATCACACCAGGAAACTTCATCTTCCGTACCCGTGAGTTTGAACAAATGGAACTTGAATTCTTCGTTCCACCAGCCGAAGGTCCGAAGTGGTACGAGTATTGGTGTCAAGCACGCCTCGACTGGTATGTAGAACTGGGCATTCCTCGCGAAATGTTACGCATACGTGCGCACGATGCAGACGAGTTATCTCATTACTCAGCTGGCACTAGCGATGTTGAGTTCCTGTTCCCATGGGGATGGGGCGAACTTGAAGGCATTGCTCAGCGCACAGACTTCGACCTCACTCAACACTCCAAAGCATCTGGACAAAAGTTGGAGTTCTTCGATCAATCGTCGAACGAGCACTACATCCCGTATGTGGTGGAGCCGGCCGCAGGTGCCAACCGCACCATGGCTGCGTTTTTGCTGGCCGCATACGACGAAGACGTGGTGAACGATGAGACGCGTACCGTCTTGCGATTGCACCCACGTTTAGCGCCCTACAAGGTTGCCGTGTTACCGCTGTCGAAGAAAGACACGCTCACTCCGCTTGCGCGTGAAATTTTTGGAACTCTGTCTCAGAAATACATGTGTGAGTACGACGAAACACAGCAAATTGGTCGTCGCTACCGTCGACAGGACGAAATTGGCACCCCGCTGTGTATCACCGTGGACTTCGATTCGCTGGAAGATCACTCGGTCACCATTCGCCATCGCGATACCACCGAGCAGGTTCGTGTTCCCATTGCAGATCTTGAAGCCGAAGTCGCCCGTCTTCTTGGCTTCTAGTTTCCGCTGCGCCTGGTGCGTGCGTGAGGCACTACATTGAGGAACGCTGAAGCCGTCTACAGCACGAATCCTTGGAGGACACCATGAGCCAGATCAGCCTTATCGTGAAATTGCCCGCAGCCGAAGGAAAGGGTGCGGAGTTGGCCGAGGCCTTCAAGGCAGCATTCGAGCATGTCAACAAAGAAGATGGCACGCGCTATTACATATTGCATGCCGATGCCGCGAATGCCGACACATTGTGGGTGTACGAGATGTACGAGACCCAAGATGCAGCGAACGCCCACATGGGAGCCGACTGGTTTGGTCCATTCAGCAAGTCGCTTGCTCCTTTCATGGGTGGTCGTCCAGAGATGAACTTCCTCACCCCAATCGCAGGCAAGGGCCTGTAAGACCTCTTACACATGGCAGCCACGTATCTCGACGCGATCCTTGCGCATCATCGTGAACGAGCTGCAAATGACAATCGAGATCTAGATTCACTTGTTGCCCAGGCAAGAGCCTGTGTTCCACCTCGCGGTTTTGCCGCGGCATTGCGAAACACTCCGCACTTGGCTGTTATCTCTGAGTTCAAACGCAAGTCGCCCTCGAAAGGCGTTCTCAACGCAGAAATGCAGCCAGAAGAGATGGCTCGCTTGTATCAAGCCGGCGGCGCAAGTTGTCTCAGTGTGTTGACAGACCAACCACATTTCGGTGGCTCTGTTGACGACCTGCAACGCGCACGGTCTGCATGCGACCTTCCGGTTCTTCGGAAGGACTTCACGGTAGATGCCAAAGACGTGTGTGACGCGCGAATCATGGGCGCCGATTGCGTGCTGCTGATTGCTGCGGCGTTAAGCAAAGAGCAGATGTCCGAGTACCTTCACCTTGCTCGACAGATAGATATAGATGCTCTGGTAGAGGTGCACGATGAGGCAGAACTGGAGACCGCACTTCACTGCGGCGCCACACTCGTTGGCGTCAACCAGCGAGACCTGGTTACCTTCTCGGTCGATCACGAACGCGCAGTTCGCATGGGTTCGGCCATTCCGAATTCGTGCGTGCGGGTTGCTGAATCTGGCGTACGTGGGCGTGCCGATGCCGAATCGTTGAGAGCTGCTGGATATCACGCGGTACTGGTGGGCGAACATTTGGTGACCAGCTCATCAATCGCGGAAGCCGTTACAGAATTGTGTGTTCCGTAAGTTCCACCATTTGCAGGTGCTTGTAGCAGTACGGTGACTCTATGTTCGTCAAAATCTGCGGCATTACGAATGAAGACGATGCACTGCTGGCCGTGGCACTCGGTGCCGATGCTGTGGGCTTTGTGTTTGCACCGTCAGTTCGTCAGATTGCAGTTCAGAAGGTGTACGACATCACCCGTCGCCTGCCACCAGAAGTTCTTACTGTTGCTGTCTTTCGTGACGAACATCCAAAACGTGTCATTGAGCTTGTGCAAAACAGCGGTGTCAAGGCCGCGCAGTTACATGGGCACGAGCGCCCAGAAGACGTTGCCGCAGTGTCCAAACATGTTCGTACCGTCATTAAAGGTGTCTCAGCCGGCGGGGTCGACGCCGCCAACGCACTTCAATTTCACACGCCATTTGTTTTGGTGGACGCTCCAGCGCCGGGGTCGGGGAAAGTGTTCGATTGGCATTTGGCTGCAGAGGTTCCTGTTGGCGTGAATCTCATCTTGGCTGGCGGTCTCACCCCAGAAAACGTGGCAGCTGGTATTCAGCAGGTGAATCCGTGGGGAGTCGATGTGAGCAGTGGCGTAGAGAGTGCGCCAGGCAAAAAAGACCCTCTTCTTCTGAAGAGATTCATTCAGGCTGCTCGCGAGGCCGAGCCTGCTCGGTACGACGGGGGAGACAACCCCCCTTATGACTGGATGGATGAGTGAGGTGTCACGCTAAATCAGTGATGTGATTTGGTGTGATTCGTGGTGGAATCTAGGAATGAGCATCATGGTCACCCCCGGCGCCGATGGTCGCTTCGGCGAATTCGGCGGGCGTTTTGTCCCAGAGACCCTGGTTCCTGCGTGTCAGGAACTTGAACAGGCGTTTCACGATGCTTGGAACGACTCAGCATTCCGCGATGAGTTACATCAGGTGTTGCGCGAATACGCCGGTCGACCCAGCATGCTCACAGAGTGTTACAACCTCAGCGAACAACTAGGTATCCGCCTCGTATTGAAGCGTGAAGATTTGAATCACACTGGTTCGCACAAGATCAACAACGTCATCGGTCAAACACTTCTTGCAAAGAGAATGGGCAAGAAGCGAATTGTTGCCGAAACAGGTGCAGGTCAACACGGTGTTGCGTCGGCAACTGCTGCTGCGCTCATGGGTCTTGAGTGCAAGGTGTACATGGGTGCTGTAGACGTGGCACGCCAAGAACTGAATGTTTTCCGTATGCGCCTGTTGGGTTCAGACGTAGAGGCCGTGACGTCGGGAAGCCAAACATTGAAGGACGCGGTGAATGAAGCCATGCGCGATTGGGTCGCCACTGTGGAATCCACGCATTACTGCCTTGGTTCGGTCATGGGTCCTCATCCGTATCCGTACATGGTGCGCCAATTCCATCGAGTCATTGGTGATGAAGCCTTTTCGCAGTGCAACGACCTGTTGGGCACGAACCCCGATGTAGTGGTGGCCTGTGTGGGCGGTGGTTCGAATGCCATGGGGATCTTCTCTGGCTTTGTGGACACTCCTGCTCGTCTTATCGGTGTTGAACCCGCAGGTGGTGCTGCTGTGAATCGTGGTCAACCCGGAGTTGTGCACGGCATGAAGAGCTACCTCATGCAAGACGAATACGGTCAAGTTCAAGAAGCACACAGTATTTCTGCTGGTCTCGATTACCCCGGTGTAGGGCCCGAGCACTCCTACTTGGCATCTATTGGTCGCGCTGAATACCCAACGGTGACCGACGACGAAGTGATTGAAGCATTCCAAGTGATGTCTCGTACTGAGGGAATCATTCCTGCTCTCGAGTGTGCTCACGCAATGGCATGGATTATCCGTGAAGCACCATCAATGAAGGGCAAGACAGTTCTGATGAACTTGTCGGGCCGTGGTGACAAAGATGTTGGCCAGATGATGAACATCCTCGGCGGATTGAAGTGAGCGGTCGCCTTCAGAGCGCTTTAGAGGCTCGAATATCTGCGGGTGGAAAGTGTCTTGTTCCCTACATCACGGGCGGGTACCCCGGATGGGAAGATTCGGTTCGCGCATGTGCCGCAAACGGCGCCGATGCCATAGAGATTGGCTTGCCATTTTCTGATCCCGTGATGGACGGCCCCATCATTCAGCAGGCGTCTCAGGTTGCGCTCGATGCAGGTGCCACGCCCGTTTCCATTCTTCATGAAGTTCGCACGCTTGATGTTGGCATTCCCTTGGCGGTGATGTGTTACTACAACACCGTGTTTCATGCAGGTCATGAACGATTCGCAGCCGATCTTGCTGCAGCAGGTGTGTCAGCGGCCATCATCCCCGATCTTCCATTAGAAGAGTCGGGCGATTGGACAGCAGCTGCTGATGCTGCGGGAGTCGAGACAGTGATGTTGGCTGCGCCAACCGCACCAGACGAACGCTTGCCCCGCGTGACCGCGCGCGCGAGAGGCTTTGTGTACTCAGTGGGACTTCTTGGGGTTACTGGCGAACGCTCAAGCCTTGCGGGAACAGCAACTGCGCTAGCCGCGCGTGTCAAGAAGGTGACATCAATGCCGGTGTTGGTGGGTGTTGGTGTTTCAAACGCCGAACAAGCCGTCGAGGCCAGCAAAGTTGCCGATGGCGTCATCATGGGAGCGTCGGTTGTTCGCCGGATGATTGAAGGTGGAGCCGATTCCGTTGGTGCATACGTGGCGGAAGTGCGCGCAGCCCTCGACTCTGAAAAGTGGTGACGTGAGCATCTTTGGGGGAGACACCTGCGAGTTGTGCGAAGCCGCACGGATGTCGGAGTGGTTCTTTGAAGATGATGAATGCTGGATAGCCGAATGCGAGAGTTGCGGTGTGCCAATGGTGGTGTGGCGAACACACGACCCACATCCGCCAGATGATGTAAAGCAGCGACTTCACGACAAGTTGGAAATTGTTGTGGATGCTCACTTTGAGTTTGAAATGCGTATTGACGACAACATGCGTACTATCCCTGATCACTATCACGCTCATGCCCGCCCCAAAGGTGGCTTCTATGGTCATGGACTGCGTCGCAAGAACTAATCTGAGTTCATGTTGAAACCAGGTTCACAAGCACCGAAGATTGAGTTGCTTGATCAAGATGGCAAATCATTCTCTTTAGCCAAAATGGGCAAGAAGAAGGTGTTGGTGTATTTCTACCCAAAGGCTGACACGCCAGGGTGCACAACGCAGTCGTGTGGGTTGCGCGACATTCTGGGCGACATCGGCCGGACAGCAGTGGTGGGAATCAGTCCCGACACTCCTGCCAAACAGAAGAAGTTCGACGACAAGTACGAACTCGGTTTTCCGTTACTTGCAGATACCGAGCACACGGTCGCGGAGGCGTACAAGGTGTGGAAGGAAAAATCGATGTACGGACGAAAGTACATGGGTATTGAACGCTCCGCGTTTCTTATTCAAGATGGCGTCATTTTGGAAGCGTGGTACAAGATCTCTCCAGCGGACACGCCAAAGAACTTGCTGAAGGCTTTGGGTAGATGAGTTCTTTTCCGAATCCCATCGATGTGTTGCCGCACCGTGCGCCATTTCTCTTTGTTGACCGCGTCAGCGCACTTGTCTCTGGTGTGAGCGCAACGGGTCATTGGAAACTCACCGGAGATGAATGGTTCTTTGAAGGACACTTTCCTGGGCGCCCAACACTGCCAGGTGTGTTGATGTGTGAGGCCATTGCTCAAGTTGGCGCGTACTGCGTGCTTACTTCCCCCGATCATGCGAATAAGTTGCCACTGTTCGGTGGAATCGACGGTGCAAGATTTCGTAAACAGGTTGGTCCTGGTGACGAACTTGAGCTTGTTGTAGAGCTCGGGCGTATGAGCGCGCGAGCAGGCAAAGGTGCGGGTCAGGCGCTATTGAATGGCGAAGTGGCGTGCGAGCTTGACCTCATGTTTGTTTTTGCCGACAAGTAATTCGGGTCTGTCTCGGTTGCGCCCTCATCTACGCTCTAGACATGGCCTGGCTGCAGTCGGTTGTCCCCACTCGAATTGAGTGCGAAGAACTAGTGATTCGCAAGTATGAACTGAAGGATGCCGCGGCACTTGTAGATGCAGTCACGGAAAGCATTAACGAACTCTTGCCATGGATGCCGTGGGCGAAGTTTGAACCACAAACTATTTCGCAACGAGAAGATCTCATCAGTACATGGGATGATGAGTGGGCTCAACGCTCGAATTTCACGATGGGCATCTTCGAGAACGACGTTTGCATTGGTGGAACCGGTCTTCATCTACGTGGAGAAGATGGAACTGTCGAGATTGGCTATTGGGTGCGAAGCAGTCATGTAGGGCGGGGGATAGCGCAACGTTCGTCGAGTGCTCTCGCTACGGTGGCGTTTTCTCTGCCTGAGGTCTCAGTTGTCTCTATCGCTCACGACATCGCCAACGAGCGTTCGCGGCGAATACCTGAGTCCTTGGGTTTTCGTGTTGTTCGAGAATCTGAACGCACTCCAGAAGCTCCAAGCGAAGTGGGGCGAGTACAACTCTGGGCGGTATCGCGCGAGGAGTGGAACCAGCGTTAGGAAGCTGGCGCAATAATGACGGAGCCGTTGTGTCCGCCAAAACCGAAGTTGTTCGAAATGGCAGGACCTGGTGTCCACTCGCGAGCAGCGCCAAGAACTAAATCGACGGGAAGTGCGGGATCTAACTCAGTTGTCCCTGCTGTTGGCGGAATGAGTTTGTGTTCGAAGGACAACAGCACCTGAGCTGCTTCCAGTGCGCCGGCGGCGCCGAGCGCATGGCCCGTGACGCCTTTACCGCTTGTAACGGGCACTGCGCGTTCACCAAACACTGCCGAAACCGCCTGAGCTTCAGCAGCGTCGTTTAGAGGAGTAGATGTTCCGTGTGCGTTCACAAGAGCAATGTCTGATGCAGAAAGACCAGCGTCGTCGAGAGCAAGTTTCATGCAGGCGATTGCCCCCGTGCCACCGGGGGCCGGAGCGGTGATGTGGTGAGCATCGGCATTACTTCCCGCACCCAAGATCTCTCCAAGAATGGTTGCACCACGAGCTACAGCGAGGTCGTAGCGCTCGAGAATGAACACTGCCGCACCCTCACCCATGACAAATCCGTCGCGCTTAGCATCGAATGGCATAGAGACGCCGGTTGAAGACAACGCGGTCATGTTTCCGAATCCCGCAAGAGCGGTATCGGTGGCAGCGCATTCAGAGCCACCGGTAGCAACTGCATCGCAGCGACCCCACGCAATAAGGCGCGCGGCGTATCCGATGGCGTGAGTGCCAGCGGCACACGCAGTACAGATGGTTTCATTGGGGCCCTGAAGTCCGTAACGCATAGAAATGGCAGCACCAGAGGCGTTCGCCATCATCATTGGCACGAGAAATGGCGAGACTCGTCGGTCGCCTTTCTCAAGGCGAATTTGCACCTGTTCTTCAAGGGTGTGTAGCCCGCCAATTCCCGTCGCGAAAATTGTTCCGAATCGCGACGGATCCACGTTTGGTTTTCCGGCTTGCTCGAATGCCTCGGCAGCGGCTGCTAGCGCGTATTGCTCTACGAGGTCGGCGCGACGGGCCTCTTTGGAGTTCTCGAAGTAAGGAAGTGGATCCCAATTCTCGATAGTGGTCGACTTGGTTCCAGTTACACCTGGGCCGAGAAGACCTTTCCAGTACGCGTCTTTACCAAGACCACACGGAGCGACGACTCCGTAGCCCGTAATGGCAACGCGATGACCTGCACCAATCATGTTGAAGAGATCTTGCTGTTTAGATCTTGCTCATGATGATGTCGAACGCTTGTCCAACCGTGGTGACATCATTGAGATCTTCTTCGGGAACTTCGATACCGAACTCTTCTTCGAGTTCCATGACCAGTTCCACAACGTCAAGTGAGTCTGCATCAAGGTCATCTGCAAACTTTGCTTCGCGAGTGACCTGAGAAGCCTCTACGCCAAGTGTTGCCACTGCGCACTTCACGAAACGATCGAAATTTTCTTGGCTCATAGGGCCCTCCTTGGTTCTTGTCTATTTTCGCACAGCGCACAGGCTGTGAGTGTTCTTTTGCCTAGTGGCCCATACCCAAACCGCCGTCCACAGGGATGACTGCTCCGGTGATGTACCCGCCATCTGATCCGGCGAGAAATGCAACGACGCCTGCAATTTCTTCAGGGGATGCCATTCGGCTGAGGGGAACAGCATCGGTGAGTTCTTTCAGGCGGTCTTCTCCAAGAGCCGCGGTCATGTCTGTGGAAACCGGCCCAGGAGCAACAACATTCACTGTGATGCTTCGCGAACCAAGTTCTCGTGCCAGGCTGCGCGCAAACCCCACGAGGCCAGCCTTGGACGCTGCGTAGTTGGCTTGGCCTGCAGAGCCAAGAAGCCCAACGACGGAGGACATGAGAATGATGCGACCCGAGCGCGCTTTCAGCATCTTTGGAGTGGCGCGTTTGACAACACGAAAGGCTGCAGTGAGATTGGCGTCGACGACTGCAGAGAAATCTGCTTCGCTCATGCGAAGCAAGAGCGTGTCTTTCGTGATTCCAGCATTAGACACCAGAATCTCTACGGGCCCAAAGTGTTCCTCAACAGCGGTGAAAGCGGCATCGACTTCGTCTGTGTTGGTGACATCGCACTTGACCCCAAAAAACTCCGATGGAGGCGGAGAAGAGTTGTACGTAACGGCAACTTTGTCTCCCAGCGCAGCGAATCGTTGTGCGCACGCAAGACCGATACCGCGTGATCCGCCAGTGATAAGGACAACTCTGCTCATTGTGCACCCCATTCAAGAATTGCGCTAGCAGCTGTCATTCCGGCACCGAAACCAACCAGCAAAACAAGGTCTCCTTGCTTTGGCTTGATTTGACCCAGGTCGGCAAACAGTGCGAGCGGAATTGATGCAGAAGATGTATTGCCTGTTTCGTGAAGAACCACTGCGGCTTTGTTCATAGGAATACCAAGGCGATCACACGCTGCAGTGATAATGCGAATGTTTGCTTGGTGGGGAACAATGACGGAAATGTCCTCGGCAGTGACGCCTGCGTGAGCCATCGACTTTTGTGCGCTATCCACCATGATGCGCACGGCCCGACGAAAGACTTCTTTTCCTTCCATCTGGATGTTGCCGCCAAGTTCTGCAAACAAGATCTCTTCAGCGCTTCCATCGGCATCTAAATCCCATCCGAGAAGATGACCGCGACCAGACGTTGCTTCAAGAACGGCAGCTCCTGAGCCATCGGCGAAAAGCACAGCAGTATTTCGGTCTGTCCAATCGGTGATGCGAGCAAGGGTGTCGGTACCGATGAGAAGTACTCGTTCTGCGCCCATTGCGATAAGTCCGTGGGCATTCACCAACGCGTACACAAACCCGGAACACGCAGCGTTGATATCGAATGCTCCGCAGCTCAGACCTAGCAAATTCTGAACCGTTGCAGATGTTCCTGGAACTGTTCGATCTGGCGTTGTGGTGGCAAGGATGAGTGCGTCGATGCTGGCTGGATCAACGCCTGCCATTTTCATTGCAGCCGCTCCGCTAATTGCGCTTAGTTCAGATGTTGTGCCACCAATGTGTCGACGTTGAATACCAGTACGTTCACGGACCCATTCGTCGTTGGTGTCCATGGTTTTCGCCAGGTCGTCATTAGAGACCACCTTGTGACCCAACGCCGTACCCCAGCCTGTGAAGCGAGCACCACGCACATGTGCAGGAATCTTTGGCATGTCGGGTGTCCTAGTGAGTCCGCAGCCATGCAATTGGCTGATGAGTTGTAACGCGTTCGCCTTCGACGGCGATGTAGTTCTGAATGATGCCTGCGAACGGTGTGCGCACTTCTGTCTCGCCAACATGGCCGATAACGAGCCCCACATTGATTGTGGTTCCGACACCAATATTTGGCGCCGGTGTAAACACTCCCGCAGAAGGACTCACTACCAAACGCTCCACTGCAAAGAGGTGTTCCCCCTCAACCTGAGCCGTAGCAACTGGGGAAGACGCATCCACCCATTCGATGAGCTTGTCCAACTCCTCTGGAGTGGCAACGCTGATTGTGCGTGCGTTGTCCACGGTGCGTTTGGCCATTCCCGTCAGCACGCCGCCTGGTCCAAGTTCAACAAAACCGGTCACTCCAGCTTCAGCCAATGTGAGCAAACAATGCTTCCATCGCACAGGGCTTGAGAGTTGAGCAGAGAGCAGAGATGACCATTCTTCGCCATTTGCATGAGCCAGGGCATCAACATTTGAGACAACAGGAACTTCAATGTCGCGTGGTGATGCAAGAGCAATTGCGGATCGCAAACGTTCACGCGCTGCCGTCATGAATGGAGTGTGGAAAGCGCCAGATACCTGCAGCGGCATGATCTTTTTTGCGCCGAGTTCTTTGGCATGCAGACCTGCAGCGGCCACAGCGTTAGGCGCACCAGCAATGACTACTTGGCCCGGAGCATTGAAGTTGGCAACCCAAACATCTGCATCTGCGCGTCTGCAGGCAACTTCAACAAGATCGTCATCGAGTCCGAGCACTGCGGCCATGGTGCCCGGGCTCGCCATACCTGCTTCATGCATGGCATCGGCGCGTTCCACCACAAGGCGAACTCCGTCTTCAAATGACAATGCGCCGGTGGCAGTAAGAGCGGTGTATTCACCCAAACTGTGTCCCGCGCAAAAGCTGGGTTCAATGCCGAGGCGTTCAACAGCATCGAGCACCATGAGGCTGGAGACAAAAGTGGTGAGCTGAGCGTTGCGGGTGTCTTTCAATTCTTCGGCATCGGCATCGAGCAAAAGGGCGCTCACGTCGCGTCCAGCCACGTCGGACGCCTCATCGACCAACTCCCAACTGTCGTGGCCCACCCATGGACGACCCATGCCGGGTCGTTGGGAGCCTTGGCCGGGGAAGGTAAACGCGAGCATGGTGGAAAAACCTTAGACCCCTAAGGTCTTCTCTATCGGTTACCTCTCAGTAGCAATCTCGGCTGTACGCTCTTAGACCCTGGCCCGAGTGGCGGAATGGCAGACGCGACGGATTCAAAATCCGTTGTCCGTGAGGGCGTGTGGGTTCGAGTCCCACCTCGGGCACCCAGGTGATTCATACACTCACTCCGATGGGTCAGCGACTACTTCAACGCAAATTGACGCAAGCCTCTGGGCGCCTGCGTGAACTACGCGAGGAACTCAGAGTCGTCGAAGACCAAAAGAGCCAGCTCGTCGACGATGCCGACGAGCTCTCCTTGCGTGCGCTCGTATCGGAAACTCCTGGAGCAGATTTCGAATATCGAGAAGCAAAGAAACACGCCGACGCAATTGTGCGTCACCATGCGTCGGTTGTTGCAGAGATAGCTGAACTAGAGAATCGCATTAATGAGCTTCTCGATCGAATGAAAGAGAGCCGGTCATGACCATTCGTGTGGTGATTGCAGAAGACGAAGCGATCATTCGCCTCGATTTGAAAGAGACCCTTGAAGAAGAGGGCTACGACGTTGTTGGTGAAACTGGTCGTGGAGACAAGGCGGTAGATCTCGTTCGCGAGTTGCGTCCCGACCTTGCCATCTTGGACATCAAGATGCCCGGCATGGATGGCTTGGAAGCAGCACGGCTCATTACGAAAGATCGCATTTGTGGAGTGTTGGTTCTCACCGCATTCTCTCAACGCGAGGTCATTGAAGAAGCCCGCGATGCCGGTGCTCTGGCGTACCTTGTGAAGCCGTTCCAAAAGAGCGACCTCATTCCTGCTATCGAAGTAGCTATCGGACGCTTTCGGGAGATGCAGGCGCTCAACGGTGAAGTGGAAGTATTGGGAGAGCAGTTGGAGGCACGTAAGTCAATTGATCGAGCCAAAGGTGTACTCATCGATACTCACAAAATGTCTGAGGCCGATGCGTATGGGTTTATTCAGCGTGGCGCGATGAATCACCGCACAACCATGAAGGCTGTTGCTGACATGATTGTGTCTGGCGAACTGAAGCCCGACTAAGAAAGAGGTACGTCATGCTCCTCATGGCGCTCGACGGAAACTCACTTGCATATCGCGCTTTCTTCGCATTGCCCGAAGACATGTCAAATGCAAGCGGCCAGGTGACCAATGCTGTGTACGGCTTCACCACCATGCTTCTCACCTTGGTAAAAGATCACAAACCTGACGGACTCGTCGTGGTGTTCGATAGGCCTGAACCCACTTTTCGTCATGAAGCAATTCCCGAATACAAAGCCCAACGTGAGAAGGCGCCTGAGACTCTCATTCAGCAACTGGGAATCATTCGCGAGCTTCTCGACGCACTAGGTATTCGATGGATCGAAAAGCCAGGCTTCGAAGGCGACGATCTCATTGCCACTATGGCCAAGCTTGCCGAAGATGAAGGCAACGACGTCATCATCGTGACGGGCGATAGAGACAGTTACCAGTTGGTTCATGACCCTCACGTTCGTGTGCTGTACAACAAACGTGGAGTCAGCGATTACGCGCTCTATGACGAAGCAGGAATTCTCGAGAGAACGGGTGTGACCCCAGCGTTATATGCCGATTATGCGGCATTGCGCGGAGACCCGAGCGACAACCTTGCTGGCATTCCAGGTGTGGGTGAAAAGACTGCGGCGAAGTTGATGATGCAGTACGGAGATATTGCATCTGTTGTTGCCGCAGCGAACGATCAAACCCCCAAGTTGAAGGCGGGCTTGTTGGAACACGGAGAGCGTGTTATTCGCAATGCAGAAATGATGATCCTCCGGCGTGATGTTCCACTCGACATCAATTTGTTGGAGCTTGCACCGCGGCCCGATGTCGCTGCATCGTCCAAGATGTTCGATTTCTTGGAGTTCAAGACAATGGCGAAACGGCTGAAAGACACCATCGCCACACAAGGTTGGTCCGTTCGCGGCTCGGTCTCAGAGTCGGAGTTGGTGGAGGCTCATGTCAGTGTTGACATGAATCTCGTAGTGAATGAAGTTGTTCGTGTTGGCTCAGTAGATGAGGCGCTTACTCTTCTTGCTGAGGTACCTGAGTTGGTGCTTGCCCCGCATTTCGAAGGTGAACCGGGGCGATCATCCTTGAAGGGCGTGTCGTTTGTACTGAGCGCACCAACAGGACGTGTTGCGTATGTGTCAATGGACCTTCTGTCCGACAATGCTGTGGCAAAAGTGTTGTGTGAGAAGCCACTGGTGTTGCACGATGCCAAACCAGTAATGCGTGTTCTGTTGCACAGTGGAATAGATCTGCGTGGACTCACGCTCGACACTGCGATTGCCGCTTATCTCATCGATCCATCGCGTTCTGGTTACACACTTGCCGATGTTGCGTTGAACGTTCTGGGAACAGAAGTTGGCGTTGTTGCAGAATCTGATGGTCAGTTTGATTTCTCCGGTGAGGCAGATGCGGGTTCCGAGGCGCTCTGTGTGGAAGCGTCACTTGTGACAGCGGCTTTGGCCGATGTTCTGCGTGTTCAGCTAGCCGATGTGGGAAACATCTCTCTATACAACGACATAGAGAATCCGTTGGTGCGGGTCTTGGCCAAGATGGAATACATCGGCGTGGCGGTTGACCGCACTGCATTAGAAGCCATTCGCGCCAAGCTCACGGAAGAAACCGTGGAACTTACGACCACATTGCGCGCTATTGCGGGTCGAGATTTCAACATCAATTCACCCACTCAGTTGCGCGAAATTCTGTACACCGAACATGGTTTGACACCGGGGAAGAAGACCAAAACCGGCTACAGCACCGATGCGGCCACGTTGGAGAAACTGCACGATGAATGGCCCGAGTTCATTGGTCCGCTACTTCGCTTCCGTGAGGTAGAAAAGTTGCGCTCTACCTACGGAGAAGGATTGTTGTCGGAAGTTCAAGCCGACGGTCGTATTCACGCCACCTTCCATCAGACAGTGGCGCGAACCGGTCGCCTCAGTAGCGACAAACCAAACTTGCACAACATTCCTGTTCGCACAGACGAAGGGCGTGTCTTTCGCACAGCATTTGTTGCGCCGAAGGGTTCCGAGCTTCTCGTTGCCGACTACAACCAAATCGAGTTGCGTTGTATTGCTCATCTTGCGAATGACCCAGGTCTTATCTCTGCGTTTGAAGCAGGTGAAGACATTCATAAAGCAACAGCGGCGCGTGTGTTCAGCGTGAAACCTGCAGACGTCACGCATGATCAGCGTTCCAAAGCAAAAATGGTGTCGTACGGGCTTGCTTATGGAATGGAGGCTTATGGTCTCAGTCAAAGATTGGCTATCCCCGTTGACGAAGCTGCAAACATTCTGAATTCGTACTTTGCCGCTTTTCCAAATGTGAAGCAGTACATGGACGATGCGGTACATGAAGCGCGCAAACTCGGATACACCGAGACGCTGTTTGGTCGTCGTCGCCCTATCGAAGAATTGCGCAGCGACAATTTCAGAGTTCGCCAAGCGGGGGAGCGCCAAGCGATGAACGCAGCTATTCAGGGATTGGCTGCGGACATTTTCAAGATTGCTCTTGTTCGCATCGATCAATTGTTAGACGCAGGTCAGTTTGCGTCACGCGTAGTTCTGCAGGTGCACGATGAAGTCATTGTTGAAGTGCAAACGGACGAGAAGGAAACTGTTGGCCCTCTCGTTCTGCAGGCCATGCACGATGCAGCGTCTTTGCGGGTGCCTCTGGAAGTAAACGCAGCATGGGGTCCAACCTGGGCCGAAGCAAAGGCGTAACTCATCGTGTCTAGCGACGTGGGGTCGCATTGGTTTGAGCCAATGGCAGACCACATGGGTTCTGCATATTTGCGTTACTCGTTCACTAAGGGAACTGCACAAGAGATTGATCACATCGTCTCTGTCCTTGGTCTTGTGCCAGGAATGCGAGTACTTGACGTTGGTTGTGGACCCGGTCGTCACGCGTACGAATTGGCTCAACGGGGAATCACTGTCCACGGCATAGACATCAGCCAGACCTTCGTGGATCTTGCGCGGCAGTCGGCACCCAGCGGAGCAACCTTCCAGAGAATGGATGCACGTGCGCTCACCTTCGAGAACGAGTTCGACGCAGCCATCTGTCTGTGCCAAGGAGCCTTTGGCCTCATGACCGCTAACGGTCAGGACATCGATGTGCTGTCTGGTATTCGCCGCTCGCTGAAAGAGGGGGCGGGCCTTGCCTTGTCGGCGTTCAACGCTTACTTCGCGGTGAAATACTTCGAACAAGCCACCTTCGATGCTGGAACGGGTGTCAGCCATGAAGTAACTGAGATTCGCAATCAGGAGGGCGTGGGGCAGACCGTGGACCTGTGGACTGGGTGTTACACACCTCGCGAGCTACGCATCATGCTTCGGGCCTGTCATTTCGAGCCCCACAGCATCTCTAGTGTGGACCCGGGTGAGTACCGAGAAGCGCCCGCCACCACTGAGAGTTCAGAGTTTCTGGTGGTAGCGTTTGCTTCGCCCTTCCGACGGGAGGGTGACCTTTAGGTCCCCACCGATACGTATTTATCCATCTCGAAAGACCACATCCTTGTCCGACGCAACTCTTACTTCCGCTCCTATGGGAACATTCGACGCGGAAGGTAATTACACACCTCGCCAAATCACAGAACGTGATCTCTCCACCAGCTTCGCAGATGCCATCGATGGCACCATGGTGGAACTCAAAGACGGTCAGCTTGTTACTGGCACCGTCGTCAAGATCGACCGCGACGGAGTGTTGCTCGAATTCGGATACAAGACCGAGGGTGTTATCCCAACGCGCGAACTGGCCATCAAGAACGATGTCAACCCGCACGACGTTGTGGCACTCGGCGAAAAGATTGAAGCGCTTGTCCTCACTCTTGAAGACAAAGAAGGACGTCTTGTTCTTTCAAAGAAGCGTGCTCAGTACGAAAAGGCCTGGGGCGAAATTGAGCGCAAGAAGGAAAATGACGGCGTTGTACATGGAACCGTCATCGAAGTTGTCAAGGGTGGACTCATCGTCGACATCGGCCTTCGTGGATTCTTGCCTGCATCACTTGTAGAACTTCGCCGCGTGCGCGACCTGCAGCCGTACATCGGCCAGGTCATCGACGCAAAGATCATCGAACTCGACCGCAACCGCAACAACGTTGTGTTGTCTCGTCGCGGATTCTTGGAAGAGAACCAGAAGGAAACTCGCGATGACTTCCTCAACAACCTCAAGTCTGGCGAGATTCGTCACGGCAAGGTCTCGTCGGTCGTTGCATTCGGCGCATTCGTAGACCTCGGTGGCATGGACGGACTCATTCACGTGTCCGAATTGTCATGGAAGCATGTTGAGCACCCATCACAAGTGGTTCAGATTGGCGACGAAGTAACTGTTCAGGTTCTCGATGTCGACTTCAGCCGCGAGCGCATCAGCCTCTCTCTGAAGGCAACACAGCAAGACCCATGGCAAGAGTTTGCAAACAGCCACGAAGTTGGTCAGCTTGTCTACGGTCGTGTTACCAAGCTCGTTCCTTTCGGCGCATTCGTTCAAGTGGGCGACGGCATCGAAGGTCTCGTGCACATTTCAGAAATGTCTGCACACCACGTGGAAGCAGCGGAGCAAGTGGTTGCTCCAGGCGAAGAGTTGTGGGTCAAGATCATCGATCTCGACCTCGCACGTCGTCGTATTTCTATCTCCATCAAGCAGGCCGCCGAAGGTGGCGAACTTGCAGCTGAATACCAAGGTCAATTCCAGGTGGACGAGCATGGCAACTGGGTGGGCGGAGACGACACCGAACGCGAAGCTGCCTGGGCTGAGTACTACAAGGAATACGGTCAGCCTGGCGAAGCCGGCGCCGAAGCACCTGCTGCTGAATAAGGCGTGATCACGTGATCCTTCTGGGCCTTACCGGTGGGATTGGATCGGGTAAATCCACGGTGTCTTCGTTGCTTGCCGAGCACGGAGCCGTCATTATTGATGCCGACGCCATCACTCGTGAACTTCAATCCACCGGTGCACCGCTTCTCAAGGTTCTCGCTGAACGCTTTGGCGATTCCATCATTACGAGCGATGGATCGCTAGATAGGGCCGCACTTGCCGCAATTGCATTCTCAGACCCGGAGGCATTGAAGGATCTCAACAAGATTGTTCATCCAGCAGTCGCGGCGGAGATGGACAGGCGAATGAAAGAGGCCGACAAGAGCCCCTGGTGGTGCCGTGTATTGCCAGCATTGAAGAAACATAAAGTTGTGGTCCTGGACATTCCGTTACTGGCAGAGAATCCACGCAAAGGTCTCTGCGGTGTCATCGTGGTTGATGTTCCGGTTGAACTAGCGATTGAGCGCTTAGTCAACTTTCGCTCAATGAACGAAGGAGATGCTCGAGCACGCATTGCCAAACAGGCATCACGTGAAAAGCGTCTAGAAATTGCCGACAAGGTCATCGATAATTCAGGAGACATGCACTCACTGAAATCACAAGTGGATCTCGTGTGGCAATGGGCGTGCGCGTTGCCGCCAGCAGCCCCCGATGCCGGCAGTCGCACTAACAACGGCTGACAGAACCGCTCTGTACGATTTCCTCGTGACGTCTTTTCAGGTTGTATCCGACTTTGCTCCGGCAGGCGATCAACCCAAAGCCATCTCCGAGCTCAGTATTGGAATACAAGATGGTGAGCGTTTTCAGACATTGTTGGGTATCACCGGTTCGGGTAAGTCGGCCACCATTGCTTGGACAATTGAAAAGACACAGCGCCCAACGCTTATCTTGGCTCCCAACAAGAGTCTTGCTGCGCAGTTGGCCCAGGAAATGAAAGAGTTCTTTCCGCACAATCGTGTTGAGTTCTTCGTTAGTTACTACGACTATTACCAACCCGAGGCGTACATCCCCTCTAGTGATACGTACATCGAAAAGGACTCCTCAATCAACGAAGAAATTGATCGACTTCGTCACTCTGCAACTGCCGCCTTGCTCACGAGGCGCGACACCATTGTGGTGGCAAGTGTTTCGTGTATCTACGGCATGGGCGACCCCGACGAGTACAAGGGCCAACTACTTGAAGTTCACGTAGGTGTCGACTACGACCAACGCAGCATGTTGAGGAGATTGGTAGATCTCCAATACGACCGCAACGACATGACCCTTGGGCGCGGCAATTTCCGAGTTCGCGGCGACACCATTGAGGTGCATCCCGCCTACGAAGAGAATGTTGTTCGCATTGAAATGTTCGGCGACACCATCGACCGAATCACCATGATCGATCCTCTCACTGGTGAAACACTTTCCGAACCCTCTGAGTTGCTCATTTTTCCCGCCACTCACTATGTGGCCGGTGACGACAGACTGCGCAAAGCCATTCGCGGTATTGAAGATGAGCTGCAACAACAGTTGGCGTTATTTGAGAGCCAAGGAAAACTGCTTGAAGCCCAAAGACTTCGTATGCGAACCCAATACGACCTTGAGATGATTCAAGAGATGGGTTATTGCAATGGCATCGAGAACTACTCCATGCACATCGATGGCCGTCAGCCCGGGGAGCCTCCGTTTACATTGCTCGACTATTTCCCGAAAGATTTCTTGCTCATCATCGACGAAAGCCATGTCGCGGTTCCACAGTTGCATGCTCAATTCGCCGGAGACAGAAGTCGCAAGGACACCTTGGTGGAACATGGCTTTCGCTTGCCCAGTGCACGTGATAATCGGCCGCTTCGCTTCGAGGAGACATTTGAGCGCATCAATCAGTGCATCTTTATGTCGGCTACACCTGCGCCGTTTGAATTGAAACACAGCACGAAAGTTGTTGAACAGATTGTTCGTCCCACTGGCCTTGTAGACCCCGAAGTCATTGTTCGGCCTACCAAAGGACAAATTGACGACATCATCGAAATGGTGCGCGGCCGAGTGGAGGTAGGGGACCGAGTACTCATCACCACTCTTACAAAGAAGATGGCAGAAGATCTCACGGAGTACCTGCTGGAGCAGGGCCTCAACGTTCGGTATTTGCACTCCAACATCGACACCTTGCAACGAATTGAAATTCTTCGTGGCTTGCGTCTGGGAGAATTTGACGTCCTTGTTGGTATCAACCTCTTGCGAGAGGGTCTCGACCTACCAGAAGTGTCGCTTGTGGCCATTCTCGATGCCGACAAAGAAGGTTTCCTCCGAAGTGAAACGTCGCTTATTCAGATGATCGGCCGTGCGGCGCGAAACGTGGCTGGGCAAGTAGTCATGTACGCCGACAAAATCACGCCATCTATGGAGCGCGCAATTGGCGAAACCAAGCGTCGTCGCGAAACCCAAATTGCGTACAACTTGGAACACAACATCAACCCTCAAACCATTCGAAAAGCAGTAGGAGACATCTTGTCTGTGTTGACGGGTGGGGATAACACGGCTCCCGTTCCTGGCAAGGGTGTACGTCGTAACCGCGAGCGAGACAAGGTGCAGAGGGAGATTAAGTCCATGCCACAGCAGGACATCGCGCGCCTCATCCAGACCCTTGAAGACGAGATGAATCAGGCGGCTACTGAATTGAAGTTCGAGTATGCCGCACGTCTCAGAGACGAAATCAACGACCTGCGGCGCGAACTTCGTGACGCTCGTTAGCAACTAGGTAGCCTCGTACCGTGGCTGAGAAAATCATTGTTCGGGGTGCGCGTGAACACAACCTAAAGAACATCAGCCTCGAACTGCCTCGCGATCAACTCATCGTGTTCACAGGGTTGTCCGGTAGTGGTAAAAGTTCTCTTGCATTCGACACCATCTACGCAGAAGGTCAACGTCGCTATGTAGAGAGTTTGTCTGCGTACGCCCGCCAGTTCCTTGGACAAATGGACAAGCCAGACGTTGACGTGATTGAAGGTCTGTCTCCGGCAATTTCTATCGACCAGAAGTCGGCATCGCGTAACCCGCGGTCCACTGTGGGAACCATCACCGAGATCTATGACTATTTGCGTCTTCTCTACGCGCGAATAGGAATACAACATTGTCCTAACGACGGCACGAAGTTGCAGCGACAGACTCCCCAACAAATTGTTGATCGCATCATGACGCTCGAAGAGGGGACTCGTTTTCAGGTTCTCGCTCCTGTTGTGCGAGGGCGCAAAGGCGAGTACGACACGTTGCTGGCCGACCTTGCTGGTCAGGGTTTCGTGCGTGCCCGTATTGACGGTGAAGTGCGTGACATCGCTGAGTTCCTGGCGTCTGGCGAAAAGCTCGCCCGCTACGAGAATCACAGCATCGACATCATCGTCGACCGTCTGGTTCGGCGCGACGATATTGAACGTCGCCTCACCGACTCATTAGAGACAGCCCTGAAACTTGCTGACGGTGTCGCTGGGGTTGAGCTTGTGAGCAAAGATGGCTCCGATAGCGAGACGCTGACATTCAGCCAACACTTGGCATGTCCAAAATGCGGCTCTAGTTTCGACGAACCAGCCCCACGTAATTTCTCGTTTAACTCTCCGTACGGTGCATGTGAGAACTGCGATGGTCTTGGTACCAAGTTTGAAGTGGACGCCGAATTAGTAATCCCGGACAACTCAATGAGCCTTGCCGAGGGTGCTATTGCTCCATGGCGCAGCGCACATACCGCCTACTTCCATCGCATGTTGGGTGCAGTAGCCGAGCAAGAAGGTATCGACATGGAGAAGCCATGGTCGAAGATCTCCGCAAAACATCAGAAATTGGTGTTGCAGGGCAAATCAGGTGCCATGCAGGTGAAGTACCGAAATCGTTTCGGAAAAGTTCGTCAATTCAGCACGCAGTATGAAGGTGTGATCCCATGGATCAAGCGACGTCACGCAGACGCCGAGAGCGATTGGACTCGCGAACAATTCGAGACCTACATGCGAGAAGTGCCGTGTCCCGCGTGTGAGGGTGCCCGCTTGAAGCCATCCACTTTGGCCATCACTATCAACGACCGCAACATCTCTGAAGTGTGTGACATGTCTATTGGGGACTCAGCAGCATTTTTGGCTGGGCTCACACTCAGCCAACGTGATGCAATGATCGCTGAGCGAGTCACCAAGGAAATCAATGCTCGACTCGGATTCTTGCTAGACGTCGGCCTTGACTATCTGACTTTGTCCCGTTCTGCCGGCACGTTGGCCGGTGGCGAAGCGCAACGCATTCGACTCGCCAGCCAAATTGGGTCAGGTTTGGTCGGCACCTTGTACGTGCTCGATGAGCCCAGCATCGGATTGCACCAGCGCGATAATCGTCGTCTCATAGAAACTCTGTTGCGACTGCGTGACCTCGGAAACACGGTGATTGTCGTTGAGCATGACGAGGAGACCATTAAGGAAAGCGACTGGATCGTCGACATTGGTCCAGGTGCCGGAGAACACGGTGGGGAAGTTGTTTACAGCGGACCGGTGCCCGGTATCGCAAAAGCAAAGGATTCCGTCACTGGTCGGTATCTCACTGGTGTTGCAACAATTGAAGTTCCCCAAAATCGCAGAACACCTTCGGGTGATGTCATCACGGTTCGTGGTGCTCGTGAACACAACTTGCAAGACCTTGATGTAGACATTCCTCTTGGTTGTTTTGTTGCAGTCACCGGCGTATCGGGAAGCGGCAAGAGCACTCTCATTCGAGACATCTTGCTGCCTGCCATGATGCAGCGCATCTACAAGAGTAAGGAAGCACCAGGTCGCCACCGCACTGTTGAAGGCATCGATGCCATCGACAAAGTGATCGATATGGATCAATCTCCCATTGGTCGTACGCCACGCTCGAACCCTGCTACGTACACCGGTGTTTTCGATTCCATTCGAAAATTGTTTGCAGCATCTCCAGAAGCAAAGGTTCGTGGCTACATGCCCGGACGTTTTAGTTTCAATGTTCAAGGCGGCCGATGCGAAGCCTGTTCTGGAGACGGAACCATCAAGATTGAAATGCACTTCTTGCCTGATGTGTATGTGCCGTGCGAAGTGTGCAAGGGCGACCGTTACAACCGAGACACGCTCGACATCACGTTCAAGGGCAAGAACATTGCCGAAGTACTCAACATGCCTATTTCAGAGGCTCTCGACTTCTTCTCTAATCAGCCAACCATTGCCCGACACATGCAGACGCTTGTCGATGTTGGTCTCGGGTACGTTCGTCTTGGACAGTCGGCACCAACATTGTCCGGCGGTGAAGCGCAGCGTGTGAAGTTGGCTAGTGAACTTGCGAAGCGTTCTACTGGCCACACGATGTACCTGCTCGATGAACCAACGACCGGATTGCACTTTGAAGATGTTCGACGTCTGCTCACAGTGTTGTCACGACTGGTTGATCAGGGAAACACCGTGTTGGTGATTGAGCACAATCTCGATGTCATCAAGACTGCGGATTGGCTTATCGATTTGGGGCCAGAAGGTGGCAGCGGCGGCGGAGCAATTGTGGGCACCGGAACGCCAGAACACATTGCCGCTATTGCTGCTAGCCATACGGGAAGGTACCTGGCACCACTTCTCGGAATGCCTGAAGCGAAGAGTTCGCTGAAGGTGTCCGGAAAGAAGGCATCGGCCTCAATGCCGGCCAAGAAACCTGCGAAGCCAAAGAAGGTCCCTGCCAAGAAAGCGCCAGTGAAAAAGGCTGCGGCGAAGCCGAAGAAGTAACTGTGGCTGTTCAGCGTCCCGCCGTCGGTTCTATTCCCACTCAGCCAGGGTCGTACCAGTTCAAAGATGAACATGGTCGAGTCATCTATGTGGGCAAGGCTGCAAACCTTCGTTCTCGGCTCTCCAGTTATTTCCAAGACCAACTCCAAATGCATCCCCGCACTGCATCCATGGTGAACGCCGCTCACTCAGTGGAGTGGATTGAGGTACGCAACGAAGTCGAAGCGCTCATGCTGGAGTTCTCACTCATTAAGCAGCATCGACCGCGTTTCAATGTGCGACTTCGAGATGACAAGAGCTATCCATTCCTTGCGGTCACCGTGGATGAAGAGTGGCCACGTGCAGTTGTGATGCGTGGAACAAAACGAAAAGGCACCCGCTATTTCGGTCCGTACCCGCACGCTTGGGCTATTCGTGAGACTCTTGATCTGCTGTTGCGCACGTTCCCTGTGCGCACCTGTTCTCAGGGAAAGTTCAATCAACATCAACGCCTTGGTCGGCCGTGTTTGCTTTTTCATATTGAGAAATGTTCTGGACCATGCGTGGGCGAGATCTCTGCGGAGCAATACACCGAACATGTTCGTCAACTTCTCTCATTCTTGGACGGAGATACAGACGAAGTGGTGTCTTTGTTGCAGAAAGAAATGTCTGAAGCCTCAGGTGCACTGGAGTTTGAACGCGCAGCACGACTACGTGATCGTTTAGGCGGAGTAATGCGCGCCATTGAGAAACAACAGATGGTGGGCGAGCGAGATGAAGACCTAGACATCATTGGAATTGCTGATGATGATCTCGAGGCTGCCATCCAGGTGTTCTTTGTGCGCAAGGGGAGAGTTGTCGGGCGTAAGGGATTCATTCTCGACAAAGTGGAAGATCTCTCTCCTGGGGGCTTGGTCGACCGCGTTCTTGAAGAGATGTACGGCGATCAGCCGCCACTTGGCATACCTTCTCATGTGCTGGTTCCGGTCTTGCCGGACCACGCCGAGACATATGCCGAATGGTTGAAGCACTTGCGTGGTTCTCAAGTTGTTTTCAGGGTGCCCCAACGTGGCGATAAGCGTGAACTGCACGAGACCGTCACGGTGAATGCACGAGAAGAGTTTGTACGTCACCGCTTGAAGCGGGCCAGTGATCACAATTCGCGCAGTCGAGCCTTGTCGGAATTGCAAGACCTTCTCATGTTGCCCGAGGCCCCCTTGCGCATTGAGTGCTATGACATGGCCCATTTACAAGGAACCGATTACGTGGGGTCAATGGTGGTGATGGAAGACGGTCTTCCCAACAAACGTGAGTATCGGCGCTTCAAAGTAAAGGATGTTCCAGGAAACGACGATTACGCCGCCATGCGTGAAGTGCTTCATCGTCGACTCTCTGCATATGTGGAAGAAAGAGATCAACCTGTCGGCGAACGCGGAACAAAGCCGGGCAAGTTTGCGTATCCACCCCAATTGCTTTTGGTCGACGGTGGCAAAGGACAACTTGGTGTCGCGATGGAAGTCATTGCAGAGTTGGGGCTTACCGACGAAATTCCTGTCGCCTCGCTGGCAAAGAAGTTTGAAGAGGTGTACATACCTGGTCAACAAGAACCAGTGCGCATACCGCGAGGCACAGAGGGGCTTTTCATGTTGCAGCGCATTCGTGATGAAGCCCACAGATTTGCAAACACTTTCCATAGAGAATTACGAGGCAAGAGAATGGTGTCGTCGTCTCTCGATGGCATCGCAGGCCTCGGAGAATCTCGTGCCAAGCGATTGGTGAAGGAGATGGGTGGAGTGAATGCTGTGAAAAAGGCGACGCGTGAAGACCTTGCGGTATTGACATGGTTACCCGAGACAGTGGCTCAGGCCATCTACGACAAATTTCACTCTGAATCGTAAGGTTGTTGCATGTCAGATAACGGTTTGTGGGATCAACATGCCCAGTGGTGGATCGATGGTTTTACCGGTGGTGTCGACCCTGAGTACGAAGAGCAAATCATTCCGCTGGCCAAAGAAGAGTTGGAAGGATTCGGCACAATTCTCGATGTTGGTTGTGGTGACGGGCAGATAGCAAGAGCGCTTGCTGCTCAGGGATCACAAGTGATGGGCATTGACCCAACACAACTACACATCGCAATTGCAAATGAACGCGGCGGCGGGCCTAGTTATCAGCTTGGTTCGGCAACGTCATTGCCGGTGGCGGATAACTCTCAAGATGCAGTTGTTGCGTGTTTGGTCTTTGAACACATAGACGATGTTGATGCAGCAATCGCAGAGGTTGCTCGCGTTCTGCGTCCTGGCGGACAATTCAGTTTCTTTCTGAACCACCCGTTATTGCAAACCCCCGGAAGTGGCTGGATAGACGATCACATCATTGATCCACCGGAGCAGTACTGGCGCATAGGCCCTTACTTGGTAGAGACCGAATCAGTGGAGGAGGTGGAGAAAGACGTCTACATTCGTTTTCTTCACCGACCATTGAGCCGATACATCAACTCTCTCATTGCCCATGGTCTGCATGTGGAGCGCATGTTGGAGCCAAGCCCACCGCAGGGGTTTCTAGACAGGGCTCCTGAATATGCCCTGGCTCACACCATTCCGAGATTGTTGTACCTGCGCTCCGTGAAGGTGTCCCAATAAGTGAGTAGCCTTCGCTCGTGACTGACATCTTGGTCGTAACCGGTTTATCGGGCGCAGGTCGTTCTCAAGCTGCCGACGATCTTGAAGATCTCGGTTGGTTCGTGGTTGACAACTTGCCAGTTGTTCTCATTGACAAAGTGGTGGAGCTGTCGGGGGAAGCAGGCGGAGAAATCACCAAGTTGTGCCTGGTGGTGGGTCATGCTCGTCATCAGGCCGCCATTCTTGACGCAGTAGGAAGTCTGCGCCAACAGGGCCACACGGTGCGCATCCTGTTTCTGGAAGCATCTACGCGAGAACTCGTTCGTCGTTATGAAGCAACTCGCCGTAAGCATCCCATGAGTGATGGCGTTCTTGGTCTCGAATCTGTCATTGAGCATGAGAGAACGGCGATGAGTCCGGTCAAGGCGGTGGCAGACCTTCTTATCGATACTTCTGGTTTGTCCGTACATCAACTCCGACATCAGTTGGTTCAGTTGTTTGGTCCAGAGAATCCCGGCGATGCTTTGCAGCTGTCCTTCAGTTCTTTCGGTTTCAAACATGGCGTGCCCATTGACGCCGACATGGTGCTAGACGTTCGTTTTCTGCCTAACCCTCATTGGGATGAAGCGTTACGTCCCTTCAGCGGGCTCGACGACAACGTTCGCGATTTCGTCTTGAGCCAATCTCTTGCGGAGGATTTTCTTACTCGCGTGCAAGACCTTCTTCATCTTATTGTTCCGGCCTATGTGTCTGAAGGCCGCAGCTACCTCACCATCGCAATTGGCTGTACGGGCGGACGTCACCGCTCTGTTGCAATGGCAGAAGAGATTGGGCGACGCTTGACGGCGGCGGGTCATCACCCCCGAATCACCCACAGGGACATCAATCTTTAGACGATTCTCGGGGGCCTAATGGTCAGGAACTAAGGTCGAGGGGTGGCTATGGACACCCCCGCCACAGGTTTCCTCATCGAAAGGACGAACCGTCGTGACAGTACGAGTCGGAATTAATGGATTTGGCCGAATTGGTCGCAACTTCTTCCGGGCCATCGCAGCTCGAGGTGCAGACATTGAGATTGTTGCAGTGAATGACCTTGGTTCATTGAAGACAATGGCGCACTTGTTGAAGTACGACTCAGTTCTCGGAGTTCTTCCTAACGACATCAAGGCCGTTGATGGCGGTATCAGTGTTGACGGCAAAGTCCTGAAGGTCTTGGCCGAACGCGACCCAAAGGCATTGCCATGGGGAGACCTTGGTGTCGATGTTGTTATTGAATCCACCGGAATCTTTACCGACCGTGACAAAGCCGCGTTTCACCTCGAGGGTGGGGCGCCACTGGTTATTGTTTCTGCTCCGTCGAATGGTGCCGATGCCACATTCGTCTATGGCGTCAACCATCAGGATTTCGATCGTTCAAAGCACAAGGTCATCTCGAATGCCAGCTGCACCACCAACTGTTTCGTGCCATTGGTGAAAGTCCTCGACGATGCTTTCGGAGTTCAGAACGGCCTCATGACTACGGTGCATGCCTATACCGGTGATCAATCCTTGGTGGACGGTCCACACAGTGACCTGCGCCGTGCACGTGGTGCTGCAATCAACATCACTCCTACAAGCACTGGTGCTGCTCGCGCCACAAGCCTTGTCATGGAGTCCATGAAGGGCAAGTTGGACGGCACAGCACTGCGTGTTCCAGTTCCAACGGGTTCCATTACAGACTTCGTTGCCAATCTTTCCAAGCCTGCAACTGTGGAAGAGATCAATGCTGCGTTCAAGGCTGCAGCAGATGGACCATTGAAGGGTGTACTCGAGTACACATCGGATCCCATTGTCTCTAGCGACATTGTCACCAACCCACATTCATGCATCTTCGACAGCGATCTCACAATGAGCATGGGAACACTTGTCAAGGTTCTTGGTTGGTACGACAACGAATGGGGCTACTCCAACCGTCTTGTCGATCTCACTTTGCACGTCGCGAAGTAAGTAGAGACTCACATATGTCGCGAGTTCCCACTCTGGAAGATTTGGGAGATGTATCGGGTAAGCGCGTCCTCGTGCGTACCGACTTCAACGTTCCAATGGAAGGACCTGACGATGCGAGGGTCATTACGGATGACTTTCGCATTCGTGCGGCTCTGCCCACTATTGAATGGTTGACATCTCGCGGCGCTCATGTTGTGTGCGCCAGTCACTTGGGTCGCCCAAAAGGTTCTCCCGTTGCCAAGTATTCAATGGCGCCTATTCGAGCCCGTCTGGCAGAACTTGCACCCGGTGTGGAGCTTTTAGAGAACCTTCGCTTTAATGCAGGCGAAGAGGCGAATTCTCCAGAGTTTGTTGCAAGTCTTGTGAAGAACATCGACATGTACGTCAATGATGCGTTCGGCGCTGCTCATCGTGCACACGCATCAATTGTTGGTCCGCCTCAAACTCTTCCATCTGCAGCTGGTCGGCTATTGCAACGTGAAGTGGAAGTACTGGGCGGTCTGCGCGAAAAGCCCAAGCGTCCATTTATTGCAGTACTTGGGGGCGCAAAGGTTAGTGACAAGCTGGGTGTCATCGAGTCTCTGCTTCAGGTAGTGGACTCCTTGGTAATCGGTGGGGGAATGTGTTTCACATTCCTAGCCGCACAGGGTTATCCAGTGGGCGCATCAATTTGCGAGCTTGATCAAATTGCCACATGCAAGAAACTTTTGGATAGTGGGAAATCTATTCACCTTCCAGAAGATTTGGTTGGCTTAGATGCAAATGGAAATTTTGCAACGTTCGGTCTTCGCTTACCAGAAGGTGCCAAGGGTCTCGACATTGGGCCAGGTACAGCTGCTGCTTTCTCCGACGTCATCATGGACGCACGAACAGTGTTCTGGAATGGCCCCATGGGAATGTTCGAAGACGAACGCTTCGCTGCAGGAACTCGCACTGTTGCAGAAGCGGTTGCCGCTACAAAAGCTTTCACCATTGTTGGTGGTGGCGACAGCGCAGCAGCGCTTGCTCAATTCAAGTTGGATGACGAAGTGGATCATGTTTCCACTGGCGGCGGCGCATCACTTGAACTCTTGGAACTAGGTGACCTTCCTGGTCTTGCTGCACTACGAGGAGCACCAAATGTCCGCTAACTCACGTCGTCCGCTTATTAGTGGCAACTGGAAAATGCATCAGAACCACTACGAAGCAATTCAGTTCATGCAGAAACTTGCGTACTTGGTGGGCAAAGACGACTTCGATGCAGTAGATGTCTCTGTGCATCCGCCATTCACTGACATTCGAAGTGTCCAAACTCTGATTGAGGGCGATGACTTACGTTTCTTGTTGGGCGCACAACATTGCCACTTCGACGACAAAGGTGCCTTCACAGGCGAGGTAGCTCCGTCTTTTCTTTCAAAGCTGAACGTGAAGTACGTCATTTGCGGACACAGCGAACGTCGTGAGATCTTCGGCGAGTCCGATGAGATGGTGAAGAGCAAGGTGAAGGCAATCCTCGCCAACTCGATGACACCAATTGTGTGTGTTGGAGAGACGCTGGAAGAGCGCGAAGCTGGCTCCACTACTGTCAAAGTTCTGGGCCAAATTCGTTCTGCTCTTTCTTCGTTGACCCCAGAACAAGTGGGATCTCTCGTTGTTGCCTATGAACCAATCTGGGCGATCGGCACCGGCAAGACCGCCACCACAGAAGACGCACAAGAAGTCTGTGGCGCAATTCGACGAGAAGTTTCTGTGCTCTCTGGGGCCGAAGCCGCGGGCAATATTCGCATTCAATACGGTGGCTCCGTCAAGGCTGCCAACATTGCAGAACTCATGTCGCAGCCAGACATTGACGGTGCTCTTGTTGGTGGTGCAAGTCTGGACCCCGACGAGTTCGCCCGCATTGTGCAGTACCGTTTGCACTAGGACCTCATTGACCTCTCTGGTGGACAGCAGCGGGGTCCTGTAGGGTCACAAGAGGGGTGACAACCGTAGAGGTCACTGTGACGCTGGGGAACTGGGTTTCCTAAGGGGTAGCCTCAATAACCGTGCGTACCGTGATTTTGTATCTCTCGCTAGTCATCAATGTGGTGTCAATGTTCGCTCTCATTGTGGGCGTCTTGCTCCACAGCGGCCAAGGCGGCGGGCTTTCAGACATGTTTGGCGGCGGTGGAGCAGGCCTCGGATCCGCAGCAGCCGAGAAGAACCTGAACAGAATTACCACGGTGTTTGCCACGGTGTGGCTCTTCACTGTCATTGCGCTCGCATTTCTGCTTCAAAACTGATTTTTGGTTTCCCGGGTCATCCTCGGTAACCTGAACTTCCACGTCGGAGTGGCGAAATTGGCAGACGCACCAGCTTAAGGGGCTGGCGCTCGAAAGGGCGTGTGGGTTCAAGTCCCACCTTCGACACCAATGCGATTAACGAAAATTGTTGCAACCCTCGGGCCGGCTACTGCGTCGGTCGACGGTATTCGCGGACTCGTTAACGCTGGGGCATCAGTTTTTCGTTTGAACTGTTCCCACCTCACTACGGAAGCACTTGAAGAATCAATTTCATTAGTGCGAGAAGCAGCGCCATCTTCAGCAATCTTGGTCGACATTCAGGGGCCAAAACTCCGTTTCGCAAAAGACTCCATCGATCTTTTGGAGGGAACGCGTGTCACTCTCACGTTGAACGATCTGGGTATTGACTCGGGAAGTCGTGGCGGATCCCGTGGTGTTGCTGTTGGTCACCGAGTCCTTATGGATGATGGTCGCCTGGAAACAGTGGTGGAACACGTTGAAGGGGTAAACCTTTCGTTGCGTGTTGTGCGTGGGGGCTTTTTGAAGAAGGGCAAAGGTGTCAACCTTCCCGATACAGAAGTCAGTGGCGGAGTCTTGGCCGAGAAAGATTTGGCCGACCTGCGAGTCGCTAAAGCAATGGGCGTTGAGATTGTTGCCATCTCGTTTGTTCAGTCACCATCAGACATCATCTCGGTGCGTGATCTCGTTGGCGAAAACATTCTTGTGTTCGCAAAGATTGAGCGTCCACAAGCCTTAGAGCGAATTGATGAAATCTGCGCCGTTAGCGATGGCGTTATGGCTGCACGAGGAGATCTTGGTGTTGAGACGCCCTACGAGGGCGTTCCGGCTGCACAAAGTCGCATTGCGCTGAGTGCTCTGCAAAGAGGTGTTATCTCCATTTGCGCCACCGAAATGTTGGAGTCCATGACAACCGCAACTCGACCTACACGTGCGGAAGTGGCCGACGTGAGTGGTGCAGTTCGGGACGGTTTTGATGCCGTGATGTTGTCGGGTGAAACTGCTGTAGGTGCGTACCCAAACGAAACCGTGATGGCTATGGCGCGCATCTGCGAGGCTGCGGAGAAGCGCGTTTCCATGCCTAACTATTTTGCCGACGCAAATCCGGAAGCTGCAGCTGTAACCGCAGCGGCTACTGCGCTAGCGAAGAGAATCTCTGCCCATCTCATTCTTTCGGTTACCTTCACTGGTTTCTCCGCGAGACTTCTGGCGTCTTGTCGCCCTTCATGCGCCATTGTGGCGGCAACGCCTGGCGTAGACAAAGCCCGACAGTTGAACATTTGTCGTGGGGTGTACCCCATGGTGGTAGCCCGCGACGGAAACATCACATCGTCTATTGCAACAGCAGTGCAAGACGCACGAACACTTCATTTGTTAGAGAGCGGCGACACCATCGTGGTATGTGCGTCTCGACTGAACCCGCGTTCAGATGCAGACACAATTCTGCTTCACATCGAGCCCTAAGACATCGGGCGCAAATGCTTCTTGAATGTCAAGAAGTAACCCACACTGAGCAACATGAGTGCACCGCACGCGGAGAAGACCAAAGGCGCCGAGTCCACTTTTCGGGCAACAAATCCCACCGCTAGGGCACCGGCAGGTGCCAACCCGCTCATGAGAAGTGAATGAATAGCCATGACACGGCCCATCACTTGTGGTGGCGTGTTGTTCTGAATAAGCGTTTGGTTCAGGTTCATATAGAAGCCACCACCAAGTCCCCACAAGAAGAGAGCGATTCCCATCATGGGAATTGAATTTGATTGACCCAACAGAATTTGAACGGATGATCCCCAGCACAGGCCGCACATAAACCACAGGCCTTTACGAATCATCTTGTGGTTGAAACGCATAATTGCCATCGAGGTAATGAACTGTCCAACACCAAGGAGAGCAAAAAGAGCAGTTGTTTGGCTGCCTGTTGCGCCGGCCTGTTCCTTGGCGATTTGTGGTCCCAGCACAATCCACGGAGCCATCATGAACAGAGTTGAAGACGACAACAACACATATAACGAGCGCACCGCTTCGTGACCGTTAATGAACTGAAGGCCCTCAAAGATTTCTTCTCGAATCTTGCGCCGAACCACTTTGGTGATGGGGGGAACCTTAAGTGGAACAAGAACAAGAAAACCGATGGTGTACAACACTGCTTGTAACCAGAAGGCACCTTGGATTCCCCAAATTCGGATGACCGGCCCTGCAGTTGCCGGACCAATGATGAGCCCGATGTTGGACCCAATGGTGCTCACCGCAATTGCACCCACCAACTTGTCTTGAGGAACAACAGTGGGGATCATTGCTGTTCGAACAGGTTGACCGAGAGCAATAAAGATTCCCGCGATAAATGAGCCCACGATTGCCCAAGAGATAGTGATGTGTCCTGTGGTCACCATGGTGGCGATGGCTACTGTGATTGCAAGCGCACCCAACTGGCTCCCCATCAACAGAAGGCGACGATCCATGCGGTCGCTCATGACACCAACTGGCAAGGAGATGAGTAGTGCTGGTACGCCCATCACGAAAAGAATCACACCGCTGATGTCGGACCGCGCACCGAGGTCTAGAGCAAGCCAAACGAAAGCAAATCGCTGGGTGCTCTGCACGAGAACGAAAAGAAAGCTGTTGGTCCACAGCAGCCGAAATGAGGGAATGCGAAGCAGTTCAGACGGCTTAATGCTTGCGTTGTTCCCCACATCTCATGTTCGCAGGTGTGGCCCTGTGTGACCCCATTAGAGACAGGAGTACAGGGCACTTATAAGGGCCTTGTTTCGTGGATTCTGCCAACGCGGACCCATTTGGTTCATGACGTATCCAAAACCCACTCGATAGACCGGGTCACAGAAGCCCACGGAGCCTCCAGCGCCGTAGTGTCCGAACGCTTCAGCGTGCGGTCCAAAACCTCGCTCGGGAAGGGGGATCTGAAATCCATGGGCGAATCGAGATGTGCGTTGAAGCACAAGATCGTCACCGATGGACACTTCGGTAACCGCCTGGCGAAGAACATCTGTAGAGAGAAGCTCAACGCCATTGTGTGAACCATCGTGGGCAAGCACCGTGTACATAGAACAGACCCCACGCGCACTTGCATGCATGTTGGTAGAGGGAATCTCGGCTTGTCGCCATTCAGGTGTGTTGACAGTGGCCGCTCCCGACAAGCCAGGAGGGTTGTAGTAAGTGTTGTACTGAAGCAACTGCTCTTCATTCATTCCCGCAGGGGGAGTGAGAGAAATGGGTGGGCCAGGCCACTCAAAATCTGCCACGCGTGAAAAGAGTGATGGGTCGCACCCTAGGTAGATGTCGGCACCGAGCGGAGTTGCAATTCGTTCACGAACGAGTTGCCCAACTGTTTTTCCAGTGGCACGCCTGAGTACTTCGCCCACGATGTACCCAAACGTGTTGACGTGGTAGCCGTGTGTTGTTCCAGGCGTCCACCATGGAGTCTCGTTAGCCAACGCTGAACACATGAAGTCCCAGTCGTACATAGCGAACTGGGGGAGTTGTCGTCGTAGAGCGGGGAGCGCAGTTCGGTGACCGAGCGCATCGCGAAGAGTGAGATCTTGTTTGCCGTTGGTTGCAAACTCTGGCCACAGTTCGGAAATTCTCGTGTCGTATGACAGCTCGCCTCGCGCGACACACCCGGCAGCCACCACAGCGGTTACGCCTTTTCCTACCGAGAATGCATTGACGAGTTGGTCTTCTTGCCACGCTCGAGTTTTTTGTGGGTCGGCGTATCCGGCCCATAGATCTACAACACGACGACCATCGACAGAGATGCACACTGCCGCGCCAATTTCTTGGTGCTCTGCAAAGTTGTTGCCGAATGCATCACGCACGACGTTGAACGCCGTGTCACAAGACCCGTAGATAGTGGGTGTCTGCGTCAGAGCGCTGACTTCTCCAAGATGTGAACGCCGCAAGCAGACCCAAGACCAATGACGTGAGCAAGGCCAACCTTGGCGCCTTCAATTTGGCGAGGTCCAGCTTCTCCACGCAAGTGGTGACACACTTCCCAGATGTTTGCAATACCGGTTGCCGCAATGGGATGACCTTTTGATTCCAAGCCACCAGAGACGTTGACCGGAGTGGTGCCGTCTCGCCATGTTGCACCGGAGTTGAAGAAGTCAACTGCGCCACCTTCTTCACACAACATCAGGTTGTCGTAGTGCACAAGTTCAGCGGTCGCGAAACAGTCGTGAAGTTCAACAAGATCGAGATCTTGTGGTGAGACTCCAGCCTGCTCGTATGCCTTCTTTGCAGCGATGCGGGTGAGAGTGTTGACGTCGGGCAAGACTTGGCACGCCTCTTGGTAGGGGTCACTGGTGAGAACCGAAGCCGAAACCTTGATGGCACGACGTTGTTGTTCTAAAGACATGGTCTTCAACTTTGAACCACTCACAACAATTGCTGCCGCGGCACCGTCACAGTTTGCAGAGCACATGGAACGGGTGTTGGGGTACGAGATCATGACATCATTCATGATTTCTTCAAGAGTCATCTTCTTCTGGTACGCAGCCAACGGGTTCAGTGTTGAGTGTGCGTGGTTCTTCTCTGCAATCTTTGCAAACACTTCAAACGTGGCACCGCCGTATTTGTGGCCGTATTCCATGCCAACCTGCGCGAACGTTCCAGGCATATTGGCGGTTCCGATGAACCCGTCAACGTTCTGAACTGCACCGTAACGACCAGAGGGCTTCCATTCTTTTCCAGAACCCTTCGCGCCGCCGCCAGCTCCGAGAAGGCCCACACCGGCAAGCTTCTCAACACCAACAGCAAGACCCATATCGCATTCGCCAGCCTTGATAGCCATGATGGCTGTACGAAGCGCTGTTGCTCCGGTAGCGCACGCGTTCGACACGTTGTACACAGGAATTCCTGTTTGTCCGACTTGCTTCTGAATCATCTGGCCAATGCCGCCTTGACCCATGAGACATCCTGCAGCCATAACGCCCATGTCGCGCATGGTGACTCCGCCGTCTGCCAACGCGGCCATTACCGCTTCGCTTGCGAGGTCAACTGTGTCCTTATCCGGATACTTTCCGAACTTTGTCATATTGATGCCGAGGATGTAGATGTCTTCTGATGCCATGGTGGTGTCCTTTGTTGTAGATGTGATGTCTTACGAGAGTGGTTCGAATCCGAAGCCGATCGCTTCAGTTCCGTTGTCGTCGTCGCCTAAAGAAAAAGTTGCGAGACGAACTTTCATTCCGAGATGAACCTTTTCTGGGGTGGGGTCAACGTTGATGAGATTTGCGCGCACACTGGTTCCGCCACAGTTCACGATTGCAGCAACGAACGGCACAGGAACACCGGGCGATGCAAAAGTGACAATGGTGAAGGAACGAACTTCGCCTTCAGTGGCAATGTCCACCTGGCGAAATGTTGTGGCAAAGCACGATGCGCAGGCATTTCGACGATCAAAGAATCGAGCTCCACAAGAGGTGCACTCATTGGCAACCAAATGTGGAGTGGGCGAGAGCGCCAAGTAGTCAACGAGGGGGACTTGTGTCTTCGTCATGGGGTCTCCTAGAAGCTTCGGGAACGTCTCCACCCTATGCGTTCTGCGGGTGTCTATGTGCAAGTGGAGCCGCGTCTGAGAGCTTGTTTGGGCTATGAATAAGGAATGGCATCCTCATGGAAGAACTGGGCTGGAAATGAGCGAGCTCGTCCTTTGACGTTTAGTTCCCCCCAGACAGAGGAACAGGTGGTTCGGCTTGTCCAGCGTGCACGGGCTGCCAACGAGCGTGTGAAGGTGGTTGGTTCAGGTCATAGCTTCACGCCCGCTGCAGTCTCAGATGGCCACATGATTTCTATTGGTGCGCTTCGTGGTATTCGGTCCATAGACCGCACCGCCAAGACAGTGGTTGTTGGGGCCGGGACCACATTGAATGAGCTCAACGCATTGCTTCATTCTGAAGGTCTAGCCATGGCCAATCTTGGAGACATTGCGTATCAAACAGTGGCTGGTGCCATCTCTACATCTACCCACGGCACAGGAGTTCACTTGCCGGGGCTGGCCGCACAAGTGGTGGGTCTACGCATCGTCGATGGAGAAGGAAATGTTGTTGTCGCAAACGAGCATCAGAACCCCCATCTGTTCGACGTTGCACGAGTGTCTGTTGGTGCTTTAGGTGTCATCACTGAGTGCACCATCAAAGTGGTGGACGCTTTCCGTCTACATGCTCACGAGATGCCCATGAAGTTGGACGATGCCCTGGCGAATGTTGATGAACTGAAATCGACGAACGATCACTTTGAGTTCTTTTGGATTCCACACACGCGCTGGGCGTTGACGAAACGTAATAATCGAACAACTGAGCCACTCCAACCATTACCCAAGGTGAAGGGATGGATTGAGAAAACGTTCATGGAGAACTACGCATTTGGCGCGTTGTGTCGGGTGGGGCGAATGAAGCCTTCACTCATCCCCAAACTCGCTACGGCATTACCGTCATCTGGGTCACGAACTTATGTCAACGACAGCTACAAGATTTTCGCCAGCCCACGTCTTGTTCGTTTCTATGAAATGGAACATTCTCTTCCCGCAGATCACCTTCCAGATGCAATGCGCGACATTCGTTCCATGGTGGAACGCAAGGGTTACATGTTGAACTTTCCGGTCGAGGTTCGTTTTACTGCGTCGGATGATGTTCCATTGAGTACCTCATTTGGACGCGATAGTGCATACATAGCGGTACACGTGTACAAGGGAATGGAGTACGAGCCCTACTTCCGTGATGTGGAGGACATTCTGCGTGGGTATGACGCTCGACCACATTGGGGCAAGATTCATCATCGAGAAGCTGACGAATTGGCCACCCTGTACCCAAGGTTCAATGATTTTCTTGCAGTGCGTGATGAGCTTGATCCGAACAGGACCTTTGCAAATCGATACACCGATCGCGTGTTTGGATAACCGCTACAGGCAAATATCTTGCGGCCGAACAGGGCAGCGCGGAATGTCCTTGCCAATGGCGTCACGTATTGCGGCCACAATCGCTGGCGTGACGGAAATGCACGGCGGCTCCCCAACACCCTTTGCTCCGAGAGGCGCTTGCGGATCTGGTTCTTCAACGAGACGCGCGACAACAACCGGCGCGTCAAGCGCAGTGGGAAGCAGGTAGTCGGTAAAGCTCGGGTTACGAACCCGACCATTCTCAACGATGATCTCTTCCATGACGGCCAATCCCAGTCCTTGAGCGATTCCGCCCTCTATTTGACCGAGAACCGACAGTGGGTTGAGAGCCTTGCCCACATCTTGAGTAGTCGCAATTTGCACGACCTTCACGAGGCCTAACTCGGGGTCAACATCAACAACTGCGCGGTGGGCAACAAAAGCAAACGCCACGTGGCAATTTCCTTGTCCGTCCTCGTTCAGGTCCTCTGTTGGGCGATGATGATGTTCGAACTCTTCAGAAATGGTGACACCTTGCGTTGCCTCTTGTACGGAAACTCGCAACGTTCCCACTGTGTCCACAATGTCGGTGTCGTCGATAACCAAACGAATGGGGTCGACGCCATACTTCGCACCCACCTGTTCAAAGAGTCGTTCTCTCACAAGGCGACAGGCGCCGTCTACGGCACCACCACTCATCCACGTTTGACGTGATGCAGAGGTGGAACCAGCCGAGCCGATGTTTGTATCGATGGTGTCGCACACAACGTCGTCTACGCCAAGAACCGAGCGAGCGATTTGGGGTGCCAACGTGACGAAACCCTGTCCCACTTCACTGGTGGCGAACTTCAATGTGACAGCGCCGTCTTTCAGTGTGCAACGAGCGGTGGAGTAGTCGTCGAAGCCTTCGCTGTACATGATGTTCTTTATGCTGACGCCCCAACCAACGCCACGTCGAATGTGTTGACGTTCCGAAGTGATGCCTGAACCGCCAGGAAGGTCGAGTTCATTCGCATTTTCGGGCAGAGGTGCTGGCAATGGAATTTCGTTGGTCTCACGAATAAGACGCTCTACTGGCGCGACGCTCTCCACTGTTTGGCCGGTGATGAGAGTGTCACCTGTCTTCATGGCATTGATGAGACGAACAGTGACTGGGTCAATGCCGGCTGCTGTCGCAATTTTGTCCATCTGGCCTTCGTGTGCGAAGCATGCTTGCACCACACCAAAACCACGCATTGCTCCACAGGGAGGATTGTTTGTGCGCACTGCGTATCCGTCGACAATTGCGTTATGACACACGTACGGACCTTGCGTATGGGTGACACCGTTAATGAGCACTGCTGAAGATGTAGACGCATATGCTCCACCATCGAAGACAAATCGAGCCTCAATCTTGATGATCTTTCCGTTGCTGTCGGCGTGATGACGCATCCACACCTTGGCTGGGTGGCGATGCACATGTCCAAAGAAGCTTTCTTCGCGTCCGTATTGCATCTTCACCGGGCGACCAGTGCGAAGAGCTAAGAGGGCGGTGTGCACTTGAAGGCTGATGTCTTCGCGTGCACCGAAGGCGCCACCAACTCCACCGAGAACAAGGCGCACTCGGTTCTCGGGTAATCCCAGGCAGGCGGCCATCTGTTTTTGGTCTTCATGAAGCCATTGGGTTGCAACGTGAACCTCCACGCCGCTTCCATCGTGATCGGGAAAACCGAGTGCAGCCTCGGTGCCGAGGAATGCTTGATCTTGCATCCCGATGTCGTATGTACCCTCTACGACAATGGGTCCGGTGGCGTCAACATCGCCCGCAACGATTCGTTGATGGCGAATGAGATTGCCATCTGGGTGGATGGGTGCAAATGCATCGGTGATTGCATCTTCTGGGTCCGAGAGAACGGGCAACAATTCGTATTCAACTTTGATTGCTGCAATGGCGCGACGGCACGTCTCTGGATGATCGGCAGCAACAGCGGCGATGGGTTCGCCCATGTAACGCACAACATCTCTGGCAAAAACCGGTTGGTCTTGGCTTATTAGACCGTAGGTGGGAAGTCCTGGTACATCATCGGCGGTGATGATTGTTTCAACACCCGTAATCTTCCACGCCTCACTGAAATCGATGGAAATGATTCGTGCATGCGCATGCGGAGAACGCAACGTGGCGCCCCACAACATGTTCTCGGCATTGAGATCTGACGTGAAGGCAAAATCCCCGCGAACCTTTGCTGCGCCGTCAGGGCGCAGGGCACTGTTGCCGAGAACATCCCGTCGAGTGCGTGTAAGCGTCATGATTGAACTCCGTTACGTGTTGCAATGACGGCATCTACGGCAGCAAAAATGCGTCCGTACCCGGTGCATCGGCAGATGTTGCCAGAGAGCGCTTCCTTCACTTCAAGTTCTGTCGGTGATGGATTTTCGTCGAGAAGATGATGCACTGCCATGACGAGTCCGGGTGTGCAGAATCCGCACTGCACCGCACCTTCGGTGATGAAGGCTTCTTGCACGTCGGTGAGGGTTCCGTCGACATTAAGCCCTTCAACTGTTGCAATCTCGCAATTCACTGCACTTGCAGCCATGACAAGGCAACTACAGACCGACTCACCATTAACGAAAACAGTGCAACTACCGCATTCACCTTGCTCGCAAGCACCTTTCGCGCCGGGTAAACCCAATCGCTCGCGCAAGACGTACAGAAGGCTTTCGCCAATCCAAGCGTCGGAGACTTGACGTTCAACACCGTTGACCTTCAATGAATAGAACTCTGCAGAACTCATGAGTGATCTCCTCGTTGTGAAAGACGTTGCGCCAGGACTCCTACGGCGTGTCGTCGGTAGGCCGCGGTGGATCGGTGATCGTCGATGGGTTTAGATTCTTGTGACACCAAACGCCCGAACTCTTTCGCAGCATCGTCAGACACCACACCGTTGGCATCAAGATGCGCGGAAAGAAATGCCTCGGCCTGCGGGCATCGCAATACAGTGGGGCCAACGCTTCCGAGAGCAACTCGAGGAGTTCCGTCTTGCAGTGCAAAACAGGCCGAAGCAACAGAGATAACCATTGCGTTACGAACGCCTACTTTGGCGTAACCCTGACGGCCATTCATGGCGGGGAGTGTTACACCAAGAATGATCTCGTTTTGATGACGAGCATTCTTCTTGGGTCCGACCATGAATTCTGCAACGGGAACATCTCGTGATCCGTTTTGTGACACCAAGTGCACTATTGCGTCTAGTGCGGAGAGAACGGGAAGTGAATCACCGGCCGGTGAACATGTTCCCAAGTTGCCTCCCAACGAACCAGCGGCTCGAATTTGAGGGGACCCAACAGTTCGTGCAGCTTGTGCAAGTGCGGGCAACACCTGAGCCAACTGTCCTGACTCCATGTTTTTGTAGGGCACAGCTGAGCCGATGAAAACGTCTCCCGTTGATTCACTGATGGACCACGCCGATAGTTCAGGAACGTGACGCAATGAGATGACATCGTCAGGTTTGCGATGATTGAAGTTGATTTCCACCATGAGGTCAGTTCCGCCAGCAAGCAAAGTTGCACCCGGTGTCTCGGAGAGCATTCGTGTGGCCTCTGTGAGGTTGTGGGGTAGAAGAACGGGCACGGTTACAACCTTTCGTGCAATTTCTGGGCCGCTTCAGCAGCCTTCGTTGTTATCTCGTGATAGTCGAATTTGGTGGGAACACCATCTCTGACAAGGCACTCTCCATTGACCACGACATCGGTGGCACGGACACCAGGAGTGAAGGCCACGTGCCATGGGCTGTCTACGTCTTCATAGGTCCATGTCACTTCGTCGTTCACCACGTCGGGGAAGAAATGCTGGCCGTTCGATAGCCACTGCCACGCGGTCTCTGGTGATGCTGTGATGTCGTCTTCGCGATGGCGCACATAGGCAAGTCGAAACTCTTCCAACATGTCGGCGCCAATACCGTCTGTGCCCAAGATGATTCGATTTTGGCGATTACTGGGCTTGGCGTATCCCACCGAATTATTCATATTTGATCGTGGATTGTGAGCGATAGTGCCAGGTAGTTCCTCAGACAGGTGTACCGCATGGACCAACAACCAATCCTCGGTTGCCAATGGCGCAAGTCGTACACCTGCGTCGGCATCGTCGGTGCCTTCGGCAACGTGAATGTGCACTCCGGTGTTGTAACGCTTTGCCAGATCTGCTGCAGCTTCTAACGTTTCGTTCGAGCATGTGAATGTGGCGTGTACTCCCACCATTCCTTGTCCACCCGCGGCCAAATAGCGCTCGTTCTCTTCAAGGCCACGCCGTGCTGCATCGGTCATAGCCGTGTGTGGCGCTACGGATGAAACCATGGAGCCATTACTCCAGCGGTCGGTTACTCCGTAACTCAGATTGTGTCTGATTCCCACCATCGCGCATGCAGAAGCTATTGCATCGAGAGAACCTTCTATTGCAGAGGGACTCTCGTGATGATCAATGATGGCTGTTGTGCCGTTGAGAAGAGCTTCGGCCGCTCCAAGAGCAGCAGACCAATAAATGATGTCCAGATCGAGCGCGGCATCAAGTCTCCACCACACGTTTTGTAAGACAGACAAAAACGAATTCGGTGTGTGTGGGGGCGCCGGCATACCACGCGCAAGCGAGGAATACAGGTGGTGATGCCCGCAAACGAGACCTGGTGTGGTGTGGGTCATGTCAGTCGATGACCACGCCGCGTTGCGATGTAATTGGTCCGTATACCTCGGGGCGACGGTACTTGTCGAAATCGAAGAGTGTGCCGGTGTAGCGCTGACACCAGTCAAGGTCGCAACGTGCGGTGATGAGTTCGTCGTCGGTGGTAAACGCTTGAGCAACTATTTGGCCCGACGGGGCAACAATCATGCTTTGTCCCAAAGAGTCCACGCCCTCTTCAACGCCACCTTTCGCTACACCAATGACCCATGTTCCGTTTTGATATGCACCAGATTGCATGACCAACGCATTGTGAAAGCCTTGAAGTATGTCCTGGCTTGGGTCGGGTACATAGTGGATCGGTGTGTTGTAACCACACAGAATCATTTCGACTCCCTGTAGACCCATCACTCGGTATGTCTCTGGCCATCGGCGGTCGTTGCAAATCATCATGCCCATGCGTCCACCGAAGGCATTCCACACACCGAAACCTTCCATGGAGGGTTCGAAGTAATAGCGCTCTGCATGTTGGAAGGGGCGATCTGGTTCGTTGGTTTCGTGACCAGGAATGTGAACCTTGCGATACTTGGCTACAACAGAACCGTTCTTTTCAACCAGAATCTGAGTGTTGAATCGACGTCCATCGTCGGTGAGTTCTGCATAACCCAAGCAGAAGCCGATGCCAAGTTTCTTTGCTTCATCGAAGAGTGGTTGGGTAACGGGTGAGGGCATGGCCGTTTCGTACCAATGGTCGGCGTCTGAGATGTTGTCAAGGAACCACCGTGGAAAGAACGTGGTGAGGGCGAGTTCGGGAAAGACCACTACATCACAGCCGGCATCGTGAGCCTGATGTAGCAACGAAAGCAACCGTTGAACGACTTGTTCTCTGGTGTGTTCTTTTTGAATCGGACCAAGTTGGGCAGCGCCCACAGTGAGGATGCGGCTCATGCAATTGTCTCCAGTGCGCAAAGTGTCAGCATTGTGTGAAGCAAGAGATTTGCTCCTGCTTCGAGATCGTTGTCGTCAGTATGTTCTGCAGGGTTATGGCTAATGCCGTCAACGCTGGGAACGAAGATCATTGCGGTGGGACATACACGCGCAAGCATTTGTGCGTCATGGCCTGCGCCGCTCGGTAGTCGCATGACG
>JBIIQG010000110.1:0-2803 GCA_044342185.1 Ilumatobacteraceae bacterium | reverse complement strand
ATTACCGAACTTGACCCCCGCAAGTCCGTTGAGCGCGAGCTCATGGTGACCACCGTGCGCGCTGACGGCGACCAGCGGGCCCGGGTCATTGAAGTCGCGGGCATCTTCGAAGCCAAGATTTTGGCGGTCGGAGCCGATGTCCTCACCATTTCTCTCGATGGAGAACCCCAGAAACTGGACGATTTTGAGGAATTGTTGCGGGGTTATGGCATCGTGGAGAGCCAAAGAACAGGCAGGGTCGCCCTGCCGAAGTTGGAACGCGAGGCACGAAAGGGTGCCACAAAGGGAAAGGCAAGCTGATGGCAGCAAAGATGTATTACGAAAAGGACACCGATCCATCAATTATTCGTGGTCGCAAGGTCGCAATCATTGGTTACGGCTCACAGGGTCACGCTCATGCGCTCAACCTGAAGGAAAGCGGTGTGCAAGTTGTTGTTGGTCTGCGCGAAGGTTCGTCCTCTGCCGCCAAGGCCGAGGCAGCTGGTCTCACCGTGAAGAGCATTTCTGACGCAGCCAAGTGGGCCGACGTCATCATGCTCACCATGCCAGACACCGAGCAGAAGGCAACCTACAACGAGCACATCAAGCGCCACATGAAGGCTGGCAAGGCTCTTGCGTTCGCACACGGCTTCAACATTCGTTTCAAGCGCATTCGTCCACCAAAGAATGTCGACGTCATCATGATCGCGCCAAAGGGCCCAGGTCACTTGGTACGTCGTACATACACCGAAGGTGGCGGCGTTCCATGTCTCATCGCTGTTGAGCAAGACTTCACTGGCAAGGCAAAAGATCTTGCGTTGTCATACGCCGAAGCAATTGGTGGCGCACGTTCCGGCGTTATTGAAACCACATTCACCGAAGAGACTGAAACCGACTTGTTCGGCGAGCAGGCAGTTCTGTGTGGTGGCGTTGCAGCACTTGTGCAAGCAGGTTTCGAAACACTCACCGAAGCGGGCTACCAGCCAGAAATGGCGTACTTCGAGTGCTTGCACGAAGTGAAGTTGATTGTGGACCTCATGTACGAAGAGGGCATCACCGGAATGCGTTACAGCATCTCCGACACCGCTGAGTACGGCGACGTCACTCGCGGACCTCGCGTCATCACACCTGCAACAAAGAAGTCAATGCAGAAAATTCTGAAGGAAATCCAAAGCGGCAAGTTTGCTCGCGAATGGGTGAAGGAATCAGAAGAGGGCCGAGCCAATTTCAATGCATTGCGTGAAGCAGGCGCGAAGCATCCCATCGAAGAAGTCGGTGCACGTCTTCGTTCCATGATGCCGTGGTTGTCGGCTGGCAAGCAGAAGGTGTCGGAAGTTTCCGGCGGCTGATTCCATACAGCTTTCGTAATTGCCCGGGTGCTTCGGCACCCGGGCTTTTGCATTTCTTGGGAAATTTCTGAATTTCTGGGAACTAGTCAGGCCCGCCGTTCGTCAAGAGAAGAGACCAACGAACGGGGGACACCATGAAGAAGGCACGCACACTCATCACACGGGCAGCCGTGGTCGCAGTTGTACTTGTCGGGCTCAGCGCTCAGGCCGCCAGCGCAAGTTCAGGTTCCTCAAAGGGTGATCGTGGCAAGAGCTGCTGGGCCCATTCGCGCCACAAGGCTCACAAGCACGCCACGGGTCACGATCATCGTTGCGACCATGACCACGACGATCATGACGACGATGACCGCGACAATGACGACCGTGACGATGCGGCGCCCACCACCACCATTCCCACCACCACAACAATTCCTCGCCCCGCATCATCGGAAAGCGCAGCACCCGCTACTGGTTCGTCGCCATCAACATCTGTTGCCATCTCGCCACGTATTGGCGGAGAGATTGTTGTTATTGAAGAGCCAGCCGCAAGCGAACCCGCACGTGAGAACACAGTGGTGACACCTGGAACTGGCGGTGGCACCAGCTCCCCAACAACAACGACCCCAGAAGAAACGCCTGGCAATGTCGATTCGCCTTCAGCTGGTTCAGACACCACACCCGAGGGCGGCCAGGCGTTCATGCCAGAGGACGATCAGCCCGCTGCCATGCCCTCATCTGGTGACGCAGGAGACCAGGAGGGCTCGCTGATGCTGACTGACGCTCAGATGAATGAGTCCTTGAAGATTGCAACGTCACAGGTTCGCCAGCAGGCCACCATGCAGTTGTGGTGGGTGCTTCTCGTGCTGTTGGCGGTGGCCGCCGAGACCACTCGCCGGGTGCGTCGCAACGGTGCATCGAATGCTTCTGGTGCCGAGTAACCAGATTTCCTAATTCCCGACTTGGTTGGTCGGGAATTAGACAGTAGGGTGCGACCCTATGAGTAACGCCAACTGGGGTTTTGAGACCCGCCAAATTCACGCCGGACAAGAGCCAGACCCCACCACGGGCGCACGGGCCGTTCCCATTTACCAAACAACGTCGTATCAATTCCGCGACAGCCAGCACGCAGCAAACCTTTTCGCACTTGCTGAAATTGGAAACATTTACACGCGCCTTATGAATCCAACAACTGGAGTTCTTGAAGCACGTTTGTCAGATCTTGAAGGTGGCACAGCAACAGCAGTGGGCCTTCCTGGAGCACTCGTTGTGTCGTCGGGTCAGAGCGCAGCAACACTTGCAATTCTCACTCTTGCTGAAGCAGGAAGTCACATTGTTGCTTCGCCATCGTTGTACGGCGGCACCTACAACTTGTTGCACTACACATTCCCAAAGATGGGAATTGAAGTCACATTCGTTGACGACCCACACGATCTTGCACAGTGGAAAGCAGCAATTCGTCCGAACACAAAGTTGTTCTTCGGTGAAGTACTTGCGAA
>JBIIQG010000081.1:0-4555 GCA_044342185.1 Ilumatobacteraceae bacterium | reverse complement strand
GGGAACGATTCGCTGAATCCGGCTGATGGAACTTCCACCAGCAAGCGCTCCATGTCAACGGTGATTTCTGTTGACGCATCGTTTTCAACAAGGTCCCACAACTTTTCCACCGACGATAAAGGCAGTATCACTGGGGCTAGACCATTCTTGGTGCAGTTGTTGCGGAAGATGTCGGAGAAACTCGGTGCAATGACAGCATCGAATCCGTACTGCTGAATTGCCCACACAGCGTGCTCGCGTGACGAGCCAACGCCGAAGCTTGGGCCAGCAATCAGAATGCTTGCACCTGCGTAACGCTCATCGTTCAGCACGAAGCTGCGATCGTCACGCCACGTGGAGAACAAACCCGCTTCAAATCCTGTGCGCTCAACGCGCTTTAGCCAGTCGGCAGGAATGATTTGGTCGGTGTCAACGTCGCTTCGCTTCAGTGGAACTCCACGACCGGTGAGAATGCGTACAGATTTCATTTCAAATCTCCTGGGCTAGCGAAGTGTCCGGCGACTGCTGTTGCAGCAGCGACGGCGGGGGAGACAAGGTGAGTGCGTCCACCGCGACCCTGGCGTCCTTCAAAGTTTCTGTTGCTGGTGCTTGCGGCACGTTCGCCGGGTGCAAGCTTGTCGGGGTTCATTGCGAGACACATGCTGCATCCGGGTTCACGGAAGTCGACACCAGCCTCAATGAGAATCTTGTCCAGTCCTTCAGCAATTGCTTGTGTACGCACAGCGTGGCTACCAGGAACCACCATTGCGCGCTTTACAGACACTTTGCGTCCTTTGAATACTGCTGCTGCTGCACGAATGTCTTCAATACGACCGTTGGTGCATGAACCAATGAACACGGTGTCCACGGGAACATCGCGCATGTTGGTCCCTGGTGTAAGCCCCATGTAGTCGAGCGCACGCTGAATGGTGTCTGCAGCGGTGTCGTCGGCAGCATCTGATGGCGAAGGAATGACTCCGTCGATTGGTAGCACCTGTGCAGGGTTTGTTCCCCAGCTGACGTATGGCGTCAACGTTGTTGCATCAATGAAGACTTCCTTGTCCCATACGGCACCGTCGTCTGTCTTCAATTCTTTCCATGCAGCAACAGCGGCATCCCACTGCGCACCTGTTGGTGCGTGCTCGCGACCCTTCAGGTATTCAAACGTTGTTTCGTCTGGTGCAATCAAGCCAGCTTTCGCTCCGGCTTCAATGCTCATATTGCACACGGTCATGCGGCCTTCCATGGACAACGCGCGAATTGCAGAACCGCGGTATTCAATAACGTGACCAATTCCGCCACCGGTACCAATCTTTCCGATGATGGCAAGGATGATGTCCTTTGCGGTAACACCTGCAGGCACATCGCCATCAACGGTGACCGACATCCACTTTGGACGTGATTGCGGAAGAGTCTGTGTTGCAAGAACGTGTTCCACTTCGCTGGTTCCAATGCCAAATGCAAGCGCACCAAATGCGCCGTGCGTTGCTGTGTGGCTGTCACCGCACACAATGGTCATGCCGGGCAATGTGCGACCTTGCTCTGGTCCAATCACGTGAACAATTCCTTGGTGATCGTTGCCCATCGGGAAATGTGTGAAGCCGAACTCTGCGGCGTTGTCGCGAAGCACTTGCACCTGTCGTGCAGAGATGGGGTCTGCAATGGGAAGGTGAATGTCCGCAGTAGGAACGTTGTGGTCTTCCGTTGCAATCGTGAGATCGGGGCGACGCAAGGGGCGTCCTGTCATGCGAAGACCATCGAACGCCTGGGGGCTGGTGACTTCATGCACCAAGTGCAGGTCGATGTACAGAAGGTCAGCTTCGCCGTCGGCGCGGTGAACCACGTGCTGGTCCCACACCTTCTGGGGGAGTGTTAATGGTGTCGACATTCGGATCCTTTCGGAATCGCGTAGTGCGTTGTCTCAATATATGGGATATGCTTCCCACACAATGGACAGCGTATCAGGGGTCGGAGTTCTCGACAAGGCGTTTCTTGTATTGAATGCACTTGTCACACGCCCTCTCTCGCTTGCCGAAGCCGTTGACGAAACAGGTATTCCACGCGCTACGTGCCACCGGTTGTTGTCTGCGCTAGAAGCACACGGTGCGGTTCGACGTAACGACGAAGGGCTGTATTGCGTTGGTCCCACCATGGCTGGTTTAGGTCGTGCGGCAGGGTCGCAGTTTCCATTTCTTGGTCGTGCACGCGAAGTTGCTACTGATGTTCGTGATCGCACTGGAGAAAGCGTTCAAGTATTTGTTCCGGAAACCGATGGTCGACGTTGCGTGGTGTCTTTGGAATCTCCCAATGGACTTCGGTGGATTGTTGCCGAAGGCGCGTTGTTTCCTCTGACGCGTGGATCTGCAGGCAAAGTGTTGAGCAACGCAAAGTTGTCGGCAGGCGGATGGATTGAGTCGGTGGAAGAGCGTGTAAAGGGCGTTGCGTCCGTGAGTGCGCCTGTGTTTGATGCGGCTGGCGATGTGATTGCAGCTTTTTCTGTGTCTGGCCCGCTTGAACGAATGAGTAGAACTCCGGGTTCGAAATACGGTTCTGTTGTGGCGCGTGCAGCAAAGACGCTCACCGATTTCCTTCAGGGGTAGTGCCAAATCCTCATTGTGTGTGTCCACATGGCGGCATGAATGACGACACGCCTCAAACACCCCTCGCACTTGCCGACATCACCGACATTGCAATTGGTGTCGAAATGAAACTGCACGAACTGCTCGACTCTTTTGAACTTCCCGGAGCTCGTCTCTATGGTGTGAATTGCGCGGCGCGACCCACCACTGAGCCCAACTTGTGCTCTCTTGCTCAACATCCCGATGTGTACGAACTGCTTGATTCACCGTCTAGCGCGTTGGCGCGCATGTTTGACGCAGCAGCAATTGTGACCACCGGATGGGCTGCGCCACTTGGACCAGATGGAACCGTTGATGGTGCACCCAGTGAGCACGCGCTACGACGTCGCGTACGACTTGTGGTTGTTGTTGCAGATCATGGCGTTGCAAGTGTGTTGCGATTCGCCGACGACCCTGACGAGGTTGTCACTGACCCTGGATCGGCAACCGGTTCGTTGGCCGATGCCATCACGCGTTTCTGGTTTGACCCTCCCATTAACTTGCCTGCCAGTGCAGAGTGAACGTGCGTGTTTTCACAAGGAACGGTGTGAGGCGTGCAACTTTTCACAATGGCGCAAAAGCGATGAAAGACACCTAGCCTTTTCCTTGTGACAACAACAGTTGATCCCCAATGGTCCGCACGCATTCGAGCTCTTGCTGAAGAGAAGGACGCAGTCATTCTCGCTCACAACTATCAGGTGCCCGAGATTCAAGATGTTGCACATCATGTTGGCGACTCACTCGCGTTGTCTCGCATTGCCGCCACTGTTCCACAATCCACCATCATTTTCTGCGGTGTTCACTTCATGGCAGAAACAGCAAAGATTCTGTCGTACGACAAGACCATCATCATTCCCGATGAGCGTGCCGGCTGTTCGCTTGCAGACACCATCACCGCCGATCAACTTCGCGAATGGAAAGCACAACATCCAGGTGCAGTCGTTGTTAGTTATGTCAACACAACTGCGGCAGTAAAGGCAGAAACAGACATCTGTTGCACAAGTTCAAACGCTGTGGAAGTGGTGCAATCAATCCCTGCCGACAAAGAGGTTCTGTTCCTTCCCGACCAATTCTTAGGTGCTCACGTTCAGCGCATCACGAAGCGCAACAACATGCATATCTGGATGGGCGAATGCCACGTCCACGCAGGCATCAACGGTTCTGAACTAAAGGCCATGGTTGCTGCCGAACCAGAAGCTGAACTATTTGTTCACCCTGAATGTGGTTGTGCAACAAGCGCGTTGTATTTGGCATCGGAAGGTGTTGTTCCGGCAGAGCGCACACACATTCTCTCCACCGGAGGAATGTTGGATGCAGCTCGCACAACAAAGGCCAAGAAAGTCTTAGTCGCGACAGAAACAGGAATGTTGCACCAGTTGCGCAAAGTGAATGTCACCACAGAATTCCAGCCAGTTAATCGCGCTGCGGTGTGTAAGTACATGAAAATGATTACTCCCGAAAAGTTGGAGCACGCTCTTTTGCATGGCACCGATGTGGTGGATGTACCGCGCGACATTGCCGACCGTGCGCGCCAGTCGGTAGAGCGCATGATCGCCATTGGTACGCCATCTCGTGTCGGCGAATAATCGCGTCCCACGCACGCTTGCAGCACCCGAACCCACCTGGTCGGTGGAAACAGATGTTGTCATTCTTGGGTCTGGTGCTGCAGGGCTATCGGCTGCATTGGCGTTGCGTCCTGTTCGCGAAGTCCTTCTTGTTACCAAAGACACTCTTGATGCGGGCAGTACCAACTGGGCACAAGGCGGTCTGGCCGCAGTTCTCGACCCAAACGACTCTTTAGAAAATCACGTCTCCGACACCTTGGAAGCAGGTGCTGGTCTGTGCGATGAAGACGCAGTACGAACACTGGTCACCGAAGCACCGACAGCGATTCGCTACCTCATGGAATTGGGTGCAGCATTCGACCCAGGCGAGAGCACCGGTGAAATTGCGCTCAC
>JBIIQG010000069.1:0-5852 GCA_044342185.1 Ilumatobacteraceae bacterium | reverse complement strand
TCTTTCAAGAAAGCGGGCTCAATCTTGTGCTGTTGTACCAATTGATCACGCGGGATTGATTCAGTGTTGTCACGATGACGCAACGCCTCCCTGCGCTGTTCGCGTTGCACCGACTGCGGAACCATTGGATTTTGCTCGGGTCGGTTCATTGCGGTGGTCTCATCTCGTGGTCGCGGAACTGAACCACGAGCCGCGGGATGGCCCGAGGTAGAAACGACTTGTGTTGGCAAAGTGAAGTCTCGACTGATGTCGGAACTTTCGTCTTCTAATTTGTCCTTAATGATTCGCAACGGCAGGTAATTAGTACGTTGCTCACGCAGAATGAAACGCAAACGTTCCACTTCCCCATCGGTGAACTTGCGATACCCCGATGGAGTCCGTTCAGGCTCAATGAGGCCCTGACTCTCCAGAAAACGAATCTTGGAGATAGTGACATCGGGGAATTCTTCCAATAACTGAGCCAGAACTTCGCCAATCGACAAATAGTCACGCTCGTTCACGACAGATCCTCTGCGCTCTCAAGGAACACAAGACGAAACTTGCCCACTTGCAATTCGTCACCCTGCTGTAGTTCAGATACGTCGATACGTCGTTGATTGACATAAGTACCGTTCAAGGACCCTGCGTCGCGGACAATGTAACGACCACCTGCATGATGAATTTCACTGTGCTGGCGAGACACCGTGATGTCCTCGAGCGTGATGGTTGACTCCTCGCTGCGACCAATTGACGTGACAGCACCAGAGAGTTCGAAATACTCGCCTTCGTCTTCCCCACCGCGAACCACCAATATGGCCTGGCCCGGCTGAATATCGCCAAGGTCTACCCGCACATCATCCTCGGGACCAATGGCATCCTGCAGTGGATCTGTCTTAGCCAATGTAATTGTTCGATCGTCGAGAATGTCGAGCACGGACCCGCATGCAGAGCAAAAAGCAGAAATAGGCGGATTGCGATGCCCGCACTTGTTGCAAAACACGTAGGTCATGGTTGTTTACGCACCAATGAGGGCCGAGTACTCGTCGGCTGACATGAGAGCCGTCTCGTTCAGAGTGGTGACTTCAATTTCACAAATCCAACCGTCCCCATATGGGTCAGAGTTCAACAATTCGGGCGTTGCAGATAATGAATCGTTCACAGTGCTGACAGTTCCAGATACCGGTGCATACACATCGTTCACACTTTTCGTGCTTTCAATTTCACCCAGGCCTTGATGCACTTCGACAGTGGACCCAATGTCGGGCAACTGGATGTACACAATGTCACCTAATGCGTCTTGTGCGTAATCGGTGATGCCAACACGAACTACTGAACCGCTAACCAGCACCCACTCGTGATCCTTTGTGTACTTCAAATTTGAGGGAACATTCACGCCCCCAACGGTACTCGCTAGGGCTGTCGGCCCGAGGCCATATGAGCACGCACTGTGGGGATGTATTTGGCGAAAGAAATATAAGAAACAACGGCTCCAGGAATACCCGCTGCCCAGCCCAAAACAGTGAACAGAGACCACCAACCGCCCGCTGTTCCAATGGTGATCCATGGGACTGCCGACATGAGAGCAAAGGTTGCCCACTTACCCAACTTCGTCACCGGGAATCTCTCCATGCCGAGTGCGGTGGCACCCACCATGAGAACGGCAATAGATACCTCACGTACAAGGATGACTACGCCAAACCACGTGGGGAAAAAGCCGTAATACATGGCAGCGCCGATTCCGACGAAGAACACCACTCGATCGGCAACCGGATCGATAACTTTTCCAAGTTCACTGACTTGGTTAAAACGACGCGCAATGTAACCATCGATCCAATCGGTGAACGCCAGCAGACCAAAGAACCAGCTGCCCGCGACCACCCTGCCGTCAGCCATCAGACCCACATACGTAGGCAACATTGCTAACCGAACAACGGAAATGACGTTGGGAATAGTAAACACCGAACGCCAGGACACGACCTCACCCTAGTCAGGGTGACTTTCAGAACCGTGTAACGACATAGTCTTCAGGCATGGCACTTCCACTTCAAGACAAAGTCGCATTCATCACTGGCGGAGGCTCTGGACTCGGCGCCGAAACGGCCCGTCGGCTCGCACGCGACGGTGCCCTCGTTGCAGTCAACGATCTCAACCCCTCGGCAGCGCAAGCTATTGCATCTGAGCTGGGCGGGCTTGCTTTTCCCTTTGACGTGACCGATTCCAGCGCTATGGACTCTGCAGTCGACTCATGCGTGGCCCAACTCGGTCGCCTTGACATCATGGTGAACAACGCAGGTATTGCACCAACGGCACCGGGAAGCAAAACCGACCTCGCCATTGCAAACCAGATGAAGCGAATGGAAGGTCGCGTGAACGACCTAGAACCGATGAACTATCTCATCGACATGAGCGATGCAGATTGGGATCGCATGATTCGTGTTCATCTGTACGGCGCCTTCTACGGATCGCGTGCGGCGCTTCGCCACATGCAACCTCAACGTTCCGGACGCATCGTCAACATCTCGTCCATCCTTGGGCAAAAGCCATCCGCTGGCGCACCTCACTATTCCGTTGCCAAAGCCGCCATCATCACGCTCACCAAGACAACAGCAGAAGAAGTTGCCGGATTGGGCATCAACGTCAACGCGGTATGTCCCGGCTACATTGACACTCCCCTCCTCACTCCGTTCAGCGAGACGTTGAAAGCAGGAATTGTGATGCGTATTGGAAAGGGTCACATGGGTGTTCCCAATGACATCGCAGAAATGATTCGTTTCTTGTGTGGACCAGAATCTGAATACTGCACAGGCGATGTATTCACAGTTTCGGGCGGATACCTCGGATGACCACCATTTTCACTCGCATCATTCGTGGAGAGATTCCAGGAACATTTGTGTACACAGATGAAGCGTGTGTTGCATTCATGTCCATCAACCCCATGGCCGATGGACATGTTCTGGTTATTCCACGAGACGAAGTAGACCACTGGGTTGATCTGTCGCCATACATGGCAAGCCACTTATTTGAAGTATCTCATCGCATCTCGAAAGCTCTGCAGCAAGCTTTTCCTTGTGAACGAGTTGGACTCATCATCGCTGGATACGAAGTAAACCACTGCCACATTCACCTCATCCCCACCAACAACATGGGGCAACTCAGTTTTGCAAATGCAGCAGCGAGTGTTGAACGAGAAACTCTGGAACAACACGCAGAGAGAATCATCTCTGCATTGAACGCCTAAAAAAGCGTCAGTTCTTTTTCTTCTTCACCTTCATCCGGCTGAATCAGCGATTCATCATTGTTGCGCACGCTATTCACGCGTGTAGAAACCCGTGTCGTACGAAAACGTGGTTGATGATCAGGCTGAAACAACTCCAAGGGTGCGTCGCCTGGAGTTAACCATTCCACCGCTTCGTCAGCGTGAAACTCAACGGGGCTTCGGTCGTGAACATCTGACAAGTCAAAGATGCTGTCGCGAGTGATGAGGGCACAGGTTTTCCCGGCATCAACAATTGGCGAATCACTCCAGATACCGGCGCCCAACATGAGGCGTCCGTCCGCACGAGTGACGTAGTACGGAATCTTCGCTTTCGGGTTCGTTCTGTCCCACTCATAAAAACCAGACATGGGGATGATGCAGCGATGACCAGGAACCAAACCCTTGAACGATGGCTTCTCTGTAATGGTTTCAGAACGAGCATTAATCATGCTGGCACCCTTCGATGCATCCTTTGACCAAATAGGAAGAAGTCCCCATTGAACAACGTCTACCTGTACCGCTCCATCAATTACTCGCAGGATGGGAATGGCATGGGTGGGCGCAACATTGAAGTTGTGCAGCAATGGCAGGTCAATTTCTGGAAAATCCATTCGCAGGCCGGCCGACTCAACTGATTCCATCATCTCCTTCAAGATGTCGTCAGTAGAAAAATTTCCGACAAAGCGGCCGCACATAATGACAACCGTAATGGTCGGGCTGGCGGGATTTGAACCCACGACCTCTTGTCCCCCAGACAAGCGCGCTAACCAAGCTGCGCTACAGCCCGAATGACTTGCAATGTTATCGGCTTTGCCGCGAACCGCCCCTAAACGAAGAGGTCAACGACGCGCCAACCGAGATACAAGCACAGCAACACCATCAATAACTTGAAGTGCCAAGGAGCTTTCTCGTTATCGAGACCCGCAAGTTTCTTGAGGTCCAATGTGTCGGGCGTGATGTGGCCAGACACATTCGGCGTTTCCATTTCGCTGGAACATTCAGGGCAACGTCCGTCTACCGTCATGGCTGACGGAGCAAAATAGCGAGCACACGGTTCACACCAAGGCACGTCTAATCACCTTTACGACGCACACGCAATTTCAGCGGCGTAGAGCCGAACTGGAATGCCTCACGAATTGATCTCTCGAGATAACGAATGTATGGCTGTGGTAACTCGCGATTCACGAACAACGTGAATGTTGGAGGGTCTGCTGCACCTTGTACCGCAAACATGACACGTGCACCACCACCGGCCGGCTGCTTCTGTTGTGCTTCGGCAATCACCTTGTTGACATCGCGTGTAGGAATCTTGCGGTGATACTGGTCGATGGCCTCTTGCAAAACTGGACGAAGCTTGTGGACACCTTTGCCGGTCAGCGCGGAGATCTTCAATACAGGAGCATCGTCGATGAAGTACAACATGCGTGCCAAGTCGGCTTCCACCTGGCGACGTTGCTCCGATTCAAGCAACTCCCATTTGTTCAAAACAATAAGAATGGGACAACCGGCAACGTCGACGCGTTCAGCAAGACGTTGGTCCTGACTTGTCACACCAACTGTTGCATCAATGACCAGCATGGCCACATCAGCTTCGTCGATGGCCTTCAAAGCCCGCACAAGTGAGTAGTACTCGGCTGAGTCATCTACTTTGCTGCGCTTACGCATGCCCGCCGTGTCCACGAACACCAAAGGCCCGTCTTCTGTTTCCACCAATGTGTCAATGGCGTCGCGTGTAGTGCCTGGCATGTCGTGAACAACAGAACGCTCTTCGCCAACAAGACGATTAAACAATGTGCTCTTGCCAACATTCGGGCGACCAACAAGCGCCACTCGTGGAACACCATCTGCACCCACAGGTTCGGGGCGATCATCTGGGCGCTCTACTTGGGGAATACGAGCAACTACTTCATCGAGAAAATCGCCAGAGCGGCGTCCATGAAGTGCAGATACCGAGAAAGGCTCACCAAGACCAAGCGACATGAATTCCCAACGCTCTTGTTCACGACGTTCATTGTCGGCCTTGTTGGCGACGAGGAGAACCTCTACCCCACTGCGCCGCAACCATGAAGCGATGAGTTCATCTTCATCGGTGATGCCGACTGAAGAGTCGACCATAAAGAGGACCAAGTTGGCGTCGCGCACAGCCTCTTCCACTTGGCGGCTGACCTTGTCGTCCAATTCGGAACCACTTGGCATCCAACCACCGGTGTCCACGATCCAGAATTCAATCCCCAGCCACTGCGCCAATCGACGGTGTCGGTCGCGGGTAACACCCGGACGGTCTTCAACAATGGCCGCACGCTCACCAATGACACGGTTGAACCAGGTGCTCTTGCCCACATTGGGGCGACCAACGATGACAACCGTGGGAAATTCAACTTCTACAGATTCTTCAACGTCAGACATGGGGCTCTTCCTTCTGTGCCTCCATCAGACGATCACGCAAAGCAGCACCGCTCGTTGCGATGACCTCCACGTCGAATTCCTTCGACAAATCGTCCACTGTTGCCCCATCGAGGAACACACCCTCGTTGAGACACACATCTGGAAGCAGATAGACATTCTCGCCGCCAAATTCCCGCAACGTGCGGACTATGTCGGAATAGGTCAATAAACC
>JBIIQG010000010.1:0-37574 GCA_044342185.1 Ilumatobacteraceae bacterium | reverse complement strand
ACAAATCGTCCACTGTTGCCCCATCGAGGAACACACCCTCGTTGAGACACACATCTGGAAGCAGATAGACATTCTCGCCGCCAAATTCCCGCAACGTGCGGACTATGTCGGAATAGGTCAATAAACCTGCCACGGCGGTATTGCCCCCAAAATGCTCATTTTGCACTTCCACAACAGGAACATGGCCAAAACCTTGTGCCGGAAGAATGGTGCGAAACATTGATGCCCCATACGAGCCAGATACCACGGCAGGTGGTTTCGTACTGCGTCTGGCACGAGGCCGCAGGGACACGCTGACGCTTGACGCCGGGCGCAACGACGTTTCAGCCGCTGGGTTCGCTGGTCTCGTATAGGCGGTGGGGTTCGGAGCATCTACCGCTGCGAAAAAACCGTCAGCCCTCCCCACAACATCGGGGCCAATTCCGCTGAACGACTCCGTAAACGAACGAACTAATCCCACGCCGTCTTCCAACATGGGGTATTCGCCGTAGTGAGATGCGGGTGGAACCTCTTGCTGAGCCACCATGTAAAACTCATCGGCCAAGTGAATTGGTTGAACACCGAGAACATTTCGAAAACGTTCTTGCCAAGTTTCAACAATTGAAATGGTGTGCGCAGCTTCCTCAGGCGTGTGTACGCGCATGCGAGATTCAGGGTTATACCGGGACAAACCAAGGGGCACTATGGCGATCGATTCCAACTCAGGGAACTGCTCCAACAACCCGCACAAAGTGGAATCGAGAATGTCGCCATCATTCACACCTGGACACAGAACAATTTGCGCGCGGGCATTAATGCCATTGTCCAACATCAAACGTAACCAACGAAGACTGAAACCGCCTCGATTGTTCCGCAGCATTTCTGAGCGAACATTCGGATCAACTGCGTGAATGCTCACATACAACGGCGACAGTCGCTCATCGAGAACACGTTCTAAATCGGCTTCGGTGAACCGCGTAAGAGTGGTGAAGTTTCCGAACAGGAAACTAAGTCTGTAATCGTCATCTTTCAGATACAGGCTTTGTCGCATGCCCTTTGGCAGCTGATAGATGAAGCAAAACTCGCAGTGGTTGTCACATGTATGAATTCGGTCAAACACCGCGCTAGACACACTTGCCCCAAATGGTTCACCCGGCAGTCGCTCCACCACAAGGTCTAGCGACTCACGTCCCCGTGCCACCTGCAAGTCGACCACATCGGATTCAACGAGACGATGCCATTCCAGAATGTCTCGCGGGGAGACTCCGTTGACCGACACAATGCGATCGCCAGGAAGCAATCCGGCACGAGAGGCAGCCGACGATGGCTCTACTGCTGAAATCTCGGGAAGAGAGTCAATGACCGCACTCACCTGTCACAGGCTACCTTCGTGGCTTCTCGCTAGTCTGAAGTTGCTCTATGGCTGTTGACAAAGTGTTGCTTGCGTCTCCGCGGGGATTCTGTGCCGGCGTAGAGATGGCTATCAAGGCATTGGCCTGGATGGTTCGCAGCTTTGACGAACCCGTGTACTGCTACCACGAGATTGTGCACAACAAGATTGTTGTTGACCGATTCATTGAAAAGGGCGTGGTGTTTGTCGACTCCATTGACGACGTGCCTGAAGGATCACCCATCATGCTGTCGGCCCACGGTTCAGCACCAGAGGTAGTTGCCGCAGCGCGATCACGTGGCAGCTATGTGGTGGACGCTGTATGTCCGCTGGTAACCAAGGTTCATCACGAAGTAAAGACTCGCGCCGGCAAGGGCTTCCACATTGTGTATGTGGGGCACGAGGGTCACGAAGAAGCTGTAGGCACAATGGCTGTTGCGCCACATGCCATTACCCGCGTCGAATCAGTAGAAGAAGTGAATGCTCTTCCCGAATTTGAGCAGCCTGTTGCCATGCTTGCTCAGACCACACTGTCGCACCGCGAATGGAACGAAGTTGCAGTTCAAGTGAAGTCACGTTTTCCGAATGTGTGGACACCTGGCCGAAGCGACTTATGTTTCGCTACAACAAACAGACAGAGTGCGCTGACGTCCATTGCTCCGCGGGTTGATGCATTCATCGTGATTGGTTCGTCCAATAGTTCAAACACTCGGGCTCTCGAACGGCTCGCAATGGAGTCGGGTTGTCAGCAGGTGTACCGCGTGAACTCAGCAGACGAGTTACCCGACACTCTTTTCGGAACCGTAGGCGTTACAGCCGGAGCTTCGGCACCGGAAGAACTTGTGTTGGGTGTCCTCAATCGCTTGGCCCCCGTAAACGGAGTGGAAGAAGTGTTTGTCACCGACGAGGACGAATACTTCCCACCTCCCCGCAACATTCGTGACTTACAGGCAGCAATTGACCTTGCCATCACCGCCATGAGCGGCGCCGCCGTATTAGCCACACCTGCCATGGATGATCGCGCACTTGCAGCAAGCACCGTGCTTGAGGCACTCTCTGAGGCATGATTTCTCCCACACTTGATTCCATTCGCGTCTTTCTGCACCTCTTGGGCGTTGCAGTGTGGATCGGCGGTCAAATAGTGCTGGCCGGCATCGTGCCGTCACTGCGAACGGTTGCACCTCAAGCAATGAAGACCGTTGCTCAAGGTTTTGCCCGCATTGCGTGGCCAGCGTTCATTGTTGTTGTGTTCACCGGAATGTGGGGACTCGCTAGCACCGACATGTCCACAGAATCATCTGAGTACATGGTGACATTCGGACTCAAGATGCTGTTCGTTGGAATAGCGGTGATTGCAACATTGATTCATTCCAATGGCACCAGCAAGGCAGCAAAAGGAATTGGCGGAGCAGCAAGTTTGCTCACATCGCTACTCGCCGCTTTCGCAGGCGTCTTAATGGCACACGTGGGCTAATGCCCCCGCATTAGTTGCGGGGCACTTTGCTCCATGCCACTTCGCGGTCAACACGAACGTCTCCTGGCAGACCCAAGATTCGCTCACCCAAGATGTTCTTCATCACCTCAGTTGTTCCACCTTCAATTGAGTTCGCACGTGAGCGCAAGAACGCCTTTTGAATTCCCTCGAAGCTCATTGCTGTTTCTGGGCGAACCATTTCATAGGAGCCATACAGCATTCCGTCTGCCCCCATGAGCCCAATGGTGAACTCGTAAACAGCCTTGTTCAGGTTTGCGCTTTCCATCTTGCCAATAGAGCCTTCGGGGCCGGGGGCACCCATACGACGCTGAGCATTGGCACGAATGTTGGTGAGACGGTGAACTTCTGCACGGATCCACAACTTCATGAGCTCGTCTTGAGATGCAGGGTCTTTTTTATCTTCAGGCAACGACTTCCATGTCTTCACCGCATGCGAGATTGAACCGGAACCCTTCTGCGGAATTGACCCACCGATGGAAACGCGCTCGTTCATCAATGTTGTGAGACTGACTCGCCAACCATCGCCTGGGTTTCCAAGCATTTCCTTCTCGGAGATGCGAACGTCGGTGAAGTACACCTCGTTGAACTCAGCCTCACCTGTCATCTGACGAAGTGGGCGCACTTCAACACCTGGCGCTTGCATGTCAACCACGAAAGCGGTGAGACCTGCGTGCTTCACAGCATCGGAATCGGTACGCACCACCAAAAGTCCCCAACGTGATAAGTGCGCCAACGTGGTCCACACCTTCTGTCCGTTACAGATCCACTCATCACCGTCTTTCACACCCTTGGCAGAAAGTCCAGCAAAGTCAGAGCCTGAACCCGGCTCGGAGAACAACTGACACCACACTTCTTCGCCGGTAAACAACGGACGAAGGTAGCGCTTCTTCTGCTCGTCGCTACCCCACTCCACAACTGTTGGTCCACACATGCCATGACCAATGGGGTTACGCATCATTGGGTTTGGTGCCCCTGCTGCGTACACCGCTTCGTTGACAACCTTTTGCAACTTTGCATTTGCACCCAGTCCACCGTGACCAACGGGGAAATGAACCCACGCAAGGCCCTTGTCGAACTGTGCACCGAGGAACTCTTGAGCCGAGACCTTGTTTGGCGGGAACTCCGCCAACAGTTCGTTGGCGAGTTCGAGAACTCGTGCTTCATCTACAGCCGATGTTGCGACACTCATGTGATTCCCCTTGGTGAGTTGGTGAGTCGAATAATAGGGGGCTTGCCGGGCAATCTGCGAGCCGTCCGCAGCCCGAAACCGTTGTGACCTGCGTCATTCACTAGTTTGTAGACCATGTACCCAGGCGTCCATGCAGCAACACATCCCAACCGTCCAGCAATCATCCTTGCCGAGACTGGTGAAGTCATCACTTATGCCCAGCTTCACGAGGGCGCGGTGCGTCTCTCGAACGTTTTGCGAGATGCGGGCCTCCAGCCCGGTGACCACATTGCGCTCTGCATGGAGAACCATCCGCGGTACATGGAAGTCATTTGGGGATGTCATTACGCCGGCCTCGTGTACACCGCGTGCTCTAGCCGTCTCACCAGCGCAGAACTCACCTACATCATTAACGACTGCGCGGCTAAGGCGTACATCACCTCGAAGTACAAGGCCGACCAAGCACTAGAGATTGCCGACGGCATTCCCAATGTTGGATTGCGTCTCATGCTGAGTGGCACGGTTAACGGATACGACTCGTACGAATCTGTAGTGGACTCGGCATCGACAACCCCTCTTGAGAACATGATCGATGGAACCGACATGTTGTATTCGAGTGGAACAACAGGAATGCCCAAGGGTGTGTCGCGCGCATTTCCAAGCACACCGCTCGGAACAGCAGCCGGTCTTGGTGTAGCCGTCACCGACATGTTGTTCAAGTTCCGCGACGGAATGGTGTATCTCTCCCCTGCGCCGCTGTATCACGCAGCGCCACTTCGCTTCAATATTTCCGTTCACGTAAAAGGCGGCACAACCGTCATCATGGAACATTTCGATGCGGAGAACTACATCGCGTTCGCGGACAAGTACAAGGCAACACACACTCAACTTGTTCCCACCATGTTTATTCGCATGCTGAAACTTGATCCATCAGTGCGCGCCAAGTACGACATGTCGTCGCTTGAAGTAGCAATTCATGCTGCAGCACCGTGTCCAGCCGAGACCAAGAAGGCAATGATCGAATGGTGGGGACCCATCATCCACGAGTACTACGCCGGCACCGAAGGAAATGGCTTTGTGTACTGCAACAGCGAAATGTGGTTAGCGCACCCCGGAAGCGTGGGAACCGCAATTCAGGGCGTTGTGCATATTTGCGACGATGAAGGAAACGAGTTGCCGCAGGGTGAATCGGGAACTGTGTTCTTTGAAGGAACAGCTCAGTTCGAGTATCACAATGATCCGGAAAAGACGAAGTCGTCGCGTGACCCGAAAGGTCGCGGATGGTCAACTCTGGGAGATGTCGGATACTTAGATGCCGACAACTTCTTGTACCTCACCGACCGTAAAGCGTTCATGATTATCTCGGGTGGAGTCAACATCTATCCACAGGAATCCGAGAATGTGTTGGTCAATCACCCCGCCGTCGTAGACGTTGCAGTCTTTGGTGTGCCCAATGATGACTTTGGCGAGGAAGTAAAGGGCGTGGTTCAGCCCGTCACGATGCCAGCATCCCCGGAAGAAGCAGCCGCACTAGAGAAAGAACTCATTGCGTACTGTCGAAGCCAACTTGCTGATGTGAAGTGTCCACGCAGCATTGACTTCCGCCCAGAGCTTCCTCGCCACCCAACGGGCAAGTTGTACAAGCGCTTACTAAAAGACGAGTACTGGAAAGCAGCAGGGCGCTCCATCTAATGGCGTCTCGTCATCCATATCTAGACAACACCTCGCCCATTGCATTTGCGCATCGTGGCGGAACATCGGCGGCCCCAGAGAACACCTTGCGTTCTTTCGCCCATGCGGTGGACCTTGGATATCGATACATCGAAACAGATGTTCATGCCACTTCGGACGGAGTTCTCGTCGCGTTTCACGACAATGACCTGAAGCGAACATGCGGTGAAGACAGAACAATTGAAGGAAGCACGCTCGCTGAATTGAAATCGGCACGCATTGATGGAACCGACCCCATACCGTTGCTGGACGACCTGCTCGATGAATGGCCCGCGATTCGTATCAACATTGACTGCAAAGCCGACTCTGCCCTTGAACCACTCATACAAACTCTTCGCACTCGCAACATTCTCGATCGAGTTTGCATCGGAAGCTTTAGCGACGCCCGACTCGCCCGTATCCGAGACGAGTTTGGCGATGCCGTCTGCACGTCGATGGGTCCAAAAGAAGTAGCAAAACTTGTGGCCCGAAGTTCAGCAAGAGTTCCGCTTCACCCGTCACGCCATGCGCTCGCTGCGCAAGTACCCGTGAAGCAAGGTCCGATCCCGGTGACTACTCAACGACTCGTCGACGTTGCTCATTCCATGGGCATCCAAGTTCATGTGTGGACCGTGGACGACCCTCTAGAAATTGCTCGCCTCCTCGACCTGGGTGTGGATGGCGTCATGAGTGATGACACTCGTGCTCTACGCGACGTCTTTCAAGCACGCGGACACTGGTAACCAAAGACACGCAACAGAGCCTTTACAACTTGTACACCATTCGGAGTGAACGAGACCGCCGATTGTGGAGTACCTTCGTGTCATGCGCGTCGACACCAACTTTTTCTGCACCGTCCCCATGCCCGATGCTGGAGATCCTCGCATTAACCCGACGGACCGTCGCTACGGCAATGACGCAGTAATTGAGTGTTACAAGAACCTTGTTGAGTGGTCACGCACTGCTGATGCACTCGGCTACGACACCATGTGGCTGACCGAGCACCACTTTCAGTTTGAGGGTTACGAGGTACTCCCCAACCTCATCATGTTTGGCCAGCACCTTGCCATGCTCACCAAGAACTTGCGTCTTGGTCAGATGTTCAATGTGGTTCCACAGTGGCATCCACTTCGCCTGGCAGAAGATTTCGCACTTGCCGACATCATCACGGGTGGCCGCATGGAGTTCGGAGTTGGTCGCGGAACAGTTCCACGCGAAGCATGGAGCCTCGGAACAGTTGTTGCCAGTGGCGACAATTCCATGTCTGCAGAACATGACCGAATCAACCGTGAAACATTCGAAGAATCAATGGAAGTGATCAAGGCTGCTTGGACCAACGAACGCTTCAGTTACCGCGGTAAGCAGTTTGTGTTCCCGCCAGATGAGATTCCCGATCGAGGCAAGTACGTAGACGACCTCACCCTCATTCCACGTCCGCTGCGCCCTGTCGATGTGTATCAGCCGGTGACATCACCCGAGACCATCGAATACGTCCCGCGTGCTGGCCATAAAGCTGTCTACTGGTTGCAGAACGCCGATAGCCAGAAAGACAAGTGGGACCGTTTCGCCGCCATTCGGGAAGAAATGGGTGAACCAGTTGCACCCGGCGAAGACCGTGCCCTTGTATTGAACATTCACGTGGGTAAAACCCGCGAAGCCGCAATGCGTCGAGGAGTTCCCGGTCACGACGAGTTCTGTCGCTTCTTGTCTCCTTACGGACGCTTCTCCAGCTACCGCAATGCAGACGGATCTAAAGTTCCTTACGACTTTTGTCCCACCGTTGAAGATTCAATTGCACAGAAGATCATGGCGATTGGCTCAGTAGACGATGTCGTCGACACTGTGGGTTTCTGGAAAGAGTTGCTCGACCTCAAGCACTTGTGCATCTTCTTTGACTTTCCCGGAATTTCGCGCGACGAAATGAACGAACAAATGCAGTTGTTCGCAGAGGAAGTCATGCCTCGTCTCGGCGAGACCATGGAACGCCGTCCACTTCCGAACCTTCAGCCACTCATCTAAACATGCCTCAGCGGACGCTGTTCACTGACGGTCGTCTCGGAGATGAACTAGTCGACATTGCGTGCGACGAACATGGTCGCATCGCTGCCATCACACCTGCGCATGACCGGCAGGACACTTCGTATGAAGTTGAAGTATCGCTAGCCGAACAACTGGTGCTTCCCTCTTTCGTCGAACCACACTCGCATCTCGATAAAGCATTCCTTGCCGACCGAGTGGACAATCCAGACGGCGATCTCATGGGAGCAATCCGAGGTCTTGAAGCAATCCGACACACCATTACGTTCGATGACACCGTGGAGCGAGCTACTCGAGCCGCTCAACTTATGTCTCGTAATGGCGTGACGTCGGTTCGCACACATGCCGATACCACGGTGGCTGGTGGCCTTACATCGGTATCGGCACTTCTTGAAGCCCGCAATCGCTGCAAAGACTTCATCGATATTCAAGTAGCCATGTTGCTTGAATGGCCTGTTACCGGCCTCGACGCACCATCCCGACTTTCGCTGGCGCGTGAAGCCATTGCATGTGGAGTTCATGTAGTGGGTGGCTGTCCGCACCTCGACCCGAAGCCCAAAGAAGCCGTTGATGTACTCCTCACGCTTGCGCTTGAATCGGGTCTACCGCTCGACCTACATGCAGATGAGAACCTGCGCTCCGACTCAAGCGATCTAGAACACCTAGCCGACCTCATGATTGAACGGGGTATCTCACACCAGGTCACCGCAAGCCATTGCGTTTCGCTGTCGACACGAAGTCTTGACGACATACGACGAATCGCCGACAAAGTCGCAGCCGCTGGAATCACCGTGGTGGCGCTTCCGCAAACAAATCTGTTCTTGCAGGCTCGAGATATCCACAGCCTTGCACCACGAGGCATTACACCCAGCAAGTTGTTGCGGCAGGCAGGCGTGGTTGTGGCCGCTGGCGCGGACAACCTCCAAGACCCGTTCAATCTCGTTGGCCGTGCGGACCCGTTAGAGATTGCCAATCTCATGATGGTTGCTGCGCACGAGACCCCTGATCAATCTTTCGAGATGATCACCACCCATTCGCACATTGCTGTTCACGGCACCCCATCGTCGCTTCGCGTGGGTGAAGCGGGCAATTTCATAGGGATTCGTGCGACTAATCTACGAGAGGCAATCGCGATGGGGCCCCCCGACAGAACAGTCGTATATGGCGGCGTCGTGATATCCGAACCAAAGAGAAACATAAAGTAAACATTTCCGTGACACGCAAGTCGCGTTCATCATTTATGGTGACTGCTGTGCGGAGTACGGCAATGTTTGAGATGCAGACAGGCGCAAACATGAGCAACAACTCAGGTCAGACCCTGCTCGACTTTTCGAGCGTGTCAATGACTTTCCCCGATGGAACCAGAGCATTGGACAATGTGTCTCTGTCGGTCAAGGCTGGAGAGTTCGTCACCGTTGTTGGCCCCTCCGGTTGCGGAAAATCGACTCTGCTTCGCATTGCTTCCAATCTGGAATCAAACACCGGCGGTACATGCAGTGTCGACCGAGACAGCATCGGATACGTCTTCCAAGATGCCACCCTCATGCCCTGGCGCACGGTGCAAAAGAATGTGGAGCTCATCGCTGAACTTCACGGGCTGAGCAAGACCGATCGCAAAGAGAAAGCAGCCGAGGCAATCGACCTTGTAGGCCTTCGCGGATTCGAAGACAAATACCCACGTCAACTGTCCGGCGGAATGCGTATGCGCGCTTCGCTTGCCCGCTCTTTGGTGATGAAGCCAAAAGTGTTCCTCTTCGATGAACCGTTCGGTGCACTAGACGAAATCACTCGTGAGCGATTGAACGATGAAGTTCTTCAGTTGTTCCAACGCGAAGGCTTTGCTGGAATGTTCATTACACACTCCATTACCGAAGCCGTGTACATGTCCACCAAGGTTCTGGTTATGTCTGCTCGCCCCGGTCGCATCGTTGCGTCCTTCGACATTCCGTTTGAATACCCACGCAATCACGATTTGCGTTACGAGCCAGCGTTCGCCGAAATGTGTGGAGAAATCTCCCACGCGCTTCGAGGAGCACACCAATGAGTTCCATCGATACACAACACTCCATCGCCGACGAAGTAATTCCCGATCAAAAACAACGATTCAGCATCGCGGACTATTCAGGCCCCGCAATTGTCTTCGCACTTTTCATCGGTTCGTGGTATCTGCTGTCCGGGGTCATTCTTCCGCCCCATAAGCGATTCCTTTTGCCCACTCCCCACGAAGTGATTAACGAAGGCTTCTTAGTGTGGCGCACCGGCGAAAGTCGCGGCTTTCAACCCATCTTGATGTCACTGTGGGATTCCGCAAAGGTTGCCATCATGGGTCTTGTCATCACCATTGTGGTGGGCATGGCTCTGGCTGTCATCATGAGCATGAGCCGTTGGCTCGAACGAGCAACATGGCCGTACTTGGTGGCTGTTCAAAGCGCTCCCGTGCTGGCGTTAACCCCGCTCATTAGGGCGCTCATCGATGGTGCCCAAAAGCAGCGCGTACTTGTCGTTGTTCTTATCGCCGTGTTCCCCATCGTGAGCAACACGTTGTTCGGTTTGTTGTCAGCGGAGAAGAGCCAGCACGAGTTGTTCACACTTCAAGGTGCATCGCGCTGGACTCGTCTCATTAAGTTGCAGTTCCCCGCTGCATTGCCGAACATATTTGTTGGTCTTCGCATTTCTGCCGGTCTCGCCGTTATCGGCGCAGTCGTTGGCGACTTCTATTTCCGTCAAGGCGGCGTCGTTGGAATCGGCGCGCAAATTGACGTGTACCGCAACCGCCTGTGGGGCGCCGAGTTAATCACGGCGATCATCATGGCGAGCGTTTTAGGTCTGGTGGTGTTCCTCTTTTTCGGATGGTTGTCGCGCGCAGCCATTGGAAAATGGCACATCACCACTAGGGGTCAGTGACCCACCACCACACAACCAGGAGAACAACCACCTATGAAGATGAGACCACTACTCGGAGTCGCAATCGCGGCATCACTCACGCTTGCTGCGTGCGGTGGTAGCGATTCGTCGTCCGACACCACAACTCCAGCTGCAGCTGAAGGCGTTGACCTGGCAGCCGCTGGTTGCCCAGAGACCGTCATTCTGCAAACAGACTGGAACCCAGAAGCCGAGCACGGAAACCTTTACGAGCTAATTGGCGATGGTTACACCATTGACGCAGAGAAGTTCCGCGTTACCGGTGACCTCGTGTCGGAAGGCAAGAGCACTGGCGTGAAGGTTCAAGTTCGCGCAGGTGGTCCCGCAATCGGATACAGCCAAGTCACATCAGAGTTGTACAAGGATCCTGAGATTCTCTTAGGCTTCACCAGCACCGATGAGTCAGTATCGCAATCCGGTGGCGAATTGCCCACTATTGCCGTTGTTGCACCTTTCAACATCAACCCACAGATCATTATGTGGGACCCTGAGACCTACCCAGACGTCAAGGCAATTGGCGACCTGAAGGAAAAGGGTGTGAAAGTTCGCTACTTCAATGGCGCTGCATACATGGAGTACTTCACAGCAACCGGAATTCTCGACAAGGCACAGACAGATGGCACATATGACGGTGCTCCTGCATCGTTCCTTGCCGCTGGCGGAAAAGACGCACAACAGGGATTCGGTACTGCAGAGCCATACTTCTACGAGAAGGTTCTGAAGGACTGGATGAAGCCAGTGGGTTACCAGTACATCCACGATGCAGGCTGGACGGCATACGCACAGTCACTTGGCGGAATTCCCGCAACCATCGAGAAGTACGACTCCTGCTTGCAGGAACTTGTACCAGTCATTCAGAAAGCCATGTTGAGCTACCTCGCATCTCCAGAGCGCGCAAACGCAATCGTTCTTGACGCGGTAACGCAGTACAACAACGGTTGGGTATACGACGCCGGTCAGGCAGCAGCAGCTGTTGACCAGATGCAAGCAGACAACCTCATTGCAAACAGCCCCGACGGAACACTTGGTTCATTCGACATCGATCGCGTTACCAAGTTCATCGAAGTTGCAGGACCAGTATTCACATCAACCGGTTCAAAGGTAAAAGATGGCCTTGTTGCAGATGACGTTGTCACCAACAAGTACATCGACCCATCAATCAAGCTGGGCTAAAAACTTTCTCACGAAAGTGGCGGACTGGGGAGGAGCCGAAAGGTTCCTCCCCTTTTCGTTTTATCGACCGAAATCGAAGGTGCCGATTTCTCGGAGAGCCCCGGAAAGGGACGTCACTGCGGAGTCAAACATGCGTGAACCGATTTCTGCATTTGCTCCCGTTGGATCACCAATGTGGCCATCGGGGAAGAAATCATTTGACAGCCAACCAAATGCAACTTTCCCGCCAAAACGGACATGGTCGTTCTGCGCCAATTTCTCTGGCACACGACGAACAGCGACTGACATGTCAACAAGTTCAGGTCTCAGGTGCAACATGACAGAGGTTTCATCCATGCCGCCATGCACTCCCATTCCAAGCTCTGATTCGGCCGAACTCCCACCTTGGTCGGCTGGCATGTGGGGATGGGCAAGAAATGTTTGCAACCCCCATTTCAAACGAATCTCACGATTCATCATCGCCGTGAGAGCGCTATTTCCGCCGTGGCCATTGATAAACAGGAGTTTTCGAGCGGGCGTCGATGCCACACTTCGGGCAATATCGTCCAGCACGGCCATCAGAGTTGTTGCCGATAACCACATTGTTCCCGCCGACCACGCATGCTCGTTGGACTTGGTGAAAGGAAGGGTGGGCAAGAGCCATGCATTGGTTTCCTCCCCCACTTTCTCCACCGCTGCCTTCGATACTTCATCGGCAACAACAAAGTCGGTGTTCAGGGGAAGATGTGGTCCGTGCTGCTCAATGGCACCAAGGGGAAGAACAATGATGGAGTCTTTCGTGAGAGCACCGGGAAGTTCTGGTGCACGCAAGTTCGCCAAATGTCGAGATGAAACCATGCACTCAACCTATCTCAGTGAAAGAATGAACAAATGACGAAGCCACCATCAAGCGACTTTGATGCCATAGTCATAGGTGCTGGCCACAATGGTCTTGTCACAGCTGCCTACCTTGCGCGCGAAGGACTCTCCACTCTTCTGATTGAGGCGCGCTCCGAGGTGGGCGGCACAGCCGCGAGCGATCACTTTGCCGGCGCTCGAGTAAACATCTGCAATTGTGACCATCTCACGTTTCGCACTACCCCCGTTGCCGACGAACTGAATCTTGCTCGCTACGGCCTGACGTACATGAACGTAGAACCACCACAAGTGAATCTTGATTGGTCAAGTCAAACACCGTGGGAGTTATGGCACGACGTTGAGCAAACTGTGGAATCCATCGCTCACAGTCATCCAGATTCCATAGATGGATACAGAAAATTTGCACGCGCAACGATTCCAGTAGCAAAACTCATTCTTGATGCATCCTCGCAACCACCCACACGGGGCTCACTTCTCTCAAGTGTCATTCGCAAGGGCGGACGCGGCGTCACCACAATGTTGCGTATGAGCCGCATGTCGGCAGCCGACGTTATGCGTGAGTTCTTTACGAATGAAGCCATCATTGGACCTGCCATGGTGGAAGGCCCCGTTGTGTGGGGTCTCTCTCCAGAGACACCCGGAACCGGACTCGGTGCAGTGGCGTTTGCGCTTCGCCACGTTGCACATGTTGGCCGCCCCGTCGGTGGAAGCGGAGCGTTACCCGAGGCACTGAAGAATTCGTTCTTGCAATCAGGTGGCCTGTTGCGAACAGGAACAAAAGTTGTAGGAATCATGTGCGAAGGCAATGCCGTACGCGCTGTTCAGACAAGCGATGGAGCAACCGTAACTGCTCGCATTGTGGTGTCGGCGTGCGATCCACACCGCACATTCGTGAAGTGGCTAAAGAACCCGCCAGCACGTGCACAGTCGCTTGTTGAACGCTGGGAGGCATCTCCTGTGGGCGAAGGATACGAATCGAAGATTGATGCTGTTACAACAGAAGCTCCATCGCTTCTTGGTCGCGCCCCTGTTGCCTCCACAATCATTGTGAGCCCTTCACTTGCAGAACTACACCGCGGGGCTCAACTCATGCAAGAAGGCCGGACAATGCCGCGCATGGCATTGCTAGCAAACTCGCCATCTGTCACCGATTCCACGCTCGTACCATCCGGCCAACACGTATTCAGTCTTGAGTCGCTGTATACCCCATATTCGTTCACCGATGGCTGGACATCGAAAGAAGAACCCGAGCGATGGTTACGTCAGTTCGCAACACTTGCCCAACCCAATTTCATGGACACCATTACGGATTGGCGCGTCATGACGCCTGCCGATTACGAGACCAAGTTCCATCTCCCCAAAGGTCACGCCACAAGTTTTGCTGGTGGACCATTGGCAGCGTTCATGGGCACGAATCCCGAACTCACCCGTTATCACACACCCATCAAGGGCTTGTACCTCACAGGCGCAGCAACATTCCCGGGCGCCGGTGTATGGGGAGCCAGCGGAAGAAACACAGCACTCACCGTGCTGAAAGAAATGCGCTAACAGTTTTGTTAACTATGCGTCTTTGACGATGCCAGCACGCTTCACCACGGGGTCTTTATCGCTCCATGGGAAGTTGATCCACAAGTCCGTGTGCTTCCACACGTAATCGCACTGAACAACAGAGTGTGGCTTCTCGTACAAAACGGCAGAACGAACTTCTTTCACGCGACCTTTGAAAAAGTCCTGCACAATTTTCAACGTGTGTCCGGTGTCTGCAACATCGTCCACAACAAGCACTCGCGCAAAGCGCAGTTCAACCAAGTCGGGTACTGGAGGAAGAATCATGGGAACTGGTAGACGCTCATCGACACCGGTGTAGAACTCCACATTCATTGTGTAGAGATTCTTGACAGCCAATGCATAACCCAAAGCACCAGCTGCAAGAAGTCCACCGCGGGCAATGGCAAGAATGATGTCTGGCTCATACCCCGACTCGGCCACACTTGTGGCAAGTTCGCGACTTGCCACTCCAAAGATGTCCCAGGTCATGATTTCGCGCTCGCTCACGGCTCCAAACTAGTCGCACGAGGTACGCACCACCCATTTCGCTGGTGAACGATTTGTCAAACTTTCCTACGCCGTGAATCGTGGAGGACGGCCTTCGCTTTTGGCTCGACGCATCTCACGAGCATCGTCTGAAAAGGTGGCCATAATTTGCTGACGGTTCTCTAGATCGATAGCGGCCTGCATTCCTGGAATCTCAAGCGCCGACCACATGCCCTCTTTGGTCAGAGCCACGCCAATCGGTGTGTTTTGCATTATTTCATCAGCTTTTGCGAATGCAGCATCCATGAGGACCTCATCGGGAAAAGACTCCACCACCAATCCAATACGCGCTGCCTCATCCGACGTGAAGATTCGACCAGTCAACATCAACTCTTGGGCCCGCGAGGCTCCGATAAGACGTGGCAGAAGCCAACTAGTACCAATGTCACACGCCGACAAACCAATACGAATGAATGCTGCATTGAACTTTGCTGACTGCGCACACAGACGCACATCGGAACCAAGCACCAGCGCAAATCCACCACCCGATGCAGCTCCGTTCACTGCAGAAATAATGGGCTGTGGCAGTGACCTCATGTGCGGGATAAGAGAAGCAATGTGTTTCTGCACCGCCAGCCCCTTCTCCATCTGACCATTCCATGCAAAGCCTGGGGCGTCGCCATAGCCACCCAAATCGAGGCCCGCACAGAATCCGCGCCCGGCACCTGTAAGGACTACAACACGAACCGACCTATCAACACTGATGGCGTCAAATGTTGCGTGCAATTGAGACACCATTTCTGATGTCATCGCATTCAACTTGTCGGGGCGATTCAAGGTAACGAGGGCAACACCGTCTCGTGGAGTGGAAAGTTCAACTTCGGCCATACACCATCGTGCCACGACTATTGTTTTCGCATCGACACTGAGCTTGTTTTTTCACTTCGACGGCACACGCTCTCCGCTTTTCGCCAGGGACAACTAGACCCCACCTTTCGTCTTGACGGCGACACAGTGTGGCGTGCCACACTCACTCCCGATGGACCAGCCACCGTGCGCATCTCCCATACCGCATCACGATCGCCACAGGTTCACACCTACGGGGAAGGAGCCGAATGGCTCGCCGCTCGTGGCCACGACCTGTACGGGCTCTCCGATTCACTCCCTCTCATCACCGCCCAACACGACAGCGTGGCCACAGCACAACGAACCTTTGGCCAGCTACCGATGGGTCGCAGCCATGTCCCCTACCACGAGCTGCTTCCCGCGGTTCTTGGACAACGAGTGACAGGACTAGAGGCGCATCGTGAATGGAACGTTTTGGTGCGTCGTCACGGCTCTCGTGCACCTGGCCCCGTGGAGGACTTGTGGGTTCCCCCGCACCCAGACGAACTCACATCGTTGCCGTACACCACACTCCACACATACGGCATTGAGAAGAAGCGCGCCGACGCACTACGAGCGGTTGCCAAACATGCCCACTTTCTCCATCGACTCGCAGAATCATCTCTTCCCGCGCACGAGCTCACACAGAAATTGCAACTCATTCCAGGTGTGGGCGTGTGGACTGCTGCTGTTGCAGGAGGGTTAGCGTTTGGAGATCCCGATGCTCTGCAAGTGGGCGACTTCCACGTGAAGAACACAGTGGCCTATGCACTCACAGGAGCCATCCGTGGCACAGATGAAGAAATGATCCAGTCCATGGCTCCATATGCCGGACAAAGACACCGTGTGGTGCGCTGGCTGCAACTGAGTGGCATGAAAGCACCCGCTCGTGGTCCGCGTCAGCGTATTGTTTCCATCACCCGTTTGTAGGGCACTTATGGAACAGTCAACCCGCCTCTCCTCGCTCGTACCACCAGCGTCTGACCCATGGGGCCGCGCCATTCGGCGAGGTGCAGTTGCTTACATGTTGTCTCGCCTGTTTTCTGTCATGGGTGCCGCGATCGCAGTTGCCGCCCAAGCCGTGTGGTCACGTCTGAACGACGAAGAGCCAATCAATGGTCTCACCGGATTAGTTCAAGTCTTTGACAGTTGGGACGGACATTGGTATCTCGATGTCGTGCGTGACGGATACCCACACCACATCATGCCGAACGTCACTTACTTCGTTTCCGATGCTCGTGCAGCATTCTTTCCGCTATACCCACGGCTTGTTCATTACCTCGACAACGTCATCCCTGGCGGACCTGTCACCGTTGCGCTCGCCGTCAATGTACTTCTCGGCGCCGCATTCATCTATCTCATCGGAGTCATTGCAAAGAATCTTTTCGATGTAAAGACGTCAGAGAAAGCAATGATCATTGCTGCACTTTTCCCAGGAAGCTTTGTCTTGAACTGGGCGTACTCAGAAGCGCTTCTCCTTACGTTGGCGTGCCTGTGTTTTCTTGCCTTGTCGAAAAAGATGTGGCTGTGGGCGGGAATTTTCGCAGCACTCGGCACAGCATGTCGCCCCAACGGTATTGCGCTTGTTGCAGCATGTGCCGTGGCATCGCTCATTGCTATTCGGCAAGATCGAGAGTGGAAATCACTCATCGCACCACTGCTCTCACCAATTGGCTTTGTTGGCTTTATGGCGTTTCTCATGCATCACACCGATGAGAACTTTGCTTGGTTCCGCGTTCAAAGCCAAGCATGGAAAGAGGGCACAAGTTTTGGTGCTACGGCTGTCAGCAGAACGTTCGACTTCATCTTGAATCCCACCGGCTCGCCCACCAGTGTTCTCACTGCAGCGTCAATGTTCGCAATGATCTTGGCGTTGATTGCACTGTGGAAGTTTCGTATTCCAGCGATGTACACCGCTTATACGGCCGTGGTTCTAGCGTTGATGCTTATTCCTGCAACCGTTACAGCGCGTCCACGCTTTTTGTTCACGGCCTTCCCACTTATCTTTCCTGTTGCACGCGCACTACGCGACGACAACGATAAGTGGTGGCCCGTTGTCCTTTTGATTTTCGCCACGGGACTCGTCACCGTGACCGGAATGTACGGCGTCAGAGCCGCGATTCCCTGATTCGACCTACAGAGGAAGTCGACGCCACACAGGCAACGGAACGTTCTTCAGGATGAGGAACAACCAACGCAGGAGCCCTGGCGCCCACACCACTTTCTTGTCTGCCGCAATTCCTCGCTCAACAGCGACAGCGACAGCTTCGGCATCGGTGGAGAATGGAGCCTTCTTCATTCCAAGAGTCATCTTTGTGGTAACGAAACCTGGTCGCACAACAAGAACAGACGCGCCGCTACCCACAAGTTCATGATCAAGGGCTAATGCGAATCCGTCGATACCAGCCTTCGTTGCGCCATACGCCGGATTGCCCTTTCGGACCCGTTCACCAGCAACTGAAGAAAGCAACACGATTTTCCCGTAGCCCTGGGCCTTCAGACGCGATGCAAGCGAGTACATGAGAGTCATGGTTCCGGTGAAGTTCACATTGGCCATCTCTGCAAGACCAGAGGGATTCGCGTAGTAGTTGCTCCCCTCGTTCAGCAATCCTTGTGCGATGACTGCTACGTCTATGTCACCGATCTCTTCAGACACAGCAGCAACAACATTCTCCATTGACGCTGCGTCGGCGGCATCGAACCGAATGTGATGAAAATCAACCTCGGGGAACTGCGATGCCAACCCGTCTGATGCAACTTCTGCCGCATCAATGTTTCGACTCACCAAGACCACGCGTGCAACGCCCGGTTTCACCAACTTCTTCAGAATGGCAATGCCAATCTCGCTAGTTCCACCAAAGAGAACAATGTTCTGTGCAACTCCGACACCATTTTTCATGAGACCCTCCCAGGGTGAACAAGACCTAACCGGCGTGCAAGATCACTACGCCATACGCCGTGCGGATCCATCTCGTCTCGCGTTGTCATCCATTCGTCAAAACGCGGATATCCACGACGTACAGCACTAGGCGCAACGTGTGAATCCTTGGCCAGATAATGACGACCGCCAGCGTCGAGAACCATTCCGTCTACGCGAGACAACAACTCAGGAAGACCAGAGATTCCGGCAGCCATATCGAGCGTCAGTGTCCATCCTTCGGTGGGGAATGAAAGTGGTGCGAGATTCTGAGGACCCATGCGCTTCAAAACAGCAAGAAAAGATGCCACGCCTGCTTCTGAGAAATTCTCAATGACTCGTCGCAATACATCGGTGCGATCGAGCGGCACAATGAACTGATACTGCAAGAAACCCTGCGGGCCGTACAGACGATTCCACTTGTTTACGCCGTCAAGGGGATGAAAGAACGCTGGAATGGATTCAATTCCGACATGACGTTTTGCAGGTGCTTTGCGGAACCACGCTTCATTGAACGCCTTAATGGTGAACTTGTTCAACAAACCGTTTGGCACCCACCCTGGAGCAGACACTTTCAAACGCGGGTCGTACGCAAGTGGGTCATCACCCTTCACATCGGTGGGAGACGCATGGTCTCCGCGTGTCAACACGCCACGACCCATAGACGAACCGGTTGCCAGAAGATCCACCCAACAAACTGAATAGCGGTAGGCCGAATCTTCCCCATCGCTTGACATTGCGTCACATACAGCATCGAAATTTGCAAGACGCTCGGTCTCGACGCGTACACGAGACGACTGAATAGGAAGCATTGCCACTGTTGCGCGCAGGATGATTCCGGTGAGCCCCATTCCACCGACCGTTGCCCAAAACCACTCGGGATGCGATTGCGGTGAAAGCTCCACTACTTCCCCACTAGCCAGCATCAACGTCAGCGATCGGACATGCTGACCGAAGCTTCCGTCGAAGTGGTGATTCTTGCCGTGAACATCTGATGCGATTGCGCCACCGATGGTGACAAACCGAGTTCCGGGAGTGACAGGAATAAACCATCCGCGTGGCACACACAAACGAAGGATTGAATCGATACTGACGCTGGAGGCAACATCTAGCAAGCCGCTGACGGGATCTAGCACTGCGTCTGCACCCATTGGGTCGTGCTCACTGGTGAGTTCAATCACGTGCCCACCAGCGTTCTGAGCAGCAGCCCCGTAGGAACGTCCTAAACCACGAGCAATAACGCCTCGCTCACCAGACGTAGCGATGGTGGAGCGAATGGTGTTGGGGTCGGTGGAACGTACAAGGTCTGCGACGGTCCAGGCCGTACGACCCCATCCAGAAAGACGCTCACGTGACATTCAGTAATTCTAGACGAGCACAATGTGCAGGAAACTGCACATTGAGGCGTTATGCCGCGTAAACGGCAAGCCCGTACACCACTACCCAGGCGAGACCATATAACTGAATGGAACGATCCTTCATGAAGACCTCTTCAGGTGCACCACCGCCACCATTCTCAAGCACCATCAGATATCGCAACAAGGCGAGAACCATGGGAACAATGGAAAGCCCATGAAACGGGATGACTTCATCTGCATTCGTGGCGTTTTCAAATGCCCACATGCAGTACGTAACAACTGTCGCAGTACATGAGACAACAAGAAGTTGGCGCAAATACGGAACCGTATATGCGCGAAGAGAAGCACGCGTAGACGATGCGTTGTCGCCCATTTCCACCAACTCTGCGAAACGCTTTCCGGTCACAATAAAGAACGAGCCGAAGGTTGTGCACAATACGAACCAATTAGACATGGGCGTTTCTGTACCGGCCGCACCGGACATTGCGCGCAAGACAAAACCACTGGCAACAATTGCAAGGTCGAGAAGCGCTACATGCTTTAACCACGATGAATACGAAATGGTGAGTAGCGCGTACAGGGCAACTATTCCGCCAGCCTCAAGGCGAACAGAAGCAGCCAATGCTGGCCCGCCCAACAACAACAGGGTTCCCAACACTCGTGCAAGCGGCAAAGGAATTGCTCCACTGGCAATGGGACGAAATTTCTTCTTTGGGTGAAGCTTGTCCTGTTCTACATCTTTGATGTCATTCCAGTAATACGTTCCACTTGCCACCAAACAGAACGCCACAAAGATGACAGAGGTCTTCCACAGCGGCTCCCACTCGTTCAAGACTCCTAATGCGCCCGGGGCTGCGAACACCAGAATGTTCTTCATCCACTGATGTGGCCGAGCTTCTTTCAGTACCGCGCGAATCATGGAGCCACTTCTTCCAATTCAGATTTCTTGACCAATACCCCAATACGGGCAGCCGCAAGAAGGGCTGTATCGCCCGATGAATCACCGTACGCATAGACCAGCGACGAGGCAGGAATACCAGCTTCGGTCATCCACGCATGAAGCCTCTTCACCTTTTCTTCGCCCCGACAGTTCTGACCCACCAGCGCTCCGGTGTATCGCCCGTCGACAGCTTCCAACTGAGTGCAGAGAACTGCATCCACTTCGCACAGATCTCCAAAGGGAATTAGGTACGGCTCTAATGATGCAGATACCAACACCACCACATGCCCCTGCTCCTGATGCCAACGCATCCGGGCAGCAACATCGGCGCGCATCCACGACTCGGCCACACGCGAAGCAAAATCGACCCCGTCGGATTCGACCTCGTCAACAGAACGTTCAGCAAATGCGGCATTTACAAAATATGCCTTAATGGAATCTCTGTCTCGCTGCAGCACCCATTGAACCAATTGCACAGGAGACGACACGCAGGCACGCAAGAAGCTGAGAGTACCCATGGTTCTGCGCATGAAAGGAACTACACAATCGCGGACGGTGATGGTGTTGTCTACATCGAACGCAGCGACTACAACTTCCATAATTCGAGACTACTTCTCAACTTCTGGCGTGCCGAGGATTACATGCATGTCTACAAAGTACGCTGGCCAACTCTTGGACACCACGTCTGGCTCCAGCACAATGACTTCATTATTCACCAGGCCATAAAGCGATAACGCCATCGCAAGACGGTGGTCGTGATGTGTCTGCACTGCTGCAGTGGGGACAGAAGAATGACCACGAATAACAAGTCCATCGTCGGTGACCTCAACTTCTGCGCCGCACACGCGCATCTCGGAGGCCAGATCTCCTAGTCGGTCACTTTCCTTATTGCGAATGAACCCGACACCTTCAATTCTGCTTTCACCAGGAATTGCAGAAAGGGCGACGGCCACTGCTGGGACCAAGTCGGAACAATCGGCCATCTGTAATGAGACCGGAAAGAGTTGGTCAGCTTCTGATCGCTTGACCAGTACATCGTCTCCACGCATCTCCACATGACACCCAACACGGCGGAGGATTTCGAGGAGTGCGGCATCGCCTTGCATGACGCTTTTTGCGAGTCCGGGAACGACGACACTGCCAACACGAAGAACGGGTGCAACCAAGGGAAACGCAGCAGAGGAAAAGTCTGGCTCCACGAAGTAATCAGTGGGCGTATAGGCACCTTCGGCTATGCGAATGGTGTTGTCGGTGATGTCTACACGAACACCGAAAGCCTGCATGACAGATGCAGTCATTTCCACATACGAACGCGACACCAATTCGCCTTCAATAGAGATAGCCAGTCCTCCCGCGAGAAGTGGCGCGATCAACATGACTGCTGAGATGAACTGACTAGAGACATCACCTCGAATAGATAAATCTCCGCCGTGCAATTGAGCACGCGAAACGGAGACAGGAAGGTGGCCCGGCTCTCCGAGCGGTTCTACTGCAGCACCAAGAGAAGAAAGCGCATCATGCAAATCAGCCATGGGGCGAAACCGAAGTGGTTCTCCCCCATCAATCACGGTTGTTGAGCTCGCCAATGCGGCAACGGCAGTGAGAAAACGAGAGGATGTTCCTGCGAGTTGCGCATCGATGATGCCTGGCAGCACAACCGAGCGCGACCCTTTCACCATCCAGGTATCTCCCGCGCCAGCAATACGACCAACCTGTGACAAAGCATCAATAATGACCGCAGTGTCATCACCGTCGGGAATACCTGTCACGGTTGATGTGCCTTCTGCAAGGAAAGCGCACACCAACGCACGGTTCGCAACGCTCTTGGAGGCGGGAACCCGCACTATTGCATTCAATGGTCCTGGGGGCGCAACGATGCGCGCTTCAGAACTCATCGCCCTCATCCTCCATGTCGAAATCATCTTCAGATGCAGAAACAGATCCAGAAAGTTCTCTCACTTCGTCCAAAGTAAGTGAGCGCCAACGCCCGGGCGGAAGCCGCGTGTCGCGCAAGGGTCCAATTCGAGTGCGCACTAAACGAATGACCGGATGACCCACCGCCTCGCACATACGTCGAACCTGGCGGTTTCGTCCTTCGTGAATAACGATGCGCAATACTCCAGGTTCAGGCTGACCCACCTCGGCGGGAGCCGTGATGCCGTCATCCAACATGACACCGTCGCGCAACTCTCGTAAAGCGCCAGCAGGAACCCCTTTGGAGGAACACTCCACCTCTGCGATGTATTCCTTCTCGACACCTTTGCTGGGATGAGTGAGATGTTGCGCTAACTGACCATCGTTCGTGATGATGAGCAGTCCAGTGGTGTCACGATCGAGGCGCCCCACAGGAAACACTCGCGGTTCTTCAGGAACCAACCCCAACACTGTGCCACGACCATGTTCATCTGATGCGGTGGTAATGACACCCTCTGGTTTGTTCAACAAGTAATACACAAGACCAGGAAGGACACCAACGGGTGCACCATCGACGCGTATGTCGTCATGGGCGACATTGACCCGGCGACCCAACACCGCAATGTCTCCGTTCACAGTGACGCGACCATCACTGATGAGCTCTTCACAAATTCTGCGTGAGCCAAAACCTACGCGTGCGAGCACTTTCTGAAGGCGTTCGCCCTCTTCCGCAGCGTCACGAGCACGGTCCGCCATTTGTTCCCACAGCGGTGGCTCCGGAACCGCGCCTCCCGGCGGGGCGTTGCGTGGCATTACTGCGCCTCGGGTTCTTCCGATTGTTCAGCCACTGCAGCAGTCGGATCTGCTTCGATGCGCAAAGTTTTTTCGAGCGCTTCAACAAGTGAGGCGTCGGGCACAAACGATGCAATAGGTGGCATATCGGCAAGCGACGCGAGTCCGAGCTTTTCTAAGAACAATTGTGTGGTGCCCCACAGCACAGCTTGTCCCGGACCGTTGTCGCGACCGACGGGCGCGATGTACCCACGACCATGCAAAGTGCGCATGACCGCATCGGGATCAACACCACGGATGGAAGCAATCTGTAGACGAGAGATTGGCTGCTTATACGCGATGATGGCAAGAGTTTCTAAGGCAGCTCCAGACAGACGCGCACGTTGACCATCGAGAATGAAACGCTCTACATACGGCGCAAGGTCTGGATGTGTTTGAAAACGCCATCCACCAGCAACTTTTGCAATCTGGAAACCGTGACCAGCCGCATCGTATGACTCTGCCAAGCGAACACAGACTTCTTCAATGCTGGCACTGGGAACTTCCACCAACTGAGCAATGAGATCTGTTGGGACTGGTTCTTGTGCAACCAGGAGAATCGCTTCTACTGCACGCACCACTTCTGTTGTTACTTCTACGCTCATGTCAGCCTTCGTACGTGTCGATTTCAAGTGGGCCTGAATGCCCTGGTCCAATTCCTGTCCACTGAACCGTGATGTCACCAAAGCGATCGGCTTGGTCAATCTCAATCCAACCTTGCTTGTACATCTCGAGGAGTGCAAGGAACCGCACGACAACTTCAAGACGCTCTACAAGTCCTTGGGTGATTGCACGGAATGAACTGTTTCCCATGCGTGGCAATTCGTCCATAAGTTCTTCCACTGCTTCGGCAACGGTGAAGCGAATTGGCGACACATGGAACAAATTGACTTCATCACGAGGACGCGGCGTGATAGCGCGAATAAAACCGGTCTGCAGTTTCTCGAGAGTCATTCCTTCCAGCAGGTCTGGCATGACATCTTCGAAGCGCTCGTCGGTTCCCGAGGTTCGGGCATAGACACGGTCGGCATCGTCGACAAATGTGGCGAGAATCTTGGCAACATCCTTGAAGGTCTTGCATTCCAGCAGTCGTGCCAGCAGAAGATCGCGCTCTTCCCACAGCGCCAGTTCCTCGTCGAGATCGACATTCTCTTTGCCTGGCAACAGGCGACGCGCCTTCAGTTCGATGAGAGTTGCGGCAATTAGGAGGAACTCAGTGGCAATCTCTAAGTCGAGCTCTTGCATCTTCGAAAGTTCAGTCAAATAAGCATCCACGATGGTGGACAGGCTGATCTCGTGAATATCTACCTCTTCACGCATGATGAGGTGGAGCAGCAGGTCAAAAGGGCCCTCATAGACCGGGGTTGCCACTTCAATTGCCACGGGGTCAATGGTAGTTCTCCACCCCTCGTTAGGTGGCAATTAATCATGACGAAATAGCACTCAGCAAGTAGCGTTTCAGCGTGACTCGAGTCCTTTCTTGCATCCAGCCCACTGGTTCTGTCCATTTAGGAAACCACTTAGGCGCGTTGGTGAACTGGGTGTCGGGCCAGCACGACGGAGATGTGTTTCACGGCATTGTCGACCTCCATGCCCTCACCATCACCGAGACACCCGGAGTTCTGGGACAACAGACCCTCGACTTAGCTGCAATGTTGTTTGCCGTGGGGCTCGACCCCAACGTCGCCACCATTTTTGTTCAGAGCCACATTCATGAACACACAGAGCTTGCGTGGATCATGGAGTGCACCGTCTCCTTCGGTGAACTCAGTCGTATGACTCAGTTCAAAGACAAGTCAGCAAAGCGCGAAGGGGATTTCATCTCTGCCGGACTCTTCACGTACCCAGCTCTACAGGCCGCCGACATCTTGTTGTATGACGCAGACGAAGTACCCGTGGGTGAAGACCAGCGTCAGCACATTGAAATCACGCGCGACATTGCCATTCGTTTCAATCACAGGTTTGGCGACACATTCGTCCTGCCGAAAGCCACACACCCCAAAGCAGGCGCACGCGTGATGGATTTGCAGGACCCAACGTCGAAGATGTCTAAGTCCGCAGCTACAGACAGCGGGCTTGTCTACCTGCTTGATGACAATGCAACCATTGAGAAGAAGTTCAAACGTGCTATCACCGATTCTGACGGAGTTGTTTCATACGACCGTGAAAACAAACCCGGTATCAGCAACTTGCTCGACATCTTGTCTGCATGTACAGGCACACCCGTTGAGACTCTTGCTAGCCAGTACATGCAGTACGGACCACTGAAGAAAGATACGGGGGACGCAGTCATTGCTTTAGTCGAACCCATTCGTGCTCGCTATCACGAACTAATGGCTGACCCTGCAGAGCTAACACGTTTGTTGTCTATTGGAAACCAGCGTGCACGTGAGGTAGCTGCGCGCACGCTCGACCGCGCTCACCGCGCCATTGGCCTTCTTCCCCGCATCTAATCGCTACACGTTGTCGGCCGCACGTAACGCCGCAGAACATGCATCGTTGTTACCCCCGACAAGAACAGCCACTGTGCGTTCAGATGAGACACCGCGCAAGAGGTTCAACCCAGTTTCCTCGTGATTCAAGTACACCCGAAACGACGGCCTTCTGGGTCCGACCAATGTGGCCATAACGCGGCCACACCAGCCAAGTGTTGACTCACATTTACCGACATCGTGAAGAAGTGCCGCCGCACGCTCATCGCGGGTTGCATGCGAAAACAGAACATCGAAACGAGACAGAACCTGCAACGAATGCCGTTGGTCCCTATTTTGCATGCGAGTCCACAACGAGAACTCATCTGGCAACAGCACCGCGCGAGCAATAGCCAACTGCTCTTCCCGTACCGGATGATTACGGAACGAAGTCACAGCCCTCTTCGCAAGATGCAACACCACTGCCCTACCCCTTGGCTCTCGGGTGTGCATCTCTGTACACAGTGATGAGCCTCTCTTGGGAGACCTTGGTATAAATCTGTGTCGTAGAAATAGTGGCGTGCCCCAACATTTCTTGCACTATTCGCAGATCAGCTCCGTGCTCCAACATGTGTGTTGCGCACGAATGGCGCAAGACGTGAGGAGACAGTTCTTGATGTATGCCGGCGGCAAGCCCGGCATCACGCACCACAGACCATGCTTTCTGTCGGTTGAGTCGGCGTCCCCTGTTGGTGAGAAACACCGCGTCACGATCTGACGACTTTGCCCAGCTTTCTGGAATCAACATGTCTCGTCCACCACTGGCCAAGTAGTCACGAAGATGTGCTTCGGCGGTGCGACCAAACGGCACCACTCTTTCTTTTGAACCCTTGCCAAAGAGCCGAACAACCCGAGAAGACAAGTCAAGGTCGCTGAGATTCAAATCACAGGCCTCCGAGATACGCGCGCCCGTCGCATACAAGAACTCCAAGAGCGCCCTATCTCTGAGATTCATTGATTCTTCGCCCGTCACGGCAGACAACAATGACTCCACTTCGTCCAGCGACAATGGCTTCGGAACACCAGTAGGAACACGAACACCTTCTACTCGTGCAGCTGGATTTGTGTCTCGCTTGTCTTCACTCACTAAATGTGCGTGCAACATTCGCACTGCGGCAAGTCGTCGTGCGGTACTTGCAACCGCTTCTCCCTGAGACTGCAAATGTCGAATGAACGATTCCACATCGTCTTCAGATGCCGAGACAACAGATGCTTTTCTTCCAGCGAGGAATTCTTCATACCGAACCAAGTCTCGGCGATACGACATCACAGTGTTCGTGGCACGACCTCGTTCCACCGTGAGCCACAAGAGGAATGATTCAACCTCGGGAGACGTATCGAAAGATGGCATCTACGCAATTAGCGTACGAGATGCGGGTGACGCCGTGCTGCCAACAACAAGCCATACGCGGTTTTGGCATCGGTGATCTCACCAGAGTCCACCATCTGAAGTGCTCGAGAGAACGACACACGTTTCGTGGTCATCATGTCTTCTTCTGGTCCATGTGGTTCGGCTTCCCCCGCCACAAGCCCCGTTGCTAGATAGACATCAACGGACGAGTCAGTCACACCAGGAGACGACAAGCACGTTCCGAGAAATTCGACAGCTGACGCCGAATAGCCCGTCTCTTCTTTCAGTTCCCGAACAGCAGTCACGGAGGGCTCTTCACCTTCAACGTCTCGCATTCCGGCAGGTATCTCCAGCACTAACGAATCAAGAGTGGCTCGATATTGAGACACCAGCACAACCTCACCAGTGTCAGTGACCGCCACTGTGGCGACTGCACCAGGAGTACTGACATAGGTACGTTCAAACACTTCGCCACGAGGTGCCTTCACGACGCGGCGAATGAGACGGAACATGGCCCACTGATGAACCACTGAATCTTCTTGAGTGTGAAAACCACTCGATGAGGTCATGCGAGAACTACACCGACTGCGAAACGGCGCCGCCGGCACGAGCCAAGCGAATGTCACGATTCACAAGTGACGCCGCGATGAGTTCGCGGAAGAGTGGGTGTGGTCGGTCAGGGCGACTCTTGAATTCGGGATGCGCTTGTGTCGCCACCCAGTACGGGTGATCTTTCAGTTCGATGAACTCCACCAAACGCTTATCGGGCGACGTGCCACTGAAAACAAACCCAGACTCTTCAAATCGTGTCCGGTAGTTGTTGTTGAATTCCCAACGATGACGATGGCGTTCACTCACAACTGATTCTCCGTATGCATCAGCCACCTTTGTTCCGGGTTCAAGCACGGCAAGGTATGCACCCAAGCGCATAGTGCCGCCCTTGTCGGTGATGTCGCGTTGATCATTCATGATGTCGATGACGGGATTCGACGAGGCTGGATCAAACTCGGTGCTGTTTGCATCGGTCATGCCCAGCACATGGCGCGCGTACTCAATAGTCATGACCTGCATACCCAGACATAGACCGAGACACGGAACAAGGTTTTCGCGTGAATAAGCAGCGGCTGCGATCTTGCCTTCAATTCCGCGCTGACCGAATCCGCCGGGAATAACCATTCCGTCAAGCCCGTCGAGACGACCACCTGCAAGGAGACCTTCAACGTCTTCTGCCTGAATCCAATCGATCTCGACTTTTGCTCCGTGGTGGAAACCTGCGTGCTTCAAGCTCTCCACCACCGACAAGTACGCATCTTGAAGTTCCACGTACTTACCGATGAGACCAATGCGAACTGGCCGCACCGCAGCATCAACGCGGTCTACAAGCGCTTCCCACTGCGACAAGTCAACGCCGCCTTCAATGCGCAACACATCGCACGCAACGGTGTCGAGACCCTCTTCGTGAAGAATGAGTGGAAGTTCGTAAATGTTGCGAGCATCAGCAGCATTAATGACTGCGTTTGCATCGACATCACACATGTGAGAGATCTTGCGCTTCAGTCCCGTGCTCAGCGGTTCTTCGCTTCGACACACAATGACGTCGGGCTGAATACCGCGCGAACGAAGTTCGGTGACACTGTGCTGAGTTGGCTTGGTCTTCTGCTCACCACTTGGACCAATAAAGGGCACCAAAGTGACGTGGACGTAGCAAACATTGTCACGGCCGGCCTCATTGCGGAACTGACGAATAGCTTCAAGAAACGGCAGAATCTCGATGTCACCAACTGTTCCACCCACCTCAGTGATGACCACATCAGTGTCTTCGGTGGCGATACGGCGAATACGGCGCTTAATTTCGTCAGTGATGTGGGGAATGACCTGAACGGTCTTTCCCAAGTAGTCACCACGACGCTCTGCGGCCAGGACTGCCTGGTAAATGGACCCAGTGGTTGCATTGGAAGAACGCGTGAGATTCTCATCAATGAATCGTTCGTAGTGACCAAGGTCGAGGTCGGTTTCACCGCCATCGTCGGTGACAAAAACTTCTCCGTGTTCAAACGGATTCATTGTTCCTGGATCGACGTTGATGTACGGATCTAATTTTTGCATGGTGACGCGAAGACCACGCATCTTCAACAAACGCCCGAGCGATGAAGCAGTGAGACCCTTACCAAGGGAACTTGCAACGCCACCCGTCACGAAAATGTGCTTTGGCATTGCTTCTCCCGCCAACTCGAACTGCTAACGGGATTTCATCATAACCGAACTGGGGCTACACCCATGCAACGGCTATTTCGAGGTTTTGCGCTTCTTATTCCCGCCGGAGCCAGATGAGCCCAGTTTTGAGAGCAAGTCTTGGGCATGAGCCAAGGCCGAATCGTCCGCTACGCCACCCGACAACATTCGCGCGACTTCTGAGGGACGTTGATCCTCGGTGACCACAGTCGCCGACCCATAGGTTTTTCCAGCACGAACAGTCTTCGATACTGAAATGTGATGATGCGCACTTGCCGCCACTTGCGCGAGGTGAGTCACTGCGAACACCTGATGATGAACCCCAAGCTCTCGCAACGCTGTTGCCACTGCAACAGCTGCCGCACCACCGATACCTGCATCGACTTCGTCAAACACCATCGTGCCGGGTTCGCTTGTGAGCACTAACCGAAGCGCCAACATGACACGTGCAAGTTCACCTCCACTTGCCACCTTGGTGAGTGGCTGGGGTGCGCTTCCTGGGTTGGCGGCCAACATGAACACAACAGAATCACCGGCGGGGTCGCTGGCCGCATCCCCGACTGACACTTGTACCTGTGCGTTCGGAAGGGCCAAGACTCTGAGACGCTGTTCTACCTCGGACGCCAAACTGGAGGCCACGGCACGGCGAGCATTGCCTACCTTCAACTGGGCTGCCCGTAGAGCCTTTAGGGCGGTTGCTTTGTCGGTTTCTAACTGAGCCACTCGCTCGGCGTAGCCCATGAGTTCGTCCAGTCGGGTGCGTGCCTCGGCACCAAAGTTCATGACATCGGCCAATGAGTCCCCGTACTTACGCATGAGATCACGCAGCAATTGGCGACGAAGACGAATTTCTTCCAATCGTGCTGGATTCTCGTCAACACCTTCGGCTGCTTCACGCACGGTGTGGGCCAGGTCGGTTGCTTCGGCGAGCAGAGCCGCTAGCCGCTCAGGCAGAGAGCTGAGAGACGACACCGTTGAAAGAGCTCGGAGTGCTTCACCCAAAGTCTCCACTGCACCGCCATCGTCTGACAACAATGCAACCGTTCGTTGCAGAGATTCTTGATGCTTTGCTACATCTGACAGAACATCTTCTTCGTGGGACAGTTGTTGGTCTTCATCAGCAGAAACGATGCGAGCGTTTTCAATCTCTTCACATTGAAAAGACAGAAGGTCAATCTCGCGTGCACGAGATTTTTCATCTCCACCTAATGCCCCGAGCAACGCATCTATTTCCGTGACGACCACGCGAGCAGATACCAGCGGCGAACGATTGATTGATCCGAATATGTCTAGCGCTTCGCGTTGAGCGGCAGCCGACATCAATCGTTGATGTGCATGTTGGCCATGAATATCGACAAGTTCTTCACCCAATTCCGACAGCGCCGCGACTGTGGCCATTCGTCCGTTGATGTAGGCACGACTACGACCTTCACGATGCAGGGTTCGAGCCAAGATGACTTCTTCTTCGCCGTCGTCACCCATGCGAACGAACCTGGCTTCCACATGTGCCTCGTCGGCGCCATCACGAATAACAGAGGCTTCTGCACGACGACCACACACCAAGTTGATGGCCTCGACCAGCATGGTCTTGCCCGCACCGGTCTCACCCGTGAGCGCCGTGAAGCCATCGTGGAATGTCAGGCGCGAGGACTCGATGATGCCCAGATTCTCAATGGACAGCTCAACAAGCATTAGCGATCGTTCAACCCAAACTTTGATTTCAGTACGTGATGGAAACGTTGCTCTTCAAATCTCATGAAACGAGCAACCTCCTTTGCCGCGCGCACTTCCACGATGTCGCCTGGTTGTAGTGAGTACACCAAGCCGCCATCGGTGGCAACGTTGACTTCTCGATGACCAAGAACCTCAACGCGAACTGGTTCGGAAGGGTCAAGCACCATGGAGCGATCGAACAACATGTGTGGAGACACAGGCGTCACCAACACAGCACGAAGTCGTGGCGACAAGATGGGCCCACGCGCCGACATGGAATAGGCCGTAGAGCCTGTGGGCGTGGCAATGATGAGACCATCTGCTGCATAGGTAGTGAACGGCGCACTGTCGATATCGACTCCCAGCCTGACTGTGTGTCCGGCTTCTTTCTTCTCGATGACAACTTCGTTCAGCGCAAGCAGATTTGCTTTACGAGCACCATTTGTCCAGATGGAAACTTCGAGGAGCATTCGGTCGTCATATTGGAAGGCTCCTCCTTCGGTACCCGTGTGCCACGCGTTCAACGCATCGAGAATGGATTCTTGTTCCACATTGGCCAGGTATCCCAGCATGCCGAGGTTGACACCGATGATGGGTATCGCCGCACCGTTCACGGAACGAACCGCGCGCAACATGGTTCCGTCTCCGCCCACAGACACAAGAACATCGGCAGTGGCCACATCGCCAGCAACAACCAAGGACGACCCAATGGCAGCGAGGTCTGCTTCATCGGCGACAACACTCATGTGCCGTTCGCTCGCCCATTCAGCCACCGTGCGCGCAACAGCCAACGCATCGGGACGGAACCGATGAACCGCGAGGCCAATAGAAGTCATGCCACACAACCTACGGAAGAGGAATGGCATTCAACGAACATGAGGAACTCGGTATTACCTTCGGAGCCTTTGATGGGCGATTCCACAACGCCCACCACATGGCCCCCAAGGGCACCCACACACTCTCTGACGGACTGAACCGCTTCTTCATGAACAGCGGGGTCGGTAATGACCCCTTTGCCTTTAGAGACCTCGATACGGCCTGCCTCAAACTGAGGCTTCACGAGAAGCACGAGCCCCGGGATGGGAAAACCCTCTTCAGGCGTTACTGCACCCATGAGTGCTTCGAGCACTTTGGTGAGAGAGATGAAAGAAAGATCGGCCACCACGAGAGAACACGGGAATGGAATCTCGTCGCGTTGGAGTGAACGAACATTCACTCCATCACGCCATGTAACGCGTTCATCATCTTTGATTTTCTCATGTAGTTGATTTCTCCCTACGTCAACTGCAAACACCCGTCGCGCCCCGCGTTGCAGAACACAATCAGTGAAGCCACCGGTGGAGACGCCCGCATCAAGGACTGAACGACCGTCGACAGAGATGGAAAACTCGTCAAGAGCGTGTTGCATCTTCTCACCACCACGGCTTACGAACTTCTTTTCAACAACGACCGCTATCGGTTCGTCGGCACCCACCAGACGAGACGACTTATCGGCGAAAGTTCCCGAGACGGTGACATGACCCGCTTCAATCAAACGTGCGGCTTCGGAACGACTGTCGGCTAGGCCCCTCTTCACGAGAGCAGCATCAAGTCGAATTCTCACGCTCTCATCGTACTTGTGGTCAAAGAGCGCCTATGAGACACCGAGAAGGTGATCTGCAATTCCCTCAAGCGATGTTGCGACAATGTCGGCGTCGACACCCTCATGAGAAGCGGTCATGCCGCTTAACACCAATCCGTAGCGACATCCGAGCGTACGAGCGAAACGCCCATCAGTTTCTGGCAAGTCCCCCACCATCACCATGGAGTCAACTCCGACGCCAGGACACAGAGCGCGAACTAGATCTGCCATCGGCTGATGTGGCTTGCCGGTGACACGTGCCGCTACCCCAGTTGCTTTTTCAATGGCAGCGAGAATGGATCCGCCACCAGGAATTGGTCCAGTTGGCGTTGGGTAGTTCGGATCAGAGTTTGAACCGATGAGTGCTGCTCCATTGCGCACTGCGGTGAGCGCATCCGACAACACTTCGAAATCAAACTCTCGGTGGAAACCGACCACGACGGCATCGAAGGGCCCGAGAGCGCCACGTTGGCGATAGGCAACGACCGCTTCTGCACCCGCCCGCTCAACCTCTTGAATGAGACCTTCTCCCCCGCACACCAAGACCCGCGAACCCGCCTGCAGAACTGATGCCGCGGCCATTGCTGAAGTGACGACATCTCCTTCAGCGGGAATTCCGAGGGATCCCAGCGCATCGACCTGCTGATTGAGCGTGGAGAAGGAGTTGTTCGTCACAAACACCACACGAGACCCGGCCCCGCGCAGTCGCGCTATCGCATCTACCGAACCAGGGATGGGCTCATGAGCCAGCCAGACCACTCCGTCGAGGTCGCACAGAACGACGGAGGCAGAAGGCGTTTTGTTCATAGCCCTCAATCCTGCCACCCTTGATGGCGTGCCGCGATTCGAACCATTCCCCGCCCTCCGCTATTCCACATCAGGTTCTGCCGATATCACTCCTCAAACATCCCCGCCCTATGACGTTTTTGATGAAGACCGTCGCGCCGAATACGCCGCACTGCACGAAAGCAACATTGTTCGAGTTGATTATCCCGTGGAAGCCGATGGCGACGCTCGCTACGAACGAGCAGCCGAGGTTCTACGCACATGGGTTACACATGGCGTTGTCACCGAAGACGCGTTACCCACATTCTCTATCTATCGCATGACCTTCACCGATGACGCAGGTCGCACGCGCACAACAGTGGGCGTCATTGGAGCACTTGAAGTTGTGGACGAAGGCGCAGGTGGTGTTCTCCCACACGAACGAACAACTCCAAAGGCAAAAACTGATCGCTTAGATCTCACTCGAGCAACACATGCCAACCTCAGCCCCGTGTGGGGACTTTCTCTCACATCAGGACTTACAGATGCGTTGATGGAACCGGCAGAGGTTGTTGCAGAGTGCACCGACGAAGAAGGCGTACACCATGTGCTGGAGCGGGTGTCCGATTCTGCACGCATTGCACGCATTAGCGAGATGGTGTCATCACAACCGGTTCTCATCGCCGACGGACACCATAGATACGCAATTAGTCGCACGTTCCGCGACGAGAGTCGCTCACAGAACAGCCCCCGTGATGCCGAGCTCACCATGACGTATGTCGGTGAATTGGTACAGGAACAGTTGAGCGTTGCTGCTATTCATCGTCTCTACGACATCGATGCTGCAACACTGTTGTCGTCCCTTGACACGCATTACACAACGACTGATGCGGGACCCGTTGGAGCCAACACCATCGCCGACATGGACACCCGCGGATGCTTGTGTCTTGTGAAGCCCGATGGAACGGGCATCTATCTCACTCCGCGAGAAGAGACGTTTGTTGGGGTCCGCGCCCTAGATAGCTCTCGACTTGAGCATGCATTGACCACCACACAACATGTGGTCACTTATCAGCACGGCATCAAAGAGGTGCTTCGCAAGGTTGGCACTGGTGCTTACGGTGCGGCCGTTCTTATTCGGCCTGTGTCACTGGAAGAAATTAGAAGAACAGCCGACACAGGCGAACTCATGCCGCCAAAGTCCACTTTCTTCACACCGAAGTTGCGCACCGGAATGGTGATGCGCCCGCTTCGCTAATGCGCCTAGCTAATTGAAGCGGCGTAGATACTGCCAATAGCGGCATCGATTGCAGAATTGAACTCTGCATCACTTTGCTGTGCCGAGAGACCTTCGGTGAGCGCGCGTGAGAAACTGGCGATGATGCCCTTGTTGCGCGACAACTTTGCGTTTGCATCGTCGCGGGAGTAACCGCCCGACAAAGCAACAACGCGGAGAACACTCTTGTGGGCTACAAGCTCGTCGTAGAAACCATCGATGTTTGGCAATGTCAACTTCAACATGACGGGTTGGTCGGCAGGTTGACGATCAAGTTCAGCTAGCAGGGCCTTCTTCAGCAGAACTTCAGCTTCGCCTTTTGTGCCGCTATTGATGTCTACCTCAGGCTCAATGATGGGCACCAAACCAGCGGCGAGGATTTGACGACCTACTTCGAACTGCTGCGCAACAACCGCTTCAATTCCCGATGCGTTTGCTTCCTTAATCACCGAACGCATTTTGGTTCCAAAGATTCCCTTTGACTTTGCCTTCGCAAGCAATTCATCGAGACCGGGATTGGGCTTCATGATCTGAACATCGTTCTCTTCGTCGGCGAGACCCTTGTCGATTTTCAAGAACGGAATCACCTTTTTCTGAGACCACAGATATTCAGCTGCACCCACGCCCTCCACTTCGCGATCCATGGTGCCTTCGAACAAGATTGCTCCGAGCACGCGTTCGCCGGTGAAGGCAGGGCTGGTCATCATGCGAGAGCGCATCTGATGAATGAGAGCAAACATCTCCTCGTCACCGGAGTACGCACTTTCTTCAATGCCATACAACTTCAATGCCTTGGGAGTGCTTCCACCACTTTGGTCAAGTGCTGCAATGAAACCTTTTCCATCGCGCATGCGGGTGAGTTGCTCGTTGTTCATGGGGTCCTCGTACTTTCGCCGAGGTCAACACTAGTCAGGCATCAAGAAAGGACGAGAGATCTTCCACCACTGATTGCACGGCCTTTCGAACCTGAGCCTTGCGGCGCATAGGTGTGATGACATCTGCCACAACCTCTGTTCTGCTGGCCACCGATGCACCAGAGCGAAAGAAGCGACGACGGACAAATCCGATAACGCAGACCTGCGCGCCAACCTCCACTACCGAAGGAACTCCTTCAACAGACACCGGCACTGTTGCACGGCCAGCCTCGATATCGGTGAGAAGATCAAACGTAGACACCACCGATTCGTCTGATAATTCGCGAGTCACAAGCGACGATGTCACCTCGCCAACGAGAACAACCCGATTCAGGCCTTCTGATACTTCTTCTTTGGGCACTGCATCCCCTTTCGTAGGGATGCGTGTGTGCGTTTATGCGCCTAGCGTGGAAAGACGTTCAGCTACGTCGACGAATTGCGGATCAAATGATGCGATTCGTTCGAAAAATTGACGCGCCTTAATGACATTTCCTTGACGGTCATACAGGTCGGCAATAACAAACCACTGACGAAGGTGATACTCAGCAGGTCGCTTCAATTCGCCGGAAGCTTTCGACAACAAGTCGAGACCTTCTTGCAGCATTCCGCGATCGGCGTATGAACCCGCCATCACTATGCGACCTTCAGCCACTAACTCTGGATGCGGAGAAGCATCGGCAAGTTCACGCCAATACTTTTCCACCATCTGATGATTTCCAAGTGCGCGGTGACAATCTGCAATCACCGCATGATTGAAGATCCACTCAGGATTCAAGCGGGCAGCAATCTCTAGTTCTGTGAGCGCACGCTTCCACTGGCCTGCGCGATACAAACACAAACCAAGCATCTCGTGCACTGCAGCAACGTCGGCGTATTCCTTCGACATTGGATTCAGAATCTTGCGGGCATCCTCATAACGATTTGCCTCGAATGCCTGGAGGGCTGCTTCGTATCGCTTTAGAGCGCGAACTGATGCACGCGAACCGATGGCGCGCTCAAACTCTTCCACCACGCTGTCGAGTGCGCGAACTTCCCTGCGGCCGCCTTTTTGTGCACGCCCCGTTGCCTTTGCACGAACACCTGCGGGACGACGCGTTGGCCGCGTGGAACCTTCATCAACCCACTCTTCGCGGGTGCGGTCTGGTGGACCAGACATCTCGCCTGTTGTTCGACGTCCACCGGTTCGCATGCTGACTTCATCAGAGCGACGCTGTGCTGCTGTGCGCGTATCTTCGCGGCGCGGACGGTCGTCACGATCAAAACTGCGACCACGAGATGGGCGGTCGTCACGATCGAAACTGCGGCCACGAGATGGACGATCATCATCGCGGCGTGGGCCACGTGACGGCCTGTCGTCATCGCGACGGGGACCACGACTCGGACGGTCGTCACGATCGAAACTGCGACCACGAGATGGCCTGTCGTCATCGCGACGCGGACCACGACTCGGACGGTCATCATCGCGACGGGGACCACGAGATGGACGATCATCGCGATCGAAACTGCGGCCACGAGATGGACGATCATCGCGATCGAAACTGCGGCCACGAGATGGACGATCATCGCGATCGAAACTGCGGCCACGAGATGGACGATCATCGCGATCGAAACTGCGACCAC
>JBIIQG010000033.1:0-15488 GCA_044342185.1 Ilumatobacteraceae bacterium | reverse complement strand
TCTGCTGAAGAAGTCCTCGCATTGTCACCCGACGGAGTCTTTTTGTCGAATGGTCCTGGAGACCCTGAAATGGTGAGTGGCGCAACGCAGAACATTCGCGCCATCGTGGAAGCTGGTACTGCCACGTTTGGAATCTGTCTCGGTCATCAACTTTTGTCGCGTGCATTCGATGGGCACACCTTCAAGCTTCCGTTTGGTCACCACGGCGGCAATCACCCTGTTCGAAACTTGGCGACGGGCGCAGTGGAAATCACCAGCCAGAACCACAACTTCTGTGTCGATCCCGATTCGCTCGCCGCAGTTGCCGACATCACACATATCAACTTGAACGACAATACAAATGAAGGAATGCGCTTGAAGAAGCATCGAGCGTTTTCTGTTCAGTATCACCCTGAAGCAGGTCCTGGGCCGCACGACAGCCGCTACCTCTTCGCCCAATTCGCAGAACTGATGGAGGGCAAGTAATGCCACGCCGTAACGATATTCATAACATTCTCATCATCGGGTCTGGTCCAATTGTGATTGGCCAAGCGTGCGAGTTCGACTACTCCGGAACACAAGCGTGTCGAGTGTTGAAGTCAGAGGGGTATCGCGTTGTGCTTGCCAACTCGAACCCGGCCACCATCATGACCGACCCTGACTTTGCGGACCGCACGTACATCGAGCCGCTCACACCAGAGATACTGGCCAAGATCATCGAACGTGAAAAACCCGATGCAGTATTGCCAACGTTGGGCGGGCAAACAGGTCTGAATCTTGCTATGGCGCTCTACGAGCAAGGACTAGTTGGTGTTCCAGGAACTCCAGAACTTATTGGCGCTAACGCTGAAGCTATTGCAACGGCAGAAGACCGCGACAAGTTCAAGCAAGCAATGATCGAAATTGGTCTCGATGTCCCACGAAGTGGCGTCGCCCACAACATGGAAGAAGCCACAGAGGTTCTGAAAGAGATCGGGCTCCCCGTCATTATTCGTCCCGCCTACATCTTGGGTGGTCGCGGTACCGGAATTGCCAACACCATGGAAGAGTTCTTGAAGGTGGCACACGACGGTCTAGATGCAAGCCCTATCCGTGAAATTTTGATTGAGACTTCCATTGTTGGATGGAAGGAGTACGAACTTGAAGTGATGCGCGACAAGGCAGACAACTGCGTCATCATCTGCAGCATTGAGAACTTCGACCCTATGGGCGTCCACACCGGTGACTCCATCACGGTTGCACCAGCGCAAACATTGTCCGATGTTGAATATCAGCGCATGCGCGACGCGGCCCTTGCGTGCATTCGCCGAGTAGGTGTTGAAACCGGCGGTTCAAATGTTCAGTTCGCGCTGAATCCCGAGAATGGCGACATGGTTGTCATTGAAATGAATCCTCGAGTATCGCGCTCATCGGCATTGGCCTCTAAAGCAACAGGTTTCCCCATTGCCAAGATTGCTGCCAAGTTGGCTGTGGGTTACACGCTCGACGAAATTCCCAACGACATCACGCGTATGACGCCGGCAAGTTTTGAACCAACAATCGACTATGTCGTCACCAAGATTCCACGATGGGCATTCGAGAAACTGCCAGGAACATCTGGAGTTCTGGGAACACAAATGCAAAGCGTTGGTGAAGCCATGGCCATTGGCAGAACTTTCCCCGAAAGTTTGCAGAAGGGTCTGCGTTCACTTGAGCAAGGCCGTCTCGGCTTGAACTGCGACCCGGGCGAATCCCTCTATGACCCATTGAGCGATGAAGCGTTGTTGGCAAAAGCTGCTGTGGCTACTCCCGAGCGAATCTTCCAGGTAGGTGAAGCGTTGCGTCGAGGCATGGGTGTTGACCGCGTGCATGATGCAACAAAGATCGACCCATGGTTCCTCGACCAAATGCAAATCATCATTGATGAACGTGAGGCAATGGAAGGAAGCACAATCACCTCACTCACTCGAGCACAGATGCGTCGTGCAAAGCGTCTCGGATTCTCCGACACACAACTTGCCTATCTGTTGAAGAGCGATGAGCTTTCAGTGCGGTCGCGTCGAGAAGAACTGGGTGTCATTCCCACGTATAAAACCGTCGATACATGTAGTGCAGAGTTTGCGGCGCAAACTCCGTATCACTACTCAACATATGAAGACGAGAACGAAGTGCGACCATCAGACCGTCCACGCGTCATCATCTTGGGTTCGGGTCCGAACAGAATCGGTCAAGGAATTGAATTCGACTATTGCTGTGTACATTCCAGCTTCGCTTTGCGAGATGCTGGCTTCGAAACAGTCATGGTGAACTGCAACCCGGAAACTGTGTCCACCGACTACGACACATCTGATCGTTTGTACTTCGAGCCTCTTACTCGAGAAGACGTGCTGAACGTTATTGCTGCAGAGACATTGGCTGCAGGGGGAGTGCCGCCGAAAGTCATCGTGAGTCTTGGTGGTCAGACACCATTGAAACTGTCGGGCCTTATCGATCCCGCACTCATCGCTGGTACATCGCCACGCTCCATCGATCTTGCAGAAGACCGCGAGAAGTGGAATCAACTGTGTGAGAGTTTGTCCATCCCCCAGCCTCCAGGTGGAACCGCAGTAACTCTCGATGAAGCTCGCATCATTGCACAGCAGGTGGGATTCCCTGTGTTGGTTCGCCCTAGCTATGTATTGGGTGGCCGAGCAATGCAAATTGTTCACGACATGGGTGCACTTGAACGAGCCATGGAACAACTTGCTGCTGACGGAAGTTTGGGGAAAGAAGGCGGTCTCTCTGCAGAACGTCCTGTGCTTGTCGACCGTTTCCTCGCCGACGCTACGGAAGTAGATGTTGATGCAATTCGAGATCACACCGGCGAAGTTCTCATTGGCGGCGTGATGGAGCATGTGGAGGAAGCAGGAGTTCACTCCGGAGACTCAGCGTGTGCCATTCCGCCACAAACACTTCCTGCATGGGTAGTTGAAGTGATTAGCGAGTACACATCGTCTATCGCGCATGCCCTCGATGTGCGCGGTCTCATCAATGTGCAGTTCGCCGTGCTCGGTACAACGGTGTATGTCATTGAAGCAAACCCACGTGCGTCTCGTACGGTGCCGTTTGTTGCGAAAGCAACGGGAGTTCCGCTCGCAAAGGTGGCCAGCCGCGTCATGTTGGGTGCAACACTCAATGAACTGCGCACCGAAGGTCTTCTCACACCGCCAGTAACAGGCGGGCATGTGTCTGTGAAGGAAGCCGTCTTGCCTTTCAATCGATTCCCCGAAGTCGATACAGCGCTGGGACCAGAAATGCGTTCCACGGGTGAAGTCATGGGAATCGACAGAACGTTTGGTCGAGCGTTTGTGAAATCACAAACTGCTGCCGGAACAGTTCTTCCCACATCGGGAATGGTGTTCTTGTCGCTGAACGATGGAGATAAGCCAGCAGGATTGGTGGTGGCCAAACGGCTACGTGCACTAGGTCTTGGCATCGCAGCCACTACTGGTACAGCTGAGTATCTCGCCAAATTCGGATTACCTGTCGACCGTGTGGTGGGCAAATTGTCAGAGATGGCGGGAACAAGTATGGACAATGCAGTCGATCTTGTTGCTCAAGGAGAAATCAGTTTTGTGGTGAATACACCGCATGGTCGTGGTTCTCGTGAAGACGGAGAAGCAATTCGTAAAGCTGCAAACTCCAATCGCGTGTCATCCGTAACCACTGTGGAAGCAGCACTCGCTGCAGTGAACGGTTTGTGGGAACAACGCGAGTCGGAGATTGAAGTGTGCTCGTTGCAGGAGTATCACGGACGATGATGAAGAACAGGCGTGGTGAAGCGGCTCTCCAAACATTGGGGTCGGTGACCGTTGGGGGAGTCACTCTTGCCACGCCATTTCTCACCGCATCTGGCACCGCCGGTCACGATGTTGAATTCGCGTCGTATATGCCGTTGCACAAACTGGGCGCCACCGTGGCTAAGAGCTTGTTCCACGAAGAGTGGGCGGGTAACCCTTCGCCAAGAGTTCACGTAGCACGTGGCGGAATGGTGAATGCTGTGGGCTTACAAGGCCCCGGAGTGGTGGCGTGGGTGCGCGACTCGTTGCCGAAATGTGAATCTCTTGGTGTCACGGTTGTGGCCAGTATTTGGGGTCGCACCATTCAGGAATATGTTCGCGCCGCAGAACTTCTGCGTGAAGCGGGTACTCGCATTGCGGCGATTGAAGTGAACTTGTCGTGTCCAAACTTGGAAGGTCGTAGTGGAATCATTGCGCACGACGCAGACCTCTCGGGTCGCATCATCTCTGAAGTCTGTGCTGTGAGCGCGGTGCCAGTGTGGGCCAAGCTGAGTGCCAACACAGATCGCATCATCGACGTTGCGGAGTCTGTGGTTGGTGCCGGCGCTACATCTCTCACCCTCATCAACACCATGCTTGGAATGCAGATCGATGTGCGTACCGGTAAGCCCACATTGGGTAATGGCGGCGGCGGACTCTCTGGTTCGGCAATTCATCCCATCGCAGTTCGCGCAGTTCACGATGTGCGTGTTGCATTGCCATCGGTAGACATCATCGGAGTGGGCGGTATCTCGTCCGGGGTCGATGCGCTCGAGATCATGATGGCTGGCGCTAATGCGGTGCAGGTGGGTACAGCCTCGTTTGCAAACCCAGCGGCAACATGGAACATCGCGTGCGACGCCGCACGCAAAGCGCGGTCACAAGGCGCTCGCACATGGGGTGACATTGTCTCAGTGATGCATCGCACCTAGGGGTTCCGTTGCGTGCGAGGTTCTCGCAACTACAATCACCATATGGAAAGCAGAAATCGCGACCTCGAGACCGTGTCTCGGCTGCGTACTGCTCGTCTTCATGCCGTTGGGGCTGCGTCACGTGGAGAAATGGAGTCGCTCTTGCGTCACTCCACGCCAGAGGCGTCGCAGGTGTACGTAGTGAAGTTGTTCGATGTTCACCCTCGGTTCGGCAAAGTGGCAGGTCGCCGATTGCTTGCCCAGTTGAATGTTCCGCCTTTTGCTCGAGTCGCCAATCTCAGTTCGCATCAAGTTGATGCTTTGTTGCAGGCCGTAGGGGAGCCATCGTGAGTGCTCCCATCATTGTTGTGGTCTCAGGCCCAGGTGGTGCTGGCAAAGGAACCATCGTTGAAGAATTGGTACAACGTGATCCGGCGCTGTGGCTTAGTCGATCGTGGACCACGCGAACACAGCGCGACGGAGAATCAAGTGATGCGTATGTGTTTGTGTCGCGTTCCGAGTTCGAGCTGCACATCTCTAGTGGGGGCTTCTTGGAGTGGACCGAGTTCCTTGGCAACTTGTACGGCTCACCCATGCCGAATGTGGACGATGGGCGAGACATTGTTCTGGAAATTGAGCTACACGGGGCCACACAGGTAAAAGAACGGCATCCCGATGCCATCTTGGTGTTTGTTCAGCCACCGTCAAGAGAAGAGCAACGCCGTCGTCTTCAGGGCCGCGGCGACTCAGAGCAGCACGTGGTGGAACGGCTGAAGAAGGCCGAAGACGAAGAACGTCTGGGGGCCGAAATTGCCGATGTCATCGTTGTAAATGACGACTTAGAGCGTGCTGTGGCTGAGATTCAGGGCATTATTGGTGCGGCCCGTAACCGCTCCCGATAGCCTTTAGCCGACTTCGGAGGTCTTCACATGTCCCGTCAACACGACTCCATGATTCACCCCAGCATTGAAAATTTGTTGAACCGCGAGAGCCTCGACGGTTCAAAGTTTGCGCTCGTCACCCTTGCTTCGTACCGCGCACGTCAAATCAACTCGTACTTCAACCAGCTCGGTGAAGGCCTCGGTCAAATGGTTCCACCTCAGGTGTCCTCCGTTGCCCGCAAGCCACTGTCTATTGCGTTTGAAGAAATCGCAGCCGACAAGATTGTAAAAATCGAACGCCTTCCATACGACGAGATGGAAGCAGAAGCAGACGAAATCTTTGGTGCAGACGTTGCCGAAGACGACGCTGCCGAGTCTGACGCCGAATAGGTCTTCGTACCGGTCCGTCTTCACGCACTGGCATCAGTTACATGGAATCGGTCCGCGGTCGTCGCATAGTCCTTGGTGTCTCCGGGGGAATCGCTGCCTACAAGTCTGTAGAAGTGTGTCGTCGCCTCGTTGATGCGGGTGCACATGTGTCCACCATCCTGACGGAAGACGCTCATCGATTCATCGGCCCCGTCACGTTGTCGGCGTTGTCGTCAGAGCCAGTTCATACAAGTTTGTGGGAAGACGCCTCTCCAATTCCGCACACACGTCTTGGCCAGAACGCGGACCTCATCGTTGTTGCGCCAGCAACAGCGCGTGTGCTTGCTGCGTATGCGATGGGTTTGTCGCACGACTTGTTAGTTGCCACTCTCATCGCAACCCGGGCACAAGTTGTTGTGTGTCCAGCAATGCATACAGAAATGTGGGAACACCCCTCAGTTCAAGACAACGTCGCTTTGCTTCGTTCGCGTGGAGTCATTGTTGTGGAACCACAATCTGGTCGTCTTGCTGGTGGCGACATTGGCACGGGGCGACTTGCCGATGTGGAATCGATTTTGATCGCCGTAGACAATGCCTTGTCTGGCCGTACCCGAGATCTTGAAGGTTTGTCCGTTGTTGTTTCTGCGGGCGGAACACGCGAACCCATCGATGCGGTTCGAGTGTTGGCAAATCGTTCAAGTGGCAAACAAGGGTATGCAATTGCCGAACAAGCACATGCCCGTGGTGCCACGGTCACCCTTGTCACCACCGTCGATCGCTCCACGCTGCCGGGAATCACTCGCATCGATGTAGAAACCGCTCAACACATGTTCGAAGCAATGACAGCACATGCTCCACAGGCAGACATTGTGGTGATGTCGGCAGCAGTTGCAGATTTTCGACCCGTTGTGGCGGCGGAAGGAAAGATCAAGAAAGAAGGGGGCGTGCCGCAAATAGTGTTGGAACCCACCCCAGACATCTTGGCGGCGTTAGGTGCATCAAAGCCCAATGGCCAGACTCTTGTGGGCTTCGCTGCTGAAACCTCCGACCTTGTGGATAACGCCAAGGGCAAGCTGGTTCGCAAGAATCTCGACCTTATTGTTGCCAACGATGTATCGGCAGAAGGCGTCGGATTCAGTCACGACACCAATGCGGTCACCATTTTGACGGCCGATGGCTCCTGTCATCAGGTAGGTCTCAGCAGTAAACACGCAATCGCCACTGCGGTTTTAGATAGCGTGGTAAAAGTTCGGTCAGCCCCTTGACCGTAATAACGAAGGAGTTGTCGTGAGGAAATTCACGTTCACATCGGAAAGCGTGACCGAGGGTCATCCCGACAAGATGGCAGACCAAGTCTCCGACTCAGTTCTCGACGCAATCTTGGAAAAAGACCCCAACAGTCGCGTTGCATGTGAGACCCTCCTCACCACCGGTTTGTGTGTTGTGTCCGGTGAAATCACCACCGATGCATATGTCGATATCCCAGCAATTGCTCGTCAAGCCATCAACAACATTGGCTACAACGACGCCGCGTTCGGCTTCGATGGAAACACCTGTGGTGTTCTGGTGGCCCTCGATGCGCAAAGCCCAGACATTGCACAAGGTGTCGACAAGAGCGAAGAGCAACGCAGTGGTTCGTCTGAAGATCAACTCAACAGCCAAGGTGCTGGCGACCAGGGAATGATGTTTGGTTACGCATGTAACGAAACTCCAGACCTCATGCCGTTGCCCATTTGGTTGGCGCATCGCATGGCAGAGCGTCTGACCGAGGTTCGCAAGAGTGGACTTGTTCCGTACCTTCGCCCCGACGGCAAGACTCAAGTCACCTTTGAATATGAAGATGGCAAGCCAGTGCGTCTCACCACTGTCCTTATCTCAACTCAGCACGCCGAAGGCATTAATCGCGAAACACAAATTCGCCCAGACCTCATTCAAGAAGTCATCATGCCCACCATCCCTGCACAATTTGCTGGTGACAATCCATCCATCTTCGTGAACCCAACAGGCAAGTTCGTTTTGGGTGGACCACACGCAGACACCGGTCTCACTGGTCGAAAGATCATCGTTGACACATACGGCGGTATGGGTCGTCACGGCGGCGGCGCATTCTCCGGCAAGGACCCTTCAAAGGTGGATCGCTCGGCAGCGTATGCAGCGCGTTGGGTTGCCAAGCACGTTGTTGCTAGCGGTGCAGCAGACCGCTGTGAAGTACAAGTTGCCTACGCAATTGGTATGGCTCAGCCAGTCAGCATCTTGGTGGAAACCTTCGGTACCAACAAGGTCAGCGAAGAATTGATCGAAGCTGCAGTTCGCAATGTATTCGACCTTCGTCCCGCTGCAATTGTTCGCGATCTCGACCTCAAGCGTCCTATCTATTCAAAGACCGCTGCATACGGCCACTTTGGTCGTTCGGAGCCAGAGTTCACGTGGGAAATTGTCTCGCGTTTGTCTGACTTCAAATCAGCTCTCAACATCTAACGAGTCTGTCCGCGCTGGTTGCATCAGTGGTGCCCGATGTGTCGGGCATCGACAAAATCTTCGACTACCTCGTCCCAGAGTCCCTGGTCGATCGTGTTCATGTTGGGTGCCGAGTGCGCATCAACCTCAATGGTCGTCGCGTTGGCGGCTGGATTGTGTCGCTTGCAACTCCAGAAGAGGTTGCCCAGCAACTCACGGTGCCATTTGAACGACTAGTTCCCATCGTCAGCGTGTCTGGTCATGGCGTAGAGCCAGAGAATGTTTCACTCACTCGTTGGATGGCCAGTGAATTCTTTGGGTCGTGGCGTGCAACGTTGTCACGCGCGAGTTCACCACGGGTGCGTGCACACAGTGTTCATCCTCGGCACGGCACATCGCCCACCCTGCCTAGCGATGCGGTGGCTATCCATGCGGCGCGCTTGGCGGACGATGGCGGAGGACTTCTTGTTGTTCCGCCGTGTGCGTCTGCACTGAATGTTGTAGCGGCGTTAACTGCGCGTGGTTCCGTGCTGGCCGTGTGTCCCACGCAACGCATGGCAGTGCTGGGTGCAGCATCCTTGCGTCGTCGTGGCCTCACCACCGCAGTAGTAGATGACGAATGGGATAACGCACGAGCCGGAGTGGATGTTGTTATTGGTGCTCGTTCGGCAGTGCTGGCACCATGTGCGAACTTGTCGGCCATCGTGGTCATTGATGAACACGACGAACTACATCATGACGAACGCGCGCCTACATGGAACGCGGTATCGGTTGCACAAGAGCGGGCTCGTCGCGCTGGCGTTCCGTGTGTGCTCACATCGGCCACTCCTTCAGCTGAATCAACTGTGTTGCACGAACATTCAGTCGAGCGCATTGATGAGGGTCCGCAATGGCCGCGCATCGTTATTGAAGACCTCGACGCTGTTCCTGTTGCCGGTTCTTTGTTGTCGTCAGAGTTATTGACTGCAGTCACGTCACAGGGGTCCACCACTGTGTGTGTTTTGAATACAAAAGGTAAGGCTCGCCTCATTGTGTGTAAGTCGTGTCGCCATGTGCAAGCCTGCGCACAGTGCTCGTCACTTCTCACACAAGATGACCAAGGCGTGCTTGCGTGTCTGCGATGCAACGAAGACAGTGGTTCTGTGTGTCTGCAGTGCGGACGAACATCGTTCACCGTGCCACGTGGTGGTGTGTCTCAATTGGTGTCTCAGTTAGAGAAATCAACGCAACGGTCCGTCATTGAAGTGACCGCCGACTCTGAAGACAACTGGACCACGGGATCTGTCTTTGTCGGAACTGAAGCCGTACTGTTTCGGGTTCCACAGGCGAACACAGTGGTGTTTGCCGACATCGATCGCGACCTCGGTGCTCCACGCATTACAGCCCAACGCGAAGTGCTGTCACTAATTGCGAGAGCATCGCGTTTGGTGGGGGCAAACGGAACTGTTGTGCTGCAGACGCGATCTCCACAGCATCCGTTGTTCATTGCGCTCTCGCAGGCCAGTGTGTCCGACTCTCTCCGCGAATGGAATGAGGCAGATGTTGCTCAACGCAGGGCGTTCAACTTGCCGCCGTATGCAGTAATGGCTCATGTGTCGCTAGCAGAATCCCATACGTTCAGCACTTTGCCAACTTTCGAAGACGTTCATGTTGCCCGTGATGGTGAGGCACTCATTCTTAGGGCAGCAACACGAGAGCACCTGCGCCAGGCAGTGCAGACACTGCGTGAAACATACGGAACGGCACTTCGAGTGCACGCAGATCCGACGCGCTACTAGTTCTTTTTCACTTCCAAGACCCGAAAACCTTTGCTGCTCGACAGTTTCCGTGTGGCAAATCCGGTGTCGTTCAGCCAGTCAGAGAGTGAGTCAGCGCCGAGGTTTTTACTCACCACCAAATGAGCATGGCCGGTGGGCGACAATCGCGAGAGCCACAAGGTGAGTAATTCGCGCAGTTGGCCTTTCCCGATTCGAATGGGAGGGTTTGACCAGAGCAATTCAATGGCGGTGTCAGTTGCAGCCTCATCGGGATGCACAACTCGAATATTCCGAATTTTGTTTCTGTCAGCATTCTCCGTGCACAGTTGTCGTGCACGCTCGTTCACATCTACGGCAAGAACTGTGCACTGTGGAAAGAGGACCGCCAATGCGAGGGCGATAGCGCCGGTGCCACAACCCAGGTCGCACAGAGTTGAGCCATCTGCAATCTGGGGCAGTGGTCGGCGTTGCAGTGAATCGAGCAATACGGCAGTGCCTTTGTCGAGGCCGTGCTGACTAAAGACGCCGGCATCTGCGGACAAGCTGAGTTCACGGTCGCCCACGAGAACAGTGAAGTCGTGGCGCCGTGACGCAGAAGTAGGGGATTCGGAGAAGTAATGCGATCCCGACGGGTTGTCCGATGGCGTGTTCATGGTGCAGGTAGCCTTTCAGATTATGGGTTATGACATTCGCACCTACGGTGATCCAGTTCTCACGGCAGTGGCCGAGCAGGTGGAAAACATCGACGGCAAAGTCATTCGGCTTACCCAGGCCATGTTGCAAGCCATGTACAAAGCCCCTGGGCTCGGTTTGGCGGCACCTCAAATTGGCGTGCAGAAGCAAATTTTCGTCTACGACATCGACGGTGAACCCATCACTCTCATCAATCCGCGCATTGTTGAGTCGCGTGGTGAATGGGTGTACGACGAGGGCTGTTTGTCTATTCCTGGTCTGTACGTAGAGATGTTGCGGCCCAAAGAGGTGCTCCTCGAAGCGGTCGACTTGAACGGCAACACCATTCAAGTGGAGGCCGATGAATTGCTTGCTCGCTTGTTCCAGCACGAACTCGACCACTTGAACGGTGTGCTCATGTTCGATCGCATGACTCCCGAACAACGAGAAGAAGCCATGCAGGAATACAAGCGCATTGCAGATGGCGGTAGTTCCGCCGGCGAAACTCGCCATATTGGGCTGAAATAATTCATGACCATCGAGGGTCGCTCTCTCGTTTTTCTCGGAACACCTGTTGCTGCCGCAACAGTGCTCGAACATTTGTTGGCTAGTGGATTCGTCATCGACCATGTCGTTACTCAGCCAGATGCAAAACGCGGCCGCGGTTCAGCGTTATCTCCCAGTCCCGTCAAAGAAGTGGCGCAGCGGCACAACATTCCCGTTAGTCACGACCTCACGTGGATTCAGCAGAACGCAGAACGTGGTCTCTTCGGAATTGTTGTGGCTTACGGCCGAATCATTCCCTCATCTGTGTTGAACGTGGTGCCCATGATCAACATTCACTTCTCTTTGTTACCTCGATGGCGTGGAGCTGCGCCGGTAGAGCGCGCATTGATGGCGGGCGACGCAATCACGGGGGTATGCATCATGGATATTGAGCCCACTCTCGACACGGGGGCTGTGTATGCACGCAGAGAAGTGGCAATCACTCATCTGTCAACAGCGCAGTCGCTCACAGCAGAACTGGCAGACGCTGGTGCAGATCTATTGGTAAAGACTTTGCGTGACGGACTAGGTGTACCTATTCCTCAAGGTGACGGCTCAACACATGCGGCAAAAATTACGCGCGAGGAACTGCGAATCGATTGGACACAATCAGCCATCGACATTCATCGCCGAATCCGCGCAATTCGTGCCTACTCAGAGATCGATGGGATGCGACTTCGTATTCTCGAAGCCGAGGTGGCGGCAGGTGAGTCGGGTCAGCCTGGTCTTCTCTTGTCTGATGGCACCGTAGGAACAGGGCAGGGGTCGCTTCAATTGCGAGTCGTTCAGCCCGAAGGAAAGTCAGCAATGGACGTGGATTCGTGGCTTCGGGGGCGTGCCGCTTCAGCATCTTCTGCCTTTACTCTTTGAAAATTCACCGGTTAGTCCATTCGCGCGGTGGATAGCCTCAGTGCGTGCTGAAGTTCGTACTCCCCAAAGGCTCTCTCGAGAAAGCCACCTTCGATCTGTTTGATGCAGCAGACCTTTCCATCAATCGTTCCTCCGCGGTGGACTACAAAGCCACCATTGATGACCCCCGAATTGATGAAGTGCGCATTCTTCGTCCGCAAGAAATTGCGTCCTATGTTCAAGAGGGTCTTTTCGATGTTGGTATTACGGGTCGCGATTGGATCGAAGAGACCAATAGTGACGTTGTCAGTTTGGGTGAACTGAAGTATTCGAAAGCCACATCGCTTCCTATTCGCGTAGTGGTGGCCGTTGCACAAGATTCTTTGGCACAAACAGTTGCCGACCTAACAGATGGCGTGCGCGTCACCACGGAGTATCCCGAGATGACGCGTCGTTACTTTGCGGAACGTGGTGTGAAGGCAGACATTCGTCTCAGCTATGGCGCGAGCGAAGCAAAGATTCCCGACATTGCCGACTGTGTGGTTGACATCACAGAAACTGGTCGTGCATTACGCGCAGCGGGACTTCGCATTATCGACACCATGCTCACCAGCTACACAGAACTTATTGCCAACAAGCAATCGTGGGAAGACCCCACAAAACGCCACGCAATGGAACAAATAATGACCTTGCTCACTGGCACGTTAGAAGCACGCGACAAAGTGCTGCTGAAATTGAATGTTGCGAAGTCGTCAATGGATAATGTCCTTGCGTTGTTGCCATCGGCAAAGTCGCCCACTATTGCGCAGCTCGCGTCGGGAGACTTTGCGGTGGAAACAGTGGTGCCAAAACGTGGCATCAACACACTCATTCCTGCTCTTATCGATGCTGGGGCATCAGACCTTCTCGAGATTCCCATCTCGAAGATCATCCACTAGTTCCCGTTATGGCGTCATCGTCGCGACTCACCGGCTCCGTCACGCAGTTTGATTCACGCCGCGGACTTGGAGAAATCACAGACGACAGTGGTCAGGTGTGGCCATTTCATTGCGCAGTCATTGCTGACGGTTCGCGAATGATCAGCGTTGGGCAGCCCGTTTCGTTCACCACGGCGTTCCACGTGGTGCGAGACGAAGCGTTTGATATTCAGCCGCAGTAACTAGTCGGCTGGGCTGGACTTCTGGATATACACCAGTCGTATGTTCCCCAGAGCTGCGACCAATGTGTCGTAGTGCTCCCCAAGGCGCTCGCCGAGTCCGTCCACCAATAGCCCCAAAGCGTCGATGGCGATCTGGGCGTCTTGTAGCCTTGCTGGCTCGGCCGATAGGTGAATGGCGGCCAATTCAAAGAGTCCCATGGCGTGATTGGTGACCACAACAGAGGCGGGCACCTCGGCAAGGCGTTGTCTGGCTTCGGCGACGGCCTCGAGGGCTTCGGCGGCGGTGTCGTCGGTTTCGGGGTTGTTTGTAGGCATGGTGTCGTGTCGGCTCCTTGGGCGGTACCCTAATTCAGGTCAATTAAACGAAGTGGGGTTTCGGCCCCCACCTGCTCACCCCAGTGGGAGTGCAGTGGGTCGAGAATGCGAGCACCTCTTGGTCGCTCTCTGTCTGCTTCGTGCATTGTCACGAACGATCCGCGAAAGCGTTTCATTACAGAGGAGGGCGAGGCCCATTGCACAAGAGAGACAGTCATAGCTACGCCGCAGAATAACGAGCCCAGGTACAACGAGCGCATCCGTGCGCGCGAAGTACGCCTGATCGGACCCGATGGAAGTCAAGTGGGCATTCGCTCCACTGCAGACGCACTCACGTTGGCCCGCGAACTCGATCTCGATCTTGTCGAGGTTGCACCACTCGCAAACCCGCCAGTGTGTCGAATCATGGACTACGGAAAGTTCCGATACGAAGAGGCGCAGAAGGCAAAAGAATCCCGTAAGAAGACCACACACGTCACCATCAAAGAGGTGAAGTTCCGACCAAAGATCGGAAAGGGTGACTTCGATACGAAGGTTCGCCACATGCGCGACTTCCTCGAAGACGGACACAAGGTAAAAGTCACCTTGCAGTTCCGTGGACGAGAGGTGGCTCACCCAGAGTTGGGAGCAAAAATTCTCGATGCGGCACTCGAACAACTTGGGCCACTTGCAAAGGTGGAAACCCAGGCTCGTCTCGAGGGGCGCAACATGACCATGGTTCTCTCTCCAGACAAGAAGGCACCCGCCAAGAAGACCGATAAGGACGGAACAGACGCACCACAGGCCGAAAGCCCAGCGCCTGCTCCAACCGAAGAGAACGACAACGAGTAAGAGGAACAGAACATGCCAAAGATGAAGACAAGCAAGACCGCGGCAAAGCGGTTCAAGAAGACCGGCTCTGGCAAGCTGCGTCGCCAACAGGCGAATCGCCAGCACCTCTTCGAAAAGAAGTCCAGCGTTCGTACGCGTCGCCTTGCAGGCGATGTCGACGTTCATCCTGGTGATGCCCGCAAGATCAAGCGCCTCCTTGGTGAGCGCTAGGCCACAGAAGAAGAGTTAGGAGAATCACATGGCACGCGTCAAAAGAGCCGTTCACGCTCGCAAGAAGCACCGCGCAGTACTGGAAAAGGCAAAGGGTTACTACGGAAATAAGAGCCGTTCATTCCGCGCCGCTAACGAACAGGTCTTGCACTCTGGTCAATACGCATTCCGCGACCGTCGCGCAAAGAAAGGCGAGTTCCGTCGTCTGTGGATTCAGCGCATTAACGCTGCATGCCGCTTGAACGACATCTCGTACAGCCGCTTCATTGCAGGACTTAACGCAGCAGGTATTGAGGTGGACCGCAAGATCCTTGCCGATCTCGCAGTTCACGATGCTGAAGCATTCACCGCTTTGGTTCAGTCGGCAAAGGCTGCACTGGCCTGAGCCGGACACCACTGTCATCTTCGAACCCTCGGGTTCAGACTCTGCGGCGCCTTATTGGGCGCCGCAGTTTCCGTTATGAGGAAAGTGAGTTCGTTGTCGAAGGTCCCACGCTCGTGCGCGAAGCAGTTGCGGCGGGTCTTCGCATTGTCGAGCAGTATGTGCGTGACGATTACGACGACTACGTGGCACCAATCGATGTGTATGAACTGGACTCGCGAACCTTTAATTCGGTCAGCGACACAGAATCACCGCGAGGCATCTTGGTTGTCTGTGCCATGCCCGACGCTGGCCCAATGAGTTTCACCCCTCATGATTGGCTTCTGGTGCTGCATGAAGTCTCCGATCCGGGAAATCTCGGAACACTGACGCG
>JBIIQG010000023.1:0-20235 GCA_044342185.1 Ilumatobacteraceae bacterium | reverse complement strand
GTGAGACCGTTCTCACGAGCATCATCGAGGTACTGCTGAATGTCTCGCTGAGGATCAACGACCGCCGCAAGACCCGTTGATGTGTCCCCCACCATGTAGCTGGCGTGTGAAAGACACTCGAGGTAGTACTGCTGGAAGAACATTGGTTGACTCCTTTGTCGAACTTTATGATACCCTATGGGGTATGTGTAGACAAGTGACATGCAAAAAGTGCAACCGCCCGTCTTGGGCCGGCTGTGGGGCCCACGTTGAGGAAGTTCTCGGTCATGTGGCCAAGGCTGACAGATGCAATTGTCGTGAAGTGGCACAATCATCACCGAAGAAGCGCGGATTCTTCGGCTTGCGAAAGGGTTAACCCATGAAGATTGACGACACAGTAAAAGCAGATCTTCGAACCCGCTTGCGCCGCATTGAAGGACAAGTGCGTGGAATCCAGAACATGCTGGACGAAGAACGCGAATGTCGCGACATTGTCACCCAAATTGCTGCGGTCACGAAAGCAATGGAACAAGTGGGCTTTCGCATGTTGGCCTCGGGCCTCACCAATTGTCTACAGAACCCGGATGAATCTGCTGCTGCGGGTTATTCCATTGAGGACGTCGAAAAGATGTTCCTCAAGTTGTCGTAATACGGCACCGATTGAAGCGCGGTTTACGAACGTAAACGCTGCGCCACAAGAGACAGTTTTGCGTCGGGCTGCACCACCGCAACACGAACAAACTTTGAAGCGGCAGGGCCGTAGAAGTCGCCAGGGCTCACGAGTGCACCACCCTCTCGTGCGAGTTTCTCCGTGAATGCCCATGCGTCGTCTACGGGGAACCACAAGTAGAAACCACCATCGGGAAGTTGAATGTCGATTCCCGACCACTTCGACAATGTCTGCGCCATTGATTCAAGTCGCGTGCGATAACGATCGCGTTGAACCTTCACATGTGCATCGTCATCAAGGGCCGCAACGCCAGCGGCTTGTGCAGGCCCTGGCACCATGAAACCGGCGTGCTTACGTACTTCTTTCAAGTACTCAACAATTTCCGCATCACCTGCGTAGAAGCCAACACGCACACCAGCAAGGTTGGAACGCTTTGACAATGAATGCACTGCCACTACCCCATCGAGTCCGTGCTGCAGAATTGATTGTGCGCTGGTTGACCACGTGAATTCTGTGTAGCACTCATCACTGAAGATGGGAATGTTGTGGGTGCGGCCCCAATTTGCTGCGTACTTCAAATCGTCCAAACCACCGGTGGGGTTACTAGGACTATTCACCCACACCATGAGTGCGCGATCAATGTCGTCTTGTGACAGCGAGGCGAAATCCATGTGTCCTTCGGCATTCATAGGGATAGCAACCGCACGAAGACCCGCAAGGATGGCGCCCATCTCATAGGTGGGATAGGCAACGGCCGGATAGATGACCGTGTCTCGGTTAGGGCGACGCAATTTCATGTAGTGAGGCGTGGTGGCAACAAACTCTTTTGTTCCGATACACGCAGCGATGCGCGAGATAGGCACGTCTATAGCGAACGTGCGCCCCATCCAACGCGCTACAGAACGACGCAGGGCTTCCGTGCCGATAGACGCCGGGTAGCCACGCTCGGACCCCGATTGGCTGAGGGCTGCAACAACTGCGTCGGGCGGAGGGTCACACGGTGTTCCGATGGACAGGTCAACAATTCCGCCGTCGTGAGATGCAGCAATCTTCTGGAACGCATCGAGCCGATCGAATGGATACGGAGGAGGTGTGAAGCCCGCAAGGTCTCGATTGAAGTCAGCCATGGTTCGTTAAGTTTCCACCATGAGAGGTGTCCACAACGAACTCACGAAGACGGCCTACTGAGGCTTGCGATAAACGAGCACGAATTCGTAGTCCGGTGTCCGCTTCTTCAATGGACACCACTTCGCCTTCACGGTGCACGGACGCCACAATGTCACCCCGTTCAAACGGGACCAGCAACTCGGTGACCTGACTGATGGCGCGCATTCTGTCGGCAAGGCGACGCAACAATGTGTCGAGCCCTTCCTGCTTCAACGCAGAGACAGCAACAGCGCCTTGGTATTCCTCCACCAACGAGGCACCATGATCTTCCAGCGTGTCGGCCTTGTTGAACACGATGAACTCGGGAACCGAATCGGCACCAATTTCTGCAAGCACTTCTCTCACCGCAGTGATTTGCTGCTCTGGATGTGCAGAACTGCCATCGACAACATGCACCAACATGTCTGCTTCCGATGCAACTTCTAGCGTGCTCTTGAACGATTCAATCAATCCGTGTGGAAGTTGTCGAATGAATCCGACGGTGTCGGTGAGAAGTACGGGTTCACCACCAGGCAACGACAATCGCCGTGTTGTGGGGTCGAGCGTTGCAAACAGTCGATCTTCTGCAAGAACACCTGCGCGCGTCAGAGCATTCAGCAACGTAGATTTCCCGGCGTTCGTGTAGCCCACGATAACTACCGATGCCAAACCGCTACGACTGCGTCCCTTGCGTTGCGTCACGCGTGTGCGTTGCAGATCTTTTAAGTCGCGCTCTAGTTTTTCAATTCGGCGCATGATGCGACGACGGTCTACTTCAAGTCGTGTTTCACCAGGACCACGCGTACCAATGCCAGCACCCTGCTGAGACATCGCGGCCTTTGCACCACGACGCAAACGTGGAAGGCGATACCGCAACATGGCCAGTTCCACTTGCGCTTTACCTTCTTGGGTGTGAGCGTTCTGGGCGAAGATGTCCAAGATGACGGCAGTACGATCGAGAGCGGTTCGACCTAATGCACGCTCCAAGTTGTATTGCTGACCTGGTGTGAGTTCATTGTCGAAGACCACTGTGTCGGCATCTATTGCGAGACATACTTCGCGAAGTTCGTCCACCTTGCCTTTGCCAATGTAAAACGCAGGATCGGGAGCATCGCGTCGTTGAGTGAGACGTGCAGCTTCGTCTGCGCCCGCAGTGTCGATCAGAAGCGAAAGTTCATCTAGTCCATCTTCTGTTTCTTCATCGGTGTGTCCACCAAGAGTGACGCCCACAAGCACAATGCGTTCTCGAAAGGTGCGCTCAATGAGCGTCTGCCCAAGGGCCTCCTGATACGGGTTACTCACACGTTCACCGTGAACGACGCAATGAAGATTGCGGGGCCAGTCAGCGTGGCTACTCGCTCTGGAGAAATGTGAACGCGCGCAATGCCGCCATCCATATGAACAACTACTTCTTGCACCGACGCAGGCACAAGACCCCAACGCAATGCGGCGTCTGCAGCAGCACATGCTCCGGTGCCACATGCACGAGTAATTCCCGCGCCCCGTTCGTGTACACGCATGGTGATGGCATTGGTTCCGGGTCCTGGCTCGACAATTTCCAAGTTCACCTGCGGCACAAGTTGACCTAGACGCAACAAATCAACCATGGATGCGTCTTCTACTCCCACCACCGAGTGCGGGTTCCCTAGCGATACATGACTGACCGGGCGCATGGGATCGCATTCCAACGCAGACCAGCCATCGGGCTCAGGCAGTTCACTCACAGATCCCATGTCCACACGAATATGAATGGTGTCGTCCACTTCGGAATCCACCACTGTTGCCTGGCGTAGCCCAGCATCGGTTTGCACGTTGTAGGTGGTGTTCTGAATTCCGCCTAGAGCTCGATGCGCTGCATGAACCAAACAACGAATTCCGTTGCCACTCATTTCGGCAACACTTCCATCGGCGTTGTACAACCGCATGGAGAGTGTTGTTCCGTCGAGCACTTCCAACAACAACAAACCATCCGCACCTACGCCTGTGCTACGCGCACACAGTTGTTGTGCAAGCGTGGGCCATGCAACTGACGGCACACCTTGTGCGAGGTCGTACACCAAAAAGTCGTTCTCTAGGCCGTGGTGCTTGGTGAGAGAGATCTGCATTACTTCAGAGACTATGCGAGAGCAGCCGCCACATAGGGTGCCACTTCTTCGATTGGGTTGTTCTGTACCTGCACCCATTGAATGCGTGGGTCTCGGCGGTACCAGCGTTCTTGGCGCACGGCGAATTGCTGGGTGCGCAAGGTGATGGTTGCCGCCATGTCGTCAACCGACCACCCCTTGTTCAGCCCCTCAATTACTTCTTTGTATCCCAGTGCCTGATTCGCCGTTTTCGAGAGTGGCCGACCATCTGACAACAATGTCCGCACTTCATCGACAAGACCACTGGCCATCATGCGACCAACGCGTTCTTCAATGCGAACCCGCAACGCTTGGCGATCCCACTGGATGCCAATCATCGCCGTATTGGTCTGAGGGAACTCAGTGATACCTGAACCAAAGGAACTAAACGTGGTGCCACTACCCCTGCACACTTCTAACGCACGCACAATCCTGCGTCGGTTGTTTGGCTCCATGCGTGATGCCGCAACGGGATCACGTTGCATTAACTCGGCAAACAATGATTCGGTGTCTTCGTTTGCTTCTAGTTCAGCACGAATCTCGGGCCACTGCCCAGGCATGTTCAAACCATCAACTAACGCAGTGACGTACAAGCCAGTTCCCCCCACTACTAACTCAGTCACACCACGAGCGGCCATGTCGCTGCGCGCCGCCGTGATGCTGTCGACAAACTGAGCTACCGAAAAGTCATCACTTGGTTCCACCAGATCTATTCCGTGATGTCGCACGGCTTGCTGGTCTGCCACCGTGGGTTTTGCGGTTCCAATGTTCATTCCGCGATACACCTGCATGGAATCGGCGGCAACAATTTCTATGTTCGTAAGGGACGTTGCCACACTCATGGCTACGTCGCTTTTGCCGCTTGCTGTTGAGCCAAGCACCACCACTGAACGTGGAGCGGTCACATGTCTACCGATGCAACAGGAATACGAATCTTGTGCGTTGCTTCGTGCAAGACCTCGACAAGGTGACCCTTCAGATAGTGCGCAGCGGCATCTTCAATCTCAACGTTGCAATAGGTGCCGGGGCGCAATGGCTGCGGCACGGTGAAGTGCACCAGCTTGAACTGGCGTGTGCGGCCCGACATGATGCGCGGGTCTTGCTTGCTCGGTCCGTCAACAACAACTTCTTCAATGCGGCCAATACGTTCGCGGTGCTTGCGCAATGCGCTGCGTTCCACAACAACGCGCAGACGATCAAAGCGATTTCCCACTTCAGCAGGGTCACAGAACTTTTCCACCATCAATGCGGCCTCTGTTCCTTCACGCGGAGAAAAGATGAACTCAAACACCGAGTCGAAGTCAGCTTCCGCAGCAACTTCCATGGTGCGAACAAAGTCAGCTTCAGTTTCGCCGGGGAATCCCACGATGATGTCGCTAGTCACTGCGATGTCTGGCATCAAGCGACGAGCTTCAGCAAGACGCTCGAGATAACGATCTGCGGTATAGCCACGATGCATGAGAGACAGCACGCGATCAGAGCCTGATTGCAACGGGTAGTGCAACTGTTCGCACACTGCTGGTGTCTGCGCCATTGCTTCAAGAACGTCAATTCGCATGTCCTTTGGATGCGGGCTGGTGTAACGCACACGACGAATACCTTCCACTGCTCCGACCTCACGCAACAACTGCGCAAACTGCGGACTCGCCGACACATCAGCACCATCACGACGTGCTGCAAGCGACAAGTCTCGGCCATAGCTATTCACGTTCTGACCAAGAAGAGTGACTTCTGTGATGCCTTGTGCAGCAAGTGACGCCACTTCGCTCACAATGTCAGTGAATGGACGACTGATTTCCTTGCCGCGTACGGATGGCACGATGCAATAGGCACACGTGTTGTCGCAGCCAATCTGAATTGTGACCCACGCGTTGTACGAGGTCTCACGGCGTGCTGGCAATGCGCTTGGGAACAACGCATGGTCATCCATGACTGCTTCTTCGAGAATTTCAGTGATGGGGCCGTGTTCAGCGGCGTACGCGAGAAGCTCGGTGGTGCGGTGCACGTTGTGTGTTCCCATGACCACGTCAACCCAGGGCGCACGGGTTTGCACAATGTCTTTGTCCTTCTGAGACAAGCATCCACCCACCACGATACGACGACCGTCTTTGGCGTCTTTCCATGTTTTGAGGTGGCCCAGAGTGCCGTACAACTTGTTGTCGGCGTTCTCGCGAATACAGCAGGTGTTCAGCACTACAACATCAGCGTCAGCATCGGTCTCTGCGCGAGACATGCCGTCGGCCTCGAGAAGACCCGCAATCCGTTCGGAGTCGTGTTCGTTCATTTGGCACCCGAAGGTGCGCACAACGTATGACTCTGGGGCCTTTCCACTCACGTTGTTCAGGCTACCGAGACACCGGGAAGACCCTGAGAGATGGGCTCAGAGATGCCAGAAGGCCAGTTCCCTGGGAGTGGAACTGGCCTTCATACGAGTGGCAACTCGAGTGTGTGCCCCGCAAGCGCGGGAGCGTTTTAATCGAGCTCGATGGGCTCTTCGTCTTTGTCGGAGAACTCAGCTTCTGCCTCACCATTGAGACCAGCAGCGGCACGGATCTTTTGTTCCATGTCCATCATGAGTTCGGGGCGCTCGCGCAAGAAGTTCTTGGCATTCTCGCGGCCTTGACCTAACTGCTCACCTTCGTAGGTGAACCATGCACCCGACTTCTTAGCGATGGCCATTTCGACTGCAAGGTCGAGCAAAGCGCCTTCGCGGCTAATGCCCTGGCCATACATGATGTCGAACTCTGCCTGACGGAATGGTGGTGCCACCTTGTTCTTTACAACCTTCACGCGTGTACGTGATCCGGTGACTTCTGCACCGTCCTTGATGGCTTCAATACGACGAATGTCGAGACGCACGGATGAGTAAAACTTCAATGCACGACCACCAGGTGTTGTTTCTGGAGAACCGAACATGACGCCGATCTTTTCGCGCAACTGGTTAATGAAGATGCAGATTGTGTTGGACTTGTTGAGGTTTGCTGTGAGCTTGCGCAATGCCTGGCTCATGAGACGAGCTTGAAGTCCGACGTGGCTGTCGCCCATGTCGCCTTCAATTTCGGCACGTGGCGTAAGAGCGGCAACAGAGTCGATGACGATGACGTCGAGTGCACCGGAGCGAATCAGCATGTCGGCAATTTCCAACGCCTGTTCACCAGTGTCTGGCTGCGAGATGAGGAGCTGGTCGATGTCGACACCGATTGCTTTTGCATAGACAGGGTCCATGGCATGTTCTGCGTCGACATAGGCACAGATGCCACCGTTGCGCTGAGCTTCAGCAACAACGTGCATAGCGAGAGTGGACTTACCGGATGATTCAGGTCCGTAGATTTCAACAACGCGGCCTCGTGGCAATCCGCCAACTCCGAGAGCAAGGTCGAGCGGAAGAGCGCCGGTAGGGATGGCTTCGATAGCCATTGACCCCTTCTCGCCCATCCGCATGATGGAGCCTTTGCCGTATTGCTTGTCGATCTGGGCGAGGGCCGCGTCGAGGGCCTTGTCGCGTTCTGGGCTTGGTGTGGTCATGATGTATGCCTTTCGGGTTTTCCGCGTATTTCCTAGGAAGTTCCCAGGAACTGCGGACTGTACGCAATGGGTGTGTTCGAACAACAACACTGTAACTACGAACAGGTGTTCGGTCAAGCATTGTGGGTCGGGGCCATGTGCACCAGGCGCCCCGAGGGGCGGAAATGACCTGAACGGGCTAGAGAAGCCCCGGAATTAGCGGCTGTGAGAAGCCAGCCAGGCCTCGGCGGCGGCAATGTCTTCGGCCGACGGGGCACGAATGAAGAGATCGACCCCCTGCCACACCGTGTACGTGAGTGGGTATCCGAGAATGGGAATGGAAATAGCGAGTGCTCCGGCAACGACCAACAATGGCACCAACGCCACACCGATAACGACGGAGAGAATCATCCAGAAAATGATGGTTCCGAATGTAAGAAATACGCCCATGGTTGCTGCACCAAGTTCAAAACCTTCGTACCCGCGTTCCCAGTGAATGCCACATGTTTGACACTGCGGTGCTTTTCCGTACCACGAGGTGAAGAAAGAACCTTTTCCTCCACACCATGCACACTTGCGGAACAGTCCGCGCAGAATCATTTTTGGAAGCGCAGGGCGCTTTTGGTTATGCAGTGAGTTCGTCAACGAATTCTCCAAATACATTTGCGTACCGGAGTGCCTCTTCCTCCGAATGCATGACAGAGATTAGCCACTGTTCATCGAGACCTGGTGGTAACAAGATGCCGCGATTCACTCCGTGAATCCATTGCGCAAATGCAATATCAAAATCGGTTGACTTGTAATCGCGATAGTTGCGAATAGGCGTTTCTGCCCATGTAATACAGCCTTTTGCACCGAACTGAACCGTGTGCGCCGGAAGGCTTGCGCGAGAAATGATGTCGTCACATGCTGCGATGAGTCGTGCATTTCTTGTGACTGTTGCGTTTGTCACTTCGGGAGTACACACGTGCGACAACACCGCAACGGCCGCAGCCATAACAAGTGGGTTGCCGTTGTAGGTGCCCATGTGAACAACACGACCATTGCTGATTTGCTCCATACATTCACGCGTTCCGCCGAATGCACCAAGTGGCAAGCCACCACCAATGCTTTTTGCCAAACACACAAGATCGGGAACAACACCAAGAACTCCGGTTGCACCGCCCCATCCAGCGGTAATACCTGTTTTTACTTCGTCGAAAATGAGCATGGTGCCGTGTTCGCGCGTGATGCGACGAACATTTTCCAAGTACCCAGCTTCGGGCATGCAAATGCCGATGTTTTCCATGACAGGCTCAACAATGAATGCAGCCACGTCGTTGGCGGCGAGCGCCTCTTCAAGTGCTGCAGCATCGTTGTACGGAATAACGATGGTGTCGGCAATTGCAGACTTTGCAACTCCGGCAGTGGACGGAACTGAAAATGGATGATCGGCGGGGCCGGCAGCATCGATGGGTGGTTTCATAGACACCATCACCGTGTCGTGATGTCCGTGATAGCCACCTTCTACTTTCACAATTTTGTCGCGACCTGTTGCACCACGTGCCACACGAATGGCATCCATTGTTGCTTCGGTACCCGAGTTGGTGAAGCGCCACAACGGCAGCTGGAAACGTTGCGCAAGTAACTCACCAACAACTGCGGTGATTTCTGCTGGCGTTACATACAACGTGCCGTCGTCTAATTGACGCTCAATTGCTTCACGTACAAACGGGTTCACGTGGCCGGCGAACAATGCGCCAAAGCCCATGTTGTAGTCCACGTATTCATTGCCGTCGACGTCGATCATGCGTGCACCAGCAGCATGACGCACTACAACGGGATGCGGGTCGTAGTACTGAAGACTGGACGGGACTCCGAGAGGGAGCACCTGTTTTGCCCTCGCGGTTGCCGCTTGCGAACCAGTGGTTCGCTCGACATATTTTTGCAGCTCACGCCGCGTAATTTCTCTGGCTCTGTCTGCCAGATTTTGGTGCAACGTAAAGTTCGTTGCTGACATGGTTAACACCCCGCTTAACGGTCTAACTACACACTACCTGAGCCGCTACGCCGCCCCGAGTCGTGTCCTTGAAACGGTATGAGTGTTGGGAGAACCGACAGGGCGTGGCAGACTGAACATCCACATGGTGGTCGTAGCTCAGCCCGGTTAGAGCGCTAGGTTGTGGCCCTAGAGGTCGGGGGTTCAAGTCCCCTCGATCACCCCATTCGTGAGCCGGCATCGAGAAATCGGTGCCGGCAACACGATTCTTCGCATTGCTTTGGTATTCACTGGGCGCCATCGCATAGAGTGACGAAGCACATATTGCGCCTTTAGCTCAGCTGGTAGAGCAACGGACTCTTAATCCGCAGGTCCTGGGTTCGATCCCCAGAGGGCGCACCACTACATCGGAGTCGTCATGGCAGTTCTCGAAATTGAGACTTTTTCCTTAGTTCCCGGAACCGATGCCGCAACTTTTCGCGCTTTAGACGAACAGATGCAGGAGTGGTGCTACCTGAATCGCACTGGTCTTGCACGCCGCACAACGGCCCGCAACGACGATGGCTCCTATGTTGTCATCACACTTTTTGGCGAAGCATCTCACGCCGATGCAACGTACTACCGCAGCGCCGACGCCGTAGTTGCACAGTGGAGCGCAACAATTGTGGAATCCAGCCGATCTGTGGCTGTGTACACGTTGCTGTAACTACTGCTGAACCAGAGTGACGGAGTTGCCTTCAGGGTCCGTAATTCCTGCAAGTGATGCTCCACCCGGAATATCGAAACGCTCCATGGTGACTGTGCCGCCGAGTTCCACCGCTTTCGCCAGTGACGAGGGCAGATCTTTCACCTGGATGTACAACGTGACACCCGGATGATTTCCCTCGCGAATATGGCCACCAATTCCGTTTTCTGGTCCACCGATTCCAGTGGGAATTTGTCGAATGAAACCGTCACCAATGTTCCAGTTGAAGAGTTCGCCATAGAAACGCGTAAGTACATCTGCGTCTCGAGCTTGAATCTCGAAATACACAACGGGACGTGCCCAATCGTCACTCATGATGGTCTCTTTTCTCTAGCGGCTAAATGCTGCAACAACTTCAACGTGATGTGTCTCGGGGAAGATATCAAGTACTTCCACTTCGCCGATGGTGTAGCCAGCGTTCACCAACAGACGAGCATCGCGAGCGCCGGCAACCGGATCACAGCTGACCAAAATGACTGTGGGCGCACCGGTGTCGATAACAGCAGCAGCACCGTGCTTTCCTAAGCCTTGTCGTGCAGGGTCTGCGATCACTACATCGGCTTCGGCCGATTCCCAATTGTCCATGTTGGCTTGTTCAATAACAGCGGCACACTCGGCCAGGTTGCGCACCGCATCACGACACGCTGATTCTGATGATTCAACAAGCAGAACTTCATCGAATCGCTCAGAAAACGCAAGACTGAACAGCCCCACTCCGCCGTATGCGTCGCACAACAATCCACCCTCAATGCCAAGTGTGTCTAATCGGCGCGACACAGAGTCGATGATGAGTTCGGCTGCTTCAGGGGAAGATTGAAAAAACGAGCCCATGGACACCTTGTAGGTGTGGTCGCCAACACGCTCGGTAATGGTGCTGCGCTCGCCTGTTTTCAGCCCTGCAGGCAATGAGCGAGCAAGTTTTCCGTCGTGAGCCCACACACCAATGTCGCCGGTTCGCGCGCCAACACGAATGGTGACCTCGCCTGCACCGTCGAGAACAGGAGACGCGATGAAGTCGTTAATGAGTTGGTGAGACACTCCACACTGCGACACCGGGATGATGTCGTGAGATTCGTGTGCGCGAAAACCAAGTGTTCCGTCGCTCGTGCTGACCATGCGCACTGTTGTGCGTCGTGCGTCTTCTGTAATGCGACGCAGTTGCGGATCAACGTCTAACTTCGCCGTGCGCGTGTAGGCCTCTTTCACAATGGCCAACTTTGCCTGACCCTGAATACGGCGCTCGATGTGTTGCCAGTCGCACCCACCGCACCCCTGTTCCACATGCGGACATGGAGGGACTCGGCGCTGTGCCGATGGTTCAACGATGGAGAGAAGAGTTCCACGACCAAAGTCGGACCGCGACTCGGCTAGCGAGATCTCTACAACTTCATCGGCGAGGACCCCAGGAATAAACACCACACGACCATCGTCCATGCGAGCAAGGCCGTCACCGCCTGCAACCAGTTTTTCAATACGGACGGAATGGCGAGTTGTCACCGTGTCAGCGTAGGTCACGTTGGCGCATACTCTCGGGACTGGCTGCGGGCACATTGACTAGGGTGAAGGCGTGACGTTGCCCATTCAAATCGCCCCTTCCGTTCTGCCCGCCGATTTCTCAAAATTTGGTGAAGAGATTCGTGCACTCGACGAAGCTGGCGTGGACATCATTCAATTCGACGTGATGGATGGGCAATTTGTACCGAACCTCACGTTTGGCCCCGACGTCATTGCATCAGTGCGTTCCTACACAACGAAGCCGTTCGAGGCTCATCTCATGGTTCTCACGCCAGATGTGATGGCACAGCGCTACGTGGAAGCCGGCTGCCAACGTCTCATTGTTCATGCCGAAGCATGCACACACTTGCATCGCACGCTGGAAAACATTCGTGCCATGGGCGCAACAGCTGCCGTGGCGCTCAACCCACACACACCAGCATCCACCGTTGAACACGTTCTCGATCTGGTGGACATGATCTTGGTAATGACCGTCAATCCCGGTTTTGGCGGACAGAGCTACATCGCAACAATGGAACCAAAGATTCGTGAAGTACGCGACATGATCACGCGTCGTGGCCTGGGCGATTCCGTTCACTTGGAAGTAGATGGCGGCATCTCCCCCACCACCATTGCGGGCGCTGCTAAAGCCGGTGCCAATGTGTTGATTGCTGGCAGCGCTTTGTACAAAGACCCAAAGGGTTTGGCACACGCCGTTACTCAATTACGCGCGCTTGCAACCGAAGCATTTACCGCTTAACACCGCGACGAAACCACACAAGTGCCACGAGCGCGAACAGCACAAGTGCGGGTGGCAACAGCACAGCGATTGCGATTCTCCACGGGTCTTCAAACAACTTGGCCAACAGCCCTGTAGGAATTGTTGTTCCGTCCACGTTGAGAGTTCGTGCTGCAGCTTCAAATTCCGGACACTTGTTCTGCGTACCTGCAATTTCAGCCGCACCAAATAACTCGGGCTGATCTCGAAGTGTCGACGTTAAACGAAGAGTGACGCTGTCTTGTTCAACGCCAACGAGATATTCAGAACCAACGTTCAGATACTTCACGTCACTTCCGTATCTCACTTCAACGGTGTTGTTCGCTGCGAACCCGTCGAGGGAGCCTGCGCGCAACTGATCGACACGAAACACCGCACTGACTGGGTCGATACTTTGCAACGTGCCCTTAAAAACCGCTTGTGCAACGGGAGGCAGTGCGCACCCTTCAGGAACAGTGGTAGCTGCGACGGGAAGCGTTGTCGTGGTGGTGGTGGTTGTAGTTGTTGTGGTGACAACGGGGTTCACACAGCCCACAACTGGAATTGTGGTGACAGACGGGTCGCCTGCTGGTGGACACAACACTGGCACGGTTGTGGTGGGAGAAGTTGTGGTGGTGGCACTAGAGACAACAGCTGGCGCCGACAAGAAGAAAGTGAGCGCCGCGCCCAACACAGTTATTCCGATGCGACGCATGTTTCCACGCTAGTCACTCACGAAGCATCGCAATCGTCGCTGTTGCGGTCATACTTGACTTCATGGGATTTAACCCGACTCGTAAGCGCATTGCCCGCAGCACAGATATCTGGTTTGTGATTGCGGCTCTTTCTGTTGCCAGTGCTCTTGTGGCATGGGCATTCTTTGGCTGAACATGCCCGGACGCTTATGGGACGGCGAATTGCACGGACCAATTCAGACGCGACGTGTTCAACCATATGAAGCACGCAAGGACTACGTGTGCCCCGGTTGCCACCAAACAATTCCTGCCGGAATGGGACACATCGTTGCGGTTCCGCAAGATGCACCCGATCTTCGTCGCCACTGGCATGCCGCATGTTGGACGCGTCGCACTCCGCGCAAGAAAAAGTGAACTAAAAGAAGTCTTCAAACACTTCAAGTCGCGTACCCAACACTGTTGCCGCATCGAAACGGAGACGTAACCCCTTTTCTTGCGAGCTCAGTTGTCGAAAAAACGCATGACCTGCACGCTGCACTCGCGCAACTTTCGTTGGCGTCATTGCTTCTAGCGGAGATCCGTAGTTGTTGTTGGCGCGAGCTTTCACTTCGCAGACGACAACAAGTTTTCCTTTGCGAGCGACTACGTCAAGTTCGCCGCCGCGCATGGTCCAATTACGAGCAAGGATGGTAAACCCGCGTTGTACATACCATTGGGCGACACGATCTTCTGCCCAGCGCGCGCGAGCAAGCCGTTGAGCGGCTAGATGCTGTCGGGAGGAAGAATGTCTTCGGACGGAAGTTCTTCGACGTTGATGTCTTTGAAACTGAGAACTTTCACCGACGGAATGAACCGGGTCTTCCGGTACATGTCCCATACCCATGCGTCGGTCATCTCCACTTCAATGAGTGGCCGCGCGCTGTCGCCCTTCACAGTGACGGTGACAGCATTAGCCAAGTAGAACCGGCGTTCGGTCTCGACGGCAAACTTGAACATGCCAACGACATCTTGGTATTCCTGGGCGAGTTTGTACTCGCGTTCGGCCTCGAAGTCTTCGAGATCGTCGGTGTTCACCGGTGAACCCAGTGCCCGATTCGGTAGGGCCTAGGACTCGCGCTTTTCGCGAATCTTGGCAGCCTTACCAACGCGATCGCGGAGGTAGTACAACTTCGCACGACGAACATCACCGTGCTTCAGAACCTCGAGCTTTGCGACAGATGGACTGTGCTTAGGGAAGGTGCGCTCTACGCCCACGCCGTAGCTGAGCTTGCGAACGGTGTAGGTCTCGGCAATGCCTGAACCTTGAATGGCAATGACATTGCCTTGGAACACCTGAATACGCTCTTTGCCTGATTCAACAACGCGTACGTGCACCTTTACTTCGTCACCAGGAAGAAGAGCTGGGATGTCGTCGCGCTTGTTTTGATTGTCAACGATGTCTGTGGTCTTCATGATGTTTCCTTGGGCGACTCTGAGATGTGGACGGCACTAGGCCTGTTCGGGCATGTCCGAAGCGAACAATGAAGGATACGAGGAGAAGTCCACCCCTTCCAACAGGGCCTTTTCCTCTTCTGTGAGCCCGCCACGGGCCTCGATGATGTCGGGGCGCTGCTGGAGGGTGCGCCACAGGGCCTGGGCACGGCGCCAGCGGGTGATTTTGGCGTGGTCTCCCCCGCGCAGAATCTCAGGAACTGCCCACCCACGGAACTCGGCAGGTCGCGTCCATTGGGGTTCTTCAAGTAACCCAGATGCCCCAAAACTCTCGGTGATGGGAGATTCAGAATTCCCCATGACCCCCGGCAGCAAGCGAGTGACCGCCTCGATAACGAGGCACGCTGCCACTTCTCCGCCTGCCAAGACCACGTCGCCCACAGAGACCTCATGATCAATGAGATGCTCGCGAACACGCTGATCTACACCCTCGTAGCGGCCACACAGCAAACTGAACCCGTCGCTGCGAGCAAGAGTATTGGCCATTGACTGATCGAACTTCTGGCCACCGGGGCCAAGCAACAGAAGCGGGCGCGGGGGCTTCACCGCTTCTACAGCGTCAAAGATGGGTTCGGCACGCATGAGCATTCCGGCTCCGCCGCCAAATGGAGTGTCGTCAACAGTGCGATGCGTGTCGGTGGAATAGTCACGAATGTTGTGTGTGGACACATTGACTGCGCCTGATGTTTGAGCACGACCCAACAAACTGTGCGAGCAGAACTGGTCGACCATCTCGGGAAACAGCGAGAACACATCAATGCGCATAACGGAAACGCTATTCCCCCGTGAGTGCCTCGCGGAGCCCCGCGGGCGGACGAATAACAGTGGTAGTGCCGTCACACGATTCAACGAACGGAATAGGAACCAAAAGGCCACCTTCAATTTCCAAGATGTCGTGAGCTGGGTTATTCAGAACTCCGACGCAGCGACCCCACGATTGCCCGTCAACGTCGACAACTGCAGAACCAATAAGTTGATGAACCCACAATGCGCCATCATCGGCAACAGGTTCGGCGTACAGAAACTTATTGGTCAATTTTTCTGCATCGTTGCGGTCGTCGACACCTTCGAAATGAACAACGAATCTGTCTTGCTGCGCACGAACAGTGGAGATAACCAAGGTGCGTTGTTGCGAACCAGAGAGAACAACAAAAGATGCACCCACTTCATGGCGGGATTGAACATCTGAGGTGAGCGAAATGAAAATGTCGCCCTTGACGCCATGTGGTTTGCCAATGCGACCCACCTCGAGCAGGCCATCGGGAGGCTGAGGCGTGCTCAACAGAACTTACGCGTCGACGAAATCGACGTCGACATCGACGTCGTCGTTCGTTGCAGCAGCACGAACAACCGTGCGAATGCTTTGCGCAGTGCGACCACGACGGCCGATAACGCGACCGAGGTCTCCGGGGCCAACGCGAACTTCAAGAAGGATCTTGTCGCCCTTGCCAGGACCAGATGACACCTGTACTGCGTCGGCATCGTCGACAATGCTGCGCACGATGTGTGTGAGCACTGCTGTGGCGATGGGCGCCTCAAGTGTGTTGGCGTCGAACTCTGACACGGGACTACTTGGACTTCGCAGCGGTGAACTGTTCCCAAGCTCCGCTGATTTCGAGAAGCTTGCGAACGCGCTCTGTGGGTTGTGCACCCTGCATGAGCCACTTCACTGCTTTGTCGTTGTCGATAGTGATGGTGGACGGTTCGGTACGAGGGTTGTACTGACCGAGAATTTCAATGAAACGACCATCGCGTGCGCGACGTGAGTCGGCTGCGATAACGCGGTACTGCGGTTGCTTGGTCTTGCCGACTCGTGTGAGGCGCAATTTGACTGCCATGTTGCGATTTCTCCTGAAGGGACCCATTTCGGGACTAGGTAAGGCTATCGGCGTGGGGACCCATCCCCCAACGGTTCTACTTGAAGAATGGAGGGAGCCCAGGGCTGCCATCGGCACCTGGAAGACCAGGGATTCCGCCCTGACCGCCCAGCATGTCCCCTACTTCGCGCATTAATTGGCGCTTATTCACCTTGGACTTGCCTTTTCCGGCTTTGCCTTGGGGTTTGGCCATCCCGCCCATGCGCTTCATCATTTTCTGCATTTCGAGGAACTGCTTGATGAGACGGTTCACGTCGGACACCTCTGTGCCGCTTCCCTTTGCAATTCGGGTGCGGCGACTTCCGTTGATGATCTCGGGGTTGGCGCGTTCTTCGCGAGTCATTGAACGAATGATGGCCTCGGTGACTTTCACCTGGTCGTCGCCAATTTCAGCGTTCTTCATTTCTTTCGGCATGCCAGGCAACATGCCCATGATTCCGGACAATGGACCCATCTTTTTCAGTTGCTGCAACTGATCGAGAAAATCTTCGAGAGTGAATTGGCCCTCCAGCATGCGCTGTGCTGCTTCTTCGGCCTTGTCTTGTTCAAAAACTTTCTCGGCCTGCTCAATCAGTGTGAGCATGTCTCCCATTCCGAGAATTCGTCCGGCCATTCGGTCCGGATGGAATTGTTCGAACGCATCGATTTTTTCGCCGGTTGCCGCGAACGCAATAGGGCGACCAATGACGGTCTTCACCGATAGTGCCGCACCACCACGTGCATCGCCGTCGAGTTTGCTGAGAATGACACCATCGATAGAAAGTCGTTGATGGAATGCTTCGGCTACTCCGACTGCATCTTGACCAGTCATGGCATCGACAACAAGGAAGGTGTACTTCGGCGACACCTGACCAGAGATGTCTGCGACCTGACGCATCATTTCTTCATCGATTGCCAAGCGCCCAGCGGTGTCGACAATGACAACGTCTTTACCTAGACGTTTTGCTTCGTCTACTCCTCGGCGCGCCGTAGCAACAGGGTCGCCTGGTTCAGAAAACACCGGAACAGAGATTTGTGAACCGAGTGTTCGCAACTGTTCAACAGCGGCTGGTCGCTGAAGGTCGGCACCAACAAGAAGTGGTTGGCGCCCCTGCGACTTAAACCAACGCGCAAGTTTTGCAGCGCTTGTGGTTTTGCCTGAACCCTGTAGACCTGCCATGAGCACAACTGTGGGAGGTTGGCTCGCGTAGGTGATCTTGAGTGTCTCGCCACCCAACATGGCAACGAGTTCTTCATTGACGATCTTGATGATTTGTTGACTGGGGTCGAGCGCCTGCGACACCGTGGCCCCAATGGCGGCCTCACGAATTCGAGCAACGACATCGCGAACGACGCCAACGTTGACGTCGGCTTCAAGGAGGGCGGTTCGAATCTCGCCCATCACCTCGTCGACATCGGCCTCGGTAAGGCGCCCCTTTCCTTTGAGGCGCTTAACAATCCCTTGGAGGCGGTCGCTCAGTGAATCAAACATGCGTCTCTCAGGTTATCCACGCATCTGCGTGCTCTACCCAACGGTGACGGCAGTGACCAGTGTCTTCTCAATGGTGAGATTGACTCGATTTGTGACGTAATCAGTAGTGAGCATGAAGAACTTGCCGTCACGAACGGCAATACGAACGAGCCAGTCTTTTCCGTCTGCAGTCAGTTTTGCTTCTCTTTCAGTGAGCCCAATGAGAGAATCGGCTTCGCCTTGAGTGATTGCGCCTGGTTCTACCGGTGCTGGCTCTGTCCCAGTTCCGCTGGTGTCGGGAGGTGCTATCGCAGTGGAAGTGGTGACATTCTTTCGGAACGCAAGTAAATCGTCGGTTATGGCAAGAACTGTGCCGACATCGCCATCGGCATTTGAGAACGTGTACGCGGGCAACAACATGTGTGTGCCATTAGACAAACGCGCTTCCATCAAGATGAGTCTGACTCCCGTAATCGGAATTTCTATTTCCTGATTCGTGACGGAATCTTCCGCCGGTTGAGAGGACACCGCAACATCTGCCGCGCCACGCACCGCACCACCAATGGCACCGTAGAGAGGATTAGACAAACGCTTCACTGCTTCCATTGGCGACACGATGGGATAGCGACCAGCCATTGCAATGGCGATCATGGGGCCCGATGCCGACAACAACACACCGTTCTCGCCGTATGTAAATGACACACCGATATTGGTTTCTACCCCACCCAATGTGAGAGCGCCGAAGACATCTGTGGAGAAGTCGGATTTCGTTGCTTTCAGCGGGTAATTCAGTGGCACCATATCGGCGCGCGACAAGTACTGGTTTGTTCGACGAAGTGCGTCGCCGGGCTCGATGAGATTCTGTGGAAGGTCTTGCTCAGGCGTAGGAACATCACACGTCGTATCGGGCGGACACGAAGGCACAGACACTCCAGAACCTGTCCCTTGTTCAAAGTTTGAGTATGACCACCAGCCGCCGGCATCGTCGATCCACAAGCTGACAGATTTCGTCTTGTCAATGTCGGTCGCGGCGTACATGTTTTCGTCAATTTTCTCTGCATCGCCGTTGATGCCAAACGAGAACGCCAGTTTCTCTAGTTCACCCGATGGCTTTGTGCGTCGACCAATTGACCACGCGAGCAAACGGTCGCCCAAGTACGGCAGAGTTCCTTTCACCGAGTACGTGACCTCAACTGGCAGAGCATCGGGCTCCGTAAACGATGAGTCGGCATTCATCCGCACTTCACCAGTGCGACTTTGTGATGTTGCCAGCGACAAGGTGAGCGGACCTGACTTGGCGCAAGATGCAACCGCAGATGCAATGAGTACAACGACAAGTGAGAGACGAAGACGCTTCATGTACTAGGAAGCGTACGCCTACTCGAACAGTGCTGCCACGTATTCTCCGGGGTCAAAGGCCACGAGATCGTGCGCGCCCTCCCCAAGACCGACAAGTTTGACAGGTATTCCCATCTCTGTCTCAATAGCGAACACAATGCCGCCCTTGGCTGAACCATCGAGTTTTGTGAGGACAACACCCGTGACGTCGGTAGCGGCAGCAAACTCTCGAGCCTGAGAAAGGCCGTTTTGTCCCGTTGTTGCATCAATAACAAGAAGTACTTCGTTCACCGTGCCCTCCGCCTTTTCCGCAACGCGTCGTACTTTCTTTAGTTCTTCCATCAGGTTCGATTTGTTCTGCAATCGCCCCGCAGTATCACCCAACACAAGTTCAATGTTGCGGGCGTGTGCACTTTGAATTCCATCGAAGATGACCGACGCGGGATCTCCGCCTTCTGAACCGCGAACAAATGCTGCGCCCGAGCGTTCCGCCCACACCTGCAATTGTTCTGCTGCTGCGGCGCGGAAGGTGTCCCCTGCCGCAAGAAGCACAGATGATCCCTGTGCGACTTTTTCTGTTGCGATTTTTCCGATGGTGGTTGTCTTGCCCACTCCATTGACGCCAACAAACAACCACACGTTTGGAGTGGTGGATGCATCCATGTTCAAGGCACGTTGCGTTGTTGCAAGTTGTGCTGTCATTGCAGAGCGCAGAGCGTTGATGGCATCGTCTGCTGTGCGAATCTCGCCCGCTTTGGCAGCTGCGCGTAACGGATCGAGCAGTTTGGTGGTGAGCCCGATGCCGATGTCGGCACGAAGAAGAGTTTCTTCCAACTCTTCCCAGGTTGATTCGTCTACTTTGCCCTTGCCGCGAATGGATGCGAATGCCGACGAGAACAATGAACGCGTACGCCCTGTTCGTTCCCGCACCGACGCCTTCTCGTCTTCACCTGACTCGACTGTGCCGCCGTGTGCTTCGACTTCAGTG
>JBIIQG010000019.1:0-23372 GCA_044342185.1 Ilumatobacteraceae bacterium | reverse complement strand
CCTGACTCGACTGTGCCGCCGTGTGCTTCGACTTCAGTGACACCGATTGACTCGACTCTTTTCGCAGGCTCTAACGAGTCTTCGTCAACAATGTCACCCGTCGAAGCCGTCGACGATGTGTCAGCGGTGTGGGCCGTTGTCGAGTCCGGAACGTTCGAGCTTGCGAGAAGTGACGGATCGGCAAGCGGCGCAACAGCCGCGTCGCTCGCGGAGGGAAGAGATTCACCGGGCTTGGTTCGGGAGCGGTAGACGACGAAGGAAATACCGAGAACGGCGATGGCAACGGCGGGGATGCCGTAATTGACGAGATCAGAGGCAAGCATGATCAGTTATCGGAAGTGACGCTTGCGCGTTCGGTGACAACCTTCGACGATCCACCTGGCTGCATGGATACACCCAACAAGCAATCGGCTGCTTCCATAGTGCGCTTCTGGTGACTCACGATGATGAGCTGAGCATCACGGCGGAACTCGCTTACAAGACCCAAAAAGCGGTGAAGGTTTACATCGTCCAACGCTGCTTCCACTTCGTCCATTACATAGAACGGCGACGGGCGACTACGGAACACCGCAAACAAATATGCCAATGCGGTTAACGAGCGCTCACCACCAGAGAGCAAGGACAATTTCTTGAAGGTTTTCCCTGGCGGAGTGGCTTCCACTTCAATACCAGTGTTCAACATGTCGTGTGGGTTGGTAAGGACAAGCTTGCCCTTACCACCGGGGAACAACAGCTGGAACAAGTCGGTGAAGTTCTTGCTGACATCTTCGAATGCTGTAGCAAACACAGTTTGAATTTCTTCGTCAATTGCGGCGATGACTTGAGCAAGTTCGCGGCGCGAGTTGCGGACATCGTTCAACTGCTCTTCCAAGAATGTGTGTCGCTCTTGCAATTCGGTGAATTCTTGCAACGCCAATGGGTTGATGGGGCCCATGAGACGAATATCGCGTTCCAATGCGCGAGCGCGATCGTCGTGGCTGGTGCCATCGGCAACAATGGGAACGGGAGCCTGTTCGGCAACCTCGGGCTCAACTTCAAGGTCACGACGAATCATTTCGGTGGCGGCCTCGAGACGCATACGGGTCTCGGCCTCTTCTACGTCGACGCGACGTCCACGTTCGCGCACTGCTTCGAGTTCTTGCTCTGACTCCTGGCGACCACGGCGTGCCGCATCGAGTCGCGCGTTCACCTCGCGCACTTCATCACTTTGGCGACGACGCAAGTCGTACAACACGGCGAGACGAGCTTCAGCGGCGTGTTGATGTCGCTCGACCAGTTCAGCAAGACGACCAATAGCAAGTAGCGATGCTTCAATGCGCTGACGACGGACACCGGCTTCTTGACGGGCAGCTGTATCTACTTCCAGACGACGCTCGGTCTCCGAGAGGCGAAGTTTCAGGAACTGTTCGCGCTCACGAAGTCCCGCCAGACGAATGTCGAGGTCTTTGCGACGCATGCCGAGGTGTGTGGCTTTTGAATCAATAACAGCTCGTGCTTCACCTTGCGCCTTCGCAGCGGCAATCTCGGCAGCTTCTGATTCTTCTAGTGCAGGCAAAATTGCTTCAAGTTCAGAAACACGCTTCTGATAGTCGTCGATGCGAACACGAATGTCGTCGAGTGACTTCAAAGTCATTTCACGTTCTGCACCGTTTGCACGACGATCGTTGATGGCGTTGGTGAGACGATCGGATGCTGCATCAACTGCGCGTGATTGCTGTTCACGCTTCTTTTGTAAATCGGCAATCAGCGTGCGCGATTCCAGAAGAACTCGGCGCTGCTTTTCCACCTCTGCATCAAGACGCGACAACTCATTTGTGGCGCTTTCCACTTCACGTCGAGTTTCTTCAATGACTTCAATGGACCCAACCTCGTCTGCTGCTCCCAAACGCCAGCCGCCAGGAGACAACTTGTCGCCACGACGTGTGACCACAACTGCGCTTGGTTGCGCCTCCACCACCGAGATTGCACGACTGATGTCATCAACACAACCAACGCCGCTCAATAATGCATCGAGCAACGCATCGGATCCGTTTGGTGCACCGGCCGCTGGACGAACATGGCCACGCACGGAATCGACACCTGCAGGAACCTGTGTGCTGGTGGCGCGCTGAACTCCCAATGACAAAATGGCGCCATTGTGTTCTGCATTGCGCAACTGATCGAGTGCGCGACGCGCTGACGCTGGATCTGACACAACAACGGCGGCAACAGAATCGCCGAGAGCAGCCTTTACAGCAGCATCCCAGCCTTGATCGATACTGATGATGTCGACCAGTGCGCCAACAACACCCTCGATGCTGGCTAAGTGTTCTGCACCTGCACGAGCGCGTGTGGACGCCATTGCAGCTTCAAGCGCTTCAAGTCGAGCTGATGCGCGAGCACTGCGACGCTCCGCAGTTGCACGACCTTCTTGAGCACGGTCCCCTGCTTCTTCTGCTTCATCGCGAGTGCGTTCAGCGGATGCAATCTCTGACTGCAACACACCAATTGCATTTTCGGCGGCGGTGAGTTCGGTTTGTAGACCATCAATGGTGGTCACGAACGACACATCGCGGCCTTCAACGTTTTCAATACGTGCTTGCAACTTCTGTAATTCGCCGGCGCCCTGTTCAACAGTGTTGCGCAATGTGCGAAGCTCGCCTCGAACTTCTGCAGCAGCAGTTGACGCTTCATTGCCCTGAACAGTGTGGAACAAGCCCTGCTCGTCACGTTCACGTTCAAACGCGTCTTCTTCAACCTGCAACGAATCGCTTTCGCTGGCGGCAATTTCAAGTCCACGCTCAACTTCGGCAAGGTCTGTGCGCATCTCCGAAGCATCGGCTTCGAGCGCTGCAATGACATCTTCTGCGATGAGTTGACCTTGATCGCGCTCCATAGAACGACGACGCTCGCCAATGAGAGCGACCAGGCCACGTGCGCGCTCACGCAACTGTTCGACACGCATGAGCTCGTCGTTCAGTCCAGATTCACCGCGTGCAGACAGTTCAGCCTCTGCAGCGCGAATATCGGCTTCAAGTTGAACGATTCGTTCTCTGAGTTCGCGCTCTTTCGAGTCACCTGATGACTTCTCGGTCTCTAGCGCGCCAAGTTGCTCGCGAAGCGCAGCAACCTCACGACCAGACAAGTACAAACGCAACGCACGAAGTTCGGTGACGACTTCTTCGTAACGACGAGCAGCATCGGCCTGGCGTTCCAGCGGACGCAATTGACGACGAACTTCTCGAATGAGGTCTTGAACTCGCAGAAGATTTGCTTCGGTTGCCTCGAGACGGCGTTCCGCCTTTTCTTTACGCTTGCGATACTTCAGGACACCAGCGGCTTCTTCAATGATTGCTCGTCGATCTTCAGCACGCGCAGTGAGCACTGCGTCGATCTGACCCTGGCTGATGATGACGTGTTGTTGCCGACCAACACCTGCATCGGACAACAATTCTTGAACATCGAGAAGTCGACACTCCACACCATTGATTGCGTATTCACTATCGCCATTTCGGAACAATGTTCGCGACACCGTGATTTCGGAAAAGTCGAGCGGAAGAAGCCCCGCTGAGTTATCGAGCGTGAGCATGACTTCTGCACGGCCGAGAGCCGCGCGCTTAGAAGTTCCGTTGAAGATGACGTCTTCCATCTTCTGGCTTCGTACAGAGCTGGGAGCTTGTGCACCGAGAACCCATGCCACAGCGTCGACAACGTTCGACTTACCGGATCCGTTTGGACCAACGACAACAGTGACTCCTGGTTCCATTTCCATGACGGTGGAATCAGCGAAGGACTTGAAGCCCTTGAGAGTAAGAGATTTAAGGAACACGGCGTCTTCAACAGTAATGGACGAGCACGCCACGCGCCCTATACGTCGCTACTTTTGACAGCGCGGGCAATACGACGTTGACCGACCAGCCACCATTTCACGACGGATGGTGGTTTTTCCACAGGTCAAACATCCGAGTCCTTCGCGTCCGTAGACGAGATGCATGTCTTGAAAAGACCCACTCTTTCCATCGATATCGACATATTGAGTGTCCTCCAGTGTGGAGCCACCCCGTTCAATGGCCTCGGTGAGGACCTCGATAATTGTGCGGGCAAGAGTGTTGATGGTTTTCGTGCTGAGTGAGTCCACTGTGCGACTCCAGCGCAATCGCACCCTGTGGAGAACTTCATCTGCATAGATGTTGCCGATTCCTGCCACCACATGCTGATTCAGCAGCAACGGCTTAATGGCGCCGCGGCGACCACTCAGTCGCCGTTTCAGCACGTCACCAGAAAAGTCATCTGCAATGGGGTCCGGCCCGAGACGAGCAAGTTCTGGAAGAACCTGCGAGACATCGCTGGATTCGCACACCACCACTTCACCAAACGTTCGGGGATCCACGAACCACATCTCGTCATGTTGACCATGTCGTTCAGATAACCGACACACAACATGGGTATGCGGTGGTCGTGGCGTGCCAATGGGTTCCACCAAGACACGACCACTCATGCGTAGGTGAATCATGACAAGGTCGCTGGTGTCGAGATCTAACAACAAGTATTTGCCACGACGGCGCGCCGATGTCACCGTTGCTCCGGTCAACCCATGTATGACCGCTTCACGCCCAACACGTCGTACCGAACGCTCTCGACCTACCTGCACGGACTCAATGGTTCGACCAACAACATGAGTTTCTAGTCCGCGACGGACAGTTTCTACTTCGGGTAATTCAGGCATTATCTGCGGGAGCTAACGCACCACAAGCTTCCACTGCGGCTGCTTGTTCCGCTGCTTTCTTCGTGCGCCCGGCGCCGCGACCCTGAACACGCCCTTCCACATACACGGCGGTTGTGAAAACCCGTTCGTGATCGGGTCCTTCACCTTCAGTGACATAACGCGGCACGGAGAATCCCAAACGCGCAGTGAGTTCTTGCAAACGAGACTTTGCATCGAACATTTCCATGTTGGGAATAGCGTCTTCGATGCTGTCACTGAGAAGTCTGCGCACTAGGTCGTATGCGGCAGACGCACCTCCGTCGAGGTAGACAGCGCCGATGAGTGCCTCAAAAGTGTCAGAAAGAATTGATGCTTTATCGCGGCCGCCAGCTGCGTCTTCACCTTTGCCGAGAAATACGAACTCGCCTATTCCAAGCGCACGCGCACGATCGGCCAACGCATTCATGTTCACCACACTGATACGAAGATCGGTCAGTTTTCCTTCGTGCATGTCAGCGAGTCGGTGATACGCAATGTCTGCTACTGCCCATCCGAGCACTGCATCACCCAAGAACTCCAGTCGCTCATTAGATTCCGCCGAATCATGTTCTGCTTGCCATGAACGATGAATAAGCGCGACACGAAGCAAGTCCTCGTTAATGAACGAATAGCCAAGGCGAGAAGCACATTCGCGTAGTGCGTCGTCGCCCACGTGAGTCATGAGTCGTTATCCGTGAGCGCGAACGATGTACTCGACTGCGTCGGCAACTGTTTTGAGTTCTGCCAAGTCGTCGTCATTGAATTCGAAACCTGAAAAGTCTTGTTCGAGTGCGTCAACAAGTTCGATGAGTGCAATGGAGTCGGCACCCAGATCATCGGCGAATGACTGTGTTTCGCTGATGCCCGAGGCATCAATTTCCAGAATGTCGGCAAGGTGCTTGCACACTGTTGCGAAAACTGCGTTTCTCTCTACTGATGCCATGTGAAATCTCCGGTGGTGCTTCAGGGTTCGACAGTAGTGGCAGCGATGGCGGAGCGAATGGCTCCGACCATGTCGGTGTCCACCATTTCTTTCGCCACTTTGATTCCGTTCAACATGGCACGTGCACTACTTGAACCATGCGAGATGATGCACACTCCATCGACACCGAGCAGGATTGCTCCACCGGTGGAATCGGGGTCGAACGTGTCATACAGCGGCAAAAGTGCTGGCATGAGAGATTTTGCGGCCTCTTTGTAATCGGGCTGAGCAAATGCTTCAAACAATGCACCGATGACGGTCTTCAACGCGCCTTCAAGCGTCTTCAGAACAACGTTGCCGGTAAAGCCGTCGGTGACAACGACATCGACATCGTCGGTCATAAGGTCGCGGCCTTCAACATTGCCTATGAAGTTGATGTACGGCGCGGCGCTCAGCAGTTCGAAGGCTTCCTTGCGCAATGTGTCGCCCTTGCCTGGTTCTTCACCAATAGACAACAGACCAACGCGGGGGTTCTTCACACCAAATCGTTGTGTGGCATACACCGAACCCATGACAGCAAACTGCACTAACCACTCGGCTTGCACTTCGGCGTTTGCACCAGCGTCGAGCAACACAGTGGGAGTGCCGCCAGGAACAGGAATGGGTGTTGCAATGGCGGGACGGGCTACACCTGTGATGCGACCGAAACGCAACAGAGCGCTTGCCATCGTTGCACCGGTATTGCCAGCAGAGATCATTGCGGAGGCTTTGCCATCGCGAACTGCTTCGGCTGCACGCACCAATGTGGAGTCGCGCTTCTTGCGCACAGACTGCGCAGGGTCGTCATCCATTTCGATGACTTCTGATGCAACGAAGACGGGAAGTTCGCCAGCGCCTTCGAGACCTTCGGGGCCTACAAGGAGAACGGGGATGCCAGCGTCGGCGGCTTGATGTGCTCCTGCAACAATCTCGCTGGGCGCACGGTCGCCACCCATCGCATCAACGGCGATTGGCAACATGATGAAGGATCCTGGGATCAGTCGACGGAAATTGCGACGCGACCCTTGTACCAACCACAGGTGCCACACACAGTGTGAGGCAACTTGGCTGCAGCGCAGCGTGGGCAGGTGCTGCGAGACGGCGCAGAGAGACGCCAGTTAGAGGCGCGACGCATACGTGTCTTTGACTTCGACTTCTTTTTCTTGGGAACGGCCACCGTGGTCTCCCTGTGTTAGCGGCAAATGCACCCGTTGTGGGGCTAGGTGATGATAGCCCGAGAACGGGAAAAACTCACGTGGGTGGGTCAGGAAGGCGACCTTTGAGGCCCTCAAGGGCAGCCCAACGGGGGTCCGAGACCGTTGTATCGCAACCACAAGGGCCTTCAGCGAGGTCAATTCCGCACTGAGGACAAAAGCCCGGGCAGTCCTCACGGCACAAGGGCCCGAGGGGAACCGCGACCAAGAGGTTCTCTCTTACCATAGGCAAAAGATTGATCTGGTCGTTCTCGATGGAATAAGCCTCGGGGTCTTCTGGAATCTGTTGGTACAACTCAGACACCTCGACGACCATGCGTTCGTGAAGCGGAGCAAGACACCGACGACACTCGCCGTGCCATGTGGCAGACGCTGTTCCCGCTACAGATACACCGTTCGACAATGACTCCAAATGAAGAGCGATTGCAACTGATTCGTTACTGATGCGCGCATCGTTGAACTCGAGATCGGCTGCTGCAACATCGACAGCAACGTCCTTTGTGGTTCCGGGCCACCGCAGCAGCTCAACAACATTGACAACAAGTGGAGTGGCCATACGGCAACCGCCTACGACAAGTCTTGGTCGAAGAAACCAGCGCCACCCTGCTGTTCAATTGGCTCTTCTGCTTCAGCGGGTGGTTGTGATCCGATGGACAACTTCTGTCGACCGTTGGCCACTGTCTTTGACAAACGGTCGAGAAGAATTTCAAAACTTCCCAAACGATGATCCAGGAAATCTTCGGTCTCGTTCTTCAAGCGACGTGATTCTTCTTCGGCTGCATCGATGACTTGTCGTGCCCGGGCTTCTGCTGCACGAACCACTTCGGTGCGTTGCACCATGCGTTCTGCATGCTGACGTGCTGCGCCAAGCAATTCATCGGCTTCGCGCTTGGTTTTGTCTAAGAATTCTTGACGCTCTTTCAGCATCCAGCGTGCTTGACGAATCTCTTCCGGCAAACGCACGAGAGCATCTTCCAAAAGTTCAATCACTTCGTCTCGATCGATGCGAGGAGTACTGGACAGCGGCACGCTTGGCGCAGTGGCGATGATGTCAATGGTGCGACGAAGAATGACTTCGCTCTCGCCTAAGCGAGCCTGAACGGGCGCTGGCTGTGGAAAAGAATCGTCAGAGACGTCATCAAAATCATCGAATGGCATGTGCATTAACTCCGTTGTGCTGAGGCAAGTGCCGCCGCAACAACTGGCGGCACCATAGATGAAACGTCACCACCGTGGACTGCGATGTCTCGAATGAATCGACTACTGACATGACTGAGTCCCGGCTGACATGGCACATACACCGTGCGCACACCAGCAACAGCAAAATTGGTGTGGGCCATTTGCTGCTCCACCTCGAAGTCGCCAGGAGTACGAAGACCCTTCACGATGCACAAAGCATTCACTGACTTCGCTGCGTCAACAGCAAGACCGGCGAACGCTTGAACTGTGACACCCGAAATTGATGCACACGCTTCACGAGCCACACGAACACGTTCATCGGTGGACAATGTTCCCGATGGCTTGTCGGGGTTGTGCATGACGGCCACCACTACATTTCCGAACAACTCGGCCGCCTGTGCGACGACATCGAGGTGACCGAAATGGATGGGGTCGAAGCTCCCGGGATACAGAACCGTGCTCATTCACCCTCCACGGTACCGTCTGGCACACGGGCAGGTTGGAGAAATGACACATGAGTGCGGCCGTATTTCTTGTCTCGTACGGTGTCCCACCCCTCAACATCGCCTACTTCTCGGTCTGATTCCAGAACCACGACGGGCGCGTTGCATCGGCCAAGTAAGTCCGCCCATTGCGAGAATCCATAAGGAGGATCGGCGATAAACAAGTCGACATCACCAAGGGATGCAACCGCAGATGTCGCATCAATAGCGAGAACCGTGGCGCGATCTGACAACCCCAATGTGGCGATGTTCTGACGCAAGACGACAAGCGCGCTCTTGTCTTTTTCCACGAAGATGCAATGTGCGGCGCCTCGCGACAGAGCCTCAATACCCATAGCTCCCGTTCCCGCGAATACATCGGCAACTCGTGCGCCCTCGACAGCATCCATGCTGCCCAAAGCGTTAAAGACCGCTTCTCGCACCTTGTCGGTGGTGGGTCGAGTGGCGTCTCCTTTGGGTGACTCAATACGTCGACCCCGAAGGTCACCTGCAACCACTCTCATACAAGGCAGACTACGGCGATGATTCGTCCAAGCGAGACCACTACCTGCGTTGACTGCGGCGGACCGTGTCATCTACTGACATCACCTCGCGAAGACGGTCTGTGGGAAGTCGGCGACATCGTGTCGTATCGCTGCAGAGATTGCCGAGACGTGTGGTACTTCCCGTTAACGGAAGACGACACTGACGATCAACCGTCGGAGTAACTCAACCCTTGTCGAGTGGGTCGAACTTGATTCCGATTGCGGCCAAGTTTGAAATCTTTGTCGGCATGTGATTCAGCCAGAAGTTGATGCTGAGTCGCTTTGGGTCGCGAACAAACGGTTTGTTCTTTGCCACTGCATCAACAGTTCGACGAGCAATTTTTTCTGGATTTGCCGTGGGAATGAGTTGAAGTTTTTGAAAACGGCGAACAACTTTGTTCACCGATGCAGGTGCTGCTTCCACCGCATCCCACATGTCGGTGTCTACAGGGCCAGGAGACAACACTGTGATGTTCACGTTTGTTGATTTCAATTCCCTGCTGAGCCCGTTCACAAAATTCAAGATGCCGGACTTCGTGGCGCCATACACGCTCATTCCGGGAAACCCAGCGGTGCCCGCAAGAGACGACACGAACACCACATGCCCCTCACCACGAGCCAACATTCCAGGCAATGCGTGGCGTGTGAGCAACATGGGAACTTCAAGATTCACGCGTGCAACAGTACGAATTTCTCGCTCGTCTTCCACGGCGAACGCCGTAGTGGTTTCAAGTCCGGCATTGTTTACCAAAACATCAACGTGACCATGTGCTGATTCCACTCGTTGGATAAGAGTGTCTACGTCCGCGTCATCGGACAAGTCGGTGACCATGTATGCACCGTTGATAGACGCAGCAACTCGCTGCAACGCTTCGCCATTACGGGCAACCACAGTCACGCGAGCACCGCGCGCCGCAAATTCACGAGCCATTCGCTCGCCGATTCCACGCGAGCCACCCGTGACAAGTACATGCTTTCCTTCAAGTTTCATGTTTCCCCCTTGGCTCACACCGTAATGCAGAAAAACTAGGACTTAAACAAGAACTCTTCATCCTCATCGGAGAAGAGAAGGTCAAGTTCATCGCGCAAAACGGGAAGCGTTTTCAAGGTGGGGTCGTCGGCGATGATTCGCTGAGCATCGTCGCGTGCCCATTGAATGAGTTCTAAGTCGTGCTGTAATGACGCCAAGGTCAGGTCACTGGTGCCCTTCTGATTCACACCCATAATTGTTCCCTCTCCACGAAGCCGGAGGTCTTCCTCGGCAAGAACGAAGCCATCAGTTGATGCAACTAATGCCTCGACGCGAGGAGATGGGTCTGAATGTTGCGTCACCAAATAACACTGAGACGCCAACTTCCCACGACCTACACGACCACGTAACTGGTGCAGCTGTGCAATTCCGAACCGGTCGGCGTCCAAGATGATCATGCTTGTTGAGTTCGGAACGTCGACACCTACTTCAATCACGGTGGTGGCAATCAAGACATCCGTTTCGCCTGAGCGAAATGAAGACATGACCGATTCCTTGTCGGCCGAGGACATACGACCATGCAACAACGCCACACGAAAATCTTTCAGTTCACCATGAGACAATTCGTCGAAAGTTTCCTGCGCCGATGCAACCTCTAACTTTTCGCTCTCTTCAATCAGCGGACACACCACGTATGCCTGTTGGCCAGAAGTGAGGCGTTCGCGCACCGACTCCCACATGGCAACGCGTTCCAGCGGACCCGCAACTCGCGACGTTGTAATAGGTGTTCGACCAGGTGGCAGCTCATCTAGAACACTCACATCGAGATCGCCATAGACCGTCATTGCTGCAGTACGCGGAATGGGAGTTGCCGTCATGACCAACACGTCGGGCATGAGTCCGGATTCAGATTCCTGTGCCTTGTCACGCAATTGCGATCGCTGCTGAACGCCGAATCGATGTTGTTCATCCACCACCACCACACCCAAGCTCTCGAACTTCACTGCGTCTTGAATGAGCGCATGAGTTCCAATGATGATGTCCACGCTTCCGTCTGCAAGGCCCGCGAGAATTGATTTGCGTTCTGCTGCGCGCACCTTGTTCGTGAGTAACTCGATGCGTAGACCGCGATCACCAAAAAGGTTTCCGTCGTCAGAGATCTTGAGCGACTCCAACAACGCGCGTATTCCTAACGCATGTTGATCAGCCAGCACTTCTGTCGGTGCCATTAACGCGGCTTGATGACCGCCTTGTACCGCGGCCAACATGGTTGCAACAGCAACAAGGGTCTTTCCGGCACCAACATCGCCTTGCAAGAGACGATGCATGGGCTGACCAACTGCCAAGTCTTTGTAGATCTCTGCAATTGTTCGCTTCTGCGCACCCGTGAGAGGAAACGGAAGCGCCGACATGAACCCGTCGATGAGGTGTCCAGTGGTTGTGTGTGTGAACCCGGCAGATTCTCTTTCCCACTGAGCCTTGCGACCCACCAACATCAACTGAACGCGCAGCACTTCGTCGAAGGCCAGACGTTGACGTGCGTCTCGTTGATCTTCAGGAGACTCGGGCAGATGAATCTTGCGCAGTGCATCTTGACGTCCGATCAGGGAATGAGATTCAAGAAGTGATGCCGGAACAGGGTCGTCGATGCCGCGAGGTTCGCACTTAGCCAGTGCATCTTCAATCCATCGCGCAAGATCCCACGATGTAATGCGTGACTTTTCACTTTGCGGATACACGGGCACAAAACGAGCTGCACGATCACCAATGCGATCCACCACAGGGTTCGTCATTTGGCGATAGCCGTTGTACATCTCTGCTTTTCCGAACACTGCAATTTCGATGCCCGGCTGCAACTGCTTCTCGCGCCACCGTTGATTGAAAAAAGTCAGCGATAATTTTCCGGTCTCGTCGGCAACTGTTGCCGTCACCATCACTCGACCATTTTTGGTTTGAATGCTGCGGCACTTTTCAACATGGACCATCACCAAAGTGTCAACACCTAGTTGCAGATCTCGAAGTGTTGCCATGTTGGTGCGGTCGATATATCGACGCGGATATGTCTCAAGAAGATCAAGAACGCTGAAGACGCCAAATGATTCAAGCGATGACTTGGCTTTGTCGCCGATTCCCTTAATGCGTTCTAGACCAATGTGGTCCAAGTCGCGCAGAGTGAGTGGTGCGTTACTCAACGCCGAAGAGGTACGGGTAGAGCGGTTGCCCGCCAACATGAATCTCTATTGCTACGTCTGGCCGGTTCTCGGTCACCCATGCGGTGATCTGATCGGTTGATGCAGTACCAGAACCGTCTCCCGTGACGATGGTGAGCAACTCGCGAGAATCGTCGATGAGATGATCAAGCAACAAAGTTGCTGAGCCAACCATGGTTCCGGCAATAGAAACAATTCCATCGCCGCGAACAAGGCCAATCCAATCGCCTTCGGTCACCTTGCCTGCATCGGTGTTGGTATCACGAACAGCTTGTGTAATTTCTCCGGTTGCAACAGCCTCTGCCGCAACGGTCATTGATCGGGCGTTTGACTCAGCCGATGCTTCAGGGTCATACGACACCAGCGCTGCAAGAGCCTCAGGCATGGAACAAGTAGGAACCACTCGCACGTCTTTTGTTGTGAGTGCATCTATCTGTTGTGCGACAGGAATGATGTTTTTGTTGTTGGGGAGAATGACAACTTGACGCGCATTCATATGCTCCACTGCGGCTAGCAGTTCTGCGGTGGACGGATTCAGTGTTTGTCCGCCGGAAATAACGCCATGCACACCCAACTGTCCGAATAGCTCGGCTAATCCGTCGCCGCTTGCAACTGCAACAACAGCGCACGTCACGGGTGGTAGCGAAGGTGAGTGCGTGCGGGACTGCACAGGGCTGCCCAGTTCTGCTTCGCGTGCGGCATGTTCTTCCGCTACTTCTTCAAACAAGTCGGTGACGCGAATGTTGCGTGGACGTCCGTTCAACAAAAGTGGCGCTTCAATGGCTGCCCCAATGTCGTTGGTGTGAATGTGGCAGTTGTACAAGCCGTCTCCACCCACGACCACGATGGAATCTCCGATGGTTCCCCATGCCGACTTGAACTCGGGTGCACGCGAATCATCAAGGTCGAGCAAGAACATGACTTCATAACGCAGTTCACTGACATCGACAGTTCCGTCTTCGTGCTGGCGCTTCGCCACTGCATCAAGTTGTTCTGCGCTTGGGCCCGCAGTTTCATCGGGAACGGGAAGTTCTTCACCGTCGATGATGTTCAAGAAAGCGTCGAGCAACAACAAGAAGCCAGCGCCACCAGCGTCGACCACACCGGCATCTTTCAACACCGGCAACATGTCTGGCGTTCGCGACAACGCGTCACGCCCTTGATCACGAGCGGCGCGCAGTGTTGTCGAAAGATCTGCGCCGGACGATGCAGCGGCAACTGCACCTTCAGCAGATTCGCGCACAACAGTAAGGATGGTTCCTTCAATTGGTTTCAGCACCGCTTCATACGCCGCTGCTGCTGCCTTCGATAATGCATCGGCAACATGAGCAGCGGGAGCGCCTTTGTCTCCAGCAGAACTCACCGTGGATGAGAACCCGCGCAAAATTTGACTGAGGATGACGCCGCTATTTCCACGCGCGCCCATGAGGGACCCGTGACTGATTGCCTGGCAGACAGATGCCATATCCGCATCAGCACTCGACAACTCTGCAACAACTGCTTCGAGAGTGCGCGCCATGTTTGTTCCGGTGTCGCCGTCGGGAACGGGATAGACATTCAGGCGGTTGATGGAGGCCTGGTGTGCCTTCATGGTGTCGCGGAAGACAACCACAGCCGACCTGAGCTCATTCGCCCCAAGATTCACAACCCCTGCCACGGCTACTCAGGCTAGTGATATGGGGGCCCCAGGCGAATACTCCCGAAAACCACGGATTCCCTCACCCTGGCGGTTGGGGTCGGTTTGGTCTCGCTGGTAGTTTTTATCTCTGCGTTCGAAAGGCTCTCCTTGCCTTTCGCCAATTCGAAGAGGTTTCCAACATGGCTGCAGTTTGCGAAGTATGTGGCAAGGGCCCATCCTGGGGCATGTCAGTGTCGCACTCTCACGTGCGTACCAAGCGTCGTTGGAGCCCGAATATCCAGCGTGTGCGCGCCATTGTGAAGGGTTCACCACGTCGCGTCTATGCATGCACCGCATGCATCAAGTCGGGCAAAGTCGTCAAGGCCGGCCGCTAAAGGCACCCATGCAGGGAGTCATCAAGGCATACGACCCCACCAGCGGTGACGGCGTCGTCATCAGCGATACAGACCTCTCTGAATACAACCTCGCCCCCAATGCGCTGGAAGGTTCCATCTTCCGCATGCTGCGCCAGGGCCAGCGCGTGGTCTTTGTTCTTGACTCGGCTGGTCGTGCCACAAGTCTCAGCCTTGGCTCAGAATCGGACATGGGTACCCCTGGCACCTAAGTTTTAGGCTGTGAGCATCCCTCTGGGATGAACGCTTGGAAAACTCCAGGTACTTACTTCCTACATTCCAAACCGAGAACGAGGTCAGCACATGGCTGCAAGCACAGGTAACACCCGACTGCAACAGTGGGTGAACGATTGGGCAGAAATCCTCCAACCCGATTCCATCTATTGGTGCGACGGATCCGCCGACGAATACGAAGCGCTATGTCAGTCCCTCGTCGACGCCGGAACGTTCACGAAACTGGACGAAGCAAAGCGCCCAAATAGTTACTGGGCTCATTCAGATCCGGGCGACGTTGCTCGCGTAGAAGACCGCACCTTCATTTGTTCTGCAAACGCAGAAGACGCCGGCCCCAACAACAACTGGCGCGAACCATCAGAGATGCGTGCCGAAATGAACTCGCTGTACAAAGGCGCCATGCGTGGCCGCACCATGTACGTGGTTCCATTCTCCATGGGACCACTTGGCTCCCCCATTGCCCACATTGGCGTGCAGCTCACCGACAGCGCATACGTCGCCGTCAGCATGCGCATCATGACCCGTATGGGCCAAGGCGCACTCGACGTGTTGGGTAATAGCGATTGGGTTCCATGCGTGCACTCCGTGGGTGATCCACTTGCACCTGGTCAGGCAAGTTCCGCATGGCCATGCAACCCAGACAACAAGTTCATCGTTCACTTCCCTGAAACTCGTGAAATCTGGTCGTACGGTTCTGGCTACGGCGGCAACGCATTGTTGGGTAAGAAGTGTTTCGCGCTTCGCATCGCATCTGTCATGGCGCGTGACGCTGGCTGGCTTGCCGAGCACATGCTCATCTTGAAGCTCACCAATCCAGAAGGCGCGTCTAAGTACATCGCAGCGGCATTCCCCTCTGCGTGTGGCAAGACAAACCTTGCAATGTTGGTTCCCACCATTCCAGGCTGGAAAGCCGAGACAATTGGTGACGACATTTGCTGGATGAAGTTTGGTGACGATGGCCGTTTGTACGCCATCAACCCCGAAGCTGGATTCTTTGGTGTTGCACCAGGCACCGGCAACGACACAAATGCAAACGCAATGGAAACATTGTGGGGCAACTCGCTGTTCACCAACACCGCACTCACACCAGATGGTGATGTGTGGTGGGAAGGCATGAGCGACACAGCACCTGCACGTGCAACCGACTGGAAGGGCAACGTGTGGACTCCAGAAAGCGACGCAGTTGCAGCGCACCCAAATGCACGCTTCACTGCTCCTGCGTCACAGTGTCCATGTATTGCTCCTGAATGGGAAGACCCTGCGGGCGTTCCCATTTCGGCCATCTTGTTTGGCGGGCGCCGTCGCACCACAGTCCCCTTGGTGACCGAAGCATTCGACTGGAACCACGGCGTGTTCCTGGGGAGCATCATGGCGTCTGAAACCACAGCGGCACAGGCTGGCGCAGTCGGCAACCTTCGTTTCGACCCAATGGCCATGTTGCCCTTCTGTGGCTACAACATGGCTGACTATTTCGGTCACTGGTTGAAGATTGGTGCCGCAACAAAGAGCGAGAACCTGCCGAAGATCTTCTTCGTCAACTGGTTCCGTCGCGATGAAGATGGTCGTTTCTTGTGGCCGGGCTATGGCGAGAACAGTCGCGTGTTGAAGTGGATCTTCGACCGCGTCGACGGAAAGGGTTCGGCAACACAGACCAGCATCGGTTACTTGCCTGCGCCATCCGACATTGACACCGCTGGCCTCAACATTGCAATCGAAGACTTGGAAGCAATTCTCTCCGTTGACGAAAGCGGCTGGAAAGAGGCGCTGCCACAGATTCGTGAGCACTACGCACAGTTCGGAGACAAGTTGCCTGCAGCTCTTGCCAGCAAGCTCAACGAACTTGAGTCATCGCTCCGCTGACGCACGCTTATGAAGTTGGGCCCCCGCGAAAGCGGGGGCCTTTTCATTTGGTCAGGATTGGCCCACCAACATTGCGCGAATGCCGAGACCCATCAAGAAGAGTCCGCCGCCGCCGTACAACAAGTACATCTTGCTCTTCAGTTGGAATCGGTACGAATAAATGATGGCAACGGCGATGATGGCAACGAATCCGTAGAACGCATGAAATGCAGGAAACTCGAGCTTGTACTTGTTCACCAATGTGACACCAGCGGCGACCTGCACGAAGATAGTGATTTGCGCAAGACCCGTGAACCACCACAACGCGCGCGTGCGAAGTGGAATGATTTTGTGTGCCGCAAGCGCCCAGATTCCGGCGAGACCATTAGCAATGATGACAACCCATGTCCACGAGGTGTGGAAGTCAAGAAGTGAAGAAGCGAGCACGCAGTAAATCTACTTGCGTGATGTCAACTTTCGACGCCTCAAGGTGGTGGGGACAACCAATCCAATAACGAGAGCGGACCCCAGAAGTACCCAAACAACAGTGTTGCCTACACGTGTAATCACACTGTCCTCAGAGTTGCCCGTAATTGTTACTGGTGTAGCAACGGTGATTTCGTCGCCGGTGTAGGAACGTCCACTTACAACAAGATGATGATCACCGGATTCCATTGCCTCTGTGATTTCCACAGTGACGGGAACAGCGCCATTCTCATCGGCCACACCTACGCCAATAAACGTGGGGTCTGAATACAGCCAGATCTCCACTTCAGCCCCAGCCTCAAATCCAGCAACTGACAATGAGAGATCTGATCCGTTCGACAATGTAAATCGACCATCGGCAGATGGCGTGATAATCGTTCCGTCTGAAGTCTTGGCCGTCATTGACATTGTTACTTGACCAGCGTTGACGCGCACACTGTTGTCATTGACTGTGGTCTCAACTGCTTGGGGCTTTCCACCGACCACAGCAGTTGCTTTGCTGCCAGCTGACGAAACAACTGATTCTGAAACTGGTGGACGTGATGGAACCGATGTGGAAGTTGTTGACGAACTTGTCGTTGGCACCGCCGTGGTCGTGGAGTTCTGCGTGGCGGACGCGGTGGGCAACGTGGTACTTGACGCCGCAGAACCCGCCTGATTCGACGCACCCTGGCTTGCCAGAGTGGTGGACGTTCTTACAGGTGCCACCGTTGTCAGTGACGGGCTGGTGGTTGTAGACGACACGGGCACCGTAGTTGTAGTTGTCGTGGTTGTTGATGTTGTCGATGTAGTGGTCGTTGTAGATGTTGTGGTGGGTGCGACAGTGGTCGTAGATGTGGTGGGTGGGACCGTTGTAGTGGTGGTTGTTGTGGTTGGCGCAACGGTCGTAGTTGTAGTCGTTGTTGTTGTTGTTGTTGTGGTCGTGGTGGTCGTTGTGGTGGTCGTTGTCGTTGTTGTAGCGCCAGCCGTGACTGCTGCCGGGGCAGAGAACGTCTCCACGGTGGCTCCACTACCTTGCGCTGTGCGCCACGACCATGTGGGGGTCTGCGCAGTTGCAGGGTTAGTCACAATTCCCTCAGCAAAGTGAATCTTGATTGTGTCTCCAGCGACAAACTTCCCGGACCGTGCCCAAATTTGAATTCCCGTGGCCCACGCAGCATTGACATTGAGAAACTCTGTTGTGTCCCGCAACACTCCGTTTACCCAGACCGTGGTGAGTGGAATCAGTGCTGCGGAATTCAAAGACGGAAAGTTCGGATAGGAGGCCGGCTTGCTCAAATAAAAGATGTTGCTGACGGATGCCATGGTGTTGATGGTGTACTCAAACGTGATTGCCGTGGGAGAACTTGCATTCGAATTTGCCAAGGTGACCGACGCGGCCACGGCGTGCGCTGCCCTCCGTTCCACGGTCACTCCCACCGAAAGCATGAGAACAAGCATGACCCCCACCAATGAGCCAAGGACTCTTTGCGCCTTCGAATTGGGACCGTTCATACTTCTAGTCTAATTCGTTGTCCGCAGCCGTGAGCCTCGTTTGGTGTGACAATCGGTCATCGAATGAGGGTGTCGGCCTCGCCACCAATTTCCAGAACGGTCAAGCGTCCGTCTGTGATGTCGAAAGTTGTCACTGAACAGTTGTCCAGACTGGCAATCAACACCTCGTCGCGTCCTTGTGCTGCGCCAATCACCGCATTGATTGCCACAAAGTGACTGAAGATGACCGTGTCGGTCTTGCACGAGGCAACACAAGCCGCAATGGCGTCTCGATAATTCACGTAGTGCGTTCCCGACCGCTCAGACGCCTGTGTCCACGTGCCAGCCATGATTTCTCGAAGCCATGTGCCGCGGTCTTCTAGTGCGACACCATCTGGCGACGGAATCTCTCCCACCCGTGACTCAATCGCTACGTCGCTCTTCCACACAGTGGCTAACGGGAACGCAGTTTGTTGACACCGCAGTAACGGACTGGACACAACAGGCAATGGGCCAAGCGAAGACAACTTGCTGGCTACTGCCAACGCTTGTTGACGGCCCAGATCATCTAACGCTGGGTCTGGGTCAACGTCCCAACCAGCTGCAGCGCGACCGTGTCGCACCATGTACACACGGGTCACTCGAAGATCCAGCCGTCGCGTAACGGAGCGTCGCTCTTTGGATCAATAAACCACTCGAATCCGAATTGATGCGCGAATCGTTCTTCATCCATGGAAAGGAAAAAACTTGAATCACCTAACTGGCTCGCATGGCACTTCATGGCTGCACGCTTCTTTGCTGCGTAGGCAACCACGTCAACTTTCAGATTGATCTCTGACTCCAGCGAACCCATCGGGTTGCCATCGTCCATTGGCCCATCGGGGTCAAAACCTTCTCTGTCGGGAGGCAACATTCCGGCATCACGTGCAGCTTGCAAACCGCGACGCATCTGGTCACGGTTCATCGTGCCTTCGAGAACACGAACACTGGGAAACAGTTCCGCGGCATGATGTCCCACTTTGTGCACCATGATGTGATCGGGATGACCATAACCGCCGTGCCAGTCATATGTAGTGAGAACATCTGCGTTCTCTTCCGCCAAGACATCGGCGAGTTTCTGTGCAGCCTCTTCCAGAGAGGCATTGCAAAACGCACCCGCGTTCTGGTTTTGTTCCCAACCGGTCATTCCGCTGTCTTCGTACCCCAAGAACACAACTCGGTGCACGCCCAACGTTTCTGCAGAGGCAAGGGTCTCTTTGTGACGAAGGCTGACAAGGGTTTCACTTGGTGACATGTCGGGTGGGACTTCACCGTGGTCGCCGTTTGTGGCCACAACGAGAACTACGCGGTGACCTTCCGCGGACGCGCGAGCAATTGTTCCGCCCGTGCCGATGCATTCATCATCAGGGTGCGCATGAAAGCAAACGAGAGTTCCCACTTATGCCTGCTTTGCGGCGCCGCTAGACAACAAGGCGTCAACATTTGCGACGCCCCACTCCTTCAACACTTCAGCCGTGTGTTGACCCGGATGCGCTGATGCGCGGTCAACCGATGGCTTCGTGCGAGAGAAACGTGGAGCTGGCGCTGGCTGTGTATGGCCGTTGATGTTGATGAAAGTTTGGCGCTCCACATTGTGTGGATGTACTGCCGCTTCGCTCATCGTGAGAACGGGCGCGAAACACACATCTGTTGCTTCCATAATGGCGCACCACTCATCGCGAGACTTTTGCTTCATCACATCACGCAGACGTTCTTTCAGGTGTGGCCACTGTGAAGAATCCATTTGCTTCGCAAACTCTTCATCACCCTCTAAACCTGTCAGCTTCAAAAGTTCTGCATAGAACTGTGGCTCAATTGAGCCCAGCGATACGTACTTTCCGTCACTGCATTCAAAGACATCGTAGAAATGCGCACCAGTATCAAGAAGGTTCGTGCCGGGCGCATTCTCGTTGAAAATACCCATGGACTTAAACGACCAGAACATGCTCATGAGAACAGCTGTTCCATCCACCATGGCTGTATCGACAACTTGGCCCTTTCCTGACTTCTGTGCTTCCAGCAGTGCGCACACCACTCCATACGCAAGGAACATTCCACCACCACCGAAGTCACCCACCATGTTGAGCGGTGGTGTCGGCATCTCACCAGCACGTGCGAAATGTGCAAGGGAGCCGGCAAGTGCGATGTAGTTAATGTCGTGGCCAGCGGCTTGTGCGTACATTCCTTCTTGGCCCCACCCGGTCATGCGACCGAAGACCAATTTTGAATTACGTGCCAAACACACATCGGGACCTACACCGAGTCGCTCCATGACGCCCGGGCGAAATCCTTCAATCAGCGCGTCGGCATTTTCCACCAACTGCAACAGTGCTTCCACACCGTCAGGGCTTTTGAGGTCGAGTGCGATGTTGCGGCGACCGCGCAACATGAGGTCGCCGGCGGGAGTGTCTGGCGCTGGGCCACGCACCGCTTGCGCACGATCGACACGGATGACTTCTGCACCCATGTCTGACAACAACATCGCAGCGAATGGTCCTGGACCAATTCCGGCAATTTCAATGATCTTGTATCCGCTTAATGGACCAGCCATGGCACGACTTCTTTCTGAGTTGAGATGTGTTCTTACTTATGAGCGCGACGCACATGCGATGTGATGGCGTCGTGGAAGAGTGGCCACAACGGTTGTGGCAGATCGTGACCCATGTCGGCCACATACAAGAACGTGGAACCAGGAATAAGTTCTGCAGTTCTCTCACCGCCCGATGGTGTGAGCAATGTGTCATCGCGACCGTGAATAACCAATGTTGGAATAGTGAGTTGACGCAGTGCATCGCTGCGGTCGCCCGATGCGTAAATGGCAGCTAGTTGACGCTGCGTTCCTTCTGGGTAGAAACTGCGGTCATATTCACGCGCCGCACGTGAACGTGCTTCATTGAGGTCGAAATACTTCTTTGAGCACCAGACGGCCCAGTTCTTTGCGCCCTCGATGTATGCGTCGCGATCTGGTGGTGGAGGTGCCAACAATGCAGCCAGTGCTTCGTCGGTGGGTGTTCCGTAGGCAAGATCTCCGGTGACCGACATGATGGACGTGAGGCTGTGCAATCGATGGCCGTGACGCAACGCAAATGTCTGAGCGATCATTCCGCCCATTGATGCACCAAGGACGTGTGCCTTTTCGATTCCCAAATGATCGAGTACACCAACAGCATCGTCCGCCATGTCATGAAGCGTGTACGGGACCGGAACGGTGACTTCTTCGCCCATCATGGCCTGCATGGTGACCTTGTCAGTTTCTACGACAACACCGTGATGCTTGTGCGACAGACCGCAGTCACGATTGTCGAACAGAACAACATGGAAGCCGCTTTCGACGAACATTTGCATCAATTCTTCGGGCCATGCAGTGAGTTGGGCACCAAAGCCCATAATCCACAACAACGTAGGGTTCGAAGACTCCCCCATTGTTTGGTACTCGATGGATATTCCTGAAGGGAGAACGGCCTGTGGCATGTTCCTATTCTCACAGGTACGGGGGCTCGGTCTCCAACGCAGACGGGACTAGCCCAGAAGACGGCGTTTCTGCTCCTCAAATTCCTCGTCGGTCAGGGTTCCACGGTCACGAAGGGCTTCGAGCCGCTCCAGTTCTTGAGCAACACCACCCAGTGACGGTGCTCCATCGAATGAACGCGATGCACGTGCCTGCAAGGACGAGTGGATGATGTTTTGCACCTCTTCTGGGCGCGCAATATCCGTGAAAGTTTGCTCGCCATCTTCTCCACCCGACTGAATGAGAATGTCACCCACTCCGACAAGGCGTTCGAAAATGGTTTGAGCGAAGTTCACATTGGCAATTCGCTCGAGTGGGATTTCCACCCCCATACGCGCCACAACTCCTTGGCGATAAATGACTCGATGGCTTGTCACGACGAAATATGTGGTCCGCCATTTCACGAGCTCCACCGCCAAGATGGCAAAACACACGATGATGACGCCAATGCCCAAATATGTGGCTGCGGTCTTCAACCAACCGCTGAGCAGCGACTGCACCCAAAACGTGCCCACCATGACTCCGAAGAGACCAAGGGCAGGCGGACCGAAATACCACCAATGCGGATGAAGGTCGAGAACAAGTTCTTCGTGGTCATTCAGCAATCGGCGGGGAAAGGGCATGGGGCGAAGGGTAGCAACCGCCTAGTTTCAAGGGGTGCACATTCGAGACTCCGACACCACGACACGGGCTGCGACGCCCGATGCGGTGCTGGCTGGCCTCGACCCAGACCAGCGGGCAGCGGTCACCGCACCTGTCGGAATTGTGGTGGTTCGTGCCGGTGCTGGGTCCGGAAAGACAACTGTGCTCACACGTCGAATTGCGTGGCGTGCGCTATCGGGCTCGGCCGACATTGAACGAACTCTTGCAATTACATTCACGCGGCAAGCAGCCACCGAGATGCGCACACGACTCTCGCAATTTGCGCTCGACGGTCGTCCAACAATCGGCACATTCCACGCCGTCGCTCGACGAATGATGTTGCAACAACTCGAAGACAAGGGACGACGCTCCCCTGTCATCATCAATAATCGCTCTTCAGTTGTGTCTCAATGCATGGGTGACGATGCCCGCAGTGGCGGAGTGACCGATGTGCTGAATGCCATCGACTGGGCACACGCACGAATGCTGACTCCTGGCACTGCCGCTGCCGCAATGACATCTGCGGGAGTTGCAGTTCCACTCGGCGCCACCCGATTTTCTGAAGTGTTCGACGCGTATGAACGTGCCAAGAAGAAGCGAGCCGCGGTCGACCTCAACGACTTCCTCACATCTGTTGTACAAGACGGCGCGAAGGATCCCCGATTCGTTGAATCGTTACGTTTCCAATTTCGCCACATCTCGGTGGACGAAGCACAAGACATGAACCCACTCCAATATGAGTTTCTGAAAACACTTCTCAGCACACAACCAGACGTGTTTCTTGTGGGAGATCCGAATCAGGCAATTTACGGATTCAACGGCGCCGATAAATCATT
>JBIIQG010000080.1:0-4686 GCA_044342185.1 Ilumatobacteraceae bacterium | reverse complement strand
CTCAACATGCCGCCAAGCCACCCAGCTCGCAGTATGTGGGACACACTCTTCATTGAGAGCGATGTTGAGGGAAGTGTGGTGTTGCGTACGCACACATCTCCCGTACAAATTCGCGTTATGCAAGAGTGGCCACCGCCCATTTACGCCGTCATGCCGGGTCGAGTGTTCCGCAAAGAGACACCTGACGCAACGCACATGCCCGTGTTTCATCAAATCGAAGGTCTTGTCATCGATCGTGGAATTACATTCGCCGATCTCGCCGGAACGATTGAGTCGTTTACCAAGGCATTCTTTGGTTCTGGTTTCACCAGTCGTCTTCGCCCGTCGTATTTCCCGTTTACCGAACCCAGTGCTGAATTCGACATTCGTCGCCCCGATGGTTCGTGGATTGAGTTGGGCGGCTGTGGAATGGTGCACCCACACGTGTTGCGTGCTGGCGGACTAGACCCGAACGAGTGGAGTGGCTTTGCTTTCGGATTCGGAATTGACCGCATGGCCAAGGAACGTCACGGTGTGAACGATCTTCGCGATATGTACTCGGACGACATCAGATTCACGGAGCAGTTCTCGTGAAAGTCTTATTGTCCATTCTTCGCGAGATGGCAGATATTCCTGCCGATCCCGATGCTGTCGCTCTCGCATTGAACTCATTGGGTCTCGCTGTCGAAGAGATGATTATTGTTGGCGCACCGGTACCTGGTGTCGTCACTGCACGAATTCTTCGTATGGAGAAGCACCCCGACGCCGCAAAGGTGACCCGTTGTTTCGTTGACGCTGGCGATGGCCAAGAACGACACGTGTGGTGCGGCGCCACCAACATGAAAGAAGGGGACATCGTCCCCTTGGCAACGCTGGGTACCACCATGCCGAACGGCATGGAAATTGCCCGTCGCGGAATCTTGGGAATCGACTCCGAAGGCATGTTGTGCTCAGAAGTTGAACTGGGAATGAGCGACGAGTCATCAGGTCTTCTCATCTTGCCAAGTGATGTTCAGTTGGGCGTGAGTCCATTTGACGCGCTTGGTATCGAACACGATGTGGTGTTCGATCTTGATCTCACACGTAATCGCGCAGACTGCTGGGGTCACCTTGGTGTCGCGCGCGATTTGGCCGCTCACTTTGGTGTCGCATTGCGTGGACCTCGTCTAGACATTGGTTCAGAAGGCTCTGACACTTCACTTCCGGTGGTTATCGATGCTCCAGACAATTGCGGATCATTCTCGTTGTCGTATCTCAGCAATGTTGTTGTTGGTCCGTCACCGCGGTGGGTCTCGGCTCGTCTTGCCCACTTAGGAATGCGTTCCATCAATAATGTGGTCGACGCATCAAACCTGGTCATGTTGGAATTGAACCAACCAAACCATGCATACGACGCCGAGAAGGTGTCGTCATTCCGTATTCGTTTTGCTCAAGCAGGGGAGACCCTCACCACTCTCGACGGCCAAGAGCGCACATTGCATGTTGACGATCTGCTTATTTGCAATGGTGAATCCAATGTCGGTGTTGGCCTAGCCGGAGTAATGGGTGACCTGCACTCGGAAATTACAGATTCAACAACAACGTTGGCTTTAGAGAGCGCATGGTTTGCTCCCGACCCCATTCGTTTCGCTGCGCAACGTCACGGACTTCGCTCCGAAGCGTCAATTCGTTTTGAGCGTGGAGTGAATCCACATGGTTGGTTGGCAGGAGCAGAGCGCTTTGTCACTATTCTTCGTGAAACAAGTCCGAATGCAACTCTGCACAGCGGCGCAACTTTGGTACAGACCGCCTCATGCCCTCAGCCTGCGCAGGTCACAGTGTCGCTTGATCACATGAACAACCTGCTGGGCGTACACATCCCAGTAGATACTGCAGTCTCCATTCTTGAAGCAATCGGTTTCGCACCGACTGTCGCAGGTGACATCCTCACAACAACTGTTCCTACGTGGCGGCCCGACTGTGCGCAGTCGGTGGACATTATTGAAGAAGTTGCGCGTCACTTCGGATACGACAACATCGGCAAAACGGTCCCTAAGTCCACGGTGCATGGGCGTTTGTCTTCGTTGCAGCAACGTCGTCGTATTGTGCGCAGGGTTCTTGTGGGGCTTGGCCTCGACGAAGCAATGCCGTCTCCCTTTCTTGCTATCGGAGATTTGCCTGCGGTTGGATTATCTGAAGAGTCGGCATTGCGATTGGCGAACCCATTGGTGGCAGACGAATCAATTTTGCGCACATCATTGCGCCCCGGTTTATTGAAGTCATTGCGTTATAACCAGTCGCATCGCGCCCCAAAGATTGGTCTGTGGGAAATTGGGCATGTGTATCCCTCATCGGGACAGCAATTGCCTGACGAATCAGAACAGTTGGCAGTTCTGGTTGTGGGTGGAACAGCAGAAACTTCTCTCGCGCAATGGAACGCATTGTGTGATGCATTATCGGTAGGCGCACAACTAGATCAGTCTCGTGTTCCTGCAGGTCTACACCCCACGCGTTCTGCAACTCTTGCTCGCGGCAAGAAGGTTGTGGGCGTTGTCGGCGAGATCGACCCTGTAGTTCTCGATGCTTTAGGAATTGAAGGCCGCGTCAGCATTCTTGAAGTGGACCTGTCTACTGTGCTCGCCGAAGATCCAAAGCCCGTGCAAGCACGCGACATCAATCGCTTCCCATCAAGCGACATCGATCTCGCGTTTGTTCTTCCCGAATCTGTTACGGCATCAACACTGCAGCGCGCACTTCGTCAAGCGGCGGGTAAGCGCCTGGTGTCACTTGACTTGTTCGATGTGTACAGAGGTAAGGGTGTCGTCGAAGGTTCCCGAAGCCTTGCTTTTCGTCTTCGCTTGCAAGAAGACAACGGCACACTCACCGAAGCTGTGTTGGCAGAAGTGCAAAAGGCCTGCGTTGGTGCCGCTGAAAAAGCTGGCGCAACTCTGCGCGGTTAGTTCATCGTCGGGTCGTGAGGGAATCGCGACAGTTTCTTCACGTCGCCTAACTGGCGTGCAATCACGCGCGACCACAATGTGTCGGGCTCGCTGTCGAAGGCATCGTCTGGAAACGACGGAACAACAAACCAGCCCTGTTGCGTCACTTCGCCAGCAAGTTGGTGTGGACCCCATCCGGAGTATCCACGAAACACACGATGCGGTTCACTCGATACGGGTGAATCGCTCACGATGTCTACAGATGCGACACCCGATGTCGTCGACGTATCGCGTCGAAGGCAAATGAACCCGGTTTCTTCAACGGGGCCACCGATGAAGTCGAAATAGGGCGGTGCTGCCGAGTGGATCCACCGTTGAAGCGGCGAGTCAGAGTCGTGGTGAGATTTCAGGTCTGGCCGATTCAGGACCACCCCCATCGACCCTTCCGAGTCGTCGTGGGCGATCAACAAGATGACCGTTCGCAGGAAGTTGGGGTCATCCATGAGGGGATGAGCCACCAGGAGGGCCCCTGACTGCGGGGAGATGATTGCATTATCATTCACTGAGTCGTATAGTAATGCATCTATGGTGAAAGTCGGAATCATTGGGGCATCTGGATACACGGGGGCAGAACTGTTGCGCCTCTGTGCCCAACATCCAGAGGTAGAGGTCGTCGCGGCAACGGGGGATTCCCAGGCCGGCACTCTGGCCAGCCACCTATACCCATCGGTGGCAGCGGCCTATCCGAATCTTGTATTCGAGGAGTTCTCCGTCGAACGCTTCACTGGACTCGATGTCGTTTTCTTGGGTATCCCGCACGAAGCGGCGCTGGAAATTGCTCCACAACTCACGGGAAAGGTCGGATGCATTATCGACTTGTCTGCGGCCTACAGATTGAAAGACGCATCTCTGTATCCCACGTGGTACGGCTTTACGCACACGCAACCCGAACTATTGGCGAAGGCCGTGTACGGATTACCCGAGCTGTATCGCAGTGAATTGGTCGGCGCGTCTCTTATTGCAACGCCAGGGTGTTATGTCACGGCCGCATCACTTGCGCTTACTCCATTGGTGCGTTCAGGAATCGTTCAGCAGACCGGGGTCATCGTTGATGCTGCATCGGGTGTCAGTGGTGCGGGTCGTGCGTTGAAACACACCTCACTGTTTTCCACGGTTGATGAAGACTTCACTGCCTATGGACTGTTAGATCATCGTCACACACCAGAAATTGAGCAAGTCACCGGAGCTCAAGTGTTGTTTACACCACATCTAGCTCCGATGAACCGAGGAATTCTCGCAACGTGTTACGCGCGTCCTGCTGGCGCAGCTCCCACTACTGCGTCGCTACTTGCGTCGCTTGCCACTTTCTACAAGGACGAGCCATTCATTGTTGTTCGTCCGCAAATCCCATCTACCAAGGCAACTCTTGGTACAAACTGTGTTCACATCACAGCGCGCTACGACGAACGGACGGGTTACGTCATGGTTCTCGCTGCGCTCGACAACATTGCCAAAGGTGCATCAGGCGGGGCAGTCCAGTCAATGAACGTTGCTCTTGGTCTCGCGGAAAATCTCGGATTGAACTCAGTAGGTGTGTACCCATGAGCGAACTGTCAACAGCTCAGGTTCTTGTTGAAGCATTGCCATACATTCGTCGGTTCGCTGGTCGAACCGTAGTTGTGAAGTACGGCGGTAACGCTCTTGCTGGTACATCCGACCACGACGCACTTGCTCTCTTCGCCGAAGACATCGTGTTAATGCATACCGTGGGCATTCGCCCTGTGGTGGT
>JBIIQG010000079.1:0-4785 GCA_044342185.1 Ilumatobacteraceae bacterium | reverse complement strand
ACGTTGAGCACTGGACGCCTGGCGAACTACGCAATTACATACCAAGCGGGCACGTTGAATATTGCAAAAGCTGTTCAACAACCCATTACCGCCACACCATCTGCCACTGCAGTCACTTACGCTCCAGCACCAAATAAGACAACAGTGACTCTCTCGTCTGCTGGCGGTAGTGGTGAAGGATCCGTGACATACACGGTGGCTCAAAACGACCCCTGCTCCATCAATGGAACAACGCTCACTGTTGACGGCGCAGGATCATGTTCTGTGACAGCCACAAAAGCAACAAGCGCCAACTTCCTGAGTCGTGCTTCGTCGCCAGTGGTCATCACTGTGAACAAAGCCTCTCAAACTCTCTCGCTCGACTCCATCTCCGCAAAGACATACGGCGATTCACAGTTCACTGTTACCACCAGCGCCACTTCGGGGCTCACGGTGTCTATCGCGGCAAGCCCATCAACGGTGTGCGATGTACCAAGCGGCCAGACCATCCGCATCATCTCTACAGGCACTTGTACGGTCACGGCGACTCAATCGGGTGATTCCAACTGGCAGTCCGCCACCGTCGCCGCTGGCTCATCAAGCACTCGCACATTCGTCATTAGCCCGAAAGTGCTGTCAATACTTGGAGCCACCGCAAACAACAGAACATATGACGGCACCTCTGATGCCACCGCGCAAATCAGTTTCGGCTCAGCATCGCTAAGTGGAGTTGTTTCTGGCGACAGTGTCTCAATCAACGCTTCCAATGCCTCTGCAACCTTCGCAACAAAGAACATTGGCTCATCGAAGCCAATCACCATTTCTGGTCTGGAATTGTCGGGCACTCACGCCCACCGCTATGTAGTGGACACCCCCACCGATCTCAGCGCCAATGTCACCGCACTCACCATCACGGTGGGCGGAATCACGGTTCCCACACGTGCATACAACGGAACAAATGTTGCATCTTTGTCCACATCGACCTACGCATTTACAGGCGTCCTGAACAATGATTCAGTAACGCTCAATGACTCGTCATACGTTGCAACATTTGCTAACGCCAACGTTTCACCCACAGCAAAACTTGTCACGGTTTCGGGACTCCTGCTCTCTGGCACAGACGCAGCGAACTACACCCTGACCCAGCCAACACTTCAGGGCTTCGTTGTGAAAGCCACCGCGAGCGTTCTGCTCGGACCTGACGTGTCTGCGGTGTACACCGGAAGCCCACTTGCCATTGCAACTGCAACGCAACCATCATCGCTGTCACTCGTGATGTCCTATTCGGGAAGTGGACAAACCTCGTACGGTCCAAGTTCATCGGCCCCCACTAATGCCGGCAGTTACAGCGCGTTGGCGACAGTAAATGATGTGAATTACCAAGGCAATGGCTCGTCTCCTTGGACAATCACTAAGCAAACCGTTTCTGTCCAGGTCTCCCCGTCGTCTCTTTCTCAAACGTTCACTGGCTCAGTGCGCCCCATCGCCCCGTCCACCTCGCCATCGGGAATGAACATCTCCATCTCCTATAGCGGAACAAACGGAAACACGTACCAATCATCGTGGGCGCCCGTGAACGCAGGAACGTACTCAGTCAGTGTCACCGTCGTAGAAGCAAACTTCCAAGGCACAGTCACAGAGACCCTCACTGTTGCCAAAGCCAGCCAATCACCCATCTCGCTCACGAACACTTCATCGCTTCGATTCGGAACCACACTGCAGTTGGTCCCCGTTGGTGGCTCGGGCAGCGGTGCGTACACGTACTCTGTTTCATCCGGTCCGTGTCAGGTAAACGATCATTCAGGTGTCGTGACACCTAATGGTGTTGGAAACTGTTCGGTTGTTGCCCATCGTGAGTCGTCAACGAACTATCACTCGGCTTCAAGTTCGCCACACTCGCTGACCATTTCTAAGGGAACCCAAGTCGCAGCATTTACTTCGCTCATCCCGTCGGTTCCTGTGACTGGGTCCACCTATACACCGACAGCCACCACCACCTCTGGGCTAGCGCCGACAATCAGTGTGTCCACTGGTGCCGGTTCGGTCTGCACGCTCTCAAACGGAACTCTCACCTTCAACGCATCGGGTCTGTGCGTACTCTCCGCATCGCAGTCGGGTGACAGCAACTGGCTTGCGGCCACAACCGCCACACAGTCCATTGAAGTTGGAAAACTCAGCCAGGCCATCACATTCCCACAGCCAGCATCGGTCGATCTAGGAAGCCCCGACTTCACACTCGATGCATCAACATCAAGCGGCTTGCCGTTGACCTATTCGGTCACCGCAGGCAACTCTGTATGTTCCATTTCTTCAATAGGAATTGTGAGCATTGCAAGTGTCGGAACCTGCACTATTGAAACACTGCAAGCCGGCGACTCCACATTTGCGGCTGCAAGCACCGTTACTCGCACCCTTACAGTTCTTCCATCGCTGCCCACGGCACCTCACATCACATCCATTAGCTCGGGTGACAGCACTGTCACTGTGGGATTCAAGGCTCCACACAGCAACGGTGGTAGCGCAATTGTGAGTTACGCACTTGTTGCAACTTCGAATACAGCGCCAACTGTGTCTCGTACCGACTGTTCAACATCTGCATTGTCGTGCACTCTTATTGGTCTTGTGAACGGCACCTCGTACACAGTCACTGTTGCGGCAATCAATGTTCGCGGAACCGGAACCCCCTCAGACACCGAAGAAGTTCTTATTCCACTTCCCACCATTGCTGCGGCACGCAACATTGTGGGAACACGCCAAAGCACCACGATTGATCTCACCTGGGAAGACCCGAACACGTATGGCCCAGGCACCTTTGTTCATTACGAGGTGTACCTGAAGCAACGTGGAGGATCATTTGGCGCGCCAGTGACAGTTCAATCATCTGACCGAATTGTGCGTGCACTGACCACCCAATCACGGACCGTTCAATTCACCCAACTTGACCCGTCACGTCTGTATGAATCAAAGATTGTCACCATTACAAGTACGGCGTCGGCTGAAACCTCAGAAAACACCGCTACAGCACTTGTGATGCCACTCAGCATCCCTTCTGCCCCTCGCGATCTCACCGTTGAAGCCCCGTCGGGAACATCTGCTCGCTTGTCGTGGAGAACACCAGAAACAGATGGCGGTTCTGCGTTGCAGAGTTACTCCGTGACCACCAGTGCAGGAACATGCTCGTTGTCGTCCCCACTGGCAACGTCATGCAGCATTACTGGCCTGCAACCAGGCGCTTCTCTCAGTGTTTCACTTCGCGCGGTGAACGCAGCTGGTCAATCAATTCCCGCCAATACTGCCCTCACTCTCCCCAATGTTCCTGGTGCACCAAGCCTTGGTGTTATCTCCACGGGAACAACATTTGCCAACATCTCATGGACATCTCCTGCATCCAATGGTGGTCGAGTGATTACCTCGTACTCAGTAGAAGCAGTTGAGGTCAATCAACCATCACAAGTATTGCGTTGCACCTCTGCTGGTCTGTCCTGTGTCATCAACAACTTGAAGGCAACCACTCAGTACTCCTTCACAGTGAAGGCAACGAACAGTGTGGGTACTGGTGCGGCTTCGGCCGCAATTACTCTCACAACCAATCGAGCCGCCTCGACTGAATGGGATTCATACCGAACCACCACTCCAGTCGTTCTTGCCAGCCAACTCAGCTTGCCTCCAGCACCAGCGCGCGTGACATCTCAAGGTGTTGGCGGACGCCGCACACAAATCACGGCGGTTCGCAGTGCTCGCGATGCCGCAATTCCAGTGACCTATGCATTGATTTCGGTGTCAACACGCACTAATAAACTTCTCGCTCGAATCAAAGTAATTGTTGATCCACAGAACCCCAGCACCACCGTGTCAGTTCCGTACGCCAGTTCGAAGGTAAAAATTGCCGTTCAATTCGCAAACGACATTGGCTTGTCTCCAGGAGGACCTGCCGGCACCAACATTGCAGAGGGCAACACTTTCGAGTGGACCACTGTTGCTGGCCAAGTGACTCTCGTTGGTTCTCAAGTTCCAGGTGGCATCTACTTCGCCCGAAGCTCATCGCAATTGACGTACACCGCACAACAGACATTGAAGAAAATGGCAGCAACCGCAAAGAGCCGTGGCGGCTTGGTCTATGTGACCGGATTTGCTCAACGCGGTGAATCGAAGAGCGCATGGATGCTGGAGCCTCTGGCACGCGCCCGCGCAGAGGCTGTAGCCAAATACCTCTCCCGTATTGGAGTTCGCCAATGGATCACCTTCCATGGCACCACTGCCAGAGCAACAACTGGCTGGAAACCCATTACGGACCGCCGGGTGATTGTAACGACTGTGTACCCCACCGAATCTTCCCCTACCGTTTCATCCTGACTGAAAGACTGCCTTCACCATGACTCTCACACGCCACCCACTTCGAACCATCGGGCGACTCGTACTCTCGGCTTCACTTCTCGCTCTCGTTCCCGTTGGCGCGCAACGGGCAACTGCATCGGAAGCTGGACCCAGCGGAGTGAACATTGGTTTTGACTTCACATGGGATGACTCCCGAGCACCAGCAGGTCACTCGGCATCATTTCTTGAAGTCGACGGAACCACCGCAAACAACTGTTCCGGCGGCGCACTCACGGCCACCACACGCACATGCAACTTCGTCTTCGACTATCGCATTAACGGAACCTTGCAGAAAACCACATCGCATGCCGCTCGTTGGATTCGATGGACCAATGTGACGTCATATACGGGAGGCAAGCCCGCAGGCAACACAGGTTGCAGTTCCCCCACTCGCCAATCGGGCAACTTACCGAAGGCTCCGCTCACACTTTT
>JBIIQG010000078.1:0-4837 GCA_044342185.1 Ilumatobacteraceae bacterium | reverse complement strand
TTCAATAAAGCCCATACCGCCGTGAATTTGCACTGCCATACCGGTGAGATCGACACTCATGTCAGTTCCCCATCCTTTAGAGATAGGCGTCAGCAGAGCTGCGATGTCTGCGGCTTTCTCGCGCTCTGCGGCATCGGGGTGATGAGCAGCAATATCGAGACAAGCAGCATTCCAATAGATAATGCGTCGCAACGCTTCGATGGTGCTCTTCATTGTTACCAACATGCGCTTCACATCCGGGTGCTGCACAATGGGAGAACTCTCCCCCGCTGGTGCACCTGGTGCGCGACCTTGCTTGCGAACAATTGAGTACTCAAGCGATTGTTGATAGGCGCGTTCAATGAGTGCGAGACCTTCCAAACCAACACCAAGACGTGCTTGGTTCATCATGGTGAACATGTACGCCATGCCGTGGTTCTCTTCACCAATGAGATAACCAACTGCGCCACCGTCGTCTCCATACGACAACACACACGTTGGGCTGGCCTTAATGCCTGTCTTGTGTTCGATGCTGACGCAGTTCACGTCGTTGCGAGCACCAAGAGATCCGTCTGCATTCAACAAGAACTTCGGAACAATGAAACACGAAATACCTTTTGTTCCTGCTGGTGCATCGGGCGTACGCGCAAGAACAAGGTGGATGATGTTTTCCGCCATGTCGTGTTCACCAAAGGTGATGTAGATCTTTGTTCCCGTAATGAGATATGAACCATCGCCTTGCTTCACAGCCTTGGTACGAACGGCGCCTACATCTGAACCCGCATCAGGCTCGGTGAGATTCATGGTTCCGGTCCACTGACCCGAGATCATCTTTGGCAGATAGGTCATCTTTTGAATTTCGTCACCGTGATGCATGATGGCGTCGATAGCGCCCTGGGTGAGCAGCGGCGCCATGGTGAGCGCCATGTTTGCCGAGTTCATGACTTCTTGAAGCGCGATGTTGACGACCCACGGGAATCCACCACCACCGAAACCAGGATCGAATCCGAGCGCACCCCACCCTGCATCTACGTACGCGGCATAGGCCTCTTTGAAACCTTCGGGGGTTGTCACGGTTCCGTCTGCATTGCGGTGTGAACCAACAACGTCGCCCACTTTGTTTAGTGGTGCAAAACGCTCTTCAAAAAAACGGGCTGCTTCACTCAGCACATCAGCCACAACTGACGAATCAAGTTCAGCGAACTTCGGAAGCGACATGATGTCGTCCAAGTTGCCGAAATGGCGCAGCACATATTCCATGTCTGCAAGCGGTGCTGAATATGTGGTCATTGTGCATACCCCGTGAGTGAACGCCAATTTGTGGACGATTGTGAAGCGACAGTTTCAGGTGACATACGCAAAGTGGACTCTGGCACCATGTCGGCGATTGCGCGACCTTCTTTGTAGTGATGAACATTGCCAACACCAACAAACAGTTCGCGACGAACGGAAACTTGATCGGCTGGCGGAGAGTCAGACAAGTACCCCCACAATGACAACGCAAGATTCAAGTCGTGAACAGCTGGCGCACGACCAAACAGCGATGCACGACGCAATGCGATGAGAGAGCAGCCACGCAGCGCATCGTCGATGTCTTCCCCGGCTGAGACACGAATACGCGTGCGTGCCCGATTAGCCAACGTGATGATGTACCCCTGGTCGGGGCCTTGATATCCCAAACGCTCGCCGGCAGGTTGACGGCCTTCAATTTCGCCCGGACGACCTGGCTCCCAACCCACGGGAACAAAGTCGGGAGATTCGTAGTAACGAACCGGCTCGGCGGGTGGAACGGGGGCAAATCGGGGTGCAGCCATAAGAGGAAACTCTACGCTCTTTGCCCCGTCATTCGGGAAGAAAAGGCGTTATTGGTGGTGCAGAAGTCCGTAGACAAGCGACTCTTCCAGTGCTTGCCATGAGGCTTCAATGATGTTCGGAGAAACGCCGATTGTTGTCCATGATCGGTCACCGTTCGTGGCGTCGATAAGAACACGCGTGATTGCACCCGTTGCCGTAGCGCCATCCAAGATGCGCACCTTGTAGTCGGTGAGATGAATGCGATCGATCTGCGGAAAACTTGGACGCAAACACGCACGCAACGCCGCGTCAATTGCATTCACCGGACCGTTTCCTTCAGCGGCCTGCACAACGCGTTCATCACCGACCCACACTTTGACGGTTGCTTCGGTGGTAAAACGGCCGTCGGTTCCTTCGTCGGTGATAACGCGCATGGACTCCACGCGGAACTGATCTTGTTCCCAGCCCGATGCGCGACGCATCAGAAGTTCAAGCGACGCATCTGCTGCTTCGAAGTGATACCCCTCGTGTTCAAGACGCTTCAGATCGTCGATGACTTGGTTGACTGCTGGCCCATCCATAGAAAGGCCAAGTTCTTCTGCTTTTACTTCGATGGTGGCGCGACCAGCCATCTCGCTGACAACAAAACGGGTTCCATTGCCCACGATTTCTGGGTCAACATGCTCGTACGCATCTTTTGCGCGTTTGATTGCAGACACGTGAAGGCCTGCTTTGTGCGCAAATGCAGATGCGCCCACATACGGAGCCTGTGGGTTCAACGGACGATTCAACACTTCTGCAACGTGATTACTCACTGCAGTGATGCGCGACAAGTGGCCTTCTGGCAAACAGTCGAACCCCATCTTTAATTCAAGATTCGGAATGACTGTTGTGAGATTGGTATTGCCCGTACGCTCGCCTAGACCGTTCAGTGTTCCCTGAACGTGACGAACACCAGCAAGCACAGCAGCCATCGAGTTTGCAACTGCACAACCTGTGTCGTCATGGCAATGGATTCCGAGGGTGGCATCGTTGCCAACAAATGACTTCACTTTTGCAACAATCTCTGCGACTTCGTGAGGAAGCGAACCACCGTTGGTGTCGCACATAACAAGATGTGTTGCACCCTTCATCACAGCGGCTTCCACTACACGCATAGCGAATTCTGAGTTGTTCTTGAAACCATCGAAGAAATGCTCAAGATCAACCATCACACGGCGACCATTTGCATTCAGGAAATCGACGGAGTCGGCAACCATCAGAACGCCTTCTTCAAGCGTGGTTTGCAAAGCATCGGTGACGTGATAATCCCACGACTTCGCAACGATGCAGACAGCAGAGGTGTTCGCATCAAGGAGATTACGCAGCGTGGTGTCGTCATCCACTTTTCCTTTTGGACGACGTGTTGAACCGAATGCCACCAATGTTGAGTTCTTGAGGGAGAGTTCCGTTGCAGCGCGGGCGAAGAATTCAATGTCCTTGGGATTGGCACCTGGCCAGCCGCCTTCAATGAAGTGCACGCCGAGGAAGTCCAACTGTTCTGCAATTCGCAGCTTGTCTTCCACCGTTGCAGAGACACCTTCCACCTGCATTCCGTCGCGAAGTGTGGTGTCGAATGCTTCGACCATTTCTCTTGTTGCGCTCATTGTGTTCTCCGTCTACTTGTCTATCTCGAATGTCTGAATTTGGGGTATGAAAAAGCCGCCACTGGGGCGGCTGGAACGCGCACGTCGGAATCCGGCGTGCGCTAACGAATAATGATGATGACAGCAGCAGAACCGGCACTGCGGTGGGAAAAATGCGCTGTCGACATGACTTCAGTATCGCTCCGTACACAGTATTCGTCAACCCCTGTGGGCAAATCTGTGGAAAACCTGCGACTTCTTACCCCATAGGGGTTTGGTCTGTGGAGGACGTCTCACTTCGTGAGACGCATGGGCACCGCTTAGGCCAGTTCGCACCAATGTTTGTATTCAGGGATCTGGCCACGGACGGCCTTGCCGTAAATGTCGGCTACCTGCAAGGTGATGGGGCCAGGACATGGCACGGAGCGGTCGTCCACAGAATTGATGGCGCTCACCTCGGCCGCGGTTCCAACACAGAAGATTTCGTCGGCAATGTAGAGGTCGGAGCGGGCGAGGTTGCCCTTCTCCACGGTATATCCGAGGTCTTCAAGAATCTTGATGACGCTCCACTGGGTAATGCCCTCTAACGCGCCAGCAGACAGTGGCGGCGTAATGACTTTGCCGTTGCGAACCACGAACAAGTTTTCGCCAGTGCACTCGCTAACAAGGCCTTCGTTGTTCAACAAGATGGCTTCGTCATATCCGGCACGCAGTGCCTCCACTTTTGCAAGTGACGAGTTGGCGTAGTTGGCAACAGTCTTTGCAGCTGGAGGAAGCATGTTGTGATCGAGGCGCTTCCACGACGAAATCTTCATTCGAACACCCTTGGTGAGTGCTTCTTCGCCCAAGTACGCACCCCACGGCCAGCATGCAATAGCAACGTCGACTGAACAGGGCAATGTGTTGAGACCCATTTCGCCGTAGCCGTAATAGGCAATAGGACGGATGTAGCAACCAGGCAAACCAGTGGAGCGAACAGTGTCTTTTGTTGCCTGAATGAGTTCCTCAACTGAATAAGGAATTTCCATTCCCAAGATCTTTGCGCTCTTGAACAATCGTTCAATGTGCTCGGTGAGACGGAAGACTGCAGGACCGTCTGCGGATTCGTATGCCCGAATTCCCTCGAAGACACCTGTGCCGTAGTGGAGTGTGTGCGTGAGCACGTGTACTTGTGCCTTCTCCCAGTCGACAAGAGTGCCGTTCATCCAGATTTTCGGTGTTGGGACCAGGGTGGGCATATGAGCTCCTCAGTGAATACGTGTGTAGAGATTAGTTGGCGGCAACGGCAGCGGCGATGGCGTTTCCGATTTCCACGGTGGAGCCAGTGGGCAATGCGTCGCAAGCAGTGCGAATACGGGCCGCAGCGTCATTTTCGCCTAAGAATTCCAGCATGAGCGCGGCCGAGAGAATTGCCGCTGTTGGATTCGCCTTGCCAGTGC
>JBIIQG010000077.1:0-4936 GCA_044342185.1 Ilumatobacteraceae bacterium | reverse complement strand
ACGATCGCGCCTATTGCTGGGGTAACCATCACATCGGCACATACTTCTCGCCAACATCTCGAACACCAGTTGAAGTTGAGTTCCCCGCCAACATTCGCGTCACCGACGTACAAAGCGGATACTCAACGGCGTGCGCAACGACTACAACGTCAGAGTTGTGGTGCTGGGGTGACGCGCACTATCTCGGAGACGGAAGCATCGACCCTGTTCGAATCCCTGTCCGTATCCCTATGCCCGACAACAACCCCATCAAGAGATTCAATATGGGTGGCGGTGGCGTATGCGCTGTCACCACTGCGCACAACATGTACTGCTGGGGAAACAACAACGAAGGCCAACTCGGACTCGGGTACTCACAGCAGTTTCCCTATTCATATTCATGGACACCAGTGCTTGTTCCTGCACCCGCAGGCGAACAATGGGACCAACCGTCATATGCCGGCGGCCGTTTGTGTGCACTCACCGTCAGCGGCGCTGGGTACTGCTCCGGAGATAACTACAACGGATCCTTTGGTAACGGCACATACAACGACAGCATGCGATTCACAAAAATGGTTGTGCCCGATGGGGAACGCCTGGTCACACTTGCCACTGGTTGGTACCACACATGTGTCGGCACCGAGAGCGGAAAAATGTGGTGCTTTGGTCGAGGCGACTACGGCGAACTTGGCACTGGCACATCTTTAGGTGGCCTCACATGGCGAACACCATTCGTTCCTGCCGGCGTGCGGTTTGTGTCCTTCGATGCTGGCGTTGCCGGTACATGTGCACTCGACACCACTGGTCGCATCTGGTGCTGGGGAGGCATGAATTGGACTCCACAAACTCCGACGCAACCATCTGCGGGGTACTTCCCCGAACTCATTCCACCGGTTGGATCACCGTCCGTTATTGCTACAGGCAGTACAGCGGTCGATGCTGAAGTAGCCACCATTACTGGTCAAGTAAATCCAAATGGTTATGCCAGCACAGTTGTTGCAGAAGTCAGCACTTCGCCATCTTTCGCAACTCTCTCCCGACACAACATCACAGCTTCGTTCCCTAACGATGTATACATTCCCACTACTTTCTCCCTTCGGCTCACATCACTTGCCCCACGAACCACCCACTACGTTCGCCTTGTCGCCACCAACACATTCGGGGCGGTCACCGGAGCAGCTACGTCCTTCACAACCCTTGGTGAAGAACCCACGGTGAACACGGTGACGGCATCCGAACTCACGGGCAACGAAGCATCTCTCACCGTTTCGCTCAACGCGAATCGATTGGCGTCAACCGCATATCTCCAGGTGTCCACAGAGCAGTCCTTCGCCACCAATGTGTCCAACTATTCGGTTGAACCTTTCTCTGGCAACACCGTGGTTGAACGTGTTCACGCTCTGTCGAATCTCGCTCCCAACACCACGTATTACATACGCGGAATTGCCACCAACAGACTCGGCACAACCACAGGATCAACTAGCCAATTCACCACCGTTGGTTCCCGTCCTAGCGCGACCATTACATCAACGTCTGCCACCATCAGCAGCATCACAGTGGCTGCCGATCTCAACTCCGGACTTGTTCGCGGTGAGGCATACGCCGAAGCGTCAACATCGCCGTCATTCACAACAGTAATCAGGTCTTCTTCACAATCCTTCACATCGCGCGGCCCATCTGCAACAACATTCGTTATCGACGGCCTCAACTTCCGCACTGACTATTGGGTACGAGTCGTAACCACCAATGCGGTGGGAAGCCACACAACAACAGCTCAACAGCAACGCACTCGCGGAGGCGTACCTACCATCAGAATCACATCAATAGAGGCTGGCTTGCGTGCCGCAGAAGCCCACCTCATCGTCGACTCCACCGGACTTCAGACATTTGTCAAGGTCCAGGTATCAGAGAACGCCGACATGAGTGATGCCACGGAATACTTCGTTTCATCAAGTTCGTCACAGTCAGAAACGTATGCACACGCAACATTCCAGAATCTTGCGCCCCGCACTACCTACTACGCAACAGCAAGCGCCACCAATCAACTAGGAACTGCTCGCACCAGCACCATCCGATTCACTACACAAACACCAATCGGAATTGCCATCAATAACGATGCCGAAGAAACAACTTCGGCAACCGTCGACATCTTTATCAATCCCCCCACCGCCGCTGTGGCCTATCGCATCTCGAACAATTCCAATTTCCGAAACGCCAAAGTGTTTGAACCAGCAAGCCCCATTAAGTGGGAACTCCTTGCTTCTGACGAGCCCGAAGTGGAACGCACTGTCTATGTTCAGGTGTACTTCGCAAACGGCCAGGTCATGGTGTTCGAAGATTCCATCACGCTCATTACCGATGTTGAAGTACCCGACGACGATGCCCCAATCATCGAAGCGCTTCGCTCAACACGTGTCGCAGCATCAGCTACTGCATCCACCAGTACGTCGCGATCAACGTCGGCACTTTCCATCACGGTGCGCGACCGCCGTTCAGGTGTCACACGAATTGAAATGAAGGCTGGGTCACGCACCATCGTGGCAAAGGTGGACGCGGCTCGACGCGGTACATATTCGCTCAATGTTCCAAAAGGCGTGAAGACTGTCCGTGTTCGTCTACGAGACGCCGCAGGCAACTACTCAAAGTGGAAGAGAATCACGCTTCGTTAATCAAGGTCAGAACGCAACAAGAAGCGTTCTGCAACCGACGAGTCCCCGATGACTTCCACAATGTCAACGGGGAGTCGGCGCCACAACACCAACAAAAGATCAGATGCGGTGCCGCGTAACGCCACCGAGCCCTTCTTATGCTCGCGCGTGACTACCATCTCCAAACCATCGCCCGGCGTCAACAACCACTCACCTTCCACATCGGTGCAATGCACGTGTACCGATCCACCAATAATTGGCTGACCTTCTCGAACAAGCGGTGTCATCACATACAGAAACTCGTCAATTCCATCACTCGCAAATTCGGGGGCAATCTCGGGTCGAAGCCCCGCCGCCCATCCGGCATCCCACGCATGCACCGCGGTTTCATGAGCCATTCGTCGCGTCAGCCACGCAATGTTCTGCGGGCCGGCCCACGTCCAGCAGGGTTGATCGGGAGAAAGCGTTGACACTGTCGACACAAGATGTGAGACACCTTCTTCGTACCACCGAATCATGTCCATCTCTTCAGGACGCTCGTCGCGCAGTGTTTCTGTTCGCGTTGTTGTGCCGGACAAGGCCATGGCCGTCCAGAAGCGATGTACTTCTCCCACATGCCACAACAAATCTGCAACACGCCATGAACCACAGGCGCGCACTGGCGCATCAAGAGAGAGGCGTGCGGCCCGCGCTATTTCTGCGCCGTGGAACTCAACGGCACGCACGTAATCGGCGTGCTGCATTACAGACCCTTTACAGCGTCAGCCAGTTCTTGCCACTGTTTCATAGGTAAGACACCTGGTGTTGCTGTGAGCACCTGCACACACACATGGTCGGCGCCGGCATCAAGATGTTCGCGGATTCGGCCGACGATGACATCCATGGACCCTCGCGGAACAATTGCATCCATCAAACGATCTGCGTGTCCCGTGATCTCTTCATCTGAATAACCAAAACGCTTCAGGTTGTTCGCGTAATTGGGAAGTCGTGTGTACGTCGTCATGTACTTGCTTGCAATTTCTTTCGCAACACTTGGCTCTTCATTCAGCACAACAGCGAGTTCAGGGGCAAGCAAGGGGCCAGCGCCCATGGTCTCTCGCGCAAACGCCGTGTGCTCAACTGGCGTGAAGTACGGGTGTGCACCTTCACCGCGTTCTGCGGCCAACTTCAACATCTTGGGTCCAAGCGCGGCAAGTACTCGACGCGGTGGAGTCGATGGCTGCGGACTGATATAGATACCAGCATCCATCGCATCGAGATACTCCACCATTGTTGAATACGGCTTGTCGTAATTAGCTTTGTGTACCCCTTGCACCATTGGTGCATGGCTCACGCCGATACCCAAGAGAAAACGATCGGGAAACGCTTCGGTGACCGTCTTCCATCCGGCCTGCATGGTTTGGGCCGTACGTGCGTGCAAACTTGCAATACCTGTTGCTAACACCATGGACTTTGTCGCGGATAACAACAAAGAGGTTGACGCGAATGGCTCACGAAGTACTGCTTCGGGAACCCACACCGTGGAGAATCCCATTTCCTCTACTTGCGCAATTCCTTCTTGCGCAGCAGACATTGGTTGAAGATCGAAGTCTGCGGTCCACAGACCAACTCGGCCAAGATGAAGTGAAGTCATGACCAGAACGCTACGAGATGGAGCGTGCTTTCGTACTAGCGGCGATGCACCCAATCGTCGATCAAACGTCGTGCAATAGAAATTCCCGGTGGAATCATTGGTAGGTCATCCCGGTCATACCAATGAGCTTCTGCAATTTCTGTGGTGTCGCACACAATGTCGCCAGACACCCATCGCGCCGTGAACCCAAGCATTAATGAATGTGGGAAAGGCCATGGCTGGCTCGCAACATAGGCGATGGAATCAACAACAATTCCAACTTCTTCTTCCACCTCACGTGCAACGGCCTGTTCCAAGTTCTCCCCTGGTTCAACAAATCCGGCAAGACACGAAAACATAGGAACAGGAAAATTCGCACCGCGCGCAAGCAGGGCTTGTTGCTGCTCGCCTTCTCCGCGCGTGACCAATGTGATGATGGCGGGTGCCAATCGCGGAAATGCCATCAGCGAACAAGCGGGGCAGACGAATGCACGCTCTGCATCGGCCATACGAGTGGGTTCGCCGCAACGACCACAGAAGCGGTGCGTTCGCGCCCACTCCACCAACTGAACAGCTCTACCCGCAATTGCCCACTCCGTTTCACTGATGCGGCCGAACAATGCGCGCAAGTCCATCTCGGCGCCATACCCAGGGTCTTCGCCGTGCGGAACATCGATCCCCCAACATGCAACCCCAC
>JBIIQG010000076.1:0-4997 GCA_044342185.1 Ilumatobacteraceae bacterium | reverse complement strand
CAGTCGTCATCGTCGGTGCCGGAAACTTGGGGCAAGCTCTTGCCAACTTCACCGGAATTTCAGAGCGCGGATTCCACATTGTTGGTGTGGTCGACAAAGACGAATCAAAAATCGGATCGCTTGTCGGTGGTGTGCGTGTCAAGCACGCAGATGAACTCACTCAAATTGTGCACTCGAAGTCGGTCAGTATTGGCATCATTGCAACCCCTGCTCAACAGGCGCAAGATGCCGCAGACTCTCTCGTGCGTGCCGGAGTGGGATCCATTATGAACTTTGCTCCCACGGTTTTGTCTGTGCCCCGTGGAGTGAATGTTCGCAAAGTAGATCTTGCGCTCGAACTGCAGATTCTTAGTTACTACGAACAGCGTCGAAACAATGGTCTTCGTTCTGTACCCACAGGCGAACAATCTGGACCAGTGAGCGCGTAGGCAGCCATGTCCATCGTTGTTATTGGTGTCAACCACAGAACAAGCCCTGTCACTCTTCTTGAAAAGTTGGCAATCGCAGACTCGTCAATGCCAAAGGCGCTGCACAGTCTCACGGTCCGCAACGACATTCGCGAAGCAGTTGTGCTGTCAACGTGTAACCGCACCGAGGTGTACGCAGTTGTCGAACGCTTCCATGGTGCGTACTCAGACATTCGTGATTTCTTGTGCGAGACCAGCGGCATTAGCGCCGACCAAATCACGCCGCATCTTTACAGCCAGCATGACGATGAAGCCATAGTGCACTTGTTTGAAGTCACCTCAGGCCTTGATTCAGCAGTTCTTGGCGAAACCGAAATCGTCGGTCAGGTGCGCTCTGCATGGGAACTTGCCATGGAAGAAGGTGCTTCTCGCAACACGTTGAACTTGTTGTTCAGATACGCACTAGAAGTTGGCAAGCGCGCACGAACAGAAACCGCGATCAGCCGATCAACAGCATCGGTGTCACACGCAGCAGTAGAAATGGCGCGGGACACCATTGGCTCACTTGAAGGAAAGAATGTTCTTGTTGTAGGCGCGGGCGAGATGGGCGAAGGAGTCGCCACTGCTTTGTCACGCGCTGGCGTCGCAAGCGTTACTGTCGTCAATCGCACTCCGGCACGTGGTGAAGTTCTCGCCGAGAAGGTCGGCGCTCGTGTGGCGCCATTTGACGCTCTTCACTCAGAGTTAGCGCAATCCGATGTAGTGGTGGCGTGTACCGGTGCTGGCGGAACCATCATCTCGCGCAACGTGGTACAGCAGGCCCGCAACGGCATCGATGCACCATTGCTTATTGTCGACATAGCTCTTCCGCGAGACGTGGATGCCGATGTTGCAGAGATTCCTGCTGTCACTCTGCGCGATCTCGATCATCTCAGTGAATGGGCCGAACGTGGTCTCAACAAGCGTGCAGGTGAAGTTGACCAAGTGCGAGACATCATTTCCTACGAAGTGGAGCGATTCACTCTCGACCAAGCGCAGCGCCAGGCTGCTCCGTTGGTGGCACAACTTCGTGAAGTGGTTGAAGAGATCCGAACCGCCGAACTTGATCGCTTTAGCACTCGCTTGTCTGGAATGACAGACGAACAGCGTGAAGTAGTCGAATCTATTACGCGTGGAATTGTGGCCAAGTTGCTCCACAGCCCCTCGGTTCGTTTGCGTGAAGCCGCCGGAACACCACAAGGTGAGCGTTTGTCTGCAGCCGTTCGAGATTTGTTTAATCTCGACTGAACATCTCTATGACTGTTTTACGAATCGCAACACGTTCGAGCGCTCAAGCACGCGCTCAGTCCGAACATGTTGGCGCACTCATCACTCGTACGCAACCGCATGTAGAGGTGGAGTACGTCTACGTAGATACTCGTGGTGATGTCAACGCGACAACTCCGTTGCACCAAATGGGCGGGCAAGGCGTTTTTGTGAAAGAAGTGCAGCACGCAGTTCTTGATGGACGAGCAGACATTGCGGTTCATTCCGCAAAAGATTTGCCATCACAAAAGGCAGATGGGTTAATCATTGGTGCAATTGGTGAACGACGCACCCCGAATGATGCACTTGTTGGTGCAACCCTCGAGTCACTTGCGCACGGGGCAACAGTTGCTACAGGTTCGGTGCGTCGTCGTGCCCAACTCAAGCGTGTTCGACCAGATCTTCAGTTTGTTGATTTACGCGGAAACATTCAGACGCGACTGTCAAAGATTCCCGACGGCGGTGCAATTGTGATGGCAGTTGCAGCAATGGAAATTCTGGGAATCACGGATCAGATCACTCAGGTACTACCTCTGGAACTTGCGGTACCCATGGTGGGTCAGGGGTCCGTTGCTGTGGAATGTCGTGAATCTGACACCGGCACACTTGCCATTCTCTCCCGCATCGATCACGCGCAGAGCCGTCGTGCGGTGGAAGCAGAGCGTGCATTCTTGGCGATACTTGGTGCTGGCTGTTCTGTTCCTGTCGGTGCGCATCTATCAACAGATGGCGTGTTCCGTGCTTTTATGGCAACTGATAGCGGAGATGATTGCGTACAACTTGAAGGATTCATTGGTGACTCTGACGATCACATTGTTGTCGGAGCGGCTATGGCTACAGAGTGTTCACGACAGATTGCGAGCGAGGAATAGCTGTGGCTTCCTCGCTCGGCAATAAATCGGTTGTCATCACTCGATCCATTGCGCAAAACGAATCATTAAGGCATCTCCTTGAAGCCAGAGGTGCCGAAGTGGTTGAGGTGCCGCTTATCGCAATCGCAGAACCAGATGACGACGGTCGTGAGCGCGACGAAGTGTTGCAACGTTTTCATGAATTCGATTGGCTCGTCGTCACATCACCAAATGGTGCCGAGCGGGTTGCTCCGTTCTTGGCAGCAGCTCAAGCAGCCGGAGATGCAACGCAGTACCCATCCATAGCGGCAGTCGGAGACGCAACTGCACGTTCTCTCGGGACTGCCGTGTCGCTCATCGCACAACCTGCACGTGCTGAAGTTTTGGCTGATGCATTCCCGCACGGTCAGGGCTCTGTATTGCTTGTGCAGGGAAATCTTGCAGACGACTCACTCGCCCAGGCTTTAGGTGCAAAGGGATGGACTGTCAATCAAGTTGTTGCGTATCAAACGGTTCAGTTGCGTCCGGCAGCCGACATGGTGCAACCTGCATTATCTGCAGATGTGTTGCTACTTGCCTCGGGAAGTGCAGCCACAGGATGGTGTGAAGCATTTGGCACGTCCACTCCTCCAGTAGTCGTTGCAATCGGACCATCCACGGCGAAGGTGGCGCAAGCTCTCGGGATCGATGTATCAGCGGTCGCGTCGGAGCAGACACTTGAATCCCTTCTCGAGACCGCAGAACGCGTGCTGGAGAGCCAGAACCACTAATCACAGGTGATTCTGCCCCGATGAGGTGGCCTGTCCTGCCAATAACATCAGAGTGTGAGTTTCCCTTCGTCGCGCCCACGTCGTCTTCGCACCACACACGCAATGCGTGAACTTGTTGCAGAGACTCGTCTTCATGTCTCGGACCTCGTGGCACCGTTGTTCGTTCGCGAGGGAATTTCCGAGCCTCAGCCCATCGCCTCCCTACCGGGCGTTGTGCAACACACTGTCGACTCACTTGTTGCCGAAGTGAACGGGTTGCGTGACCTTGGCGTAAAGGCCGTCATTTTGTTTGGGGTGCCAGCAACGAAAGATGCAGAAGGTTCTGGTGCGTGGGACCCAAACGGAATTGCTCAAGTGGCACTTCGTGCTTTACGAGCATCTGTTGGCGACGACATGGTGATCATGGCCGACTTGTGCGTGGACGAATACACCTCGCACGGTCATTGCGGAATTGTGGGAAGCGATGGTGAGGTAGACAACGACGCCACACTGGAAATTTATTGTCGCGCAGCAATTGCTCAGGCCACCGCAGGGGCGCATGTTGTTGCACCAAGCGGGATGATGGATGGTCAAGTGGGGGCAATTCGCGCTGCGCTAGACGATGCTGGTTTTGAAAACATCGCCATCATGGCGTACTCGGCGAAGTATGCATCTGCGTTGTACGGACCTTTCCGCGATGCAGTTGACGTGCAAATTGCAGGTGGCGGCCATCGCAAGGGTTACCAACAAGATTGGCGTAATGCACGCGAATCAATGCGTGAAGTGTTTGAAGACATTGAACAAGGTGCAGACATTGTCATGGTGAAGCCTGCATTGTCGTATCTCGATGTCATTGGGCAAGTGCGTGCATCAGTTGATACACCAGTTGCTGCGTATCACGTCAGCGGTGAGTACTCCATGATTAAGGCCGCCGCAGCAAATGGCTGGATCGATCACGATGCAGTTGCGCTCGAACATCTCACATCAATCAAACGTGCTGGCGCAGACATCATTCTCACGTATCTCACTCGGTGGTTCGCTGAGTATTCAGCACAGTAGGAACACCATGACTGGAACTATTCCGTATTGCGATGCAACAACGTGTGTCACGGCCGGGTGCACACCCACTGTGTGCAGAGGTCTAGGAATCCCTTCAAATCAGGGCATTTTCGACCGTTCCGCGCGCGCAATTCCCGGTGGTGTGAACTCGTCAATCCGCGCATTCAAATCCGTCGGCGGAACTCCGTACATCGTGTCGCGTGCAGAAGGTGCGCGCGTATGGGATGTGGAAGGTCGCGAACTTCTTGACCTTGTGCAAAGTTACGGCGCCATTATCTTGGGCCACGCACATCCGAAAGTGACAGAGGCAATCCGCGCGGCTGCCGGTGACGGAACCTCGTATGGTGCACCGACGCCACGTGAGATGAAGTTGGCAGAAGCCATTGGCGAGCGAGTTCCGTCATGCGAGCGAGTGCGCTTCATGAACAGTGGCACCGAAGCAACCAGTACAGCTGTGCGTCTTGCTCGTGGAGCAACTGGTCGTAAGCGAATAGTCACATTCAATGGCAACTTTCACGGCGCAACCGATGCGTTATTAGCAGCTGGCGGAAGTGGACTCGCAACACTTGGTCTGCCCGGAACTGCTGGTGTACCCGAAGAAGCAGTAGCGAATACGTGGGTTCTTC
>JBIIQG010000032.1:0-17527 GCA_044342185.1 Ilumatobacteraceae bacterium | reverse complement strand
TCAACCTGTTGCCACTTCAGGCCGGCGAGACCATTCAGGCAATCATCGATACGCGTGAGTTCCCTGGCGAACGCTTCTTGTTCTTTGTGACCAAGGGTGGTCAAGTAAAGAAGACGGCGTTCGACGCGTACAACTCAAGCCGCCGTGATGGTCTTATTGCGTTGAACTTGAAAGACGGCGACGAACTTGTTCGCGTTATTGAAACATCGGGCGATGACGACATCTTCATCATCAGCCGTTCTGGCCAAGTCATTCGCTTCAACGAGCAAGAAGTGCGACCCATGGGTCGCACTGCCGCAGGTGTTCGCGGAATGAAGTTGCGTGCTGGTGACGAAGTGGTGTCGGCAGATCCAGGTCACGACGACGACGCATTGCTTCTTGTGTCCGACGCCGGATACGCCAAGCGCACGCAGATCGCCCACTTCCCACGTAAGGGACGCGGAACGCAAGGCGTTATCGGAGTGAAGATCACCGACCGCAAGGGCAAGGTTGTTGCTGCATTCATGGTGGGACTCGACGATGAAATTGTGGCTGTGGCATCAAATGGTGTTGCTATGCGAACCGAGGTCAAGCAGATCTCCAGTCAAGGACGCGCCGCAACCGGCGTTCGCCTTATGAACCTTGACGACGGAGCCGTAGTTGCCTCAGTTGCGCCAATCCTCGCCGCCGACGAAGAATAAATCTCAACGCGCAAACGTTGCGCTCCTTACGCTTCTGTGGCTGGCCGTTACTGCAGCTGGTACGTGGTCTATTTCCACAGCAACGGCACATGTTTCTGCACGCGCACAACTGCAAACCAACGCCGACTCTGTCGCACTCGTTGCTGCAAGTAGGGGAGACGCAATCGCTCGAACATTTGCCTCTCGGCTCTCTGTGCAACTCATCTCCCTTCAACACGTTGAATCGGTTGTGACTGTTGTGGTGAGGAAGGCAGATCTTGTTGCCACCGCATCTGCACTCGGTGCACCGTGACTCACTTGGTCGCCACATACTCACTACGCTCGTGACATGTCCCGCGCCGCTGAAACCGCCACACCACGTCGGCGTGTTCGTCGTGTCACGCGGACCATCCGCGACATCGACGCATGGAGCGTTCTCAAAGTAGGTCTGGTCTTTCATGCGGCGCTGTATGTGGTGCTCCTCATCACGGGCGTGTTGTTATGGAATGTGGGTAGTGCCACGGGCACCATCGACAACGTGGAGCAGTTCCTCGAGTCCTTCGGCTGGGACTCCTTCACCTTCAAGGGCGCAGAACTCTTCAGGTCTTTCGCCGTTCTCGGGATTTTCGGCATTGCCCTCGGAACGGGACTGTGGGTGCTCGGAGCCGTCGTTTTCAACCTCATCACCGAATTGGTGGGGGGTGTCCGGGTCACCGTTTTGGAAGAAGAAGTGGTGGCTCGGCCGGTTGAGCCTGGCCAGACCCACAGATAGAGTTCTAAGTCCCGTAATGGGGCTATAGCTCAGTCGGTTAGAGCGCATCCCTGATAAGGATGAGGTCACAAGTTCGATTCTTGTTAGCCCCACCACTACCGCCACTGCCGTTCGGGCAGGGCGATCCTCGTCGAAGGAGGCAGTTGTGAAGTTCATTCGCCAAGTCCTCCTTGCTATCTCCATCGCCGGAATGGTGGCTGGCGTTCTTCGCCGTCGCACCAAGGGAGTCGTTGCCCCACAACAGGGTGGCTGGCGTGAGGTCACGCCGCAGCGATAACGGCCATGGCATCGGAAATCAATTCCTCCATTGGCATCGTTGGTCACGGCATCGTTGGCTCGCGCACCGCACTCACTCTGCACACCCTCGGTCATTCTGTGAAAGTGGCTTCGCTACGAACAGCAACAGAATTGTTTGATTGTTCTGTTGTTGTGTTGACTCACGGGGCCCCACACGCAGCTCTCGCATCCACATTCATCGCGCAAGGAATCTCCGTTGTCTCTACAAGCGACAACTTGGAAGATGTGATGTCCATGTTGGACTCTCAAGAACGCGCCGAAGCTCGCAACGCGACCATCATCGCTGGTGCGGCGTGTTCGCCAGGCATGTCGGGTCTGCTGGTCAGCCATATGCGGCGAGCATTCGAATCAATTGATGAAGTGCACACTGCAGTTCACGGAACAGCAGGGCCAATGTGCGCTCGCCAGCACCACGACTCTCTTGCAGGACTATCTGTTGGCTGGCACGACGGTGAGTGGCTGCAGAGGCCAGCGGGTAGTGGACGCGAACTGTGTTGGTTTCCCGACCCAGTGGGCGCACGCGATTGTTATCGCTTTGCATCACCAGAACCAGTGCTGATGCAACGGCTTGAACCTGACTTGCAACGAATTACTTCACGAGTCTCTGCAACACGACGCGACAGACTCACGGCACGACTGCCAATGTTGCGTCGTCCGCACGCCGAAGGTTTGGAAGGCGCGTTACGTGTAGAGGTTCGCGGCGTGCGCAATGGACGACGCCACGTAGAGATTGTTGGTATTGCAAACAAGGTGGGAACAATTAGCGGCGTTGTCGCTGCGAACGCCGCTATTGCACTCACTACGGGTGTTGTGCCCGCCGGAGTTCATAACCTCGGCCAAGCTGTGTTGCCCAACGCCGACATTCTCGATGGTGCAGTGAACTCAGGAATCACACTGCATCAGTTTGTAGGAACTGAACAGTGACGCAATCCAAAATTCTTGGAGTCATTGAAGGGTTCTACGGTGCACCGTGGTCTCATGCAGATCGTCTGGCATGTATTGACGACATGGCGTCGTGGGGCTGGAACACCTATGTGTGGGCCGCAAAACTAGAACCACGACATCGCGAACAATGGAACGAACCATTTACAGACGAAGAGTTGGAGTGCTTTGCGGAACTATCGCATCGTTCGTCTGCGGTGCAAGTAGCTGTTGGTCTAACACCCGGCGATAACGCAAGTGAACAACAAGTCATCAATAAGTTGCTTCCGGCCATTCATGCAGGGTGCAAGGTAGTGGTGTTGTGCTTCGACGACCTTCCTGTTTTGCACGCCGCACAGAATCATCAAGCGTTGGCGCACGCCACGGTAGAAGTATTCGGTGTCCCGGTGTGGATAGTTCCAACGCATTACGCAGGAATCAACGCCTCTGACTACCTCACCGCTCTGTGCACCGGGCTGCGCGACGACATTGAGGTGATGTGGACTGGCGATACGGTAGTCACCGACTCCATCACCGCGTCGCAATCGCGTGAACGCTCACGTGTTACTGGTGGGCGCTTGCCATTGATATGGGACAACACACCTGTGAACGATGCTCGAATGCGTGCGCATCTACACATGGGTCCACTCATGGGGCGGGACCCGGAATTGCTCTCTACGTGTTCAGGCTTTTTGTGGAACCCAATGGAAGAGTTCGCTGCATCTCGGCCAACACTGTTTTCTGCGGCGGCATGGTCGCGCGGTGAGAATGAGTTCACTGCGTGGGAACGCTTTGTTGAGTCGCACGGTATTCGAGCACTTGCCGAAGCAACTGCGTATAGAGGTGATGCACATTGGCCAGGTGACTCTCCGTCACACGAGTGGTGGCAATCAGTTGCCGACCTCACCTGTGATGACCCACAACTTTTGCCATGGGTGGAAGCGGCACAAGAAGGTGCTCGTCTTGCGTTAGCAGCACTGTCAGTGGTGAATGCAACGGAAGAACTGTCGGCTAAACAAAAAAACATCGTGCTGTTTCAACTCATGGGTTGGGGTGCGCATCAATCACGCATACAGAAAACTTTTGGCGCAGGTCCACGTACTCGGCCCGTCGCCACACAAGATGAAGCCGGTCGCTTCGTATTGCTTCCCGCATCAATTGAAGAGTCGTTTTCTCTTGTTGACGGGCTGGTGCGTCAAGCACTTGCCATTCTCAACGACTGATTCTCATTCATTCTCGGTAGCGTGATTTACATGCCCGGCTCTAAGACAGAACATCAGCACGTTGCTGCTTCTGACATCGCGCACCACGTGGCAACCAAGTTGGCCGAGATAGGTCAGAGATTTACCAGCGGGCGACGCGCCATTGTGGAATCACTCACACACGCAAAGCGACCGTTATCTATTCCCGAAATTCTGGAACACACCACAGGACTCGCGCAATCATCGGCATATCGAAATCTCACCGTGTTGGAAAACGCAGGTGTTGTGGTTCGTGTCATCACAACAGATGAATGGGCGCGTTTTGAACTTAGTGAAGACATCACCGGGCATCATCATCACATGGTGTGCAGTGTGTGTGGATCCGTTGACGATGTGCGTATTCCCGATGGAATCGAAGAAGCGTTAGATGCTGCTCTTGAACGAGTTGCAGCGAAAGCCGGCTTCAAGATGGCGCATCATCGCCTCGATGTAGTGGGAGTGTGTCGCGCATGCCGTTAAGAATTGCGTCCGCGTTAGAAATCCCACCGCTACTTCCAGGCCGTGTTGTGCATTTGCCAGGCCGTGGAGAAATCTTCGTGCGTCACCACATTCACCGTGACCCCGAAGCACCCACGCTTCTTTTGTTACACGGTTGGACTGCATCGTCCGACCTGCAGTTCTTCACCGCGTATGAAGAACTCGCCAAAGACTTCTCTGTGATTGGGGTTGATCATCGCGGACACGGGCGAGGCCTTCGACCCAATCAACCGTTCTCTTTAGAAGATTGTGCCGACGATGCGGCCGATGTAGTGCGCGCATTGGGTGTGGGCTCAGTCACCACCGTGGGCTACTCCATGGGTGGCCCCATCAGTTTGTTGTTCTGGAAACGCCACCCCGAACTGTTAGACGGCATGGTGTTGCAAGCAACAGCACTTGAGTGGAACGCCACACGCAGCGAACGCGCCCGGTGGCGAGTAGGGCACGTGCTTGGCCCCGTGTTCCGACAAGTCAGCACGCCACGCTTCATTCGTTTCGGTTTACGCAAAGCAATTCCTCGTGGCCATGAACTCAGTAGGTTCATTCCATGGATCGTTGGCGAAGTACGACGCAATGATCAATGGATGATTAGTGAAGCCGGCCGCGCCATTTCTCGTTTCGACGCACGTTCTTTTGCACGCGACATTGATGTGCCGACTGCTTTTGTTCTCACAACGCACGATCGTCTGGTTCCACCGCACAAACAAAAAGCGCTTGCCGAAGCAGTTCGCGCAGAAGTTGTGCACTTAGAAGGCGACCACCTTGCACCCATGCAGATGCCCCGCGAATTTGCTGCAGCTACGCGTCGGGCTGTTGGCGTGGTGACGAATCGTCCGCGTTAGCGACCAATTTGTCAAGCGCTTCGTTAATGCGCTCTAACTGATCACGAAGATCTGCCGTGGTGACAACATCGGCTAACGCCAAACGGACACCAGCGAGTTCTCGCGCCAAGTATTCGGTATCGGCCTGAGTTCGTGCAGCCATTTCGCGATCACGCTCAAGTTGTTCGCGGTCGCGATCCTCTTGACGGTTCTGCGCCAACAAGATGAGCGGCGCAGCGTACGAGGCCTGAAGCGACAAGATGAGCGTGAGGAAAATGAATGGGTATTCGTCGAACGGCGCAATGTTGAACACATTGACTGTGACCCACAAAAACACGATGACCGTTTGAATAACGAGGTAGCGGCCCGTGCCAAGGAAGCGCGCAATGGCCTCGCTGAATTGACCGAATGCATCGGGGTCGTAGTGAATACCAACACGGCGACGCTGGCGTGGAGTGGAGAGATCTTGGCGACGCTTCATGACTGAGCCGCCTGACGTCGACGCTGGCGCCAGTCGGCGGGCAGCATGCGGTCGAGAACGTCGTCCACTGTGATTGCGCCAAGCAAATGGTCGGCACCGTCACACACACCCACCGCAAGCAAGTTGTACGAAGCGAGAAACTCTGCAACTTCGCGATCGGAAAGCGACGGCGACACAGTGGGTTCTTTTGTAATGCAACGACCCAGTTCTGTGCTGGGAGGTTCACGCAACAAGCGCTGCAAGTGAACAACACCAAGGTATGTACCGGTGGGAGCCTTGTATGGCGGTTGCGTCACAAACACTTGCGCCGCAATAGAGACCAACCACTCGGGGTCTCGCACTTGAGCAAGTGCTTCAGCAACGGTTGCATTGGCGCCCATGATGATGATTTCAGGTGTCATCAATGCACCAGCAGTACCTGGCGCATATGACAACAGCGAACGAACAACATCGGCGTCTTCGTCGTCCATTGCTTCCAACACTTCAGCGCGTCGCTGCGCAGGCATTTCTGCAAGAAGGTCGGCAAGGTCGTCAAACTCCATCTCTTCAAGAACGTCAATGACGCGATCAAGGTCGAGATTCGAAATAAGAGTGAGCTGTTCGCTCTCTGGCAACTCTTCCAACAAGTCAGCAAGACGGTCGTCGTCCATTTCTTTTGCCAACAGTTGACGTTGCGGTAGCGGAAGCGCACGCACAACAGCGGCTACGTCGGAGGGGTGCATGTCGCGCAAGCGCGCAGCTTCTGCAGCCATTTCGGTAACGGCTGCGAATAAGCCACCCACTTCGTTCCACTCCACCAATCGGTAGGTGTTCTTCTTGCCAAAAATTCCGCCACGGCTGAGACGAACTTTGGCCACTTCCCATCCGGTTTCGCGTGAGGTAACGGTGGGGCGAAGGGCCACATCGCTGACGCTTTCGCCATTGACGCGCTTATCGATGATGTCGGCAGCCAAGAGGCGCTCACCATCACGGGGCTTGAAGGGGTTGAGGTCCACGTCCCAACTACGAAGGCGCGCGCCTTCGGTGTCGAGTGACCCCACCCGATTTGCGTTCACGAAAATTCGGCGGCGTTGGCTGGTGGCTACGAACCCGGTGACACGGGGCGCGACGCCACTGCGGCCAGGAACCACCACAATGTCGTCAATTCGACCAATAGCCGCACCGCCGGCATCGAGCAACGGCAGGCGCATGATTCGGAATGCATAGATGAGTTCGCCTGCCATAGGTCAAGGGTACCCCCGCCACTTCGGGCGACAGGGGAGATTATTGAGGTCAACAGCACCTTTCACTCAAATATCACCTCACCACTACAGTGCTCGCGTGCATCATGAGGTGGAGATTCGAATATTGGATACGGCCGATGTCCCAGATGTTCTTTGCCTTCAAGAAACTGCGTATGCAGCGAACTTTTTAGAAGACGCCGACAGTTTCGCGGCCAAGATCAGCGCATCAGACGAAACATCATTTGGCGCATGGCACAACGGCGAGATGGTGGGGTATCTCATCGCATTTCCCATTGCGGGTCACGTGGGTGTGGCCTTGAATTCGTCGGCTGTGTTGTCCGTTCCACTTCATGAGGCCCAGGCCATGTACATCCATGACCTTGCGGTACGTCCCGAGTGGAGGGGTCGCGCCGTGGCCGACCAACTCTTGGCGGCACTCACAACGGTGAGCGCCGCGCACGCCATCTCGGTCTGCCACTTGGTGTCGGTGCAAGGCTCTCGGGGGTTCTGGGAAAAACGGGGATTCGTGGTGAGCGCGGACCCCCCGCCAAATGGCTACGGGCCTGAGGCAGTTCTGATGTTGCGCCGATAGTCTCTTACCTGCCCTTCGGGGACGTAGCTCAATTGGTAGAGCGCCTGCTTTGCAAGCAGGAGGTCGTGGGTTCGATTCCCATCGTCTCCACCACTGTGGAATCAACGGCCGTCCTTCTCATTTCGTGCCCGGACAAACCCGGCATTGTTGCCGCGGTTGCAACTTGGATTGCCTCTGTTGGCGGAAACATCGTTCACGCCGAACAACACACCGACCTTTCTGACTCCATGTTCTTTCAGCGTGTTGAATTCACACACGCATCCTCTACAACACTTGCCACTCTTACTGCTGGTTTCCAAGCTGTTGCCAGCAATTGGGGAATGACTTTCACGCTCAATGCATCGCCATGGAAGCCGCGTACGGCCATCTTGTGTTCAAAGCATTTGCACTGCGTTGCAGACTTGTTGTCTCGCACCACCTACGGCGACCTTGGCTTAGATATTGCGGCCGTTGTGTCGAACCATGCCGATGCTGCACCTGTGGCCACGTCGTTCGGATTGCCGTACTACCACGTGCCTGTTGGCGAAGGCGCCAATGGCCGCGCCGAACAAGAAGACACTCTCGGCACTTTGCTCGATTCACTCAATGTGGAATTGGTGGTCTTGGCTCGATACATGTTGGTGATGCCACCCAAAGTTGTGGCGCCATGGGCGGGCCGCATGATCAATATCCATCATTCGTTCTTGCCGGCGTTCATTGGCGCAAACCCGTACCGCCAGGCCCACGATCGAGGCGTCAAAGTTATTGGCGCAACGGCCCACTATGTGAGCGATGTGTTGGATGAAGGCCCAATTATCACCCAGGATGTTGCTCGAGTCACTCACCGCGACGACGTTGCCGAACTCACGCGTACGGGCCGAGACCTGGAAACCGTGGTTCTCGCCCGGGCCATTCGCGCGCATGTGGAACACCGAGTTCTCACCTTCGGCAACCGCACCATTGTCTTTGGATAGACAACCAACGGGCGCAGGTTGTGGCAGCCGTGAGTGGGCAATAATGTACGCACAACGGTTATGTGTCCGACTAGCGGACATCTGACCATTTTCCACGAAGGAGAATCACATGAGCAGTGCACCCACCCGCCTCCACCACACCGCGTACCTCACGAAAGATCTTGAAGCCACGCGTGCGTTCTACGAAGACCTTGTTGGTCTTCCGCTTGTTGCTACATGGTCCGAGACAGACGAACTGTTCGGCGCAATGCGCGTCTACTGCCATTGCTTCTTCGGAATGCCCGACGGAAGCGCACTTGCGTTCTTCCAGTTCGCAAACAAGTCCGACCAAGACGAGTTCGATCCACCACTCACACCATCTCCCTTCCGTCACATTGCATTGAATGTTGCGCCAGAAGCACAAGACGAAATCTTTGCTCGCCTCACGAAGGCCGGATGGAAGCCAGAAGGAACCTACGTTCTTGAACACGGCTACTGCCGCTCGCTGTACACAGAAGATCCAAATGGAATGCTTCTTGAGTTCACCGCAGATGCACCAGGTGCAGCAAAGATCAACGCAGACCGCCGCAACGACGCACACGATGTGTTGAAGCGTTGGCTTGCTGGTGATCACACCAGCAACAACAACTACCGCTAGACATCCGTTTCCCCCCGAGATGGCTGGCACCAGCATTCTCTTTGTTCACGGATCATTCTTTTCCGGATGGACATGGGTCCCGGTCATCGAGAGACTGTCTCGACACGGGGTGGATTGTCACGCCATTGAACTGCCCTTCACATCGTTGGCAGACGATGTTGAAGTAGTGCGAAACAAGGTGAGTGAACTAGGCGATCGCGGTGTCACCGTTGTGTCGCACAGTTACACCGGCATCACGGTGTCGGCAGCTGCACACAATGCACAACACCTTGTGTATGTGGCTGCACGCATGCCTGCACTTGGCGAATCGCAAACAGAACTGTCACCAAAGTGGGGCAACCCAGACTTTCGCAGTTGTCTGCAGATTGCTGATGACGGCGAACTGTCATTAACAGAAGGCGCAAACGACTTCTTGTTTCACCGAAGCCCAGAATCGCTGGCACGACTCGCCATGCAATACAGGCGAACAATGCGCAGCGAGATTCCTGTTGAACCAATGGAAAACCCTGCATGGATCACGGTTCCCAGCAGTTATGTGGTGTGCACAGATGATCGCGCTGTTCAGTTAGATCAGCAACGTCTGCGTGCATCGTGGGCTAAGCACTCAGTAGAACTCAACGCCGACCACTCACCGTTTTTCTCGGCGCCGGACGAAACCGCCCAGTTCTTGTTAGAGACCCACCTCACTGAAGTAGGGAAGTAACACCGTGACTTACGGCTGCAGCGGTTCTGTTGTTGGCAACAACGAAATGCGCGTGAAGTCCGCAGTGATTGCCTCGGCTGTCTTTAACAACAACGGCAAATGCGACTTCTTCAATTCAGCAATCGATGTTTCTGCGGCATTCACCGTGACATTTACAGCTGCAATAACTTTGCCTTGTGCATCGCGTACGGGCGCTGCAACAGAGCGAATACCAAACGACAAACGCTCGTCAGACATTGCCCAGCCGCGTGTACGTACTTCGGCTAACGCGGCATCAATCTCTTTGCGCGATGGTCGCACGCGTGGAACAACGCGCGACAGCGACGGTGCTTTCAATGCGGCATCAAGTTCTTTTGTTGAAAGATCGGCTAACAACACTTGGCCCATCGAAGTAGCAACGGCAGGGAAACGTGTACCAATGTGCACGGACAATCCAATTATTTTTGCAACCGGCACTCGAGCTGTGTACACAATGTCGCTACCGTCCAACTGTGACATGGAACTGGATTCATGCGTTTGCGCAACGAGTGCAGCAAGGTGCGGTTGTGCAATGTCCCACATTCCTTGCGCATTGATGTACGACATCCCCAGCTCAAGAATTTTGGGAGTCAATGTGTACACGCCATCTGAAGAACGCACGTACCCCAAGTTCTCCAATGTGAGCAACAAACGTCGTGCGGTCGGTCGCGCCAGATCTGTTACCTCGGCAACTTCGGTCACTGTTAACGCAAGGTGCGAAGTAGAGAACGCACGAATCACACTCAGCCCGCGCGACAACGCTTCTACAAAGTCACCTTCATTGCGTTCGCGTGTCATTAGCAGAGCCTTCCAAAAGTCTTATCGCCCATCGTTTCACCACGGAAAGTGACCTACAAAATGAACTCCTCTCAGAATATGGCCAAACCGCTTGACGGATTACTGGTTGCCGACCTATCACGCGTACTCGCTGGCCCGTATTGCTCCATGCTGCTGGCAGACATGGGCGCAACGGTGATCAAGGTGGAGAGTTCTGCTGGTGATGACACCCGCACCTGGGTGCCGCCTACGAAAGACGGAGTCGCCACCTATTACATGTCCATTAACCGCAATAAAAAGTCGGTTGTTCTGGATTTCGGAAACCCCGACGATCTCGCTCTCGTAAAGAAACTCGTGAGCAAGGCAGACATTTGCTTAGAGAACTTCAAAGTAGGCGGTCTGAAAAAGTTCGGCCTGGATTATGAATCTGTTTCCGTTGATAACCCCAGCCTCGTGTATCTGTCCATCAGCGGTTTCGGAACCGCAGAAGGCGCGTGGCTTCCCGGGTATGACCTCATTGTGCAAGCAGTATCGGGACTCATGAGCCTCACAGGTGAGCCCGATGGTCCTCCCTTCCGCGCCGGAATCTCCGTCTTTGACGTAATGGCAGGCTTGCACGGAACCATTGGCGTTCTTGCTGCGTTGAATCAACGTGCGCAAACTGGACGCGGCCAACACGTGGAAGTCAACTTGTTGTCATCGGCAATGTCTGGTTTGGTGAATCAAACAGCGGCGTACACCGCAGCAGGCGTTGTTCCGTTCCGCATGGGAAATGCACACCCCAGCTTGTTCCCATATGAAGCGTTACCGACAAAAGATCGCGACCTCATCATTGCTGCAGGTAACGACAAGCAGTTCCACGCATTGTGCGCAGTGTTGGGTCTCGAAGATGTCGCGAAGGATCCACGTTTTGCCATTAACGCCGACCGCACAAAGAATCGCGAAGAACTACGCCCGTATTTGTTGGAGAAACTTGCAGAATGGAACTCCGACGATTTGTTCATTGCATTGAACAAAGTGGGTGTTCCGTGCGGACCCATTAACTCCATTGGCGATGGCGTAGAACTTGCAGAAAAGCTTGGATTGCGTCCACGAGTCACAGTGGGCGAGGGAGATCGCGAAGTCAATTTGGTTCGTAATCCCATCACATTCAGTGACGGTGAACTCGACTATCGCTTGCCACCTCCAACATTGGGTGAGCACTCAGACGAAATTCGCACATGGCTAGAAGGAATGTAAAACCATGACAACAGAACAACCCACATACAGAACAGGTCTCGGAACATCAGACGCCGACAGCATCACGCTGTTGGGTCACGACCTCGCTTCGGAGTTCCTTGGAAAAATTTCCTTTGGCGAACTCGCGTATTACCTCATTGCAAAGCAGCGCCCTTCGAAGGGTCAACTTGTCATGTTCGAAGCGGTGCTTGCTGCACTGGCCGACCACGGATTCACACCTACCGCAATCGCCGCGCGCCTGACCTACGCCAGCGCACCCGATTCGCTTCAGGGCGCATTGGCCGCGGGCCTGCTGGGAGGCGGCTCTCGCTTCTTGGGTGTCACCGAAGACTGTGCATTGTTCTTGAATCGCGAACTCACCCGCGTGGGCTTCAACGACCGCACTCCCGCCGAATGGGACGACGTTGCCCGTGAGGTGGTCCGCTTGCAGAAAGAGGCAGGCAAGTTCGTACCTGGTCTTGGCCACCCCGTCCACAAGCAGGGCGACCCCCGCACCCCGGTCCTCATGGCTCTGGCCCGCGAAAACGGCACCTTCGGCCCCCACCTGGCCCTCTTTGAGGCCATTGGTCGATCCCACTCCGACGTCCTCGGCAAGCACCTGCCCCTGAACGGCGCAGGGGTCTGCGGGGCGGTTCTGGCAGACCTGGGCTTGCCCCTGGGGGTCATGCGCGGCGTGGCTTTGCTGGCCCGTTGCGCCGGTCTTTTGGGCCACATCGTGGAAGAACAGACCCACCCCATTGGCGTGGATATCTACATGAACGTTGACCGAAACATCGATTATCAGCCTCCCGTGTGACCCGAGGCACGGAAATCCACCCTCTGGTGTCCGCTCATTGGTAATTTGTCCGCTAGTCGGGCAAATAGCCCGCACTTCACCTCCTGGGGGAATTCAAAATGGCAAATTCACTTGCACCCAGCGCTACTCAGCGCTGGCACAGCTGGGTTGAAAAGCATCCTGTGGGCAGCCTTGCCCTCATCGGCGTTATCGCAACCCAACTTGGCACCTACTTCGGCTACTGCTTCCAAGCAATTGGTCTTCCACAACTTCCGTGGCCTGCCTACAACGGTCAGCTGATTGCTAGCGCTGCTGGACCCGCAGCTGGTGCTGCCTCTTGGGGCAACCCGATTACCCAGTACTTCACTGGTCAGTCCATGCACTTTGTCAACGGCATCGTGTTCTGCATCTTGTTCGGCGTTATCGCACACAAGGCAATCCCTGTAGCGAGCCATGTTCTCAAGGGCCTTATCTATGGCGTCATCATGACGATCATCAGCATCGGCTTCCTTGTGCCATACGCATACGCACCGAAGCAGGGCTACGGCCTCTTCTCGTTCGATACGCCAAACGGCTGGAAGCTTCCAGCAGGCGTTCTCCTGTGGCACCTCATTTACGGCGCAATTATTGGTCTTCTGTACCAGCCAAAGGACAACAACTAATTCGATTCGCAACAGCGAAAAGAACTAACGAAGTGCCCGGCTCGAAAGAGTCGGGCACTTTGCTGTTGTGTGACAAAGGTTTGCTGCACACGCTTGGAACTTTTCTGACATCAGGGGTGTCTTACTCCCCGTGACCGAAGAAGAGATTGAAATTTTTGAGCGCCGCCAAGCCCAATCCAGTAAGCGCTGGAGGCAGTTGTGGCGAGCGCACTTCTATTCAGGAGCAATTGGTGCGCCGTTCTTGTTGATGTTCGCTATCACTGGCCTCGTGATTATGTACACGCAACCCATTCAGGACACGTTTCAGAGTGATTTACGACGGGTAGACGCTGCATCATCCGTGGTCTCATACGACAAACAAGCACAAGCAGTTGAAGGTCGCTTCAAGGATGATCCGATTGTTTCAATGACACCACCGAGAGATTCGGGCGCTTCCACCATCTTTGGTTTGGAAAGCGGAAATAACGCCTATGTCAATCCGTACACCGCTGAGGTCTTGGGAAAAGACGAAGCACAGATGACGATTGTGCGTTGGTCGAACGCGTTACATGGTCATCTGAACAACGAAGCGGTACAGGTTTCTCTGCCAACAGTTTCTGCCCTGTGGGATGAAGGCCCAGTGATGCGCAAGTACGTATTGGGCGACTTAATTCTTGAGTTGTCTGGTACATGGATTGTGGTTCTCGCATTGTCGGGCTTGTACTTGTTCTGGCCGCGGAAGTCGCGGGCTAGTCAAGCAGTGACTAACGGAAAGAAAATGTGGTCATTACGCATGAAGAAGAAAGGCCGTGCAAAGTGGCGCGACCTTCATGCAGTCCCAGGTGCAGTGTTGTTCGCATTGCTTCTTTTCGTTGCGGTGTCGGGTCTTCCGTGGTCCACATACTGGGGGCCTAACTTCACTGCACTCGCAAATGAAATCAGTCCAAACTCCTGGACTGATGCCCCAGCTAGCCCAATTGGCAAGAAGGGTGACCTCGACCGGCTAGGCAACAGCATTAACTGGAACACCGGTGACAAACCGATTCCGTCGTCATACGTACCATCAACTGATGGCACTGTTGCAGAACCACTGTCGCTTGATTCCGTTGTTGAAATAGCGAAGCTGGAAAAGATGAAGCCGAACTACACCGTGTACTTCCCAGCCAACGCCGAAGACGATGCGGGTGCTCCTTTGTATGGAAGTTTCACGTTGTCGAACTCGTGGCCGCGGAAAACGGGTGAAGCAAAAGATGTCTTCGTCAACCAGTTCTCTGGCGAAAAACTGGCACAACAAGATGTCTATGGCTACGGAAGTGTGTCGTACGCGGTGGATACAACGGTCAGTCTTCACATGGGTACGCAATGGGGACTTTTCTCACGCATTCTCATGACCTTGCTGTGTCTACTAACCGTCTGGTCCATCATCTCAGGAGGCGTTATGTATGCGAAGAGGCGTCGTAAAGGTTCACTTGGTTTACCCAGGCGCCCATCAGAGGTCAACATAGGAAAGGGTCTCACGGTTACCGCCGTAGTGCTGGCAATTGTCTATCCATTGTGGGGCGCAAGTGCGCTCATCATTCTTGCCCTAGACCATTTCGTCATTCAGAAGAACCGCCGCTTGCGACCGTTGTTTGGTCAACGATGAGAACGAAGGGTCTCGCCTTCTCAGCAATTGCTGTTGCTGGTCTCTTGTTTATCGCGACAGGTTGTAGTGACGAAACTTCAGTATCAGAACTCACAGTGACTAACGCATGGACACGACCCACACCAGAGACAGCAACAGTTGCCGCCGTGTATTTCAGCGTTGTCTCGCCTGTAAATGACGAACTTGTGTCCGTCAGTACGCCCGTTGCAAGCGAAGCAATAGTGCATACGACCGAGGGAGACAGTTCACACAGCGGCGGCGGACATCACAGTGGAGGAGGCAATGTCACGATGCACGGATCAAAGCTTGTGGTGACACCAGGCAAGACGGCCATATTGTCTCCAGGTGGAATGCACATCATGTTGGATGGGCTGCGTACTCCGTTACGCGAAGGCGACGTGTTTGGAATGACGCTTGACTTCAAAGTGGGCGGAACCATCAAGACATCTGTTCTGGTAGCCCTCAACGGGCCCTAGATCGTTAGTCCTATTTGAACAAACGCTGTGATGCGATTTCGCAACCCTGCGACAACGCAGCAAGCTTTGCAAAAGCAACGTCGGGGTCGATGGTGGTGGTTCCTACGTGAACGGAGAATCCGCAGTCAACACCGGCCAACAAGCGATCTGGTGACACCACTTGCGCCCATTGCTCTAAGCGCATCGCAACAAGCTCTGGGTGTTCGATGTAGTTCGACTGTGGCTCAATAACTCCAGGGCAAATGAACTTGCCGTCTGGAACACCAAGTTCTTTCAGTACTTGCCATTCGTGTGAGTGGCGCGGGTTTGCGCCCTCAAACAACACAGTTTGTGGCTTTGCAGTCCACACAATGTCGATGATGTCTTGAATGGGAACGTCGTGGTGGTGCGGGCCTGGATAGTTGCCCCAGCACAAGTGCATACGTAGCTGTTCTGCAGGAATGTTGCGCACTGCGTGATTCAACGCTTCGATGTGCATACGGATGGTGTTGCGGAATTCTTCCAGCGACATTTGTGCATAGGCAGAGTGGCGGCCCATTGCAAGGTCGGGGCAGTCCACTTGCACCGTTGCACCAGCGGCTGCAATGGCTTCGTATTCAAAGCGCATTGCTTCCGCAATGGCGAACACGTATTCCTCTTGCGTCTTGTAGTACTCGTTCCCAAAGAACAACGACACAACTCCAGGTGACGCAGCACTGGTGAAGATCTTCTCGTGGTTTGCCTTCTTGGCAGCAGCAGACAACTCCACCATGTCTTTCACGGCGGCATCCCGGTCGATGACTTCAATGGCGCTGGTGCACGCAGGGGCGGAACGCTTACGGCGACCAGGGTTTCCAGCAACAGCTTCAGCGCTACGAGGGAAATCAACAAGGTCGTCGAAGAAATAGTTCTGAATGGATTCGCCGGCGAAACCAGAGAGGCGGTCTTTCACATAGGTGGCATAGGAAGGCTTGGACATTTCACCGTCGTTGATGATGGTGACACCAGCGGCTACTTGCTTGTTGACGATCTCTTGAATGGCTTTTGAGACACGAGCATCGAGTGCGACCTTGTCTACGGGGATGCCGTCGCCGACGGCCCACATGATTTGAATGAGGTCGTCGGGGCGGGGGAGGCTTCCGGTGTGTGTGCTGGGAATGAGATGTGATGCCACAAAGTGTCCTGACGGTAGGAGGTGGTCAAATCCTATTGGCGGACAGGTGTCCACACAGTGGTCATGGACAGGGTTCTACAGGCTGGCAATGCTGAGCATGATTTGCACTTGAAGAGCGAGAAGAGCGAGACCGAAAGTCAGACCGATTCCGATGACCATGTTCAACTTGCAATCCAAGCGATCAACATCGGCACGCACGCGGTCAAGATCGATTCGAAGATTATTGACCTCGCTCCGCAAGTTGTTGATTTCACTCCGTATGTCGTTCATATCGCTCCGAAGTTCACGTTCAACAATCGACAGATCTGAACGTTGGGCAACGTCGCTCCATCCACTGGGTGGCACATTCTCCATAAAAGTTGTTGCCATGGGTTCTCCCATAAGTTTCTGCAGCCCGAGATGCAACTCGAACCGTTGAGCCTCGCTCATTGCCATTGTAGGCACCTTTCTGAATTCGTGATTGGCGAAATGTGTACGAAGGACGCCGGTGCAGGCAGTGAAGACGCGGTGCGAGTTCGTAATGTGTGGGAGTGCAAAAGATTGTGATTGTGGGAGCCTCACTGGCCGGAACTCGTGCAGCAGAAACGCTGCGCTCCGGTGGGTTTGCTGGCGAAATTGTGATGGTGGGCAACGAAACGCAAAAGCCGTATGACCGACCTCCATTGTCAAAGAACTATTTGGCCGGCGACTGGGATGATGAACGCGTTGCTTTACGCAAGCCAGAAGCGCTCGACGCACTGAACATCACATGGAAACTGGGTCACACCGCAACATCTCTCGACACAACAGCAAACTCCGTCACTCTTGAATCGAGCGAGACCATCACATACGACGGTCTCATCATTGCAACAGGCGGAACAGTGCGCCGTCTACCGAATCAACCTGAACTGTCTGGTGTTCATGTGCTGCGAACACTGAACGATGCAATGGCTTTGCGCGATGAACTTACTGAAGGCGCGCGCGTTGTCGTTATTGGTGCTGGCTTTATTGGTTTAGAAGCTGCTG
>JBIIQG010000075.1:0-5314 GCA_044342185.1 Ilumatobacteraceae bacterium | reverse complement strand
TTACCAGCATCAGTTTGCGCGTGAAGAAGTAACGCATGCTGACGTATTTCTCATCGCCCGCAATGATGGAGTTCGCTCCGGTCTCAAACGGCAAACGTATAGACACACCAATTGAACGTTCACGCCCTGCGCCTTTCATTCCCGCTTCCATAATTCCGGGGCCAGCGCCAGTAACAACCATGAATCCGGCATCTGCCAACTCTTTCGCTGTGTTGACTGTCAACGAGTAAATGGGGTTCTCTGGCGTGGTGCGTGCTGAGCCAAAAATCGACACCTTGCGAATGTCTCTATACGGCGCAAACATGTCGAATGCACGAGTCATTTCTTCAAGCGCTGTGCTGGCAATCTTTACGTCCAGCGAAGATCCGTCGCCGTCGTACAGATCAGCCGATGCCTTAAGAAGACGTTGAAAGAAACGGCGTTCTGCAGGTGATCGTGTAGCTGAGGCATATGACGATTCGATCTGTTGAACTGCTGCCTGAAAATCCTCTTGAAGGCCCATATGGCGAGGCTAGTTCAGGAAAGCGTTGACGCCTTGTCGCTCAGTGCATCGAGTAGCTCTTGAAAACTCTTAATGAAGGATGCAACACCTTCTCGTTCCAACTTGTCAGCCACAGCCATCATGTCAATACCGAGAGATTGGATGTCTTGCCATACATCGTGTGCAATGTGCACCTCTGTGTCGATAGTGCGCGCCACCGTTCCGTGGTTAGCAAATGCTGCAAGAGTTGCGTCGGGCAATGTATTGACAGTGTGAGGGCCGATGAGTTCATCTACGTACAAAGTGTCTGGGTACGCGGGATTCTTCGTTGACGTTGATGCCCACAACGGGCGTTGAACGTGAGCACCAGCATTCAACAATGTTTGCCAACGATTGCCGGAGAATGCTTTGGTAAACAATTCATATGCCAGTTTGGCTTGAGCAATTGCGGCCTTGCCCTTTAGAGACACTGCCAGCGGCGAGGCGTGTGCGTCAAGCATTTGATCAACTTCGTTGTCTACTCGACTGATGAAGAAACTTGCCACACTCTGAACATGGGAAAGTGATTCGCCAGCGTTCATGCGGTCTTCTAGTCCGGCAATGTAGGCCTCCATCACTTCGGAATAGCGCTGAAGACTAAAGATGAGAGTGACATTGACGCTTCGTCCTTCAGCAATCATTGTTCGAATTGCTGGGAGACCCTCGCGTGTGGCGGGAATCTTGATCATGGCATTGGAGCGATTGATCCTGTCATGCAGATGTCGTGCAGCAATCAACGTGGCATCCCCATCGTGTGCAAGTGTGGGGTCAACTTCCACACTCACAAATCCGTCAACCCCACCAGATAGTTCATGTAAGGAATTGAATTGGTCGAGCGCACCATTGATGTCAGCGAGCACCATTTCCCAGTATGCCTGTTCCGAGGAAAGTCCCCGTTTGATTTCCTCAGTGAACTGAGCGTCGTAGTCCTGCGAGCCTTGTATTGCTTTTTGAAAAATGGTCGGGTTCGACGTGAGGCCGCGAACACCATTTTCAATGAGTTCACGAAGAGTGCCGTTGGTGAGATAACTGCGCTGCAAATTATCTAGCCAAGGGCTTTGACCCTGAGCAGTGAAGACAGACTGCAGGGGAGAGTTCATCCGAGAACTGCCGCCTTGGCAACCGCAGCCACGTGAGCTCCTGTGATTCCTAGCTTCTCCATAACGACATTGCCCGGAGCACTTGCTCCAAAACGATCGATGCCTACACAGTGAGTGGCGATGTGATGCCATCCGAAAGTTGACCCAGCTTCCACGCTGATGCGAGGCAAAGAGCGAGGAATGATTTGCTCTTGCTGATCAGTTGGCAACGATGCAAAACGCTCCCACGACGGCAGAGAAACAACGTTTACGTTGATTCCATCTTGCTCCAATATTTGTGAAGCTTCCATGGCTACAGATAATTCGCTACCTGTTCCGATAAGGACCGCCTGTGGTGCCGATACTGAATGAACTATTGCGGCTCCAGCGGCCACTGCAGAACCGTCGGTGAGCGATGGCACGTTCTGTCGCGACAAAATGATTGCGGTGGGTCCATCGTGCGTGACAGCAGCCAACCACGCTGCCGATGTTTCATTTGGATCTGCTGGACGAATGACCTGAAGACCAGGAATGGCGCGAAGAGATGCAAGATGTTCAACCGGTTGATGAGTTGGGCCATCTTCTCCTACACCTACCGAATCGTGACTAAAGACGAAAACACAACGAGCCTTCGACAAGGCGGCGAGACGGATGCTGGGGCGCATGTAGTCGGCAAAAACAAAGAATGTTCCTCCAACAGGAATGACACCACCATGTAGAGCCATGCCTACCAAGGCTGCCCCCATTGCGTGTTCGCGAATGCCGTAATACACCTGCTTGCCTGATCGATTAGTAGACGAGAACGCAGAAGTTCCCGACAACTTGGCTCCGGTGTTGCCGGTGAGGTCAGCTGCGCCTGCCATTACGTGTGGCATTACACTGCCCGTTGCCTCTAATACCTTCTGAAATGCTTGCCGTGTCGCCAAGTTTGTGTCGGAATCGAAAACGGGCAACGCAGGTGCAATTGACGCCTCTGCAGGAAGATCATGTTGAGAAGCCAGCAATGCGCGGGTCTCAGCGGAATTCTTTGATGTCCAGTCGTCAACACTCTTCTGACCACGATCCGCTAAGTGGGAGCGATACGCCGACACAAGTTCCTCTGGTGCCCAGAAGGGTTCGTCGGGAATTCCCATGACCTTCTTCGTTGAAGACACAAGTTCTGCCGTGAAGGGGTTTCCGTGTGCTTCGTGTTTATCAGTGAGTTCTGGCGAGGGGAATCCGATGTGAGAACGCAACACCACCATGGTGGGGGCGCCGCGGTGTTGGCGAGCTTGAAGGAGCACCTTTTCTAATGCGTCACAGTCATCAGCGATCTCGCCTGCTTCGATGACGTTCCATCCGTACGACCGAAAACGCGCTGGCACATCATCGGTGCACGTGAGGTCTGTAGAACCATCGATAGTGATCTTGTTGTCGTCGAAGACGCAAACCAAGTGGTCTAACTTCAGGTGTCCCGCAAGCGAAGCCGCCTCGTGGCTAATGCCTTCCATCAAGCAGCCGTCACCAGCAATGACATACGTGTGATGATCAATTGCGTCTGCACCGTGAACGGCGCGAAGATGCTCTTCTGCAATAGCCATTCCCACAGCGTTTGCGAAGCCTTGGCCAAGCGGACCTGTGGTGACTTCAACTCCGGCGGTGTGACCAGCTTCCGGGTGGCCTGGCGTTGCAGAATCCCATTGACGGAAATTCTTCAAGTCATCGAGAGTGAGACCCCAACCACCCAAGTACAGCATTGAGTACTGAAGGATTGATGCGTGACCATTCGACAGAATGATGCGATCGCGATTGACCCAATCTGGACGACCGGGGTGATGTTGAAGAATTCTGCTGTACAGAACATGAGCAAGCGGAGCGAGAGACATCGCTGTTCCTTGATGCCCACTCTTTGCTTTCAGCGGTGCATCCATTGCTAGTCCGCGAATAAGCGAGATGGAAAGCGCGTCTTGTTCTGCTGTCAGTTTGTTAGCCACGTTGGAACACTAATCGGCGATGTGTCTGTGAAACGTGAAGAGATTCGTCGAAACACACCAGGGAGGTCGATTGACCTATTGCCACAGTACCTATCTGTGGATAACCCAACACTCGAGCAGGAGTGGAGGTAGCGGCGCGAAATGCATTAGGAACAGAGACACCACAGCCCACGATGGAGCGCCGGACACATTCCGCCAAAGGTGTCGATGACCCAGCAAGTGTTCCATCGGGGAGGCGAGGGGATCCATCTCGAAGTGTGACGCCACGACGCTTTGCCCACTCAGAATTCCACGCCACAGAATCAGATACCAATGCAATTGAATCTCTCCCCTTGGCTGTGAAAGCAAGGGACACGGCATCGGGCGACACATGTACAAGGTCTGCAATGAGACCGGCAACAACAGCATCATTCGTTAGCGCAGAGAGAGCAACTCCGTCGTCACGATGGTGAACACCACTCATGCCGTTGAACAAGTGAGTCACCATCCGTGCACCGGCATTTACCGCATCGTGAAATTGTTGCCTCGTTGCACGCGAATGACCGAGCGATACCGCAATTCCTTTGGCGGTACATAGTTGGATGGCTTGAATGGTGTTCTGTTGTTCGGGAGCGATGGTGATGAGTTTCACGCTGTTGGGAAGGGACTCAATCCACTCAAGGTCAATGGGAACAATCCAATCGGGACGGTGCGCGCCGACTGCCGCTCCAAGAAATGGTCCTTCAACATGCAGACCCACACACCCCGTCGCCGTGTTCTGCAAGTGAGCGTCTAGGCGTTGAAGCGTCTCCAACATCGATGGCAGGGGAGCAGTCACAATTGTTCCCAGCCACGATGTAGTCCCGGCGTCTAATAACGCTGCGTCTAATCGTTGTAAGTCTTCTCGTGACGCTGTGGCCACATCAACATCATCGAATCCGTTCATCTGAACATCGACAAGACCAGGTGACACCAAGTAGACATCTGGCGCGCGTGTTGATGCCTCAACAGCCTCCACGACGCCATCTTCTGACAAATGAAGCAATGTCGGGCCATGCAATGCATGGCCATCAAAAAAGTGTTCTGTGACTACCTGAGACAGCACAGGAAGAAACTAGTGCGAAGAGGGCCTAGTTGCCGATTGAGCACTGGGTGTAAGACGCACATCGCTGAAGCGAAGAGTGGCAAGGCGCGTGGCTTTCAGGGTTCGAATAACCCACCATCCAAAGTCGACTTGTCCGCGCTGATGAGATAGTCGTGGCGATGACGGCGCAGCGTGATGATTGTTGTGCAGACCTTCACCCATGGTGAAGAAAGCAAGCCACTGAAGATTCGTTGCTTCGTTCGGGTACGGGCGCTTTCCAAAATGGTGACCGAGAGCATTGACTGCTGCATTTCCAGCCAAGTACACGTTTGCATGAATGAATGCTGCAAGCAGTCCGGTCCATGGACCGAGAGTGACCATCAAGATTGCGATACCCAAACCCAGACCAGTCTTGTTATGCCCAAAGAACCAACGATCCCACTTGTCATCGGGTAGATCGCGTGCGTACTTCGAAATGAGAGAGGGATCGGACAATGCTTTGCGATACAGGGCGACATTCATCTTCTGAACTGTCCACCAGCCCAAGAGCACAGGTGAATGTGGGTCGCCCTCTTCATCGGTGTAGGCGTGGTGCTTGCGGTGAACCGCCACCCACTCCTTGGGCTTGATGCCGGTTGTCAACCAAATGACCAATCGAAACACCCATGCCACCGCTGGA
>JBIIQG010000030.1:0-17885 GCA_044342185.1 Ilumatobacteraceae bacterium | reverse complement strand
GAGATGAAGGGCGCACCCCATTACTTAGAGGGGCACCGAGTAGAGGCCATGGCAGCTGTGGCCGAGTGGATTGGCGCTCGCTTCCCGCGATAGGCAGACCTTTTGGTCGCCTCCCAAATAGTCCAAATACCCCGTGTGAACCCTTTGTGGTCGGGGGAATCCGCCGATAGCGTTCCTACTCCGTGCGATTCGGGCTTCGGCTCGAAAAGCTAGATCGATCGTCGAAAACACAATCGACGTCCGTGAAGGCCTCGTTGCAGAAATGCAAATAGGAACCACACGGCAAAACCCAGACAGGTGCTCCGTCAACAGAAATGTTGTCGGAGCATTTGCGTGAATAACCAACGAGAAAAAGGGTTGCCGCCATGGCACAAAAAGCGATCGTCGGCGAGAAAGTCGGCATGACACAGGTGTGGGGAGATGACCAACGCGTCATCCCCGTCACAGTTCTGCGCGTCGAGCCGGTGCGCGTCGTTCAAGTCAAAACAAATGACCGCGACGGGTACACCGCTCTGCAAGTTACATACGGACAAAAAGCCGCCAGCAAATTGAGCAAGCCCGAACAGGGTCACTTTGCAGCAGCAAGTGTTGAAGCAGGTCGACGTCTTGTCGAACTTCGCCTCGACTCTGTTGATGGTTTTGAAGTCGGACAAGAACTAGGTGCAGACGTTCTCGCAGCAGGCGAAAAAGTAGACGTCACCGCGGTGAGCCGCGGTAAAGGTTTTGCGGGTGGAATGAAGCGTCACAACTTCAATGGCCAAGGCGCAAGCCACGGTAACCACAAGCACCACCGTGCACCAGGTTCCATCGGTTCATGTTCATTCCCCGGACGCGTGTTCAAGGGTCTTCGCATGGCTGGTCACATGGGTAACGAGCAGGTCACCACATTGAACCTTGAAATCGTGCAAGCAGATCCGGAACGCGGTCTCTTGCTCGTCAAGGGTTCTGTTCCAGGTCCAAACGGTGGCGTTGTCATCGTGCGTAATGCAGTAAAGGCGAAGTGATTCTCATGGCATCTATCGCATTGAAGAACGCATCAGGCAAGGCTGCAGGAAACATCGAAGTTGCAGACGACTTGTTCGCAGTGCAACCAAACGTTCCTGTTATGCACCAAGTTGTCAAGGCACAACTTGCTAACCGTCGTTCCGGAACATCTGCAACGAAGACTCGTGCAGAAGTTGCTGGTACAGGTAAGAAGCCTTTCAACCAGAAGGGAACTGGTGGCGCTCGTCAGGGCTCCATGCAGGCACCTCACTACACCGGTGGTGGCATTGCTCACGGCCCACAGCCACGCAGCTACGCACAACGCACACCTCGCAAAATGATTCGTCTTGCGCTTGCATCTGCATTGTCAGATCGCAACAGCGAAGGACGTGTTGTTGTTCTCGATTCTTGGGGCTTCAGCACTCCAAGCACCAAGGCAGCAATCAAGACCCTCGAGGCAATTGGTGCAACCGGAAAAGTTCTCGTTGTCGTTACTCCAAATGAAGAGAACGCAATCAAGAGCTTCCGTAATCTTCCAAACGTTCATCTCATCCTCGTTGGTGACCTGAACGCATACGACGTGCTCTGCAACGACTGGATTGTGTTCTCACAAGACAGTCTTCCCGGAACAAAGGACGCGAAGTAATGAAAGATCCACGCGACATCATCATTCAGCCCGTGGTCTCTGAAAAGAGCTACGCACTGATGGAGACCGACGTCTACACATTCCAAGTTCACGTCGACGCAACTAAGCCCGAGATCCACGATGCAATCGAGGCAATCTGGGGCGTGAAGGTGCTGAAGGTCAACACCCTTAATCGCAAGGGCAAGTACCAGCGCACCCGTAACTCCAACCGAATCGGTCAGCGTCCGCACACCAAGCGGGCCATCGTCACCCTCGCAGCGGGAAGCAAGATCCCGCTGTTCGAAAGCTGAGATCATCATGGCAATTCGTAAGCGCAAGCCAACAAGCCCGGGCCGTCGTTTCCAGACGGTGTCGGACTTCTCCGAAATCACAAAGACCACACCAGAAAAGACACTTCTCGCATCGAAGTCGAACACTGGTGGTCGTAACTCGTACGGTCGCAAGACTGCTCGCCATAAAGGTGGAGCACACAAGCGTCAGTACCGCATCATCGACTTCAAGCGCAACAAAGATGGCGTACCTGCAAAGGTCGCATCAATTGAATACGACCCGAACCGCACATGTCGTATTGCGCTTCTTCATTACACCGACGGCACAAAGGCATACATCCTTGCGCCAAAGGGTCTTGAAGTTGGAATGTTCATTGAAAGCGGACACGGTGCAGACATCAAGCCAGGCAATGCAATGCAATTGCGTTACATGCCTGTCGGTACCGTTGTTCACAACGTTGAACTCCGTCCAGGTCAGGGCGGCAAAATTGGCCGCTCCGCCGGAATGGCAGTTCAGTTAGTCGCAAAAGATGGCGACTTCGCAACACTGCGTTTGCCGTCAACTGAAATGCGTCGCGTTCTTCTCGACTGCCGCGCCACCGTTGGCGAAGTTGGCAACTCCGAGCACGAACTCATCAAGATTGGTAAGGCCGGTCGTAACCGTTGGAAGGGCGTTCGCCCACAAACCCGCGGTGTGGCTATGAACCCTGTCGACCACCCTCTCGGTGGTGGTGAAGGAAAGACTTCTGGTGGACGTCCACCAGTGTCGCCATGGGGCAAGCCAGAAGGTCGTACCCGCAACAAAAACAAGCCGTCGCAGCAACTTATTGTTCGCCGCCGTCGCGCAGGAAAGGGACGGAGGTAACACATGTCTCGCAGCCTCAAAAAGGGTCCATTCGTCGACGAGCATCTGCTCAAGAAGGTCGACGCTGCAAATGCATCGGGCGATCGCAAGGTCATCAAGACCTGGTCACGTCGTTCCACCATCGTTCCCGACATGGTCGGTCACACCATTGCAGTACACGACGGTCGCAAGCACGTGCCCGTCTACATCTCTGAATCAATGGTTGGCCACAAGCTCGGCGAGTTCTCTCCTACCCGTACGTTCCGCTTCCATGCCGGACAAGAAAAGAACGCGAAGAAGTAGTCATGACCGGTCCAAAGCTCAATGAAGCAAACCGCGTTGCCGGCACCAAGAGCGGCAGCAAGGCCAGTGCAAAGTACGTTCGCTCGTCAGCGTCAAAAGCTCGCGTGGTGTTGAACCTCGTGCGTAACCAAGACGTTCGTACAGCAGACGAAATCTTGCAGTTCACCGATCGTGAAATGGCTCGCGTTGTTCGCAAGGTGCTCGCATCTGCAGTTGCTAACGCAACAACAAACGACAATCTCGATGCAGACGAACTCTTCGTCAAGGCATGTTTCGCAGACGAAGGTCCAACACTGAAGCGATTCCGCCCACGTGCAAAGGGACGCGCAGGCAAGATCAACAAGCGCACCTGCCACATCACCGTCATTGTCGACCGCATGAGCGACGATCAACTCGCCGTTCTCGAAGCAAAGACCATGGCAAAGGGTGCACCAACAAGCAACCGTCGCGCTCGTGTTGCAGCAAGTCGCAAGTCTGCTGAACCAGCACAAGAAGCACCGGCAGCAGAAGCTCCCGCAGAAGACACAACATCAACCGAAGAAGCAGGCAACTGATGGGCCAGAAGATCAATCCATACGGCTTCCGTCTTGGTGTCACCACCGACTGGAAGAGCCGTTGGTTCAGTGAGCGTGAATACAAGGACTACCTCACCGAGGACTGGAAGATTCGCGAATACCTCATGACCACTCTCGAAGACGCAGCAGTCAGCCGCGTTGAAGTAGAGCGCACACGCGACAAGCTCCGCATCGACGTGCACACCGCACGCCCCGGAATTGTTATCGGTCGTAAGGGTGCAAAGGCCGACGAACTTCGTGCAGGCCTCGCACAAATCACTGGCAACAATCGTTTGCAGTTGAACATCGTTGAAATCAAGCAAGCAGAACTCGACGCTGCACTCATCGCACAGGGCGTTGCCGACCAGTTGGTCAACCGCATCGCATTCCGTCGTGCAATGAAGCGCGCTGTGCAGAACGCACAGAAGTTCGGTGCACTTGGTATTCGAGTTCAGTGTTCCGGTCGTTTGGGTGGCGCAGAAATGAGCCGCACCGAGTGGTACCGCGAAGGTCGCGTGCCCTTGCACACACTTCGTGCCGACATCGATTACGGCTTCCGCGAAGCACGCACCAGCTCTGGTCGTGTTGGCGTGAAGGTATGGCTGTACAAGGGCGACATCGTTCCGTACAAGACCACAACACAAGACAAGATTTCCCGCGAAGCCGCAATGGCAGTGGGCGATACATCTGGCCAGGCAATTGCCGATCAGCCGGCATCACGCAAGGTCGTGTCGTCTGCAGGTCCACGCGTTGCTGCTGCCGATGTTGCAGAAGAAATGGCGCCACTCGTGAAGCCAGCCGATCCTGAGTTCGAGCGTTTGCTTGAAGAGGAAGAGGCAATCGAGCGTCGCCTTCAGGATTCGCACGAGACTCCAAAGCTTCGTGGGGAGGACTAATCATGTTGATGCCTCGTAAGGTCAAGCACCGTAAGCACCATCGTGGTCGTATGACCGGTGTTTCAAAAGGTGGAAACGCACTCGCATTCGGCGAATACGGAATTCAAGCTCTGGAACCAGGCTGGATCACCGCACGTCAGATCGAAGCAGCACGTATTGCCATGACACGTCACATCAAGCGTGGTGGCAAGGTGTGGATCAACGTTTTCCCTGACAAGCCAGTCACAAAGAAGCCAGCAGAAACTCGCATGGGTTCTGGCAAGGGCAACCCAGAATTCTGGGTAGCTGTTGTAAAGCCTGGCCGCATTCTTTTCGAATTGTCCTATCCAACACCCGAGATTGCAAAGGCCGCTCTCGAGCGCGCCGTGCAAAAACTCCCGATCAAGGCTCGCGTCATTAGCCGCGACGAGCAGATCTGATTCGAGAGGTACAGAAGAAATGGCACGTTCAATTATCGAACTCCGCGACATGGATCTCGCCGCACTTGTGGCAGAGCTTCGTGCAAGCAAGCAAGAGTCCCTCAACCTGCGATTCCGCAATGCAACTGGCCAGCTCGACAAGCATGACGAGCTGCGCAAAGTGCGTCGCCAAATCGCCCGCATCAACACCCTCATCCGTCAGCGCGAAATCGCAGCGGCTGAGGCAGCCGGGAAGTGAGTAGTCACATGGCAGAAGTAACAAACACCGAGCGCAACGCACGCAAGATCCGTGAAGGTCTTGTTGTCTCGAACAAGATGAACCAAACAGCTGTCATCGCAGTTGTCGAGCGCGTTCGCCATGCGAAGTACGACAAGTTCGTTCTTCGTACAAAGAAGCTCTATGCACACGACGAGGCCAACGACGTCAATGTCGGCGACCGCGTACGCGTCATGGAAGTCCGCCCGATGTCAAAGCTGAAGCGCTGGCGCATCGTTGAAATTCTGGAGCGTGCAAAGTGATCCAGCAAGAATCTCGACTTCGCGTTGCCGACAACAGCGGCGCAAAAGAAGTTCTCGTCATCAAAGTCCTCGGTGGTACGCGTCGTCGTTACGCATCCATCGGCGACGTCTTCATCGGCACAGTTAAGGATGCAATTCCTGGTGCAGGTGTAAAGAAGGGCGAAGTTGTTCGTTGCGTTGTTGTTCGTGTGAAGAAGGAAAAGCGTCGTCCCGACGGCAGCTACATCCGCTTCGACGAGAACGCTGCAGTGCTCATCAAAGAAGACCTCACGCCTCGTGGCACACGTATCTTCGGACCCGTTGGCCGTGAACTGCGTGACAAGAAGTTCATGCGAATTGTTTCGCTTGCACCGGAGGTGCTCTAGGTCATGAAGTTCAAAGTTCAAGACGAAGTTCAAATCATTGCTGGCAAAGATGCTGGTAAGCGTGGCGTCATCATCAAGGCTCTCCCTAAAGAGAACAAAGTTGTTGTTGAAGGCGCAAACATTGCCAAGCGTCACCAGAAGGCAACGCAAACAAACCAGAAGGCCGACATTGTTGAAAAGCCAATGCCCATTCACGCATCCAACGTGATGCTGGTGGTCGATGGCAAGCCAACACGCATTGGCTACAAGGTCAACGCAGACGGCACCAAGGTGCGCGTCGCGAAGAAGTCAGGAAAGGAAGTCTGATGGCTACCGCCACCGCTCCGCGCCTCAAGGCAAAGTACGACGCTGAAGTAAAGCAAGCACTGCTTGCTCAACTCGGCCTCGAGAATGTCATGCAAGTTCCTAAGTTGGAAAAGATCGTCATCAACATGGGTGTTGGCAAAGCAACGCAGCAGCCATCACTGCTCGACAGTGCTGTTGCAGACCTCACCGCAATTGCCGGTCAGAAGCCAATCGTTACAAAGTCACGTGACTCCATCGCAGGTTTCAAGCTTCGCGAAAACCAAGCAATTGGTTGCAAGGTCACATTGCGTGGCGATCGCATGTGGGAGTTCTTCGACCGCCTGCTCGCAATTGCAATTCCTCGTATTCGTGACTTCCGTGGTCTCCCAGCACATTCATGGGATGGTCGCGGCAACTACACATTCGGTCTCGCAGAACAAACAGTGTTCCCCGAAATTGATTACGACAAGATCGATGCCCCACAAGGCATGGACATCACGATCGTTACAACAGCGGTCAGCGACGAGGCGGGCAAGGCTCTTCTCGACGCATTCGGTTTTCCCTTCAAGCGTGGGAACGAGGCCGGTGGGCCTCCAGCTCGCAAGAAGCCCAAGTCACGTGGCCCCGTTCGCGGCGGCAAGAAGAAGTAGGTAGACGACCATGGCAAAGAAGTCGCTCATTAACAAGGCAAACGCAAAGCCAAAATTCAAAGTGCGTGCATACACGCGCTGCCGCAAGTGCGGTCGCGCTCGTTCGGTGTACCGCAAGTTTGGTTTGTGCCGCGTATGTCTCCGAGAAATGGCTCATGCAGGAGAAATTCCTGGCGTGACCAAGGCGAGCTGGTGAGGTAACAAAAATGATGACCGATCCCATCGCAGACATGCTCACACGTCTCCGCAACGCGAACACCGCGTTGAAGGAAGTTGTGGCCATGCCGTCGTCGAAGCAGAAAGTTGCTCTCGCCGAAATCTTGAAGAAGGAGGGCTACATCGCCGACTTCTCCGTTGCACCAGCAACGAAGGGTCCAGGCAATGTGCTCACCGTCAACATGAAGTACTCAAACGATCGTCACCGCACCATCAGCGGTCTCACGCGCGTTTCCACTCCCGGACTTCGTGTGTATCGCAACTCAAAAGAGGTTCCCCGTGTACTCGGTGGCCTTGGTGTTGCAGTTCTGTCCACTAGCCAAGGTCTTATGACCGACCGTGAAGCGCGCAAGCGCAAGGTCGGCGGCGAAGTCCTGTGCTTCGTGTGGTGACCCCGGGACGAAAGTAGGAAACGAAATGTCACGTATCGGCAAAGCCCCCATCACAATTCCATCCGGAGTCGATGTCACCATCTCAGGTCGCAACGTTTCCGTGAAGGGACCAAAGGGAACACTCGCTCGCAATATTCCTGGTGAGATCATCATCCGCAAGGAAGAGAGCACCATTTTTGTAGAGCGTCCAAACGACGAGCGTCAAAACCGCTCGTTGCATGGTCTCTCACGCACGCTCATCAACAACATGATCATCGGTGTCACCGATGGGTTCTCAAAAGAACTGGAAATCATCGGCGTTGGTTACCGAGCAGAAGCGCAGGGTGCAAACCTTCGTCTTGCTCTTGGTTTCTCACACCCTGTCATCGTTCCAGCTCCAGACGGAATCACTTTCGAAATCCCCGTACAGACTCGCGTCATCGTGAAGGGCATCGACAAAGAACTCGTTGGTCAGGTTGCAGCAGACATCCGCTCCATTCGTAAGCCAGAGCCTTATAAGGGCAAGGGCGTGCGTTACCTCGGTGAGCGCGTTCTTCGTAAGGCCGGCAAGACCGGCAAGAAGTGATTCGGTAGCAAAGGTTTCACCATGGCAAACATCGCAAAAATTCGTCGCGAATCGCGTCTTCGTCGTCACCGTCGTGTGCGTAAGAAGATTCATGGCACAGCAGAGCGTCCGCGCCTTGCAGTGCATCGCACCAACAAGCATTTCAACATGCAGCTCATCAACGACGACCTCGGTCATACCGTTGCTGCTGCATCGTCAGTAGAAACTGGCCTTCGTAGCGACAGCGGCGCAACCGTTGCTGCTGCAACAAAGGTCGGACAATTAATCGCACAACGCGCCAAGGAAGCCGGAGTCACAGCAGTCGTTTTCGACCGCGGTGGATTCGCTTACCACGGTCGTGTTGCCGCTGCGGCAGAAGCCGCACGTGAAGCAGGACTGGAGTTCTGATGAGCAACGCATTCACAAACACAACACCTGAACCAGGTGCATTGCGTGAGTCACGCGTCATTCACATCAACCGCGTTGCAAAGGTTGTGAAGGGTGGACGTCGTTTCTCCTTCACCGCACTTGTCGTTGTTGGCGATGGAAATGGTCGCGTGGGTCTTGGTTACGGAAAGGCAAAGGAAGTTCCTTTGGCAATCCAAAAGGGAACCGAAGAAGCAAAGCGCAACCTGTTCGATGTTGCACTTGCTGGTTCCACCATCACTCACCCCATCCTTGGTATCTCTGGTGCAGGACGCGTGCTGTTGAAGCCCGCAGCTCCTGGTACTGGTGTTATCGCCGGTGGTGCAGCACGAATCATTCTTGAAGAAGCAGGCATTCACGACGTGCTCGCAAAGTCACTTGGTTCTGCAAACGCAATCAACGTTGCGCGTGCAACCATTGAAGGTCTTCGTCAACTTCAGCGTCCAGACGAAGTAGCAAAGCGTCGCGGCATTCCTGCCGAGTCATTTGTTCCAAAGGGAATGTTGAAGGCATACACCGACCGTAAGAAGGCCGCAGCAGCAGGGGAAGTTCACTGATCATGGCTGAAAAGACCATCACCGTTACTCTCAAGCGCTCGAAAATCGGCGCAAAGCCAAAGACACGTGGAACACTGCGCGCACTTGGCCTCAGCAAGATTGGCGACACCAACACTGTTCCCGATCGTCCAGAAATTCGCGGAATGCTCGCACGTGTTCCGCACCTCATCGAAGTACAGGAGAACTGATCATGCGCGTTGATGAACTCGCACCAGCACCAGGAAGCGTTAAGCGCGCCAAGCGCGTTGGCCGTGGTACGGGCGGTAAGGGCGGTAAGACCGCCGGCCGTGGTACTAAGGGTCAGCATGCACGTGGTCGCGGCAAAGTGGCACGTGGTTTCGAAGGTGGCCAGATGCCATTGAAGCAACGCGTTCCAAAGTTGAAGGGTTTCAACAACCCATTCCGCGTTGAGTACTACGCCGTCAACCTCGATTCGTTGAACGAACTTGGCCTTGGCGAAGTCACACCAGAAATCCTCGTCGACAAGGGTGTCGCTCACAAGGGAACCTATGTCAAGGTTCTTGGTCGTGGCGAAATCTCTATCGCTGTCAAGGTGTCTGCACACGCAGTATCAAAGTCCGCAGAAAAGGCCATTCTGGCTGCTGGCGGATCAGTGACCATCTTGCCGCTGCCATTCAAGGTTCGTCCTCCAGCAAACGGCAACCAGTTCACCAACCGCTAACCACGTCGCGATTTTTCGCACGACGTTGACAAGGAGTACCGCGTGTTCTCAAACGTGAAGAACATCTTCAAAGTGGAAGATCTTCGTAAGAAGCTTCTGTTCACAGTGTTGATGATCATGGTCTACCGATTCGGTTCGGCTATTCGCGTTCCTGGTGTAGATGCCAACGCAGTGTCTCAGCTTCGTGAAGCTGCAAACTCGCAAGGTGCACTTGGTTTCTTGAACTTGTTCTCGGGTGGAGCGTTCGGTTCGTTCTCTATTTTTGCGTTGGGCATCATGCCCTACATCACCTCAAGCATCATCATGCAGGTGTTGAACGTTGTCATTCCAAAACTTCAGGAATGGCAAGAAATGGGAGCAGTTGGTCAGCGCAAGATCACTCAGTGGACTCGTTATGTGGCCATTGCAATTGCGTTACTGCAGGGCTCGGGTCTTACTTTCATTTTCGGACAAGGAAACGGTTCAGCATTCTTCGGTGCAGCTGCGCAAGCTCCCGACGTTGTGTTACTCGATCCATTCATGCCGCGCGCTTTATTGGTTATTCCATCACTTGTGGCAGGTACTGCATTGTTGATGTGGGTAGGCGAACTCATTAGCCAGCGCGGAATTTCGAACGGCATGTCCGTTCTTATTTTCGCTTCTGTGGTTGCCGGTTTGCCCTATAGCTACTACTCAATTCTGCAGAGCAAGAAGTTTGTAGTCTTCGGTGTTCTTGTCATTGTTTCGCTCGGAATTCTGGCTGCGGTTGTTCGAGTAGAAATGGGCCAGCGCCGCATTCCGGTGCAGTTCGCAAAACGTGTTGTTGGCCGTCGTATGACCGGTGGACAAAGCACGTACATTCCGTTGAAGGTCAACCAGGCAGGCATCGTCCCCATTATCTTCGCGTCATCTGTGTTGTTGCTGCCCGTTCTGTTGTCCAACATGTTGGGTAGTGCAGAAGGCTGGCGTGGCTCGGTTGCGTCGTTCGTTAACGATTACTTGGTGAATAGCCAGAACCTTGTGTACATCGTTGGGTTCTTCTTACTCATCATCGCGTTTGCGTACTTCTACAACTCCATTGCGTTCGACCCCATTCGTCAGGCAGATCAGTTGCGTAAGCAAGGCGGATTCATTCCTGGTATTCGTCCCGGCGAACAAACAGAGCGTTACCTTGCAAAAGCTGTCAACCGCATCACGCTTCCAGGCGCAGTATTCGTTGGCTTCATTGCAATTTTGCCGTACATCATTTTGTGGGTTGGCGATGTTCAGTCGTTCCCATTTGCCGGAACAACGGTGCTTATTGCTGTAGGTGTTGCACTTGAATTCATGCGACAAATCGACAGTCAGTTAATGCTTCGTAACTACGAGGGCTTCTTGAAGTGACCATCAGCCTGTACAGGCGGTGGGTCACTTTGTTGAGTAAGTAAGCGTCATGATTCCGGGTGCACGTATCGTGCTGTTGGGTCGCCAAGGAGCGGGGAAGGGAACGCAATGCGTTCGTTTATCTCGTCACTTTGTTGTGCCGCACATTTCCACTGGCGACATGTTGCGCGCAGCGGTCCGTGAAGGAACCGAGCTTGGCAAGATGGCCAAGGCTGTTATCGACGCTGGCCAACTAGTCGGCGACGACATCATGGTGGGCATTGTGGCCGAGCGCCTCGAGGCCGAAGACGCCCGCACCCGTGGCTATATCTTGGATGGCTTTCCTCGCACGGTGGCCCAAGCCATCGCCCTCGACGAGATCACAGCAAAGAGCCCCGTCGACCTCGCCATCGACCTCGATGTGCCTCGTGACCTTGTTCTGTCCCGTCTCTCGGCTCGCCGGGTCTGTCGGGACTGTGGCGCCAACTTCCAGTCCTCGGGCATCGACCCAAGCCCTTGGACCTGCGAGAACTGCGGGGGAGACGTGGTCCAGCGCGACGACGACACCCCGGCAGCCATCAACCAACGCCTGGACCTCTACGAGACCCAGACCCAGCCCCTTATTGACTATTACGGCTCATCTGGCCGAATGGTCGCCGTCGATGGGGTGGGCAGCCCCGACGACGTGTTCGCCCGCCTCACTCTGGCGGTCGAACAAAGGCGCTAAGTGCCTATTGGCGCAAGGAAAATGCGCCGATAGCATTGCCACTCGCCCCTGTCGCAGTTCTGCTAGGGGGCAACCTGTTCCATCAATCAAGGAGACCACCCTGGCTAAGCCAAAAGAAGATGCGATCGTGCTCGAGGGCACGATTCTTGAATCTCTGCCGAACGCAATGTTTCGTGTGGAGTTAGAGAACGGCCACAAAGTGCTGGCGCACATCTCAGGAAAAATGCGTATGCACTACATCCGTATTCTTCCAGGCGACAAAGTCCAGGTTGAGCTCACCCCATACGACCTCACCCGCGGTCGTATTACATACCGTTTCAAGTGAGAACGCAATGAAAGTACGCCCGAGCGTCAAGAAAATTTGTGAGAAGTGCAAGGTCATCCGTCGTCACGGGCGTGTGATGGTGATCTGCGAAAACCCCCGGCACAAGCAGCGCCAGGGCTAAGAAAGTCAACGAAGGAAACGTAAACACATGGCACGTATTGCTGGCGTCGACATCCCACGCGAAAAGCGTTTGGAGATTTCGTTGACATACATCTTTGGTATTGGTCGACCAACATCACAGAAAATCTGTGAATCAACTGGCCTTAACCCAAACACACGCGTTCGCGATCTCACAGAAGATGAAGTGAACCGCATTCGTGCATGGGTAGATCAGAACATCACTGTTGAAGGTGACCTGCGCCGCGACGTGCAGCAGGACATCAAGCGCAAGATCGAAATCGGATGCCTTCAAGGTGTTCGCCATCGCAAGGGTCTTCCCGTTCGTGGACAGCGCACGCATACCAACGCGCGCACACGTAAGGGACCAAAGAAGACTGTTGCCAACAAGAAGAAGGCAGTGAGGTAACACCATGGCGAAGGCACAAGCAGGCGGCCGCCGTCCACGTAAGCGCGAGCGCAAGAACGTCACTTCAGGTGTTGTTCACATCAAGAGTTCTTTCAATAACACCATCGTGTCTATTACAGACATGGAAGGCAATGTCATTTCATGGGCATCGTCTGGTGGAGTTGGTTTCAAGGGTTCACGTAAGTCCACTCCGTTTGCTGCACAAATGGCAGCGGAGAAGGCAGCAAAGGCAGCAATGGAGCATGGTCTTCGTCGCGCCGAAGTTCACGTAAAGGGTCCAGGTTCTGGCCGCGACACTGCACTGCGTTCAATTCAGAACGTTGGCATTGAAGTGTCAGGCATTAAGGACGTCACCCCGGTACCGCACAACGGTTGCCGTCAGCCGAAGCGTCGGAGGAGCTAATCATGGCCCGTTACACCGGACCGAAGGTGCGCATTTCGCGTCGCCTCAACACAAACATTTTCGAAAACGCGAAGGGCTCAAAGGCTCTCGATCGTCGTCCATTCCCACCAGGTGCACACGGTCGTACGCGTCGTCGTAACGCAGGTTCTGAGTACCTCGCACAGATGCAGGAAAAGCAAAAGGCGAAGTACATCTACGGCGTTCTCGAGCGTCAGTTCCGTCGTACATACGAAGAAGCAAACCGTCTTGCAGGTCCAACCGGCGAAAACTTGTTGCGTCTTCTTGAACAGCGTCTCGACAACGTGGTGTTCCGTGCAGGTTGGGGTTCCACCCGTCCTCAGGCTCGCCAATTCGTTAACCACGGCCTCATCTTCGTCGATGGCAAGCGCGTTGACATTGCGTCATACCGCGTAAAGCGTGGTCAAGTTATTTCTTTGTCGCCTAAGGCAAAAGAAATGATTCAGATCCAGCACAACATCGACACACTCGATCGTTCACTCGTTGGTTGGCTCGAAGCCGGTGACAAGCAAGTCACCGTGCGCGATCTTCCACAGCGCGAACACATCGACGTACCCGTCCGCGAGCAGCTCATCGTTGAGCTTTACTCCAAGTAATTTTCACAGCCGTTTCATAGGAGAGCACCATGCTTGTCATCCAACGTCCTTCAGTCGAAGCAATCGGCGACGACCATCCAACACGCCAGCGTTTTGCTGTCGGCCCACTCGAGCCAGGCTTCGGCCACACCATTGGTAACTCGTTGCGCCGTACATTGCTGTCGTCTATTCCTGGTGCAGCAATCACCACCGTCAAGTTCGACGGTGTAGAGCACGAGTTCACCACCATCAAGGGCATGACCGAGGACATCACTGAACTCATCATGAACCTGAAGGATGTTGTTGTCGTTTCTCAAAGCGACGAGCCAGTAGTTCTTCGCGTTGATGCAAAGGGACCATCAAGCTTCAAGGCCGGCGACATTCAAACAACCGCCGACATTGAAATCTTGAACCCATCACTGCACCTCGCAACATTGAATGCCGGCGCACAACTTGGTTTCGACATCACCATCGAGCGCGGTCGCGGGTACATGTCCACCGACCGTGATGCAGAAAGCCGCGTCATCGGAGTCATCCCCATCGACGCAATCTTCTCGCCAGTGCGTCGCGTCATGTTCGATGTAGAGCCAACTCGCGTTGCGCAAAGCACCAACTACGACCGCCTCATTCTCGACATCGAGACCGATGGTTCAATTTCTCCACGTGAAGCTCTTGCATCTGCAGCAGCAACATTGCGTTCGCTTGTCGATCTCATTGCAACGTTGTCAGAAGAGCCACAGGCACTTGAACTCAGCGAACCAATTGGCGCAAACGTTGGCGTGCCCGACCTCGACCTTCCTATTGAAGATCTCGATCTCAGCGAGCGCCCACGCAACTGCCTCAAGCGCGGACAGATCAACACCATCGGCGAACTTCTTCTGAAGAGCACCGACGATCTTTTGAACATCACCAACTTTGGCCAGAAGAGCCTCGACGAAATCATCCAGAAATTGGATGAGCGCGGCCTCTCGCTGCGCGCATAATTTCGGAACTCAAGGAGCACCACAATGGCAACACCACGTCGCGCCCCCCGCTTTGGCGGAAGTGCTGCGCATCAGCGTCTGCTCATGGCAAACATGGCGGCATCGCTGTTCGCTGCAGAGGGAATCACCACCACTGAAGCAAAGGCAAAGGCATTGCGTCCTATTGCTGAAAAGCTCATCACCAAGGCAAAGAAAGCCCAAGAAGAAGGCCCAATGCGTATTCACCGCATCCGCCAAATTCAGGGTTACCTCGGTGACAAGGAAATGACCAACAAGCTTGTGAACGAAATTGCGCCTGCCTACATGGCACGCAATGGCGGATACACACGCATCTTGAAGCTCGGAACCCGCCAGGGTGACGCTGCGCCAATGGCGCGCATCGAACTGGTGCGATAGTTCCACCGGTCATGGAACCGGAAGAAAACGTAATGAACGGGCCCGCCACACGGCGGGCCCGTTTGCATGTGTCGTATCACGGCGCACATTTTCATGGCTTTGCTATCAATAACGACGTGGTCACTGTTGAAGGTGAGTTAGTGAATGCGCTGAAAGTTATTACACAAACATCCATCGACATCAGCACTGCAGGTAGAACCGATGCAGGTGTGCATGCGCGAGCTCAAGTGGTGTCGTGTGATTTGCCAAGCAACACCAACCTCAACACGTTGATACGCAGCGTGAACAGTATGTGCGCACCACATATTGCAGTAACAGATGCGCAATGGGTTGATGAACACTTTGACGCGCGCCGTAGTGCAACGTGGCGTCGCTACAGGTACACGGTGTGGAACGATGCGCAACCCAATCCCATGTTGCTAGATCGTGCGTGGCATGTGTGGCGGCCCCTATCGGTTCAACTCATGAACTTGGCGTGTGACGCAATCATTGGCGAACACAACTTTGCTGCGTTTTGTCGCAAGCCTGACACCCCAGAAGGTGAACCCGAAGCATCAATGAACCGGTATGTCTTCAACGCCACCTGGCGCGACGAAGGGGAGGGCATGATCGTGTTCGAGATTCGCGCCAATGCCTTTTGCCACCAAATGGTGCGCAGCCTGGTGGGCTTTTTGGTGGACGTGGGCCTCGGCAAGCGCCCCGCCAGTGACACCAGAGCTGTCATGCTGGCGGGCAATAGAAATCACGGCTCACCCGTGGCCCCACCCCAGGGGTTGGTGCTGTGGGACGTGGGCTACGACGGCGAACGAGTCCACCCTTAGAAAGCCTGTATTTCTGCGAGGGTTCTCTCATCGTTGTCTGACGGGTATCCCATTTTTTCGGTTGCCGTAGGGCAGAAAACGCCCCTATCCTTACCAAGCCCCCTATTTGGGGTCCGGCGGCCCCGAAAGGCCCCCACTAAGGAAGTCTCATGCGTACCTATTCACCGAAAGCAAGCGAAGTACAACGCGCCTGGCACATCGTCGATGCCGAAGGCTTAGTTCTTGGTCGTCTCTGCACAGAAGTTGCGCGCATCTTGCGCGGCAAGCACAAGCCAGTTTTTGCACCACACATGGACATGGGTGACCACGTCATCATCATCAACGCATCAAAGATCGTCATGACATCTGGTAAAGCAGAAAAGAACATGGTGTACACCTACTCCGGTTACCCAGGTGGTCTGAAGAGTGAGACATACCAAAACCTTTTGAACCGTAAGCCAGCCGACGCAATCACGCGTTCCGTTGCAGGCATGTTGCCAAAGGGACCACTTGGTCGTCAGATGGTAAAGAAGCTCAAGGTGTACCCAGGTGCAGAGCATCCGCATGCAGCACAGTCCCCCGTCGTTCTCGATCTCAGCGCCGCCAAGGCTCGCTGATCTACTTAGGAGTCATCGTGGCTAACGCACCTCTCACACAAACAACTGGTCGACGTAAAGAAGCAGTGGCACGCGCCGTTCTTCGCGCAGGCACCGGAACAATCACCGTTAATGGCAAGCCCATCGAGGTGTACTTCCCAACCGCAACACAGCGCATGGTTGTTACCGAGGCTCTTCGCGTCACCGATCGTGAAACATCGTTCGACATTTCCGCAAACATCTTTGGTGGCGGCGTCAATGGTCAAGCAGGTGCATTGCGAATGGCAATTGCACGTTCACTTATCGAGCTCGATCCAGAGTCACGTCCTGCTCTGAAGAAGGCCGGTCTTCTTACTCGCGACGCACGTCGCAAGGAAAGCAAGAAGTACGGTCTCAAGAAGGCGCGTAAGGCGCCACAGTTCACCAAGCGCTGATTCGCGTGTGCGCTGCGCTCTGCGCAGTCGCGTAAGGAACCATCATGCTTCACTTCGGTACCGACGGTGTCCGTGGAGTCGCTCTCGACGAACTCACTCCTGCTCTTTCACGTGACCTCGCGCGCGCTGTTGTTCGTGTATTGCAACCATCGGCTGTTGTTGTTGGCAGAGATACGCGCGAAAGCGGCGTAGTGCTGCAGCAAGCAATTGTTGATGGCTGTGCCGCAGAAGGCACCCCTGTTCACCTTTTGGGCATTGCACCCACACCTGCTGTTGCATTTGCTGCCGAACGACACGAGTGGGTGGGAATAGCAGTGACTGCATCGCACAACCCGTGGACCGACAACGGCATCAAAGTGTTTGCTTCTGGTGGTTCCAAGTTAAGTGATGCAGATCAAATTGAGATTGAGCGCGTCTGGCATGCGCTGATTGCAGAGCCGGCTCCGGTTGCGCTGGGAACAGAACACGATGCCGCGGCCGTGGTGGAGGAATACGCCGCGCATCGCCTCAACATTGTGGGTGCATCATTGAGTGGTCTCGTTGTGGTGTTAGATAACGCCAACGGTGCAATGTCTCACGTTGCGCCACAGGTATTTCAGGCCGCCGGAGCAACCGTGGTGTCAATGAACGACCAACCAAATGGTCGCAACATCAACGATGCATGTGGGGCCACTCATGTAGATGGTCTCATCGCGCGCGTACTGCAAGAACGTGCCGACATTGGAATCGCATTTGATGGCGACGGAGATCGACTGATGGCTGTCACCGCATCTGGCATGGTGGTCGATGGTGATTTCATCATGGCTATTGCCGCATCAGATTCTGTGCAACGCGGATTGCTGCGAAACAAAGGCCTTGCTGTCACGGTCATGACCAACGTTGGTTTCCATCGTGCAATGGATGAATTGGGTATCGATGTTGTTGTCACGCCGGTGGGAGACCGCAGCGTGTTGTCCGCATTAGAGGAGTACGACTTTGTGCTTGGCGGCGAACAGAGTGGTCACATTATTCATCGTGCTCATGCAACGACGGGAGACGGTTTAGTAGCGGCGCTCATCTTGTGTGAATACTTGGTGCGTACGCAAACATCACTTGATGAAGCGGCCACCATCATGCAGTCGTATCCACAAGTGTTGGTCAATGTAAGAACCGAAGAGAAAGTGCACGATCCAGTTGCCGATATTGCATTGGCAATTGAAGCAGTAGAGGA
>JBIIQG010000073.1:0-5507 GCA_044342185.1 Ilumatobacteraceae bacterium | reverse complement strand
CTGATGGTGAAGTTGCCGGGGTCGTAAATGGCGGTCGGGGGAATCTCTACTTGCTGACCAGGCTTCAACGAGTTGCCTTGTGACGTCAGTTCGTCGAGGCGGGTGGTTGTTAGCTCAATTCCATCGACGACAAGGCTTGCTTCGTATCCCTCAACGAAGTCCACAAAGATCTGGCTTTGCTGCAACACCTGGTCACCCGGACCAGGGGTCATCATCTCGATGCTGGCTGGAAGGCGCTGGGCCTCGCGACCCGTGATGCCTGCTCGGAACCCGAAAAAGGTGATGGTGAGGCCCACGGCCACTCCGGCGCTCACCAGGAGATTTTGCTTATTTATTGGGCGTTTCACGGCTCCATTCTCGCCGAAGAATGCCCTCGATACACCTCTCCAAGCGTCACACGCTAGGTTCTCAGGGGTCATGCGAGACCCAGAGAACATGCCCGGCACCGTCCTTGGTGGGCGCTACCAGCTCGACCAGTTGAGGCTTGAAGCCCAATCCATGTCGGGCGTGATGCTGTTTGACGCCACTGACCTGTCCTCCCAAGCCGAAGTTTCGGTACGTGTAGTCCCCGTAGAGCGGCTCATCGACCCCACACTTGGCTCCACCACCCCTGCCGACGCCGAAGAGGCATTTGAGCGCCAGGTAGACGTGGCATCCAGTTTGCGCCACCCCTGTATCGAGGCCGTCCTCGACCATGGTGACGCCATTTTGGATGGCGAGAAGTATCTCTATTCCGTTGGCGAGCGACTTGGCGGGGGCTCACTTCGAGAGTTCCTCGACCGCGGACGCCGACTCACGCCATCGCAGGCGCTCATCGTTGGCGTCGACATTTGCCGTGCACTCGACGCAGCAGCCAAGCAGGGAATTACCCACGGCGATCTTCGCCCCTCGCGTTTGGTCTTTGGTCTCGATCGGCGAGTTCGTCTCGTTGGGTTTGGTGCCCCGCTTCGCCCACTCGATTCCTTGGGTCTTGAGCAAGCAACATACGCAGCACCCGAGCTAGCCGAAGGTGGAGCACGCGGAGCATCATCCGACGTGTACTCACTGTCGCTCATTCTCATTGAAGCAATGACAGGCGATGTGCCGTTCGCTGGCGACACCGTTGCAGCATGTTTCGCAAATCGTTCTGGCAAGTTGCTTCCCGTGAATGCAGACTTTGGTGCGCTCGCACAAGTTCTTGAACGCGCCGGACGTCCCGATGCAACCGAGCGTTTCTCTCCACGTGAGATGGGGACTGCGTTAGTACAGGCTGCCGAATCAATGGCGCGCCCAACTCCTATCGATGTTGTTGGTGGTGGATTGTTTGACGAAGCAATTGCCGAACCAATTGCGGCTCCCGCATCAACAGAGCCAGAAGCACTTCAGCCAGTTCCGAACATTGCGCCGAATGAACCAATTCTCATTCGCACAACGCCAAAGACCGATACCACTGGCCCAAATGTCGCGTCACCAGTTATCGACCCCACCGACCCAACGGGGACACCGCTCACAATCGGTGGTGACGACACTGGCCCTATTGCTCTCGATGCAGATTCGTTGCGCGAACTTGCTGCCGACGATCCAACAACTCAAGTAGTGCGACCAAAGAAACGTTGGGGACGCCGCATTGGAATTCTTGCTCTCGTCATTGTGCTTCTCGCAGGTGGCGGAGCGGCTGCTTACTTCACGGTTTTGAATCCGAAGAATCCAGTTCCACAACTCATCGGTCTCACTGAAGCGGAAGCTCGTAATCAGGTCTCGCAGTTTGGTTGGGGCGTCAGCATTGTGAAGGAGCGCAGCGACGAAGTGGCGGCTGGGCAAGTCATTCGCACCGACCCAGTTCTTGGATCCAACTTGGCCAAGCGTGACTCACTCACTTTGGTTGTCTCCGAAGGTCCCACCCTGTCAGTTCTTACCGAACTCACAGGCCTCACTGCGGATGCAGCAAAGGCACAACTTGCAGAACTCGGACTACAGGCAGCGCAAGCCGATGTTCCAGACGAAACAATCCCTGTTGGTGTGGTTATCTCGTGGAGCATTCCCGATCAACCAACCTTGAAGACAGGTGACTCTGTAGTGAAGGGAACCTCTGTAGTAGTCAATGTTTCCAGTGGCCCAGCGTTGCGCGATGTTCCTAACCTTGTGAACACCACAGTTGCAGAAGCCACCGCGAAACTCACAGAGATGGGTCTGCTTGTGGTGGAAGGTCCGCAAGCAGGTCACCCTGAAATTGCTGCCGGCAAGATCTCGGCGCAGGTTCCTGCAGCAGGCGAAAAACTTGCACGTGGCGGCACGGTCACCATCACGGTGTCTAAGGGACAAATCACCACGCTCATCCCGACCATCTACGGAAGAGATTTTGCCACGGTGAAGCAACGCCTTGAAGGAGCCGGAATGGTGATTGGCACGGTCACGGGCAATAAGAACCGCGGTCTCAAATCAGCCGCCATTGACGGGAAAGTTGTACGCAATTACGCGCGTGTGGTGGTCGGTAAGACAGTCGACCTGACGTTCCCCTAATCTCGTGTTACTCGGCGATTCATCGCCACAGTGAGAGGGAATAATCATGGGTGCATTAGACGGACGCGTAGCAATTATCACGGGTGCTGGGCGCGGTATTGGCCGTGAACACGCACTTCTCTTTGCCGCAGAAGGCGCAAAGGTTGTTGTTAACGACCTCGGCGGAGCAAACGACGGCACCGGTGTAGACGCAACTCCTGCGCAACAGGTTGTGAATGAAATTGTGGCTATGGGTGGCGAAGCAATTGCTAACTACGACAATGTTGCCGATTGGGAAGGCGCACAGCGCATGGTGAATGCCGCTGTAGAAACCTTTGGCGATTTAGACATTCTTGTGAACAACGCTGGCATCTTGCGCGACCGCGTGTTGGTGAACATGTCGGAAGCAGAGTGGGACGCAGTGATTGCTGTTCACTTGAAGGGCCACTTTGCACCATCACGTTGGGCCGCTGCGTATTGGCGCGAACAGCACAAGGCGGGAAGCACGCGTCCACGCAACATTGTTCATACATCGTCAACTTCTGGATTGTTCGCAAACCCAGGTCAGGCAAATTACGGCGCGGCGAAAACAGGTATTGCAACGTTCAGTCAGATTCTTGCGAAAGAGTTGGTGCGCTACAACGTGAAGAGCAACTCCATCGCCCCCGCTGCACGTACTCGCCTCACCGAAGCCACACCGGGTCTGGGTGACAGAATTGCGGCACCAACAAATGCCGCGCAGTTCGATGACTGGGATCCCGCAAACATCTCTCCGCTCGTTGCATATCTTGCGTCCGCCGATTGCCATTTCACGGGTGAGACCTTCTTTGTGAAGGGTGGAGAAGTGACGCGTGTACGCAGTTGGGAACGTGCAGAGACCGTTGAACAAAATGATCGTTGGAAAGTGTCCGAACTCACAGCAGCCATGAAAGATATGGCCGCAAAGGTGAACAAGTAGGGCACTACCCTCGGTAGTCCCCCCATGAACCCCCAGAAACGACACCAGGAAGAACTCACTCCGCACGGCCGCTCCACCATCACGGTGGAGCAGGCAGGTGTAGACGAAATCTCTGTCGTCCCGTGGACTCAAATGATTCCGCGGCGTCTGGCGCGCAGGGTAGGGCTCACTCGCAAGTGGGCCACGTTCATCGTGGTGTTGGCGGGTCTCTTCACAACAAGTTCCACCATCACGGTGTTGGTGGTATCTCTCGAGACCATTGCGAAAGATTTGAACTCGTCGGTCAGTGTTCTGAACTGGTCAATCACCGGCCCCATGTTGGCGTTCGGCGTTGTTGGCCCGGCGTACGGAAAAATTGGTGACCTCTACGGCCACAAGAAGGTCTATGTCTTTGGTCTGCTCTTTTCTGGAGTCTTTGCGCTGGCAACAGTGTTTGCGTGGAACGCGCCGAGCATGGTGTTCTTCCGCTTAATGTCCGCCGTCTGTGGTTCTGCAACTGGCCCAGCAGCCATGGCATACATCAACCGTTTGTTCGATCCACAAGAACGTGTTCGCCCTATGGGTCTGTGGAGTTTTACAACAGCTGGTGCTCCCGTGCTCGGTGTTGTCTTTGGCGGACCACTGGTGGAGAGCATTGGCTGGCGAATGATCTTTGTCATTCAGGCGCCGCTTCTGTTGGGTGCATCTCTTCTTGCGTGGAATCTGTTGCCACAGACCAGCCGAATGAAGAATGTGAAGTTCGACATTTGGGGTTCAGTCACACTCGGATTTGGTGCAACGTTCTTATTGCTCACCATTAACCGTGGACATTCGTGGGGCTGGACATCTCCCGCCATACTTGGTTTTGGCGCGTTCGCCATCACGTCTCTGTGGGTATTTATTCGTGTTGAAAAGAAAGTGGACGCACCGTTGTTGCCGCTTGAGTGGTTGCGAAACGGAAACATCGTTCTGCCAATGTTGATTCAGGCGCTTCTGAACTTTGCATACATGGGTGGATTCATCGTGGTCCCTCAAATGTTGGAACGTGGGCTAGGCATGACAACAGCACACATTGGTCTGCTTGTTATCGCCCGACCTCTTACGTTCTCCATCATCGCGCCACTTGCAAGTTTCTTTACTATGCGTGTGGGCGAGAGAGTGTCGGGTGTTCTTGGTGCTACCGGAATTCTCGGTTCGATGATTCTTCTCAGCACTATCCGCGGTGGAGCATCAGACTTGTTGGTCATCATCGGTTTGGGTCTGTCTGGACTCGGCTTCGGAATTGCTGGCCCAGCGCTCACGGCACTCGTATCAAACGCAGTTGATGACGACTCTGTGGGTGTCGCTGGAGCCATGCAGCAGTTGCTCAGCCAGATGGGTGCGGTACTTGGTTCAACCGTCATGATTTCGATCCAGGAAATGACATCGGGTAGCGGTCTCGTAGAGAGCTATTCGTACGGACTCTTGGCCGGTGCTGTCACAGCAATTGTGGGTGTGGTGTTGGCTATGAAACTCACGCCAACAGACAGAAGTGTTCAGCCCGCAAATTAGGCGGTGATGCTCTTGATTTCTGCTGCTACAACTGCGGCGGTGTCTGTTTGAGGAATTGCTGTCTGCATCATCATTAAGCGCGTGATGTCGCCCTCTACCTTGATGCGACCTTGCATGAAAGCTTGCATGCTTGCCGTGGGGTCCTGGTCGACGAACAATTGACGTGCGGTGTCGTAGTCGGTGGTGACGGTGAGGTCAGCTGCATCGAGTTCGCCAAGTTCCATATCCAACGTGCCAGACGAAGTGTCGATATAGGCCTTCACGGTCCCATCTCCAAAAGGAACCTTTGTGGTGACCACGTTGATTCGCACCACGGCATCGATGCGGGGGACGTCTCCGGCGTACCTGTGACGAATGTCGCGGGCTGCCTCAATCCACTGATCGGAGAGAAATGCGTGGCTCATAGTGTCCTTTTGTGAACGGTTCTTTACGGATTGTCAAACGACGTCGCAATCTACGACGCTAACGGCGAGAATTGACCAATGGCACGAATTTTGGTCTCTGAAGAACTCGCCGAGGGCGGCCTCAACAAGTTGAGGGC
>JBIIQG010000028.1:0-18122 GCA_044342185.1 Ilumatobacteraceae bacterium | reverse complement strand
ATGTAGGAACACTCTTAGTTCAGCATCGCGAACAACTCATCGATCGTGGAAATGTTTCTGTCTGGCAACTGAAAGACTCGGGCGACTTACTCGCTCATCATTTCCTCATGGATGCGTTCCGTGCTGTTCGGCCCGGAGATTCAGTGCTGTCTGAAGAAGGACACGACGACCGAACACGCGTGCATGCAGACCGAGTATGGATTGTTGACCCGCTCGATGGCACCAATGAATACGGTGAAGGCCGCTCAGACTGGGCAGTTCATATTGCATTGTGGGAAAAGACCGCGCTCACAGCAGGCGCGGTGTCGCTACCAAGCATCGACACCGTTTTCTCCACCGACCCAGCACCCGTACTTCCCCCGAAAGAAGGACTGAAACCACGGCTGGTGACATCACGAAATCGTGCTCCGTATGCGGCGATTCTTGTTGTTGAAAATATGGACTGCGATGCGTTTCGTCTGGGAAGTGCTGGCGCAAAGGCGATGTCCATCATTATGGGAGAAGCAGACATCTACGTTCATGATGGCGGCATGCACCAGTGGGACACCGCGGCACCTGCTGCTGTGGCGCAAGCTGCGGGCCTTCACGTGAGCCGCATCGACGGATCGCCAATTGAATACAACGAAGCAGACACGTGGCTTCCCGATTTCATTGTGTGTCGCCCCGAATACACAGATGAAGTTCTTCATTCCATCTGGGGACGCGACCCACGTCTTGACTGACACACGCCTGAGGTAACCATTAGACAATGAAACGGTTTCTCATTTACGCATCAACTCTCGTCATTCTCTGTGCCGCGTGTGTTGAAGCCATATCAACCCCCACCGATGTCACAGATTCATCCGTGCCGGTCACCACTACCAGCATCGCCACTGCTGAAGACCTAGCCACATCATCAACAGTTCCTACTAGTACCACTGTTGCTCCACAAAACAAGCCTTCCTCCACGCCATCCGCAGTTGACGACATTGACTGTGACGAGGCAGAAGAACTGTACGACGAGGGCAACAACGACGATCTTGCCGACTACTGCGATTACGGTCCCGACGGCGAGTGGGACACCGAAGATGATTACGACGGTTGGGAAGAGTGAATCACCAACGTGGTTCGTGCTCGCCCAGTTTCGGAACAGGGCCATAGGTTGGCGAATAACCGCTGAAGTCCACTGGAGAATTCACTGCCCTATACGGCGCTTCGCCTGGCTGTGGCGTCATGTCAACAAACGCTCCTGCGGCAATGGCTTGTGGGTCTGCCACAACATCGGCAATGGAATTCAATGGGGCCCACCACACATCGTGCGCGTCGAACTGAGACGTCCAGTATTCGTACGTGTTTGTTGAAAAGTGGTCATCCAGAACTGCGGTGAACTCAGCAGCATTGATTGAACGAGATCTCGCATTCTTGAAGTTTTCAACATTTGCCAAGTCTTCACGACCAATGGCTTTCAACATTCCGGGGAAGTGTCTGTCTGCTTCAAGACCAAGAAGCCAAAAAGCTCGTCCGTCTGAGCAGCGATAACAGTTCATTTGCGGTGCAGGGTTCGCGCGGTTTGTTTTCGTGCTCTGACGCTTTCCGTACCGGAGATACACACCAATGTCCCATCCCAATGTGTACATACCGGTGCGCAACAAACTGGTGGAGACAAATCGACCTTTGCCCGTACGTTCGCGATCGAAGAGTGCCGCCATGATTCCAGAGGCAAGTGCAAGGCCCGTGGTGTGATCACCTTGGCCGCTGCGAAGAGCAGGAGGTAATTCATCGGGCGCGACGGTTGTGTGGGCAATACCCGAACGAGACCAGAACGCACCAATGTCATAGCCAGCTCTGTCGACGTCTGGCCCCGACAGTCCGTATCCGGTAATGATTCCGTAAATCAGGCGAGGAAACTTCTGAGTCAACGAGTCTGCATCAAGCCCTAAACGCGCAAGTCCGGCTGGACGAACATTGGTCACGAAGACATCCGCATCAGCAAGTAACGACATCATGGTGTCCAAGTCATTGGGCTGACGAAGGTCGAGGACCACGGAGCGCTTGCCTCGATTATCGATTTCAAACGGTGGCACGCCTTGTTGATCGGCGACGCCAAGCGCGCCAAATACTGCGCGCTGTGGGTCACCAGTTGGCGGCTCTACTTTGATGACATCGGCGCCCCAGTCCGCCATCACTCCGGTGACTGCGGGACCAGCGACCCACACACCCATTTCAACTACCTTCACCCCGTGTAGTGGACCGTGAGTCATTGCCCCTCCTTATTCCCACCTTCATTGTGTCCTATGTCGCCCATCGTTCCCGAATGCGAACGGCAGACTGACGAAGTGACGAATACGGCAAATGACCTTGAATGGGGCAACTTTTCAGAGTCTGGTCCCTGGAATCTGGACAGAGACTCCATTTCCTGGTCACGAGTCGCAGTCGTTCTTCGCGACCAAGCACAGGCTGAAGTGCCGCGACTTATTCGCGCTCGCAAACTTCCACCACTGAAGCGTCTCGTCGTTGTCGCCGTACGACTCGGGTGGGCTCTACTCCCTTGGTTCTGGCAGAAGAAACGCAACCGATTTGCAACTCCTGAAGAATCCCGCGCATTCCTGTCGCTGCGTCTTCGTCACGCCATTGAAAAACTCGGCGCCACGTACATCAAGTTGGCACAAATTATCTCAAGTGGCGAAGGCCTCTTTCCGTCTGAACTTGTTAATGAGTTCAAACGTTGTCGCGACCAGGTTCCACCAGAACCATGGGACAGCGTGCGCACCACCGTGGAACAAGATCTCGGAGCGCGAATTGAAGATGTTTTCTCTTCCTTCGAAAAGACGGCGTTAGCAGCGGCATCTATCGCGCAAGTACATCGTGCAACATTGCGTACTGGTGAAGAAGTGGTTGTAAAGGTACAGCGACCTTCGGTATCGGTTCTTGTTCGACAAGACCTTCAGGTAATGGCGTGGCTTGCGCCATTCATGATTGGCCGCATCAAAGTGGCGGCACTAGCCAACCCACCGGCGCTCGTTGAATTGTTCGCAGAGACCATTGTTGAAGAACTCGATTTCCGAATGGAAGCCAGCAACATGGTGGACGTTGCATCTATGTTGCACGACCTCAATCAAGAGGCGTACATCGTTCCCCGCCCGCACTCATCGCTTGTCACGCGGCGAGTTCTGGTGATGGAAAAACTGCAGGGCTTCAACTTTGATGACGTTGAGGGAATGCAGGCAGCCGGTATCGACACCGAGAGCGTGATTCGTGCCGGAATGATTTCGTTCATGGAAGGCGCTCTCATTCATGGTGTCTTCCACGGGGACCTGCACGGTGGGAACCTATTCGTACTTTCCGACGGCCGCACAGCTCTTCTTGACTTTGGCATTGTGGGTCGACTCTCCCAAGCGCGCCGCATGGCCTTTATGCGTCTCATGCTGGGCGCCACCACAAACGACCTGCGTGGCCAAGTTGCTGCATTGCGTGACCTTGGTGCACTCCCCATGGACACCGACATTGACGCCGTGATTGTTGACCTCAAGTTGGACCAGCCCGTTGACCCCACCACATTGAACGGTGAAGAACTTGTTCAAGAAGTGCAGCGCATTGTGAAGTCACTTCTTGCATATGGGGCAAAGTTGCCAAAAGAACTCATGCTGTATGTGAAGAACATGGTGTTTCTTGACGGTGCCATCTCTCGTTTGGCCCCAGACCTCGACATCATTGCCGAACTCACCAACATCACAATGGTCTTCACCCAACGCCATGGCGAGCGCTTGTTCCGTGAATTGGGCATGGATCAAAGTGCATTCCAAATTGACCTCACCAGCGTCAAGAACAGCCTTGGTGTGGATGAATCCACCGACTCACTCACGTATCGAGAACTGCAGCGTCGTCGTGAACTCATTCAGAAGCGCATGAAAGACCATTTGATCGGCTGACATTTTTGTTACTCCCCCGCCATAGGAAAGAATGACGGAGTGAGGTTGATTGTTGCTCGGTGCACAGTGGAATACGCGGGTCGCCTCGAGACTCGCCTGCCTGAAGCATTGAGACTTGTCATGGTGAAAGCAGACGGCTGTGTAGCCATTCACTCTGACGGTGGCGCATACAAGCCACTCAACTGGATGAACTCGCCAAATGTTGTCGAGGACAACACCGACCATTGGATTGTGCGCAACCCCAAAGGTGAGGCCATGACCATCACCTTTCACGAGATCTTTCACGACACCGCGCATGAACTTGGTGTCGACCCAGGCCTTGAGAAAGACGGAGTGGAAAAACAACTGCAAGAACTTCTTGCAGCATCACCCGAGGTAATGGAGCCCGGACTTGTTCTTCTTCGGCGTGAGCACTACACCGCACTGGGACCCGTGGACATCTTGTGCAAAGACCCCAACGGCCACACCGTGGTAATTGAAGTAAAACGCCGAGGCGAAATTGACGGGGTGGAACAGCTCACCCGTTACTTGGCCGACCTTGCAAACGACCCAACATTGACTCCCCTGCGCGGAATGTTTGTTGCACAAAGCATCAAGCCCCAAGCACGCACACTTGCCGAATCACGCGGCATCGTGTGCGTGGAAGTGGACTACGACGAACTACGCGGCAAGAAAGCCGACGAGTGGACGTTATTTAGCTAAAGCGGACGAGTCCTTGGTCGATGACTTTGCGATCACCCACGTATGTCTCGAACAATGCTTCCCCAGCGCCGCTGTTCCAGATCTTGACGGTGAGTGCATCACCAGGGAAAACCGGAGACGCGAACCGGCCTTCAATGTGCTTGAAGCGATCTGCATCGCCACCACATAGTGCGTTCAAGAGTCCGCGACCTGTGAAACCGTAGGTGCACAGACCATGCAAGATGGGGCGCGGGAAAACTCCTGCTGCAACTGCAGGGTGATTCGGGTCAGAGTGCAACGGGTTGCGGTCTCCATTCAAGCGATACAACAACGCCTGGTCGGGGGTTGTTTGGAATGTGACTTCGTGGTCAGGAGCACTTGCTGGCGGTTCGTTCACTGCACCACTTGGGCCGCGCTCTCCGCCGAATCCGCCCGCATCACGAATGAACACAGAAGAACGTGTGGAGTACAACGGCTTGCCAGCAGCATCGGTGGCTTCTGCTTCCGTCACAATGACTGCGGCTTTCACCTTGTCATACATTGCGACAAGCTTGCTTTGCACCGTTGCAGTTCCTTCAACAGGAAGCGGCTGGTGCAATGTGATGGCCTGAGATGCGTGCACCAAGTTCGCAAAGTTGAACTCTCCAACATTGCGCATTGGATTCGAGTTAGCTCCACCTTGCCCGTACCCAAGTACGACCGGCATTGTTGGTAATGCCTTCTGCGTCACGCCGGTTGAGTTTTCCGTGACGTACTGCAGTTGATCGGAACTTACGTTGAGGCTCACTGCATACAGCAGCGAATCTTTCGAAGTCCAAGAGATTTGGTACGGCTCACCAACGGAACCGACTGCTGCTGGATTTAATGCCATTTTTCTTCCCCTTGTAGTCGCTGTGACTTACTTCTTCTTGAGAGTGTTCTGTGGATACGAACCGTCGCGGCCGTCCATGCCTGCATTGGGGCGAGCCTTTGCCAACATGTCGGCAACAACTGGACCCAACTTGGTGGGGTCGTCAATTGGCGACACGCTTGGACCGCGGTGCCAACCTTCAGCAATTGCCAATGTTTGGCCGCTTGCTTCGAAGATGCGTCCAGTCACATCGCCTGCTTCATTTCCTGCAAGCCACGTCACGATTGGTGCAATCCAACGAGGTGAACGCATTTCGCGCTCTTCGTCGGTCTCTGGGGCATTGCCCAATCCTTCAGTCATGCGAGTGAGTGCAACGGGAGCAACTGCGTTAACGGTGACACCGAAACGTGCAAGCTCGAGAGCTGCGATAACCGTGAACGATGCGATGCCAGCTTTTGCTGCGCCGTAGTTGGTCTGGCCAATGTTTCCGTAGATACCCGACACCGATGTGGTGTTGATGATGCGCCCGTAGACCTCTTTGCCGGCCTTGGCTTGTTCGCGCCAGTACGCAGCAGCCCAACGTGCAGGACCAAAGGTGCCCTTCATGTGAACCTTGATAACGGCATCCCATTCTTCTTCCGTCATGTTGGTGAGCATGCGGTCGCGCAAGATTCCGGCATTGTTCACCACAATGTTGATGTCACCGAATGTTTCAACGGCGGTGTTGATGAGGCGTTGTGCGCCTTCCCATGAAGAGATGTCGTCGCCGTTTGCAACAGCCTCGCCGCCCATACCCTTGATTTCGTCAACAACTGACTGTGCGGGGCTGACATCGCCGCCGCTTCCGTCTACGTTTCCACCGAGGTCGTTCACCACAACCTTGGCGCCCTGGCTAGCAAGGCTGAGCGCGTGCTCGCGTCCAATTCCACGACCTGCGCCAGTTACTACTGCAACACGACCTTCACACATTTTTGCCATGACGGCTCCTTCGGTAAGTACCGGCACCCCGTGGTGCCCGTACCGATACTACGAACTGGTGTCACAGCACACATAGCCCGACCCGCCCCTAGCCTCACAGGCGTGCCACACAAGGTTCTCGTTATTGGTGCAGGTCCTGCCGGAACTGCGTGCGCAGCCACATTGCATCGCCTTGGGCACCATGTCACCGTGGTGGACAAAGCCATCTTCCCACGCGACAAGTGCTGTGGAGACGGCCTCACCACCAATGCTTTACGAGTCCTTGAAGAGCTCGGTTTCGACCCTGCGACGGTTCCCGATTTTCAACCATGTGACGACGTAGTAGTTCGTTCGCCAAACGGTCGCAACATCTCGCTTCCCCTGCCCCAGCAGCAAGGCCTGTTCGCTGCAATTGCACCCCGAGAACAACTCGACCACGCACTTGTCACCATGTGTCGAGATCGCGGCATTTCCATTCACGAAGGATGTGCATTCATCTCGCTTCCCCGCAACGATGCCGATGTGGTTGTTGCAGAAATTGAAGGACTGGGAAACCTTGAAGTGGACTTCGTCGTTGCAGCAGATGGCATGTGGTCCCCTGTCCGCAAATCCCTTGGCTTGTCAACACCTGGATATCTCGGTGAATGGCATGCCTTCCGTCAATACGTAGGCAACGTCACAGGAAGTGCTGCACACACTCTGCATGTGTGGTTTGACGAAGACCTCCTCCCCGGATACGCGTGGTCTTTCCCGTTGCCAGGCAATCGAGCAAATGTCGGATTCGGAATTCTGCGCACCAGCGATAAGAGCGTTCAGTTCATGAACGACACGTGGCGTGACCTTCTCACACGACCACACGTTATTGAAGCGCTTGGTCCTCACTTTTCTCCTGAAGGTCGCCACACTGCATGGCCAATTCCTGCACGGATTGATTCTGCAGTTCGCTCATCGGGTCGAGTTCTGTTTGTGGGAGACGCGGTGTGCGCCACCGACACCTTGACTGGTGAAGGTATTGGTCAAGCGTTAGAGACCGGGATTGCCGCAGCCGAAGCCATTCATTCGGGTTCCGACGCCGCATCGGTTCGTCGTCGCTATTCCGATTCGCTCGACAAGACCTTGCTCGCCGACCACCGCATGTCGGCTGCATTGGGAAAGATGCTCGCCTCACCACGAATCACGCGATGGGTGCTCGCGCTGGTGAACACCAATAACTGGACACGGAAAAACTTCGTTCGTTGGATGTTTGAAGACGAAACACGCGCGGTGGCTCTCACGCCGCGACGCTGGCATCGCCGGTTCTTGAAACGGCCCGGTGCCTATCAACAATAAAGAGGGCTGTACGGTGGTGTCATGAAGACACGCCTTACGGAAATGCTCGATATTGAACTTCCCATCATGCTTGCTGGCATGGGTGGTGTCTCCTACAGCGATCTTGTTGCAGCCGTCTCTGAAGCGGGCGGCATCGGAACCTTTGGTGCAGCACCAATGACAACCGAGTTGTTGGTGTCAGAGATGGCACGAGTGCGCACCATGACAAAGAAACCATTTGGTGTGGACCTTCTAACAGCATCACCAGACTCCATCGAGCGCAACTTGAAAGCCGTTATTGAAGGCGGCGCAAGCATCTACGTTGCTGGCCTGGGAGTTCCGCGCGAGATCATCGACGAACTTCACAGACACAACATCCTTGTTGGTTCAATGTGCGGAAAAGTTCGCCATGCCACCGCTGCGGTCGCTAGCGGATGTGACTTCGTTGTTGCTCAAGGAACCGAAGCAGGCGGGCACACCGGGACCGTGGCCACCATGGCATTAGTTCCACAGGTTGTCGACGCCGTTCAAGGGAAAGTGCCTGTAGTTGCTGCAGGTGGAATCTTCGATGGGCGTGGCCTCGTTGCTGCACTCGCACTCGGTGCAGAAGGTGTGTGGATTGGAACCAAGTTCATTGCAACCCACGAAGCACACACCGGCACTGGATACAAAGAAAAGATGCTGGAGATGGCCGAAGACGACACCGTCATCAGCAAGGCCTACACCGGAAAGACATGCCGCGTCGCTCGCACCGAATGGACGCAACACTTCGACGAGCACCCCGAAGAACTTCAAGGGTTTCCCGGACAAGCCATTGCGACCATTCAGGCTGGCATTCACCACCTTGGCGTCGGGCCCGACGTTGTTCTCGACACAAACAAGGCATTCATGGCAATTGGCCAAGCAGTTGGTGCGATTGACGAGATCAAGCCAGCACGTCAAGTCGTAGAAGAAATAATGAACGAGGCGCGTCAAGTCTTTGAACGCCTCGACTCAATGCGTTAAGCATCATCGTCGTCCGCAAACGTTATGAGACCTAGTCTCTAGTTCTCATGTTTTCGCTCCTACGCCGCAACCGGGACATTCGCCTTGTGTTCGGCGCACAAGTGGTTTCATTTCTTGGTGACTGGTTCACATTTGTAGCAATGGCCGGACTCGTTGAAGACGCCACGAACTCTCGGTTTCTCGTCTCGCTTGTTCTCGTCTCCATGACCATTCCTGGTCTCTTCATGTCCCCCATTGCAGGTTCATTCGCAGACAGATTTGACCGGCGGCGAATTCTGGTGGTGGTGTCCTCGCTTCAAGCGGTGTCTGCCGCATTGATGTTGCTTCATTCATCGGTGGGTATCTGGATTCTGTTCGTTGCTCAATGCTCGATTGCCGGTCTTGCATCATTCGTCAGCCCAGCCACGGGCGCAGCACTTCCAAACTTGGTCTCCAACGAAGATGATCTGCGAAAAGCAAACGCCTTATTTGGAAGCACCTGGGGAATCATGCTCGCAGTGGGTGCAGCGCTGGGCGGAGTGTTCGCCAGCGTGTTCGGCAGAAACGCTGCATTTATGGCCGACATTGTGTCGTTTATTGTTGCCGCAATTTTGTTCGCACGAGTACGCACTGCCATGCAAAGTCACGAAACAAAAACTGCTCAATCACGACGCGCGCGACCCTTAGCCGACATGAAGGAAGCATTCCATGTTGCTCGCGGCGACAAAGTCATTCTCGCCTTGTTGTGTTCGAAGATGACATTCGCCGTAGGCGCAGGAATAGTTAGTCAACTTGCGGTCTTGGCAAGTAACGCTTTCAACGCGGGAGATTCGGGGCGTGGTCTACTTATCGGTGTTCGTGGTGTGGGTTCTGGTCTTGGTCCCATCATCGGTGCCCGAATTGCCGGACGAGACATGGCGAAGTTGCTTCGTGTCTGTGGCGTCGCCGGACTCCTCTTCAGCCTGTGCTACTTCTGCGCCGCATTAAGCCCCGCGCTCGGCATTGCTGCCGTGTTTGTTGCTCTGGCCCATCTCAGCGGCGGAGCGCAATGGACGTTGTCAACATTGGGTCTTCAGATGCAGTCACCAGACCACGTGCGCGGACGCGTCCTTGCCGGCGACATGGCGTTAGTGAACATGATGATCGGGCTCACCAGCATCCTTGCTGGCCTTACCTCCGAAGCATTTGGCGTACGACCCGCAATCGTTGTGTTTGCGTGCGCAGCTGCCTGCGCATCTGTGACGTACTTATTGGCGACCGCGGGAATTAGGCGGCGTCTGCGCACTGTGTAGCTGTGCGCACCAAGCGTGAACGGCGTGGGTCTTCGTCGTACACAGTCATCATGGTGTTCATCACATACGAAAAACCCATGTTGCGATGTGGGTCACCGAACGACACCGAACCGCCTGCCCCATTGTGTCCGAACGCGCCGGGCCCTGAGAACAACGAACGGTCGCAATGCAACATGAAGCCCATGGCAAACACTGTCTCTGAAATAAGCACAACGTCCATCTCGCCAGCAGGAGTATTGCTTGTAGTGGCACGTTCGCGTACTGGGTCATTCAGCAATCGCACGCCGTCCACTTCGCCTACAGCCGCTGCGTAAATTCGCGCAAGCGACCGAGCATTACCAATGCCATTTGCACCTGGAACTTCTGCAGCGTGGACCTCGGCCTTGTTGAATGCTCCGGGTCCGAATGCACCGTTTAATCCGAGCGCCTCTGAGCCCTTAGTTCCAGGTGCGCTTCGTTCCATCATGATGCGCGCAATGTCGGGCGGAAACTTTGGAATGGGATGAGCCATCAAACGTGCGACGCGTGGTTCTAGTTCGGTGGGTAAGCCAATATGAAAATCAGCGCCGAGTGGCGACACGATGTGATCACGCACGAAGGTTCCGAGGCTCTTCCCTGTGACGCGACGAACAAGTTCGCCCGCCAACCAACCAAAGGTGATGGCGTGATATCCGTGAGTGGAGTCAATAGGAAAACGTGGCGCGGTATTTGCCAGTCGTTGCGTCACGGTGTTCCAATGAAGCGCCTCGTCAAGAGTGATGGGTCCATCGACCGTGTACAAGCCTGCACGATGTGACAACAACTGAGCAACTGTCACCGTGTCTTTGCCATGTGCTGCGAACTCTGGCCAATACGTCACTACTCGCTCGGAATAATCAAGCAGCCCCTGTTCCACGCACATAGCAACTGCTAATGACGTGATTCCCTTTGTTGTGGAGAACACGACCTGAAGAGAATCCTCACCATATGGCTCGGTGTGGTCTTTATCGCGCCATCCACCCATCAGGTCAACAACGCACTCACCACGGTGATACACGGCAACACCGGCCCCGTGTTCCTCTCCTTTTTCAAATCCTTCAAGGAATGCGTCGCGCACTGGCTCCCAACCGGAAGCAACACGGTCAACTGTGAGGATGCTCATGATCAGGCGTCGACGATTGCGCGAAGCTTCTCAATCTGACCCACTGGGTCTGGTCCGACAGGGTTCACCGACAGCACGGTGACTCCAGCTTCTTTGAATGCGGCGATGCGGTCGCGAATGAATCCGGTGCTTCCCACCAAGTTTGCATTCATGATCCACTCGCCAGGAATTGCAGCTGCGGCCTCATCCTTCTTGCCATCCAAGTAGAGGTCTTGAATTTCTACTGCCTCTTTTTCAAAGCCATAGTCACGACACACGTCGTTATAGAAGTTCTTGCCGCGAGCTCCCATTCCACCGACGTACAACGCCATGTTTGGACGCGCAAAGTCGAGAATCTTGGTTTGTGCTTCACCCGTGAGCGAATCGTCAATTGCCAACATGCCGCCAGCAGAGATTTCAAGACGTGGGCGATTCGGGTCACGCTTCGCAAGACCTGCCTTCAGTTGGTCTCCCCATACGTTGTGATAGCGCTCTGGGTAGAACATGATGGGCAACCAACCATCTGCCATTTCAGCAGTTGCTTCAACACTCTTGTCCTTCAACGACGCCCACCAGATGGGGATGTCTTTGCGCACTGGGTGGTTGATGATCTTGAGCGCTTTACCCAAACCAGTTCCTTGACCTGCGGGAAGTGGAATCTGAACAGTCTTGCCGTCGTACTGCAATGGTGCTTCACGTGCCCATACATTGCGACACACTTCGATGTATTCCTTAATGCGCTGCATTGGCTTTTCATACGGAACGCCATGGAAACCTTCGATGACCTGTGGACCAGATGCTCCGAGACCCAAGATGAAGCGACCGTCGCTGACATAGTCACAGCCAGCTGCGGTCATTGCCATCAGGGCTGCGGTACGCGTGTACACATTCACAATGCCCGTGCCGATTTCAATGCGATTGGTCTTCGCCGCAATGTATCCAACTTGTGAAATTGCATCGAAGCTGTATGCCTCTGCGATCCACACCTGGTCGAGGCCAGCCTTTTCCAGTTCAACAACGCGATTGACCGCTTCTTTGAATCCGCCCGAATATCCGAGACCCATTGACAGCTTCATAGCTTCTCTCCTTTAGATGATGCCCCGACCCTATTCCCCCATCCCCAATCCCTACGAACGGAGGTGCCAATTGCCCCAGGCGGTGCGACACTGTTCATGTGGCAATTTCCCCAACATCGTCCTTCGTCACCCTTCGCGACGGAGTTTCTCTGCGGGTTCTGCAATGGACATCAGTGGCCGAATCCCCCGGAATGCCGTTGTTGTTGATTCACGGGCTGGCCTCAAATGCACGATTGTGGGATGGTCCAGCACGAATCCTTGCGTCCATGGGTCACGCGGTCACAGCGCTCGATCTTCGGGGACACGGATTCAGCGACAAACCCGACACTGGGTATGCCATGCACGATGTTGCTGACGACATCTACGATGTCCTCACCCAACTACCCGGGTATTCATCGGATCGCAAGCCGCTACTCCTTGGTCAGTCATGGGGCGGAAACATCGTGGTGGAATGCGCGTATCGCCATGCCGATCGCATCAGCGGAATTGTTGCTGTCGACGGCGGCACTATCGAGTTAGCACACGCGTTCCCCGAGTGGGAAGAATGCTCGCGCACACTTCGTCCGCCATCGTTAGAAGGAATGAAATACGAACGTCTACGTTCATACATTCGTGCAGCGCACCCCGATTGGAGCGAAGAAGCCATCGACGGCCAAATGCACAACATGGAACGGTTAGACGACGGCACCATTCGCCCATGGCTCACCCTCGACCGCCATCTCACAGTCTTGAAAGGTCTGTGGGAACACACGCCATCACAATTGTGGTCACACATTCCTGTTCCTGTGTTGTTCACACCTGCCGCAAAAGGCAACGACGCACATACTCAATCCAAGCGGAAGCAAATCGCGCATGCGTTAGAAACTCTTCCGCGTGCACGCGCCGAGTGGTTCGAACCTGCCGACCATGATCTCCACGCACAATTCCCCGAACGATTCGCGGCCGTTGTTGACGACGCCATTAGTACAGGATTCTTTTCATGACCATTCCGCGCATTCTCACCATCATGGGCTCGGGCGAAACAGCACCCACCATGGTCTCCACGCACCGCGCACTCACTTCTCGTTTACCAGTACCAGCGAAAGCAGTGCTTTTGGATACGCCGTACGGATTCCAGGAAAACGCGCCTGAGCTCGCACGAAAAGCAGTTGAGTATTTCAAGACATCAGTGAATGTTGACATTGCAGTCGCTGGACTTGTTCGCCTGCAGAACACGCACTTGCCCGCAGACCCTGTAGCTGTTGAACGCGGACTTCGATCTGTTGCCGATGCAACATATGTCTTTGCCGGACCAGGGTCACCTACATACGCACTTCGTCAGTGGAGTGGCTCCCCTGTTGCGCAACTTCTCATCGACAAAATCACTAACGGTGGCATTGTCACATTCGCATCCGCTGCTGCTCTCACCTTGGGCAAAGTAACCGTTCCCGTGTACGAGATCTACAAAGTCGGTCAAAACGTAGAAGTTCTTGAAGGCCTCGACATTCTCTCTGCCATTGGCCTGAACTGTGCGGTGATTCCCCACTACGACAATGCGGAAGGCGCCAACCACGACACGCGTTTCTGTTACCTAGGCGAAGCGCGACTGAACATGTTCGAAACGCTTCTCGACAGCGACACGTGGGTACTGGGCGTTGACGAACATACGGGCCTCATCATCGACCTAGATAACAACACGGGAACAGTTGTCGGAAACGGCACTGTCACTGTTCGTCTACGAGATACGTCGCACGTCTTCCCAACAGGCACGGTCATCCCACTGTCCACGCTGCAGAACCCATGGTCTGCTTTGTCTACAACCGGCAGTGGTGCTCAACCAACGACATCTGGCGTAACTTCCACACAGAGTGCCGCGCCAGCAGTTCAACAGACCGGAACCACCGCACAAGTGGGAAGCCTCACCGAAGAACTCCACCTACGACAGGCGCAATTCACGGAAGCCATCAACAATCGCGATGCCGATGGTGCGGTTCGCGCTTGCCTTGCGCTTGAACAAGCTATTCACGATTGGTCTGCTGACACGCTAGATAACGATGAATCGAATCAGTGCCGACTAGCGCTGCGCTCAATGATCTCTGCGCTTGGCGACGCCGCCGTTAGTGGGGTTCGTAATCCACGCGACGTTGTTGCTCCCTACGTAGAGGCCATGCTCACTGTTCGTGCAACTGTGCGCGCCGAAAAGCGTTACGACTTGTCAGATGTCTTGCGTGACGCGTTTGTGAATATTGGGATTGAAGTGCGCGACACACCAAATGGCGTGGAATGGAATCTTCGCACCGACGTTTAGACGTGATGCAGGTGTGCAATACGTGATCGGCCACGAAGCCCCGTAAACGCATACACAACGATGAACATGGTGGTACCCACCAAGATAATTGTGGCGCTCGCCGAAGTGTCGAAGTGATACGAGAGGTACATGCCCAATGATGCAGACACTGCGCCGATGATGGGCGAAATCCACAGCATTCGCGCAAAAGAGTTCGTTGTCATTCGTGCAACTGATGCCGGAATAACTAAGAGTGCAGAAATAAGCAGAGTGCCAATGACTCGCATGGTGACCAAGATGGTGAGAGACAACATGGCCATCAACAACGCTTCTATCCACGCAACCTTCACTCCAGATGTTTGAGCGACTTCGGGATCAAATGTTGCGAACAAGAAGTGGCGATACAAGGCGAAGATAATGACCGCTGTCAACACCGACACCGCGGAGACAGCAATGATGTCTGCAGTTTCAACGCCGAGCACGCTGCCAAACAAAACGGCTTCAATGCTCTTCTTCGCCTGCCCATAACGATTCAACAATGCAAGTCCCAATGCAAAAGATGCGGTGGTGACAACACCAATTGCGGCGTCGGCACCTATGAGTTTGCGACGAGCAATGCGCCCAATGATGACGCCAGATGCAACACCCCAAATGCCGGCTCCAACGAAATAGTTCAACTGCATGACAGCCGACGCTGCAGCGCCACCGAATACCGCGTGCGACAAACCGTGCCCGATGTAGGACATGCCACGCAATACAACGAAGACACCAAGAAGACCGCACAAAGCGCCTGCGAGTGTTGCAACAACGAGACCGTTATTAAAGAACTGATACTCGAATGGTTCGAAGACTCCTGCTGCAAACATTTAGGCAAGCCCTCCCAGTCGACGAACCACTTCGGTATTGCCTTGGTCGAGAACAACGGGCATTCCACCGTGAATAAGAACTTCCATGGGGGCTCCGTAGGTGCGCTCTAGAACATCGGAATTCAACACTTCAAGCGGTGGTCCGTCAGCAATGACATGCGTGTTCATGCAGACGAGTCTCGGCAAGTGTGCTGCGAGCCCATTCAGGTCATGAGTGGTGAGCACAATAGACATTCCCTCGTCGTGCAAGTCGGCCAGCAAGTGCAGAACTTCGTGGCGAGTGCGAACATCGACGCCAGACGTTGGTTCATCTAAGACCAAGAGCTCGGGGCGATGAAACAACGCGCGAGCAACAAAGACACGTTGTTGTTGTCCGCCAGACAATTCGCGAATATGCCGATTCTCTAACCCACCGAGACCAAGACGGGTCAGCACATCTATTGCGCCATCGCGTTCATCTTGAGTGACACGCGGAAAGAATCGCCCTGCGGTACGAGTCATGGCCACAACTTCAAGAACAGTGACGGGGAAATTCCAGTCGACGCTTTCTACTTGCGGCACATACCCCATGCGAAGACCTGGCTTCTTGGTGACATGCCCTTCTACGGGTGTGACAGCGCCAAGAATGGCCTTGAGCAATGTGGTTTTGCCAGAGCCGGATGGGCCGACGATGCCGACGAAATCACCGCGATGCAATGTGACATGCGCATCGTGAACAGCCACCGTTGAGTCGTACGCACAGGTGATGTGAGCGCACTCAACGAGGACGTCTGCGGTCACTGCGCGTATTTCGCCTTGTCGGGAATTCCGGACTTCGTGTTGAACTTCTCAAGTGCCGATGCGTCGCCACCTAAGGCTTCCACCATGGTGACGAAATTGAACTTCATGAGATCAGCCCATGAATGCTCTTCGTCTCCTGGCTTACCCAGCAAGTCGTCGTCGCGCAGTACATCGACGTAGCGAACACCTGCCTCTTTACCGATTTGTTCAAGAACGGGTGAAGGGAAAACCTCGCTGCCAAAAATCGCTTTTACCTTTTCGGTCTTCACCTGCTCGATGAGGTCTGCGATGTCTTTAGTGGATGGCTCTTCGAAAGACTGTGGCTGAATGGCGCCAATGACTTGATACTTGAAGTGCAACGCAAAGTAGGCATATGCATCGTGATACGTGAGCAACTTGCGAGACTCTTCGGGAATAGTGGCTGATGCTTCAATCATTGCCTTGTCTAACCCTGTAATGATTTGAGTCATCTTTACGTAGTTGTCGTCGTACATGGTCATGTTTTCGGGGTCAGCTGCAGCCAACACATCGCGAATCACTGTGATCATGTTCAACACCATTGGTGGGTTGGTCCAAACATGTGGATTTGGTTTTCCGCCTTCTTCAGGAAATGAAAAATCGAAGACCCAGTTGTTCTTCGGAAGAATTGCAGTACTTATCTCACACACTGTTGCGTCGGGGGCAACATTGGCCACCAAGTCAATTGTTGGATCTTCTAGTCCAAGTCCGTTCACAAAAACAACGTCTGCCTTCTCGACAACAGCGGCAGCACTCGGAGGCGGCTCATAGGTATGCGAGTTAGTTCCTTCTGGAACAATGCCGTTGATTTCCACATTGCCGTTACCCGCAATGCTGGCCACCAAACTTGTGATGGGCGCAACAGTGGAAACAATTCGCACTTTCCGACCAGTGATGGGCTTTGTGATGGTGCACGCCGCTAGTGCCGCCTTTGATTCGGAATCATCGACCGTGGGGTCAATTGCTAAACCATCGGGTGGGTCGGTGACAACAACTGCCGGGCTGCCCGACCCGCTAGAACACGCACCCAAAATGAGAACAAGGGCAAGTACTGAGGAGGTAATCTTCATGCTACGCATGGTCTTCAGGCTAACTGCGGGAATGGCGAATAAGGAGTCGTCTAACGCGCGGTAACACCCAAAGTGAACGACTTGACCGCCCGAGCAAAGATGTTGGCTTCAACATCGGGTTCGCTCATCGGGGTGAGATTTTTTGCCTTCCGTGCCAGTTCCGAGAACACAGTGGTGAGAACGAGTCGAGCAAGGTTGGCACCCACGCACAAGTGAGTTCCAAATCCAAACGACAAATGCGGGTTTGGATGACGATGAATGTCGAACTCAAATGGCTTATCGAAGACGGCTTCATCTCGATTAGCCGACGGATACAGCATGATGATTCGGTCCCCGGCGTGCACTGGCTGACCACCAATCACATCATCGGTGAGTGCCATACGGAAAAAATTGTTGAGTGGCGTGACCCAGCGAAGCACTTCTTCAACTGCCGAGTCCGCAAGCGCAGGGTTCACGGCTAGCTCTTCCCACTGGTCCTGATGATCACAGAAAGCGCGCAGACCATGACTAATGGCTGTTCTCGTTGTTTCAGCTCCCCCAGCAATAAACAAACCAACCTCATGAACGATTGATTCTGGTGGCAGTGGTTTGCCATCAATTCGAGCATGTGTCCAAATGGACATGAAGTCGTTACGTGGACATGCAGCAACTTCTCCGATGATTGGTGTCATCGCGCCGATGAACTCGCGATTCGCCTCAATGAACTCCGCCATTACTTCTGGGTCTCGTTCACGCATGTCTGTACGCATCAAACGTTCGCTCCATGACTTCAAGTGAGGCCACATTTCTTCAGGGAACCCCAAGAGCCGAGACGTGAGGCGCGCAGGTAACTGACCAGCAATCATGTCAACGACTTCGAACTGGCCCTTCTCTATTGCTTCGTCTACTAATTCCGAAACGAGCACACGGATCTCTTCAGTACGCGTGGCCACGCCCGCGCGTGTGA
>JBIIQG010000119.1:0-5538 GCA_044342185.1 Ilumatobacteraceae bacterium | reverse complement strand
GTTCCTGATGCAATCGATTTTCCGTTGCGGTACAACACAACCTTGGCACCAGCCGGAACGGTGACCACGAAGCGGAACTTGTTTCCCACCTTCTTCACGCTGGAAATACGCGCAGTAGGCACAACAACTGCAGGTGTTTCGGTACCGCGTCGTACAGGGCTTTCTTCGTCATAGTCCAAACGTGACGAATCGGATCCGTCACCAGGCGTCTGCGAATCGTTTGTTTCATCTCCATCATCGAATGTTGCCGACGAAGCGTTTGACGTTGGGCGTTGGTACAACAACGCGTTCACCGTGGATGAGTTCAAACCAGCAATCAGACCTTGAGACGCATCGCCGCTGAGTCGCGACGCCACTTCAGCGGGGGTGAGCGCACGAGAATTGCCCAAGATAAGTGCCGCAACACCCGCAACGTGTGGGGCCGCCATTGACGTGCCCGACATTTGTGCCGTTGCTGTGGTGGTGCTAATTCCCGCAGACACAATGCTGCTTCCCGGCGCGAAAATGTCGACACATGCTCCTGTATTGGAGTAGTACGCCTTTGAATCGTTGCTGGTCGTTGCACCAACAGTGATTGCGGCGGGCGCACTGGCAGGCGACTTCGTACATGCATCGGTGGATTCGTTACCTGCAGCAACAACAACGGTGATCCCGTCGGCTACTGCACGTGTGATGGCATCGTTTGTTGCTGCGTCGTATCCACCACCAAGACTTAAGTTGGCTACGGCGGGTTCGCCAGCAACGTGGTGGTTAATCATCCAGTTGATTCCAGCAATAACGCCAGAGCTAGAGCCACTTCCCGCACAGTCAAGAACTCGAATAGGAACAATGGTTGCGTTGTTTGCAAAGCCATAGTTCGCACCAGCAACTGTTCCGGCAACGTGAGTGCCGTGACCGTGACAGTCGTTGGTGCCGCGACCGTCGCCAATTGCGGTGTAACCGGCAATCACACGACCAGCGAACTCAGTGTGCGCAGATGCAACACCCGTATCGATGATGTATGCGGAAACTCCCGTGCCCGTGCCCGATCGTGTCAGCAAGCCATCCAAAGGAAGGGCGCGTTGATCGGCGCGGTCAAGACCCCATGACAATGCAGTGACCGATGGGATTCCCAATGCAACTGGAGTTACTTCGTTGCTGGCGTCCGATGAAGGACTTGTTCCGACGGAGTTTGTTGCCGTCACGCTGAATGTGTAAGCCACGCCATTGGTGAGACCATTCACCACACACGCCAGCACGCTTGATGCGGTACATGTTGCACCGCCAGGAGCTGCTGTCACTGTGTAAAGAGAAATCACAGCGCCACCGTTGTTCGATGGAGCACTCCAACGAACTGTTGCACGGGTATCGCCTGCAGTTGCCTGAACATTCTGTGGGGCAGATGGCGCAGTCGCAGCAGCACGCGGTGTGACGGTCACAGTGACCGATGCTGGGCTTGTTCCAACGGAGTTCACAGCTTTCACACGAATGCTGACAGGAAGATCTGGAGTCAAGTTGGTGAGGGTGGCGGAAGTACTCGTTGATACACCGTCGTTCCACACCGACCACACGCCAGAGTTGTTAACGCTGTACTCAACCACATAGTCAGTAATTGGCGCAAAGGTTGACGTAACCGCCGACCACGACACTGTGACCGACGTGGTATTCACGACAGCCGAGATTGAGGCAGGAGGTCGTGGCAGCCCAACAATTGCTGGTGTCAACGTCACGGTGTTCGAAGCACCGCTTGTGCCCACTGCATTCACTGCAAGAACACGGAATGCATACGACGTTCCGCCAGCCAGACTCGGTACTCGAGCAGATCGAACAGCAGCTGTTGTTGTGGTGCTGGTTGACCACGTTGCACCATTGTCGGTAGATACTTGAACGACATAACCAGTGATGACGGAACCGCCATTCCCTACTGGAGTGCTCCACGACAAATACGCAATGTTGCTGGACAAGAATCCGTACAGGTTGCGCGGCGCTGTTGGAGCGCTCGGTGCAAGCGGTGTCTTGTCGACAACCACTGATGGAACGCTGTTACCAACGCTGTTCACTGCGAGAACACGGAACTTATGTGCAACGCCGCCGGTGAGACCTGTGAGTGACAGGTAGCGCTGGTGCCAAGGCAACAACGCACTACGTGTCCATGTTGTTCCGGCATCTGCAGAATGCTCAACGTAGTAGCCCGTAATTGTTGTTCCACCATTGTTGACTGGTGTCGACCAGTACACACTGGCCGTGTTGTACCCCACGTTTACAAACGGGTTACGAGGTTCGGATGGAACGCGAAGACCCTGTGGAGTCACCGTTTTGGTTGCATCGGGGCTGGTGCCATAGGCATTCATTGCCCGTACGCGAACGGTGTGCAGCACGTCTCCGGTTAAGCCAGTGAGGCTCACGTAGGTCAGCGGTGCATTCACACGAACACTGCCAATCCATGTTGATCCGCCGTCAGTTGACCAGTCCACGGTGTAGGAAGTGACCGCACTACCGCCGTTGTCTAATGGCGAAGACCAGTACACATACGCGCCCAACAAACGTGATGATGCCGTGATATTGCGAACAGCCGACGGCGGGTTGAACGACAATGGGATGGCAATAACGGTGTTACTTGCGGAACCTTTACCCGCGATGTTGACTGCCGATACGCGGAAGGTGTACGTGGTTCCGGCCGTCAATGGCGAAACAACTACGGAACGGCTTGTGCTGACAGCGTCAACAAATGTGGTCCATGTTGCGCCAGAGTCTGTGGAGTACTCAACGGCGTAGTCGGTAATTGCGCCTCCACCGATGGATACAGGTGCGGACCACGTCAGGGAGACGCGTTCGCGACCAACAACAGACGACAAGTAACGAGGTGCGCCGGGAAGACCCGGAATGTTTGGAGTAACTGCGATAGTGGATGATGCTGGGCCACGACCGACTGAGTTCACTGGCGTTACTCGGAACGCATACATGGTGCCATTGATCAAACCTGTGACGGTTGCTGCTGGCGTTGCTGACTCACCATCGGCGAACACGGACCATGATGACGAGTTATTCGTTGAGTACTCGACGACATAGTCGGTAATTGCGGAACCACCGTTGTAGGTAGGTGCAGACCATGTCAACGCAACTGTTGAGTTACCCGGAGTTCCCTGAAGACCAGATGCTGCAGCAGGAACACCGGGAGGTGCGGGTTCGAACGATGCCGAATAGATGAGAAGGTTCTGTGTCCCTGTTCCTGGGTTTGTCACAATTCCGCGTGTTGCTGCGTTCAACAATGCACTGGTGACGGCAGCTGGCGCGGCAGACGGATTAGCCGACAAATACAACGCGGCAACACCTGCGACGTGAGGCGATGCCATTGATGTTCCCGACATTGAGGTTGTGCGTGTTGTGCTTCCGATATAGGCCGACGTAATGCTTTGGCCAGGTGCGAACACATCGACACATGGGCCCCAGTTAGAGAATGATGCGCGAGTGTCTGCAGATGTTGACGCAGCAACCGTGATTGCATCGGGTGCGCTTGCTGGCGAACGCAAGCATGCACTTGTGTTTTCATTTCCGGCCGCAACTACGTAAGTAATGCCGTCGGCCACTGCGCGCGCAACTGCTGCATTCACAGTGGCACTTGCACCACCACCAAGACTCATGTTTGCAACTGCGGGAACACCTGCTTGGTGATGACCAACCGTCCAGTCAATTCCGGCAATCACGCCAGAGAAAGACCCACTGCCTGAACAACTCAGCACGCGCACAGGAATGATTGTCGCTTTCTTTGCAACTCCATACACCGTGCCCGCAACAGTTCCGGCTACGTGAGTGCCATGGCCGTGGCAGTCTTCGCTTCCCTTGCCATCGATAATGGAAGTGAATCCGCTCGCCATTCGACCCGTGAACTCGGCGTGACCCGAATACACGCCTGTGTCGATGATGTATGCGCTAACACCTGCCCCATCTGTGTTGTAGGTGTACGAAGAATTCAGCGGAAGCGTGCGTTGATCGACACGGTCAAGACCCCAGGTTGGGCTTGTTTGAGTATCGGCGACTTCAACAATGCGGTCGGGCTCAACCGACACAACATTTGGGTTATTGGAAATCTCTTCCAGTTCATCGGGCGACAGATCTGCAACGAAACCATTGATGGCGTTCGAGAACATGGCGCGAATTCCGGTGGACACGTTGTTGGCTGCAACGTTTGATGCCACAGACGATGTGAACCGAACGATGTATCGACCAGGAATGACATCGCCGTTCTGCAGAGAGTCGTCTTCAACGGATAACCCCGTCATGATCTCGGTGGGTGACTCGCTGACAGTAATGGTGCGTTCGGGAGAAATGGTGCGGATGTCGGTGTCGGCAGCGAGTGCGGCCGCTTGTGCTGTTGTCAGCGAGCGAACTTCCACGCTTCCGTCTCGTTCCACCACTACATAGTCAATGGTGTTCGATGCACTGGCGGTGGCCGGCGCAATGACCGCCACGGATACCACTGTGGCAAGTGCGGCGAACAGGCGGGACGAGTGGGATTTTCTCACGGGACAATCCTACTGATGCCCCACTGGTCAGACGGCGAAGAGGGCCACCAATATCGGGGTGAGAATCAGCCCGGGAAGTAACGAACCCAGCTTTATTCGCTTTATTTCCAACAAATTCAGACCGATTGCCAAAACACAGAATCCGCCAGCAGCAAACAACTCAGTGCGCATGCGATCGTCTAACAGAGAGTCAATGCCTGTTCCACCCAGCGTCAACAACCCTTGAACCACAAAAACACTCACCGCACTGAACGCTGCGCCAATGCCATAGGTGGCCACAAAGATGATGCTCATGAATCCGTCGAGGGTTCCTTTAATGATGTACAGCTGTGGCGTTCTGCCGCTGGCGTCTTCAATGGCTCCCAGGATTGTCATTGGTCCAATACAAAACAACAAGGTGGCCGTAACGAATCCTTGAACGAAAGTTCCTTCGTCACCTTCTTTGGTGAACTTGCGCTTCAACCAGGCGCCAAGACTCTCCAGTCGATCTTCTATCTTCAGCAGCTCGCCAACAATGGCGCCCACTGTCATACCCACAAGTGGGAACACCAAGTTGTGGGTGCCCAACATGTTTTCAATTCCCATAAATAGGGTTGCTAGCCCAATGACTTGAACAACGATGGTGCGGATGTTCTCGGGAATGCGGTGCCCGATGAAATAGCCAACACTTCCGCCTGCCAGAACAGTTCCGGTGTTGATGAGAGTTCCCAAACCGCGCACAAGGTCCACGCTAGCGAGTTGGCACGCGCTGGCTATCGTCCATGTGGTGGCCACCACATCTCTCGCACTCGACTCGCTCGGAATTGTCGTCGACGCCAGCGCCGGAGCACGTATTGCATCATTCACCGTCGATGGTTGCGAAATGTTGGTGGTACATAACAACAACACGTACGACTGGGGCATGTACTGCATGGTTCCCTATGCGGGTCGAGTACGCAACGCCGCATTCACCTTTAACGGCATCACACACGCATTGCCTGCGGTCACCAATGGACACGCATTGCACGGAACAGTGCTACATGAATTGTGGACATGC
>JBIIQG010000027.1:0-18219 GCA_044342185.1 Ilumatobacteraceae bacterium | reverse complement strand
ATGCGAAATGCCTTTTGCGCCAACACGCGCCGAGCAGAAATTCCGAAATATCCGCCTTCAATCATCTCCAACACATCGGCGTAGTCGGCTGTGTCTACAACAACACCAACATGGGCGAAATTCTTTGCAGCAGCGCGCACCATTGCCGGGCCGCCAACGTCGATGAGTTCAACACTTGGGTTTGTACCGAACGGATACAGATTGACAACTACCAGGTCTATTTCGTCTATGCCGTGTTGTTCTAGTTCATCAAGGTGTTCCGCTTTGTTGCGATCGGCCAAGATGCCGCCGTGAATCTTCGGATGCAACGTCACAACGCGATGATCGAGAATGGGCGCAAGACCCGTTATCTCTGCAACGTCTTGGACAGGTACGCCCGCTTTGGAAAGAGCATCTGCGGTGCCGCCACTGGAAACAAGAGTCCAGCCCAATGCGTGAAGCGCTGAGGCGAACTCAACGATTCCGGTCTTGTCGTAAACGGAAAGAAGTGCGCGTGGCACTCAGCGCAGCCCAGCGACAATTTCAGCCATGAGCTCGCCCGCTTCAGTGGGGTTCTGACCCACCTTTACGCCGGCGTCGCGCAGTGCGTCCATCTTGCCCTGTGCTGTTCCCTTGCCACCAGAAACAATGGCGCCTGCGTGGCCCATCTTCTTTCCGGCAGGTGCAGTAACACCCGCAATGTAGGCAGACATTGGCTTCGTGACATTGGCCTTAATGAACTCGGCTGCTTCTTCTTCTGCAGATCCACCAATTTCACCAATCATGATGATGGCGTGCGTCTCGGGATCATTCTGGAACTCGCGCAAGCAATCGATGAATGACGTACCAGGTACGGGGTCGCCACCAATGCCGACGCATGTCGAAACACCAATTCCGCGCTGCTTCAATTCATAAAGAGCTTGGTATGTGAGTGTTCCGGAACGAGAGACGATGCCCACGTTTGGTCCACCTGCCGATGGAAGTTCTGCAATTTCACCAGCGGTAATTCCGATATTGCATTTTCCTGGGCTGATGATGCCTGGGCAGTTAGGACCAAGCAGGCGAACATTGGGGAAATCACGAACAAGTGTGTTGTACGTACGCGCTTCGTCTTGTGCAGGAATTCCTTCAGTGATGCACACGATGAACGAAATACCAGCAGCTGCAGCTTCAAGAATTGCAGCAGACGCAGCCTTTGGCGGAACAGTAACGAACGATGCAGTTGCACCCGTTGCAGCGACTGCTTCAGCAACGCTGTTGTACACGGGGATACCTTCAACATCGGTGCCGCCCTTGCCTGGTGTCACGCCAGCAACTACTTGTGTGCCGTAGGCCTTGTTACGAAGTCCGTGGTACTTGCCTTGGCCTCCGGTGAGGCCCTGCACGATGACTTTGGTGTCTTGATTAACGAAAATTGCCATGACGTTGGTCCTTACTTTGCGAGTGCCACTGCGGCGCGTGCGGCCTCGAGCATTGTTGGCTTACTGGTGAGTTTTGATTCGGGGATTCCGGCATTCGCCAAGATGGAACGGCCCTCTTCTGCATTTGTTCCGTCCAAACGAATAACGATTGGAGCGCGAAGGTCGACGCGGCTGAGTGCTTCAACGATTCCCTTGGCAACTTCTTCACCGCGGGTGATTCCACCGAAGATGTTGATGAAGATGCTCTTTACGTTCTGGTCCGAGTTGATGACTTCAAGTGCACCAGCCATGAGGTCTGCGTTTGCACCGCCACCAATGTCCAAGAAGTTTGCAGCGGTGCCGCCCACTTGGTTCACCACGTCGAGGGTGCTCATTGCAAGGCCAGCACCGTTTGCGATGATGCCCACTGTTCCGTCGAGACCGATGTACTGCAGACCCTTTTCGCGAGCAAGCTTTTCGCGAGCGTCAAGTTCTTCTGTTGCCTTGAACTCTTCCCATTCTGGATGACGGAAATCGGCGTTGGCATCGAGACTGACTTTCGCGTCAAGAGCGTGCACTTCACCTGTTGGCTTCAGAATGAGTGGGTTGATTTCTGCCAAGTCGCAGTCACCTTCTGTAAAGCAGCGGTACAACTTCACCAAGATGTCAGCAACACCTTGTTGTGCCTTCTCGGGGATTTTTGCATCGACAGCAGCCTTCAATGCGCCAGCAGCGGAGAGTCCGTCTACCGGATCGATGTGCAACATGAGAATGGCCGATGGGTTCGTTGCCGCCACTTCCTCAATTTCAACGCCACCCTCTTTGCTCAACATGAGCAAGTGCTTCTTTGCACCGCGGTCGAGTGTGAACGATGCGTAGTACTCCTCGGCGATGTCGCTTGCGTTTTCCACCCATACGCGCTTCACCACATGACCCTTGATGTCCATGCCCAAGATGTTTCCTGCGTGTGTGCGCACTTCATCGACATTGTTTGCAAGCTTGATACCGCCGGCCTTGCCGCGTCCACCGACTTGCACTTGCGCCTTCACCACAACTGGATAGCCCGCTGCGTCGGCGGCCTTCACTGCTTCGTCAACAGTGTGTGCAACATCACCCTTTGATACGGGGATATCGAAACGGGCGAAGTACTGCTTGCCCTGGTATTCAAAGAGGTCCATGAATTACTCCGTGTATTTCTATTCGCGGTTGTCGAGTTCTTCTTCAAGCCACTGACAAATGGCCTTCAACGAGGAACCTGGTCCGAAGATGTTGCCAACGCCCTGTTCGCGCAGAATGCGCGCGTCGGCGTCGGGGATGACTCCCCCGCCGAACACGAGAATGTCGGCCAGGTCACGGTTTCCAAGTTCTTCCATGACGCGTGGGAAGAGCGTGTTGTGAGCGCCCGAAAGTAGTGACAAGCCAACGGCATCTGCGTCTTCCTGCATTGCAGTTTCGGCAATCTGCTCGGGGGTCTGATGGAGGCCGGTGTAGATGACTTCGAACCCGTGGTCACGAAGAGCACGGGTAATGGTCTTGGCTCCACGGTCATGACCATCAAGACCTGGCTTGGCAACAACAACTCGGTAGGGGCGCTTCACAGAAAAGAAACCCTACGCCGAACAGGCACTCGTCCACTAACCCGCCACAATGGGGGCCATGGAAACCCCCCGCTTGCGCTCCCCTTTGGCCAGAGCCGTTGTGCCAGTTTTGGGTGGCATTGTGTTCTTTGCCCTGTTTTTTGCTGGTCTGTGGGTGGTGGCTGGTTCCATCAATGACCGCGCAGACCCAACCGACGCAGTGGCCAACAAAGTGTTCGAGGTGGGCAAAGTGGAGCCCTTGGCGAAGTCGGTGGCAAAAGATGGCCCGCTTCTTTTCCCCGACCTCAAGAGCCCCGACGGCGTGCGCTCGATTGTTCTTGATCACACAGGTGACGACCCCGCCACCGGATGGCGTGTGTATTACGGCTACCCCGCCGACCGAGATTCCACCTGTTTGGTCACCCATGAACAAGGGTCTCGAGAATTCACCGATTGCGACGGCAGAACACTTTCCGTGGACGACCTTCAGTTACCTGAAGCGGTTCGGCCCATTGTTGAGAACCGCAAGACGTTGTATGTGGACTTGCGCGGTGTAACAACACCCACGCTGCCGTAGCGGACTTAGCGCGCGCTGACCGAGTCAACGAGGCGAATTGCAAACTCTTCTGAGTGAGCAGCAAGTTTTCCGCGATGCAATGCAAGACCACCCACTACGTCGGCGCCACGCGACAACAAAGTGTTGGTCATCACATCGAGTGATTTGCCGGGGTTCAATGCGAATGTGCAAAACGCAACTGCTTTCTTGCCCGACATTGCCGGCAGTGCGCGAAGACGGTCAATTGCCCACGGGGCTTGACCAACAACAAAAAGTCCGTGCACCCACGTACCAACAATGACGGTGTCGGCTTCTTGAATTGATGCATGGTCGGGTGACTTCACCGCAGACAAGCCCGTGATGGACCAGTTCTCTTGCTGCAGATTTGCGGCGATGAGTTCGCCCGCCTTCCACGTGTTGCCGGTGAGACTTTCGATAAGGATCGCTGCCTTCATGACTTCCTTTTTACTACTCCGCGGCATTCGCGGCGTACTTCATGACAATTTCTTTAGCGGTGCCCACGCCAATGCGAGGTGTTTGGTTCCTCGGTCGCGGAAGCGGACAGTGACTTCGGCTTTGTCACCCGTTCCCTTTATTTCAATAACGACGCCTTCGCCAAATACTGCGTGTTCCACATCGTCTCCAGCCTTGAGACCTTCGAGATGTTCAGTGTTTCGTGGCTGTGCGGGTGCACGGAGGGCGCGTTCTGCGCGTTTTGCACCGAACGTGCGACCTTCTGGTTCGTCATCGTTGCGCCGGCGGTACGAGGGCAGCTCTGCGTCGTGCCAGTCACCTGGCGTACGTCCGTAACTGCGGCCATGATCGGAACCAGAGTCGACATTGCCTTGACGATCGAACAGTTCAAGTGGAATTTCAGCCAAGAAACGCGACGGCGGGTTGTACTGCGACTGACCAAACAACATGCGATGCCACGCATGCGACACATACAAACGTTCACGTGCGCGCGTGAGACCCACATACGCGAGGCGACGCTCTTCTTCAAGCTCTGCTGGTTCGGTGAGCGCGCGACTATGCGGGAAGATTCCTTCTTCGCACCCCACCAAGAACACCACGGGATATTCCAGACCCTTTGCCGAGTGCAAAGTCATGAGAACAACGTGGTTTTCGCCGTCTAAGTCGTCGGTGTCGGCAACTAACGCCACTTGTTCGAGGAATTCGTCGACCTGTGTGTATTCAGCAGCAGAACCAATGAGTTCTGAGATGTTTTCAAGACGACCAGCCGCTTCAACAGTGTCTTCGTTCTCGAGTTCGGTGAGATACCCACTGTTGTTCATTGCGAGTTCCAACAGCGCCGATGGACCATCTACAAGCGATGCATGCATCTGGTCGACGAGTGCAACGAAGGATGCGATTCCTTTTGCCGCTGATCCGCCAACACCAGCGTCAGCTGCGCGACGCATGGCATCGATAAACGAAATTCCATTGGCAGCAGCGAAGGAGTCAACTTTGCCAATGCTGGTATCGCCAATGCCACGCTTTGGCACATTAAGAACACGCTTAATGCTGATTTCGTCGAGTGGATTAGCACCGGCTTTGAGATACGCGATTGCGTCTTTCACTTCGCGACGGTCGTAAAACTTTGTTCCGCCCACCACTTTGTATGGCGTGCCGGCACGCATAAAAGCTTCTTCAATGCCGCGGCTTTGCGCGTTGGTGCGATACATAACCGCAATGTCGCCCCATGAACGACCGTCATTGTTGTGTAGGTCTCGCGCAGTTGTAGAGACCCACGATGCTTCGTCGTATTCGTCTTCTGCGTAATAGCGAACTATTTGGTCGCCGTCTCCGGCGGAGGTCCACAGTTCTTTCGGGCGACGGCCAACATTCTGAGAGATGACTGCGTTTGCGGCCGTAAGAATTGTTTGAGTGCTGCGATAGTTCTGCGACAAAATGACAACGGTTGCCTCGCCGAACGCACTTTCAAAGTCTTCGATGTTGCGCATGTCTGCGCCGCGAAACTTGTAAATGCTTTGGTCGCTGTCGCCTACAACACACACGTTCTTGTGCAGCTCACCCAACATGAGAACAATGCGATTCTGCGCTTGGTTAGTGTCTTGAAACTCGTCAATGAGAATGTGTTTGAAACGTTCTTGGTAGTAACGCAAAACATCGGGGTACTTTTCGAAGAGACGAACAACGTTGACCAGCAAGTCGTCGAAGTCCATTGCGCCGGCGCGCACGAGACGGGCCTGATACTCGCGATAGATCTCTGCGTGGCGACGTGCAGCAATGTGTTCGGCGGTGTCGAAGGCTTTTGCAGGAGTAACTAGTTCGTTCTTCCACAAACTGATGCGTGCTTGCGATGCATTTGCGGGAAACTTCTTAGGATCGAGTCCCATGTCGCGAATGACATAACCCACCAACCTCTTTGAGTCTTGCGAGTCATAGATGGTGAATTGCTTGGGATAGTCCAGCGATTCAGCATGTTGACGCAGAATGCGAACGCACGCTTTGTGAAACGTTGTAACCCACATGCTGCGTGACACGCCACCCACAAGATCGGCGACGCGATGGCGCATTTCTTCGGCAGCCTTGTTGGTGAACGTGATGGCCAAAATGCTCTGCGGATGAATGCCTTCAGAGATAAGCCACGCAATGCGCTGCGTAAGAACGCGAGTTTTCCCTGAGCCAGCACCAGCAACCACCAAGAGTGGACCGCCGGGGTGATACACCGCATCTTGCTGTTCGGGGTTAAGCGGGATGCTGTCCCCGGGCAATGCGGAATGTGGCTGCGTCATGACCCCGCCATTGTACGGCTGGGCTGTGTCGCGACTGGTATGCGTGTGTGGTTACGCGCGAACGTTGATGCGGAATGGCAAGTTGCGAGGACCGCGAACCTGACCTGAACTCCATGTCACTTGTTCAGACATATCGAGTTCGAAATCGGGGAAGCGCTTGAGGAAAACCTCGATAGCAACATTCATTTCCAAACGAGCAAGGTTTGAACCGATGCAACGGTGGATTCCGAGACCAAACGCAGCGTGACGGTTTTCTTCACGTTCGATGTCTACAACAGCAGGATTCGCAAATTGCTTCTCGTCGCGGTTAGCAGCAGGGAAAGGAAGAAGAACACGATCTTCTTTCTTCATCTGCACGCCGTGGAATTCCATGTCGTCGGTGACCATGCGGGCCATGGTGACAGGTGCGTATGCACGAAGGAATTCTTCGGTAGCAGTAGGAATCTTCTCTGGATTCTCCACAAGACGACGACGATCGACTGGATTTGACGCAAGGTGCCACAACGAAGAACCGATGCCGCTCCATGTGGTGTCGATGCCTGCGATGATCAACAACAGAATTGTGCCGAACACGTGACGTGGCGACAGCTTCTCGCCGAAGATTTCAGAGTTCAGCAAATACGTCGTTAAGTCGTCGCGAGGGTTCTCGATGTGATCTTCGATGTGCTTGGTGAGGTACTCGTCCATTGCTTGGAGCTGAGCAAGACGTTCTTCAGTGCGTTCTGCACCAATGCCACCGAGAGTCATGTCGACCCAACCGCGGAAGCGATCTGCGTCGGACAGTGGCAAGCCAACCATTTGAGCAACCACAAGAACCGGGATGTGCTGGGTGTATTGAACTGCTGCGTCAATGATGTCGGCATCGCCCATGTCGTCGATGAGTTTGTTACAAATCTCTTCAACTTCCTTGCGCAATGGGTCGATCTGCTTCGGCGAAAACGCGGGCAAGAGAATGCGACGTGCATCGGCGTGAAATGGGGGGTCGGAAGAAATTGGCGGTACTGGTCCGATAGGTGCACCCAATGCATCGGGATCAAGTTCGCGTGCTTGGCTTGGCTTCAACTGCTGCACAACAGGTGTGAGACTTGAGAAACGGGTGGGATCGTATGCAATCTCTTTCACCAAGTCGTGCGTGAGTGGCAACCACACACCGCCGTAGCGCTCAGTGTGTGCGATGGGGCAACCTGCAGCCTTGAGGTCATCCCAAATTTGGTGGATGTTGGCGTTGTACTCAGGTGCACCATGGTCGAAGTCGGTTGCCCAGTCGGTAACGGGGCCGTAGACGGTGTCAGTCATTGGGGGTATTCCTTTTTCAGTCTTCGATTGTGATTGCAAACTCGGGGCAGTTGGCTACAGCCAAACGTGCCTTGTCTTCGAGAGCTGCGGGAACAACACCGTCATTCAATTCAAATGCGTTTCCAAGATCGTCTACATCGAACAATTCGGGGGCTAACGCATAACAACGGTTGTGGCCCTGGCACTTGGATGAATCAACATGTACTCGCATACGCATAGCGTAGAAGGAAAGAAGGGGGTACGACACTATGGGAGCGCCACCTTTTGTCATTCTCCTGCCACCGTCCGAGGGCAAGGCCGAGGGTGGCAACACTCAAAAGCCCTGGTCATTCCACTCGGGCGTCTTCGGAGCCTCGTTCGGCGACTTTCGCGCCGACATTGCCCAGGCATTGCTGGCAGCAAAGGGCGGCGACCAAAAACTATTGGGGGTGAAAGGTGCTTACCTATCACATGCTCAGGCCTGCAATCGTTCCTTGAATGGCGCACCCACGCTTCCCGCGTGGCAGCGATACACCGGTGTGGTGTGGGACCACCTGCATCTGCAGTCTGTACCTGCGTCGGCTCGCGCTGCATACTTAAAGCGAATCTTCGTCCCTTCTGGGCTTGCCGGACTTGTTCGTGCCGATGACCCGTTACCCGAGTACAGATTGAAAATGGGTGCGCGCCTGCCTTCGATAGGTCTGGTCTCCACATGGTGGCGAGACGACCTCACCGCCGCGCTTGCGTCCGCTGTGAAGAAAACAATTGTGGTTGATCTTTTGCCGCAGGAACACAAGAGTGCGTTCGATTGGGATGCTCTTCAAGTAGTCCACGTAGACCTCGTGTCGAAAAAGGGCGCTGTTGTTGGTGGCCACAATGCAAAAGCAGCCAAGGGCCTGCTTGCTCGTCATCTTCTCGATGGTGGGCAATCATCTCTCTCGTCTCTCATTACTTCTTTCTCCCATCCCGAATACCGCGCAAAGGAAACACCATGAGTACTAAGAATCTTTTTTCTCTTGAAGGCCGCACTGCCATCATCACGGGTGGAAGCCGTGGACTTGGTCGCGAAATGGCACTGGCCTTCGCTGAACACGGCGCAAACATTGTCGTCGCAAGTCGTAAACAGGAGAATTGCGAAGTTGTTGCAAATGAAGTGCGCGCAATGGGGCGTCGTGCATTAGCAATCGGCTATCACGCTGCATCGTGGGATGACGCTGGCCGTCTTGCCAATGCCGCCATTGCCGAGTTTGGACACATCGACATCTTGGTGAACAACGCCGGCATGTCTCCTTTGTATCCATCACTTGTTGATGTCAGCGAAGAGCTCTACGACAAAGTGTTAGGTGTCAACCTCAAAGGACCGTTTCGTTTATCGGCGCTCATCGGGACACACATGACAACACCCGGTAATGACGGGTCCGTTCGCGGAGGTTCCATTATCAATGTCTCTTCCATCGCCAGCACTCGCCCATCGCCCAACGAAGTGGTGTACGGCGCAGCAAAGGCCGCGGTGAACAACCTCACGATGGGTCTGGCCAGAACCTTCGGACCACACGTACGTGTCAACTGTTTAGTTCCCGGACCGTTTCTCACCGACATCTCAAAGGCATGGGACATGGAACAGTTTCAAACACGTGCACGTGCTGCCTACATGCTTCAGCGTGGTGGAGAACCGCGCGAGATTGTTGGAGCCGCGCTGTATCTGGCAAGCGATGCCAGCAGTTACACCACGGGCACCTTGCTACCAATTGATGGCGGACCTCGTTAGTTATTTCAGTTTCGCGCTGAAAAATTCAAGCACTTGCTGAACGCTTGGTTCGTGTCGCTGCTCGGTAAGAACACTGTGATCCTTCGGCGATTGCGACGGAATCTCTACCGCAATAAATGAATCGCCAAGCAGTGATGCCAACGATGCGAATCTGTCGCCGACCAGCTTGTCTTGGTCAAATCGCAAACCAAGTACCTGACATCCGCCGGCTGCGCGCTCGGCAATCACCGCGGCATCGTCTGGAGACAAGTTGAGGTCTGCACCACGGGTCTTCCCCACTGCAAAAGGAAGTGAAGGTTGCGACAACACCGGTGCAATCATTATGTCGTCCACCATCATTCCCAATGCGAAACCACCGGAGAAACACATTCCCACTGCACCGACACCCTTGCCGCCTACTTCTTGATGAAGCGAACGAGCGAGTGCGCGTAACCACGAGATGATGGGAGACGTTTTGTTGAGCGCCATGTTGGTGAACTCTTTTGAGATGCACACCTTGAACATGGACGATGCAAGATACGCACCCGACACATCTTTTCCGGGAGTGCCAACGAGGTCGGGCATAACAACCGTGAAACCAGCAGTCACCACATCGTTCGCAAAGCGTTCAACTGCAGGAGTAATGCCAGGAATCTCGTGAACAACAATGACCACTGGACCAGAACCTTTTCTGTAGGTGTCACGCGTGTATGTGGCCGCTGTAAATGAACCCTTTGACCAATCTTCAAGTGCCATGTTCTATTTTCCCTTCAACGCGTGCAGTGCAGATTCTGCAAGATTGTCCACGCTTAACTTCATTGGTTCCAAATCAATTTCCTGATCACCCATTGCTCCGTGCAGGTAACGCGCGTATACGCCCTCTGCAATGACTGCTAAACGAAAACTTGCAAATGCTTTGTAATACGAGATGTTTGAAACATCACGCCCTGTGCGCTTCGCATACCTTTCGACCAGATGATCAAATGTGCAGAATCCTGGAAGCCCCGACGGATCATTCGTTCGATTCATTGGTTGGCCAGGGTCTGTCCAATAGATGCCGATGTAACCAAGGTCTGCCAATGGGTCGCCCAACGTGCACAATTCCCAGTCCAGCACTGCGGCAATCTTCCCGGTTTCAATATTGGTGAGGCAGTTGCCGAATCGATAATCGCCGTGAGCGATGGCGACACCGTGCTGTTCCGGAATACGTGACGCCAGCAACTGTGCAACTTCTTCAATTGCGGGCAGTTCTCGAGTTTTCGAATTAGCCCACTGCGTTGACCAGCGCTTCACTTGGCGCTCAACATAACCTTCGCGCTTTGCGAGATTTCCTAAACCAACTTCGTCTACATCGACGGCATGAAGATCAGCAAGAACATCAACCAAATGTTCCGACGCGGTTGTGCGTAAATGTTCCGGCAATTGATGGCCTTTTTCTGGGCTGTCGAGAACAACGCCAGGTACATACGCCATCACATAAAACGGTGCGCCATTAACTTCCTCGTCCGTGCAAAGTCCGAGTGTGCGAGGCACAGGAACATTCGTTGTGCCAACAGCCGACATGAGTCGGTGTTCACGTGCCATGTCGTGTGCTGTTGCGAGAACATGGCCCATAGGTGGACGACGCAACACCATTTGTAATCCGCGCGAATCAACAACATGGAACGTGAGGTTGCTGCGACCACCTGCAATCAATGTGTAGGTGTACGGGCCTTGTGCGCCGTCAATGTTGGTGTTCAGCCACGCTTCAACGCGTTCTTCATTGATCCCCTGCATGGGGAATGACCGTAGTGGCTACTAGCGCGGACGTACGACGCCAACGACCTTCCACCAACGGATTGGTCCAATCTTCACAACGTCACCCGTCTGTGGGGCATGCACCATGGTTCCGTTTCCAAGATAGATGCCCACATGGTGGATGGGAGACCCGGTGAAAATGAGGTCACCTGGCTGAGCAAATTGCTTCGGGATTTTTGGCAACGCGTTGTACTGGCGACGAGAGTTTCGTGGAAGCCCAACACCAGCTTTGCCCCATGCATACGTAGTGAGACCCGAACAGTCGAATGCGCGACCAGGCGCACTCATGCCGTATCTGTAGGGCACACCCAATTGAGACAGCGCAGCACGAACTGCAGTTTGAGCGCGCGCCGACACGGATGGGATGTTGCCGTACTTTTTCCGAAGTGACGAGTACTTGCTCTTGAAACCAGCGGCTTCACGTTGCGCATCTTCTAATGCTTGCCGCTCTCTACGGGCGCGTTCTTCACGCAACAAATCGGCCAAGTCGCCTTGTACCGACGATTGCAACTGCTGATACTTCTCGGCCAGCGACTCGGCAGCACCTTTGCGCTCCAGCACGTAAGACGCCACGTTCTCGGCTTTCTTGCGCTTCTTCTCAAGAACTGCTTTCTTCTTGATGAGCTCTGTGGCAGTGGCATCAAGAGAGTCGGTGGTGAGAGCGCCCTGGTTCATCGCGATGGACGTGAGCTGGGTGCGCTGCAATGCGTCTTGCACACCTCCGGCCGAGGCAAACAAGTTGGTCAGTGTTGAGTTGCGACCGCCATGCATGAATTGGGTAACGGCCGACATATACAACGTGCCACGCATTTGAGAGAGCTGAGCCTCAGCTGCAGCAACGTCAGCTTGGGCTTGTTCTATTTCTGTGGCCAATTCGGCTTGCTCAACAAGTGACTCTGCGTAGTCCTCGCCCAGCATGTCCATTTGTTCCACCAGATTCTCTAACTGGTCGGCAATGGCTTCAGCCTGGCGACGCTTGTCGTCAATGGTGTCGGCCGACGCACGAGAAGGAAACACCACGAGACCAACAAGGAGGGCCGCCGACAGAATGTGAGTAAGAACGGATCTGCGAGATCCCCGGTGGCGGCGGGTGGCGTTCATGACCCTTATACGGTAGTTGCGCCGCAGTGTTCGCAGACTTCAGAGGTGCTCATCCCCTTACAACACAAGGGAAAAAACTATGAGAAGCGCTATTCCCACTCGATAGTGCCGGGTGGTTTCGACGTGACGTCGTACACCACTCGGTTAATGCCAGGCACCTCGTTGATGATGCGGTTCGACATCTTCTCAAGAAGGTCGTAGGGCAAACGTGCCCAGTCTGCGGTCATGGCATCGTCGCTTGTCACCGCGCGAATGATGATGGGGTGACCATAGGTGCGCTCGTCTCCCATAACGCCAACACTGCGAATATCGGCCAACACGGCAAACGACTGCCAAATCTCTCGTTCGAGGCCAGCGGCTTTCACTTCGTGACGAACGATTTCATCGGCGTGCTGAAGCGTTGCCACTTTGTCGGGTGTGACTTCACCGATAATGCGAACGCCAAGACCGGGTCCTGGGAATGGTTGACGCCACACGATGTCGTCGGCCAAGCCAAGTTCAATGCCCACCTTGCGAACTTCATCTTTAAAGAGCGCGCGCAGTGGCTCGCACAATTCCAACTCCATGTCATCGGGAAGCCCACCAACATTGTGATGACTCTTGATGACAGCGGCCGTGCCATCAGTGCCACCGCTCTCCACAATGTCTGGGTACAGCGTTCCTTGAACAAGAAACTTTGCATCGGTGATTCCACCTGTGTGCTCTTCAAAGATACGCACAAACAGCTCGCCAATCGCTTTACGTTTTGCTTCTGGTTCTGTAATGCCCCGCAACTTTTCGAAGAATCTGTCGCCGGCATTGACATGAATAAGTTCAATACCCATGCTGCGGCGGAAAGTTTCCACCACTTGTTCGCTTTCGCCACGACGCATGAGACCCGTGTCTACGTAGACACATGTGAGTTGTGACCCAATGGCGCGATGCACAAGTGCAGCTGCAACAGACGAATCGACTCCGCCCGACAAACCACAGATGGCGCGTTCGTTTCCTACTTGAGCTCGAATAGCGGCAATTTGATCTTCAACAATGTTTGCCATTGTCCAGTCTTGCGAACATCCGGCGACATCAACCAAGAAACGCACCAGGAGTTCTTGACCAAAAGATGAGTGCACTACCTCTGGGTGATATTGCACACCAAAAATCTTGCGATGAGTGTCTTCAATGACCGCGTGAGGTGCATCGGGAGTTGACGCCGTTGTCACAAAACCAGCGGGCGCTTCACTGACGAAATCGAAATGGCTCATCCACACGTCGTGTGTTGTAGGGGCAGCATCAGCCAACACGGCCGATGTTCCGGCACGAGTCAACGTTGCGCGACCGTATTCACCTCTGCCGCCACGAGCAACAGTTCCGCCCAACTGTTGAGCGACCAATTGACAGCCGTAACAGATTCCGAGAATGGGAATTCCCAGTTCGTAGATGGCGGGATCGAGTGCAGGGGCGCCATCAACGTGAACACTCTTCGGGCCGCCAGACAAAATGATGGCGCGGGGAGCCTTTTGCTGAACCTCGGCTGCGGTGATGCGATGCGGGACAATCTCTGAATACACCTGAGCTTCACGAACGCGCCGAGCAATGAGTTGGGCGTATTGGGCACCAAAGTCGACCACTAAAACAACATCGTGATTCTGTGTGACTTGTGCTCCCATGATTTGTTCCACCCTAGTTGGCGTGTGACGATGGAGGTATGCCCCGACTTTCCGCAACTGCGTGTGCCGTTCTTCTCACACTCTCCCCCTTCGGACTCTCAGCAGTACACGCAGCCGATTCACCCGACACAACACTTCCTGCTTCACCAGATTCAACGTATGTGTACGACCTAGAGAATGAGCCGTCGAACTGCATCGGATTTCTTCCGAAACCTGGATGCGGAAAGAAACCGCAACAGGCCGGTGACCGTGGTGGTTCGCTGCAGTACCTCACTTTTGGATTCATGATTCTTGGTGTGGGAACTATTGGCACAGTTCTGGTGCGAAATGTCATCAAGCGTGACCGAGCAATTGCCGAACGGTTGAAGGGCTCACAGGAGTAGCCCTATCTCGCCCACTACCGTTGTCGCGTGGGCGTTTTCTACATACTTGTCAGTGGCGCCGCATTTGGTTTGTTGCCGTGGTTCGCTCGTGTCGCCTATGACCACGGTGCAGAACCGTTTGGCATGCTTGCCGCCCGATTTGTTTTTGCATCGGCCGTCATGGTTCTCATTCGTTACACAAAGAAACGACATGAACCACGCCCGGAAAAGAAACTCGAACTTTCGTTGTTTCTTCTCGGTGCCGTTGGCTATGCGCCCCAAGCAAGCTTTTTCTTCTTTGGCGTCGACCGCATAGACATCAGCCTCGCCACCGTCATCTTCTATTCGTACCCCGTGTTTGTCGTACTGGCCAGTTGGGCAGTATTCCGCCACGCGCCGTCATCACGCACTGTGGTGTGTCTCGCCGTGGCTGTTGCCGGAACTGCACTTACCGCAGGTCAAGTTCAAGCGGGATCATGGATTGGTGTTGCGTTAATGCTGGCTGCTGCCTTGTGGTACTCCGGTTACATCTTGGTGAGCAGCAAGATTGTCCAGAAATCTGGGGCCTTTATTTCTTTGACCTATGTGATGGTGGGTGCCGCAGTCGCACACATCGTTATTTATCTTGCGACACAACCCGACATGCCGTCGGACAACACTGGTTGGATTGCCATCTTCGCGGCATCGATGATTTCCACCATTTTGGCAATGGGGTTCTTCTTCGCAGGAGTGTCACGCATTGGTGCGGGTGAAGCAGCAGTTCTCAGCACTATCGAGCCAGTGGTCTCCATCGCCATTGGCATCACTGTCTTGAATGAACAACTCACCATGCCGCGCCTAGTTGGCGCACTACTTGTATTGGTAAGTGTGGCGGTTCTTGCTCAGTTGTCGCGAGCCGACACAAAGTAGAACTCAAGCGCAGACAACATTTCTGCGTACATGTTCTCCGTGCGCTCGGCACGTGAGGTTTCCCACCACGTAATGCGCATGGCAAGCACGGTGAGGAATGCAAGTACAGCTGCGTCCGTGAGAGCAACGTGGCTGAGCGACCACACCTCGGCAAATGCGTGACCTGGGTTTGTTTGCCAGAACCACAAGAAGTTGGCACTGCTCTGCTGATTCTGCAAGTACAGCGAGAAGGGCCCAATGACCTGCGACAACGCCAGCCATGTAAGGAGAATGGGAAGGAACAATGCGCCAGCGCGAATGACCAGCAATAAACGTGGTGTTTCAGATTTGAACGGAAGAATCTGCTCTACATTCACACGCGACCATTCGCGTTGATTGCGATTGCTACGCAAATCGTCAACAAAAACACGCGCGCTTGCACCGAGAGAGTTTGTTTGCTTGGAGACTGTGAGCCATTTATCAACTGCGTTGACAGCGTCTTCATGAGCGTGTGCGGACATTGGCATATGAACTCCTAACGAGTGCAATCTTCAGTAAGCGGCGGACCGCTGAACAACAAATACATGACCATGAGATATGACCCAGCACCACCAACAGTTGTGTCTGTTCCATTGACCCGCACGGAGCGTGCTCCGCCAGTGCGCATTTCCACTTGTTGGAGCAACGGAGTAGAGGCACGTAGTGCGGGAAGGAGAGAGCGGGCACGTCCGTCACCTGCACCGGTTGATTCATTTCCAGAGAACCCGCCCATCACAATGACAAGACCAGGCTTCGAAGAGTCGGGCGACCATCCACGCTTTGCAATCTCTGATGCAACCGCTGCTTCAACTTGAGATCCGCCTCCGCGAACATTTCCGGGAACACGAACAGCAAACTCGGCGCAGCTCAACTGAAAGGTCTTTGGCGCAGTGGTGGCGGATGGGCCCGATGGGGACGACGACGTGATGACTGCAGACCCAAGACCCACCACCATCAATGCAAGGAACAAGTCGGCGTAGATCCAGCCTGCGCCGTCCTCGCCAGAGCTCCCCTTTTTGCCGAACCCAAAACGCCTAGCCACAGCCGTTGACCTGACATTGGAGGAATGGAAGGCCAAGGAGCACGGCGAGAACACTAATTGTCAGTTGCGGTATTGGCCCAACATGACAGTGCCGTGTTCTCAGGTGTGTGATCACTGTTCGAGAGTAGTCTGTGACTGTCGGTGAACAGTCGCATCACAGGAATAAGGTCTACTCAGGAAAAGGTAATGGCCACTTCAAAAAAGAACACTGAATCCCCCAAGCCCAAACGTCGTTCACCTATCACGCGCGCAGAAGGTGAACGCAGGCTGATTGCAGCCGCTACGGAACTCATTCAAAAACGTCCCTATTCAGAAGTTGGCGTGCGCGACATCGCGGAGCTGGCCGATGTGAACCACGGATTCGTTCACACATGGTTTGGTTCGAAGAATGACCTTCTTCTTGCCGTCGTGCGCCAACAATTTCAAGAATTAGCCAATGCAGTGCGGTCTGCACAACCTGGCCAGCCTGCCCTGCTCTTCAATGACCCACATGTAGTTACCGTTATTCGGCTTGTGTTGTGGCTAGATCTTGAAGGTGTGAACACGGGCAACTTGTTCCAGGACATGCCGATTCTCGACGCGCTCACTGCTCGATATGTGGAAGTGGAAAAGATTGACCCCTCCATCGCACGAGCTGCTGCAATTCAAGCAATCTCTATCGGACTAGGCGCTGGAACATTCGCCCCCATCCTCGGCATGGAATCAGCCGAGGACACGATTCCCATCATGGATCTATGGCGCCACGTGGTGGGGTTGTTGAGCAAGTACCCGCCCGCATAACCTGACGGATGCTGAGCAACCCGTTCAGCAAAAAACACCCCTTGCAGGGTTTGGGTGAAAGTCCCGACCGGCGGTTATAGCCCGCGAACCCCACGGCTTCGGCTGTGGGGCCGACTCAGTGAAATTCTGAGGCCGACGGTAAGAGTCCGGATGGGAGCAAGGACACAACATGACAGACCACCAGGCGCTCATGCGCCGTGCCATGCATATGGCTCAGACAGCGCGTCTCCACGCGCGTCCGAACCCTTGGGTGGGTGCTGTAGTTGTGTGCGCCGATGGCCGCATCTTTGAAGGAGCCACTCAACCTCCAGGCGGACCTCACGCCGAGATTGTTGCTCTCCAAAATGCCGTCACTGCCGGAGCAGATACAACTGGGGCAACGCTGTATTCCACCCTTGAGCCGTGCAATCACACTGGCCGCACCGGACCATGTACCGAAGCAGTTATTTCTGCTGGTGTTGCACACGTTGTTGTGGGAATTACTGATCCCGATTCTCTTGTTGCTGGTACCGGAATTGCGCGACTGCGTGAAGCGGGCATCGTTGTCACCGAAGACATTTGCGCTACCGAGATCGCGCAACAACTCGCGCCATATCTGCATCATCGACGCACGGGCCGACCATTCGTGATGTTGAAGATGGCGACAACACTGGATGCACGCACATCACTTCCCGATGGCCCACGATGGATAACTGGCGAACAAGCACGTATGCGTGTTCATGAACTTCGTGCACAAAGTGACGCCATTGTTGTTGGCGCAGGCACTGTTCTTGCCGACAACCCCGAACTTACAGTTCGCCATGTTGATGGCCCATCACCAAAGCGCATCGTGCTTGCACGAACAACTCCAATTCCTGCAGATGCAAAAGTGCATCCCTGCACCGTGTGGAACGAATCGCTTCCGGATTTGTTAGACGTACTTGGCCAACAAGGCGTTATTCAACTCATGGTGGAAGCCGGCCCCACTCTTGCTACTGCATTTCACACCGACGGGCTTGTTCACCAGTACGTCTTCCACATTGCCCCAACACTCAGCGGCTCGCTTGATGCGCCAGGTGTCTTTGTTGGCAATACGCAACTCAGTCTCGATGAATGCACCATTGTCTCCACCACCGCATTGGGTGACGACTTTGAACTCATCTTGGAACCTCTCACACAGAAAGTTGGAGCGCTATGAGCGAAACAGCATTAGACCCCATTGAAGACGTCATCGCTGCCATTGGCCGCGGAGAAATCGTTGTCATCGTGGACGACGAAGACCGCGAGAA
>JBIIQG010000026.1:0-18226 GCA_044342185.1 Ilumatobacteraceae bacterium | reverse complement strand
CGTGTGTTAACTGCGGCTCGACGGTCCTCAATCTTTGCTCGCGCTTCGGCTGAGTACAGACCAGCGGTGTATTCAAGACCCGCACGCATTTCTGGTGTGAGTACATCGGCGCACTGCGGCCAATGATCTTTCAGCGCCTCGGCAATTTCCAACATGCCACTAATGGACCATGCGGCACCCATACGTGGAAGTGACGTATCAACGCCGTCGACTCGTCGAAGTCCGGCTTTTTGAATAAGGAAGTCGGCACTTTCCAACAACACTTCCCACATTGCTGGCGAGACCACCGCACCGCCCCAATTGTCAACAATGGCAACTTTCAGACCTGCAACATCAACGGTTCCAAGTCCTGCTTCCCATCCACCAACGCGTGGAAGGCTGAGCGGGTCGTGTGCATCGTGTCCATTGCATGTGTCGAACCAGCGTGCGGTGTCGCGCACACTGCGTGACACGCAGCCAACTGTGACTGTGAGGTTTCCGTATGCGGCCCCAGGTCCGCGTGGGATGCGGCCGTATGTGGACTTCAGGCCGACAAGTCCGGTGAAGCCTGCGGGGATTCGAATGGAACCACCGCCGTCGCCGGCTGTGGCAAGTGTGAACAAACCACCTGCAACACCAGCAGCACTTCCTCCCGATGATCCACCTGGTGTGCGCGAGTCGTTCCACGGATTCTTTGTTGCACCGTTCAGCACTGTGCGTGTGAGATTGACTCCGCCAAATTCGCTTGCAGTAGTGAGACCAAATGCAATGGCACCACCTTGTTGCGTGATGCGTTCTACGTGAATGCTTGTTCTTGTGGCGATGCGATCGGACAGCGGAACCGATGCTTCAGTATCTGGCCAACCCTTCACCGGATCGAGTTCTTTAATACCGAGTGGCACGCCACCGAAAGGGAGGGAGATATCGGCTTTGCTCGCACGTTCCAGTGCGCCATCTGTATCCACAAATGAGATGGCGTTCAGCGAACTCTTCGCAACAGCGCCCAACGTGGCCTGCATTTCTTCTTTTGGAGAACGCCGTCCTGCTCGGAATTCTTCTACAAGAGAGACTGCGTCTCCCTGCCATGGTGTTTCGCTCATTATCGCAACCTAGTCCATGCGCCACGGCCACAATCCGTTGGGAAAACCCTTATGGGACTAGGGTCAAAGGGTCATGGACAGTCGCACCTTCCTCGGTCTCCAGCAGACCCACAACCCGTATAGGTGGTACTTGCCCGTTCAGCGCAAACTGTGCACGGGTGGCGACTTCCTCTATGGCGGTAGTGCGCTGGGAGCAGCAATTTCTGCTCTGGAAGGTGCCACGGCGCGAAATGTTGTTTGGGTAACGGCTCAGTACTTGTCGTATGCGCGTCCTGATGAAGTCATGGATATCGATGTCATCGTGCCTGTGATGGGGAACTCCATTACACAAGCCCGTGTGGTGGGCAGAGTGGGCGAGCGAGAAATCATCACGGTGAATGCTGCGTTGGGGGACAGAGAGTTTCCCATCACCGCACAGTTTGAATCTGCACCAGCCGCGCCACACCCCGATGAGTGCCCGCCTTGGGAGCATTACCGGCGTGACTACGAGACCATTCACAACTTCATGGAAGAACGAGTGATCAAGGGTCGATTCGGACGTGACTTAGATGGCACTCTCAGCGATGGTCGGGCAACCATGTGGGCGCGCTTGCCACAAGTTATTGACGGGGTCGACGCAGCAACTCTTGGTGTGCTGGGAGATTTTGTTCCGCGCGGAGTTGGCCAAGCACTTGGCTTGCATGCTGGTGGTAACTCGTTAGACAACACATTGCGCGTTGTCAACCTTGTTCCCACTACGTGGGTGTTGTTGGATATTCGCGTTCATGCAGTAGCACGAGGCTTTGCACATGGACTTGTTCACATGTACGCAGAAGACGGAACCTTGATGGCAACAGCCAGTCAAAGTTGCATCGCACGAATTCATAAGAAATAAACGGGGGATCACATGAACGCTTATGGCGCACAATCACAACCAGGAATGCCGGTTCGTCCCGGTATGACAGTTCCACTGCCTGGCCATCTCAATACGCATCGCGACAAACTGATTGAGTTGGCCGACATGGGCTACACCGACATCTGGTCAGCAGAAGCAGATGGTGCCGATGCATTCACACCACTCGCACTTGCTGCCGCATGGGAACCGCGCTTGCGCTTGGGTACTGCAATTGTTCCTGCGTATACGCGTAGTCCAGCCTGTTTCGCTCAATCTGTGGCGACTTTGGCCGACGCTGCGCCCGGACGGTTTGCCATTGGCATCGGTTCGTCCAGCAATGTGATTGTCCAGAAGTGGAATGGCATTCCGTTTGACGAGCCATATAAGAAAGTTCGCGATGTTGTCCGATTCTTGAACGATGCTTTGTCGGGCGAAAAAGTGGCAAAGCAGTACGACACATTCAATGTGGATGGTTTCCGTTTAGGAATTCGCCCTGAAGTGAAGCCACAAATTCTGGTGGCGGCGCTGCGCGAAGGAATGTTGCGGCTTGCGGCACGTGAAGCAGACGGCGCAATCATTAACTGGCTGAGCCCAGAAGATGTGGTGCGTGTCGCAGAAGTTGTGCGCAATGCGGCTGAAGGTACACCAAAGGAAATCGTGGCACGAATCTTTGTGTGTCCATCGGAAAACACAGAAGTTGTGCGAGCAGCGGGACGATTCGCAATTGCGGCTTACTTGAATGTTCCTGTTTACGCACAATTTCATGCATGGCTTGGCCGTGGTGATGAGTTGAAGGGCATGTGGGACATGTGGAAAGCGGGAGACCGCAAAGCCGCATTGGCTGCAATTCCTGATGAGGTAGTGGACCAACTCATTGTTCACGGATCTCCTGAGTATTGCCGCGATCGCATTCGCCAGTACTTCGACAATGGGGTGACGACATCGTCGTTGGCCATCATGCCGTTCGACCCAGAGTTGAACTACTGGGACGCAGTGAAGTCACTGTCACCATCGGCGCACTAAAAATCAATGTCTGATCCTGACCGCCCCACCAGAGAGGGTTGGAAGCTCCTTCTCAGCACGTTGCGTGTTCAACGTGCAGGTTTGGCGACGGGTGCTTTGGTGGGCTTGGCGTGGACACTTGGCAAGGTGGCAGTTCCTCAGCTGACCAAGTTGGCTATTGACCGTGGCATCGAAAAGAATGGCTCGCTCATCTTTTGGACGCTTCTCATTTTGGCTGCTGCAACCATCGCTGGGTTCTTCGCAGCGTGGCGTCGTTTTATTGCATTCCGTGAAAGCCGATTGACAGAAACTCTGTTACGTGAGCGAATCTTTGCTCACTTGCAAGGACTTCACGTGGGGTTCCACGATCGTGCTCAAACTGGTCAGTTAATGAGCCGATCTTCCAGTGACCTGCAGCAAGTGCAGGGCTTCGTGGTCAACATTCCCATCTTTGTTTCACAGATCACCATGGTTCTCGCCGTGGTCATTGTCCTATTCTCGTCCGATGCGTTGCTTGCTGCCGTGTCGCTTGCGCCGCTTCCGTTCATCAACGTGTCGGCGCGGTCGTTCTCACACAAGATTCACCCTGCTGTATTGGCGGTGCAGCAAGAACAAGCACAACTAGCCAATGTTGTTGAAGAAAGTGTGTCGGGTGTTCGCGTTATCAAAGGTTTCGGTGCAGAAGGCGTTCAGCAACGCAAACTAGAAACCGAGGCGAATGACATTCAGCGCGAGTCCATGCGCGCCGCTCGAATTCGTAGTCGTTTTCTCCCCGCTATTGACCTGTTGCCGTCATTGGGTCTGGTTGCAGTTCTTGGCCTTGGTGGTCATCGCGTCATTAATGGCGACATGACACTGGGTGGCCTCGTTGCCTTCAACACGTATCTCACCATGCTCATCTGGCCCATGCGAAACATCGGTATGACTGTGGCTTTTGGTCAGCGTGCTGCATCGGCCCTGTTGCGGGTGAATGAGATCTTGTCCGAAGAACCTGCCATTGCGGACCCCGCACATCCGAAGAAACTTCCCGCATCGGGTCTTGCTCAACCCGTCGGCGCCGTGCGATTCGACGCGGTTCGCTTTGGCTACGACATTGGGCATACAGATGTGCGTGTGTTGAACGGACTGAGTTTGGATATTCAGCCAGGTGAATCGGTAGCCATTGTGGGTGCAACTGGGTCGGGTAAGTCCACCATCACTCGACTTCTGCTTCGTTTCTATGACCCACAAGCCGGTTCGGTGATGTTGGATGGCATTGATCTTCGTGAACTGAAACTGTCCGATTTGCGCCGTGCCGTTGGCGTGGTGTTTGAGGACACCTTGCTGTTTCACGACACGGTGTCGGCAAACATTGCCTTTGCAAAACCAGGAATTGATTCCGACATTGTGGTGCGTGCAGCAAAGTTGGCAGGTGCTCACGACTTTGTGATGCAGTTGCCAGAGAAGTACGACACCGTCTTGGGCGAGCGAGGTTTCTCGCTGTCTGGTGGGCAGCGTCAACGCATTGCTATTGCGCGTGCCATCGTTGCCGACCCGCGCGTGCTGGTGTTGGACGACGCAACGTCTGCCGTAGACCCCACGAAAGAGCACGAAATTCGTGACGCATTAGCAACTGTGATGCGCGGTCGAACCACGTTGGTCATTGCCCATCGTCCCGCCACTATTGAGTTAGCCGACCGAGCCGTGTTGTTGGACAACGGTGTGATTGCTGCAGTGGGAACGCACCACGAACTGTTAGCCACAAACGATCGTTATCGCGAAGTACTTGCGGCCATGTCGCTGACGGGTGGCGAGTAGATATGTGGTCTGGTGGCGGTCGCGGTGGTGGCAAGAGCGGAATTGACGAAGACGACAAGCTGAACCGCACCCAGACACGTGTGGTGTTGGCCCGCAGTATTCGTATGGCGGGAGAGTTCCGTCGTCACGCTGCATGGGCATTGGTGTTGGTCACTATCACCGTGTTGTGCACGTTGGCAGGTCCGGTGTTGGTGCGTCACGGAATCGATGCGGGCATCAAGGCCAAAGACACGCGCGCGTTGAACATGACGGTTGTGGCATACCTGGTGGTGGTGGCCATTGCCTATGTAATTGGCCGCATGCAATACGTGGTGTTGAACAAAGCGGGCGAAGGGTTCCTGCGCTTGTTGCGTGTGAAGGTGTTTGCACAGTTGCAACGCCAGTCAATGGCGTTCTTCGATCGAGAGAAGGCTGGCGTTCTTGTTGCACGTATGACAGCAGACATTGAGTCAATGGCGGAATTGGTGCAGTGGGGGCTGATGCAGTTCTTGTCTGCGTTCTTGTTGCTGTTCCTCGCTTTCTTCTTGTTGCTTAGTTTGTCGTGGCAACTCACGCTGATCACTCTCATCGTGTTTCCGTTCCTTATTGCAGCATCGGTGAAGTTCCAGCGGGACTCCAACCGTGCGTATTTGGAAGTGCGCGAGAAAGTGGGTGCCAACCTGTCGGCCCTGCAAGAAGGAATTACTGGTGTACGTGTCATTCAGGCCTATGCACGCGAAGACGAACAAATTCGTCGATTTGAGGAATCAAATCGCGCTTTGTTCCGCAGCCATATGTACAGCGTCAAAGTCAGTACCTGGTACTTCGGGCTTATTGAGTTCGCTGGTATTGCATCGTCGGCATTGATTGTTGGTGTTGGTGGCTGGCTGGTGCATCAAGGCACAGTGTCGTTGGGAACTGTTGTTGCTTTCGTGTTGTTGTTGGCCAACTTGTTCGACCCTGTCCAGCAGTTGTCGCAGTTGTACAACACCCTTCAGTCCGCAGCAGCCGCATTGCACAAGTTGTTTGGCATTCTGGATGCTGTTCCCGACGTGAATGAATCTGAATCGCCCGTGTCGCTGCCCGCAACTGGCGATGTAGAGGTGCGAGACATCTCCTTCACCTACGCAAGCGGTTCACAGCCGGCTTTGTCGAATGTGAGTGTCACGTTGACTGCAGGAACTCGCTTGGCACTGGTGGGACCAACGGGTGCTGGTAAGTCCACCTTGGCCAAACTGATGGCGCGTCTGTACGACCCGCAAACAGGTCAAGTGCTCTTTGGGGGAGTAGACCTTCGCGATGCATCACTTGAAGATTTACGCAAGCGCATTGTGGTTATTCCTCAAGAAGGCTTCTTGTTCGACGGTTCTGTGCGCGACAACTTGCTGATTGCTCGACCCGATGCAACTGAAGACATGTTGCTCGGCGCATTGAACAACTTGGGTTTACGCGAACGATTTGAGTCTCTTCCCGAAGGCTTGGATACGCAAGTACGTGAACGTGGTTCACGATTGTCGGCAGGCGAGCGTCAGCTAGTAGCACTGTCGCGTGCGGCGCTAGTAGACCCAGCTGTGTTGGTATTGGACGAAGCAACCTCGAACTTGGACCCTGGCACTGAGATGTTGATTGAGGCTGCGCTGGAGAAGTTGATGGCCGGTAGATCTGTGATTGTTGTTGCACACCGTTTGTCCACCGTGCAACGTGCCGACAAGATTGCTGTGGTGTCAGACGCTCGCATCTCAGAAATCGGCACGCACGACGAACTAATTGCTCTGGGTGGTCACTACGCAGCACTCGTGAACAACTGGAACAAATCCCAACCCACCTGAATCAGCATTTAGTCGCGGGCGACGAAGTACTTGGCTTTGGGGTGATGGCAAATGATTGCTGAGGTTGTTTGTTCTGGCTGATATTGCCAGCCAGTTTCTTCGCCCACTTCAATTCCGAGTCGGCCAGCTTCCAAGATGCGCGCAACTGTTGCGTTGTCTTCCAAATCTGGGCACGCGGGGTAGCCCCAGCTGTAGCGACCACCGCGGTATTGCTGACGGAACAATCCTGCAAGCGATGGCCCGTCTTGATCAGCAAAGCCCCACTCGGTGCGAATGCGATGATGCCAGTACTCGGCAAGGGCTTCAGCCATCTCTACGCCAATGCCATGCAGCACCATGTAGTCGTTGTACTTGTTCTCGGCGAACAACTCAGCGGCTTTCTCGCTGACTGGCGAACCCATGGTGGCAATGTGAAATGCCGCGTAGTCCTTCTCACCACTTTCCACTGACCGGAAGAAGTCCGCAATGCACAAGTACGGCGCAACCTTCTGACGTGGGTAGTGGAAGCGTGCTTGTTCAACAGTACGAGTGTCATCGGTATAGACCACCAGGTCATTGCCGTCGGCGTTGACAGGGAAGTAGCCGTACACCACTTGCGGTACTAAGTAGCCGCCAGCCTTTGCTGCAGCCAATTGTTCGCGGAGCAATGGACGAATGCGGTCTTTGAATTCCACATCAGTTTCGCCTTCGTTTGGTCGGTACTGCCACTGGTTGCGGAACAACGCCGTTTCGTTGATGTATTCCGCAATCTCGTCAAGGCCAATACCTTTCACCACTTTTGTTCCAAGGAACGGAGGCTGGAACACGGGGTTGTCGGTTTCGGCCTCTGGTGAACGCGAAGGAATGGTGGACGGATCAACTTCTTCTTTCGCTTGACGTTCTATGAGGCGAGTACCAAGTACGCGGCCGAAGTCAGGGTCGTCTTTGCCGTTGCGCTTCATGTCCATCAACTTGTCCAGTGTGGACAAGCCTTCAAACGCGTCTTTTCCGTAGAACACACGACCCATGTACACCTTGCGCAGGTCTTGCTCTACGTAGCTACGTGTGAGTGCAGCGCCACCGAGCAGTACGGGAATTTCGCTGAGTTCTTGTTCGTTCAGCGTCTCGAGGTTTTCACGCATGATGATGGTGGACTTCACAAGAAGGCCGCTCATTCCCAGTGCGTCGGCTCCAACTTCTTTCACCTTGTCGATCATCTCTTGGATGCCAATCTTGATGCCGATGTTGTGCACTTCGTATCCGTTGTTGGTGCAGATGATGTCCACCAAGTTCTTGCCAATGTCGTGAACATCGCCCTTGACGGTTGCAAGAACCAACTTGCCTTTTGCACTGCTTTCGCCGGTCTTTTCCATGAACTGCTCAAGATGGGCAACAGCGGTCTTCATTGTCTCGGCACTTTGCAAAACGAATGGCAACTGCATGCGGCCACTGCCAAACAGTTCTCCTACTTCGCGCATTCCGTCCAGAAGAATCTCGTTAATGATGTCGAGTGGGGCAATTCCTTGTGCACGTGCAGCTTCAAGGTCGTCTACTAAACCTTCGCGGTCGCCGTCAATAATGCGCTGACGCAGAATCTTTTCAATGGTCCAGTCGCTGCGGTCTTCCTTGACGGCAGCAACAGAGGACACACCCGCAAACAATTCAAGAAGTTTTGTGAGCGGGTCGTAGCCAGTGGCGCGGCGGTCGTAAATAAGGTCCGTGCACACCTGAATTTGTTCTTCGGGAATACGTGCTAGCGGAAGAATCTTCGACGCGTGAACGATTGCGGAATCCAAGCCGTGTTCGCGAGCTTCATGCAAGAACACACTGTTCAACACCTGGCGTGTCGCAGGGCTGAGACCAAAGCTGACGTTGGAGAGACCAAGTGTGGTGTATGCGCCAGGGATTTCGGTCTTGATGCGCTTGATGGCTTCCAGAGTTGCAATGCCATCTTTACGCAGGTCTTCGTCACCGGTACCAATAGGGAAGGTCAGGGCATCAAAAATGAGGTCGCTTGCGTGAAGCCCGTATCGCTGAGTGGCAATGTCGTGAAGGCGATGTGCAACTTCCATCTTCCATTCCACGTCACGTGCTTGGCCACGTTCGTCAATGAGCAAGCAAATAACGGCTGCGCCATAGTCGCGCGCAAGAGAGAACACACGGTCAAGGCGACTGCCTGGCTCTTCACCATCTTCAAGGTTGGCTGAGTTCAGAATGCATCGTCCACCAGCGTGAACAAGGCCTGCTTCCATCACTTGTGGCTCGGTGGAGTCGAGGACTAGGGGAACGCTTGCTTGCGTGGCGAAACGAGATGCAATTTCGTGCATGTCAACGGTTCCGTCACGACCCACGTAGTCAACACACACGTCCAACACGTGTGAGCCCTCACGAATTTGCTCCGTTGCCATCTTGAGGCAGGTGTCCCAGTCTTCGCGCAGCATTGCTTCTCGGAAGGCTTTTGATCCGTTTGCATTGGTGCGCTCACCAATAATGAGGAAGCTGTTGTCTTGTTCAAGCGGCACAGGGGAGTACAGCGATGTCACGCTTGGTTCGTCGTCTGGTGTGCGATCTTTCACCGACACTGCATGTACCGCGTCACACACTTGTCGAAGATGCTCGGGTGTTGTTCCACAGCACCCACCAACAATGGTGATACCGAGGTCTTTCACGTGGTGGGCGTGATATTCAGCAAGTTGTTCTGGTGTGAGGTCGTAATGCGTGCGACCATCAACAACGCTGGGCAAACCGGCGTTGGGAAGGACACTGATAGGGATTTGTGAGTGCTCGCTGAGATAACGCAAGTGCTCTTGCATTTCTGCAGGGCCAGTAGCGCAGTTAATGCCAATGACGTCTGGCTTCATTGAAATGAGTGCTGAATACGCGGCACCAATTTCGGTTCCGACCAACATGCGGCCTGTGGTTTCCATGGTGACCTGCACCTGAATGGGAAGATCACGACCACATTCCTTCATTGCAATGCGACACGCTTGCATTGCAGCCTTGATCTGGAGCAAGTCCATGCATGTTTCAATGAGGAATAGATCGGAGCCGCCGTCAATGAGTCCGCGCGCCTGCTCTACATACGAATCGCGAAGTTCGTAGAAACCAATGTGGCCGAGGCTGGGCAACTTGGTGCCTGGCCCCATGCTTCCTGCCACGTAACGAGGGCGTCCGTCGGTTTCGAAGCGGTCAGCCACGCGTCGTGCAATGGCAGCGGCGGCAACATTCAGCTCGTACGCCTTTTCAGGAATGTCGTATTCGGTGAGAACGGTGGAGAAACTGCCGAAACTGGCGGTCTCAATTGCATCGACGCCTGCTTCCAAGAATGCGGTGTGCATAGCTTCAATCACATCGGGACGAGTGAGACACAGCATCTCGTTACAGCCCTCAAGTGAGGCGCCGCCAAAGTCGTCTGCAACAAGGTCGAGGTCTTGAACGAAGGTGCCAAAAGCACCATCAAAAACGATGACTCGTTCGCGGATGGCTTCTGTGTAGGGCTGGCGACTCATGACCCTTCAACGCTACTGCCACTGCTGTAGTGGGGACCTGTTTCTTCACGCTGTGACATTCACAGAAAACCCCTGTTGAGCCTTTGTCACCCATAGAGTCTGTGTCATGGCTCGCGAGAAGATCTACACCCGGGAAGGCGACGACGGCACGACCGGACTCTTCTACGGAGGCCGAGTACCCAAAGACTCTGCATTGCCACGTGCCTACGGCGCAGTCGACGAAGCACAGGCTGTTATCGGGTTGGTGCGCACATCAGCAGGTCATGGGTCCGATGTCGACGCCATTGTGGTTCCCATCATGAAAGACCTGTATGTGTTGATGGCCGAATTGGCAACACTTCCCGAGAACCGCCACAAACTCACCCCCGGCAAGAGCAGTGTGACCTCGGAAATGGTGGATCGTTTGGAAACCATCATCGATGACCTCGACACAAAATTTGAACCCCCCACCGAGTTCGTTGTGCCAGGTGAACACCCCGTGTCTGCATGGCTCGACTTTGCTCGCACCACGGTGCGCCGAGCCGAGCGCCAAGCGTTTGGTGCTGCACCACCACCGTCATATGTGGTGCCGTATTTGAACCGCTTGTCCGACTTGTTGTGGACCATGGCGCGTTGGCAAGAGGGCGTCTCTCGCCCCGTGAAGAGCCTGTAGTGCCTCGGGGCAGAACCTTTTGCCCCATCCCCATAGAGTGTGGACATGCGTACCACGTTCACCACATCAAAGTCCGCGCCAGCCAAGGTTGACGCTGTTGTTGTCCCCGTAGCCGCCTCCGGAGCGGTGCCTGCTGGTCTTGGCCACACTCGTGCGCAATTGTCTGCACTTGGTTTCGATGGTGCCGCAGGTCAAACGCTGGCCCTTCCTGGCTCTAGCTCCGCAAAGGCCACTCTTCTTATTGGTGTTGGCGAAGTAAAAGACATCACACCGAATTCCTTGCGCAACATTGCAGCATCTGCGGCACGTGCAGCATCTCGATTCGCATCGGTGTCCACCACGTTGGCATCTGTTGGTCGTGGGTCGGCAAAAGCAAATGCGCAAGCAGTTGTTGAAGGCATGGCACTTGCATTGCACCGCTGGGTCGACTTGAAGAACGACAAAGGCGGACTACCCAAACTCACTTCCGTCGCGCTTGTTGCTGCAACTGGTACTGCCGAAGTGAAAGCAGGAATGGACAACGGTATTGCAACAGCATCGGCAGTGTGTTTGGCACGCGATCTTGCAAATACGCCACCATCGCATCTCACTGCTCGCCAGTTGGCTGACCGTGCGGTTGAAGTAGGCCGCACCAGCGGTTTGAAAGTCACTGTGTACAACCGCGATCAACTCATTGCTATGGGTTGTGGTGGATTGGTTGGTGTGAATGCGGGAAGCGTTGAGCCGCCACGAATGGTGAAGTTGGAGTATCGCCCCACGAAAGCATCCGGAAACATTGTGTTGGTGGGCAAAGGGGTGATGTACGACTCAGGTGGTATCTCATTGAAGCCAAGTGACCCAAGCCATGCATCCATGAAGATGGACATGAGTGGTGCTGCGGCAGTGTTGGCAACAATGGGCGCGCTGCGTTCGTTGAAAGTCAAAGCAAAAGTAACGGCATATCTCATGTGCACCGACAACTTGCCAAGCGGTAGTGCGCTGAAGTTGGGCGATGTTCTCACTATGCGCAACGGAAAGACTGTTGAAATTCACAACACCGACGCGGAGGGTCGTCTTATCCTTGCCGACGGTTTGTCCTTGGGTGCAGAAAGCAAGCCCGATGCAATGTTGGATATCGCAACATTGACGGGTGCATGTATGGGCGCGCTCGGAAAGCACATGGCCGGCATTCTGGGCAACAACGATGGTGTGTTGACGCAGTTGAAAGCCGCAAGCTCGCGCACAGATGAATTGGTGTGGGAACTTCCATTCCACCGCCCCTACCGTGCATTGCTCGACTCAAATGTTGCCGACATGCGCAACATTGGTGGGCCACTTGCCGGTGCCACTACTGCCGCATTGTTTCTTGGCGAATTCGTTGGAGAAACTCCATGGGCTCACATTGACATGGCCGGCCCCATGGACGCCGATGGAGACAATGGTTGGTTGAACCGCGGCGCAACTGCGTATGGCACGCGCCTGCTCATTGATTTCTGTGCAAACTTCAAGAAGCCAACAGGCAAGAACAAATAACTAGTTCTGCAGTGGCATCAAGTGCGTTGCTGCGTCTGCCAAGTGGTCGTTCCATTCGTTGACTGAACCAGGCTCAGCAAGTGGAATTACCACAAACTTTGACGCGCCAACGTCAATGAATTGTTCGATGGTCTGAGAAAGCTTGTGCCAACTAGAAGGCACAAGGACGGAAACATCTTCAAGATCTGGTCGTCGCGCCTTCAGTCCCGCTAGAAGTTGCGGTGGCGGATCGCCGATGGTGTACGGAATAAGCACACCAAAGTGTTCGGGATCAATCTCGCGGCTGTTCTCGGCGGCAATGTCGGTCACAGTTTTCCATCCGGCTGCTCCGTCTTCAGGAGTCACAAATGATGGAAGCCAGCCATCGGCCATGCGGCCAACTCGCTTCAGTTCACTTTCTGCAATTCCACCCAGCCACACTTCGGGTGGTTGTTGCTGTGGCTTTGGCTGAACACGCAAGTTGTCGTAGTTGTAATAGGTGCCGTGGAATGTGACTGACTCGTCCATCCAGCACGACCGCAACACCGCGAGTGCTTCGTTGAACATCTTGGCGCGTTGAGATCTTTCTACACCGAACGCTTGTTGCTCGTGAGGGTCTGCGACGCCAAGACCAAAGGCGGGAAGTAAACGACCATTTGACATGCGGTCGAGCGTTGCAAGTTCTTTGGCCAACACGATGGGGTTTCGTCCAGGGAGAACCATCACGCTCATGCCCAGCTTCAGGCGAGTGGTGCGCGCAGCCGCCATTGACATGGCCACCAACGGGTCGGGTGCTTCACCGCCAATGCGCTCGCTCAGCCACAAGCTGTCAAAACGCAAGCGTTCCAGAGTGTCGACCACATCAAGGAACCCTGAGTCATTGAGTTGGGTGCGAACCCCAAGGCCATATCCCACGCGTACTTTCACGTTTCCATGCTTGCACACACCCAGCAAACACATAGCCTCGGCGTATGACGAATTCTCCCGCTTTTGACCCCACGTCACAATTTCGCGTTGATGGCAAGATCGCAATCGTTACCGGTGCATCTTCTGGGCTTGGTGCGCGCTTCGCCCGAGTGCTTCATGCAGCCGGAGCCACCGTTGTTCTCACAGCCCGACGTCTTGATCGCCTAGAGACATTGTCAGCAGAACTGCCTGGTTCGCTGCCAGTTCAATGTGATGTTGCCGACGAAATACAGCGCATCTCGCTGATACACACGGTGATGCAGACCTACGGACGCATCGACATCTTGGTGAACAATGCGGGCATTACGCACAAGGTTCCCATTGAGACTGAAACTATTGATCAGTTTCGAGAAGTTATGGAAGTGAATACCACGGCAGTGTGGCACTTGTGCAAGTTGGCAGGGGAGAGCATGGTGGCGAACAAGAGTGGTTCCATCGTGAACGTTGCGTCGATTCTGGGAATGATTGCGGGCACTCCCGTGAAGCAAGCGAACTATGCAGCAAGTAAGGGTGCCGTTATTGCGATGTCGCGCGAGATTGCTGTGCAGTGGGCACGCAAAGGTGTTCGAGTGAACTCGTTATGTCCTGGGTGGTTCGTGAGCGAGATGACCGCGGGCATGGACACTGATGAAGGTTCACAAAAGTTCGTCATGCAGAATTCACCCATTCCTCGCATGGGTGCAGAACACGAGTTGGATGGTGCACTGCTGTTTATGGCGAGTGATGCATCGTCGTTCATGACCGGGCAAGCAGTCGTTGTTGATGGTGGCTGGACCGCTCGATGACACAGCAACCCGGTGCGCTCTCCACCCGTGATGCGCTGTTTTCCCCAGGTATCCGTCCACTTCTCTTAGCGACCACGGTCCTCTATACCGGAGTGTTGTTGCAGGCAACTGCACTTGGGAAAAACGTATTTGATATCACCGGATCTGAATTAGACCTTGGGTGGCTGGGTCTTGCAGAATTTATTCCTGCTGCACTATTGGTCCTTGTGACGGGAACAGTTGCCGACCGATTTCCCCGCCGTGTTGTAACCATGATTGCGCAGTCTGGCGAATTGTTGTGCGCTCTGTTGCTCACGTTGTATTCACTCACCAATCCAACATCAACGGTTCCCATTTTTGGAATCGTGGTTCTGTTCGGAATCTTTCGAGCGTTTCTTGCGCCAGCAATGCGCCCAATTGCGGCAATGATCGCTCCCGAAGGAGGGCTTCCGCGTGTCATTGCGCTTTACGGTGCAACGTGGACCGGCGCAGCAATCATTGGGCCCGCGCTGGCTGGATTTACATATTCAATAGATCCTGCGGTCTCGTACTTCTCTGCTGCAGTCCTCATGGCCACCGCAATCGGAGTGATGTCTCGTGTTCATGTTCCGCGCACTCAGCCCACAACATCAACGCGTCCCACTCTGAAAGATGCGGCAGAAGGACTGGTGTTCATTAGCAAGACTCCAATTTTGCTTGCCGCAATCTCGCTCGATCTTTTCGCAGTACTTGCGGGAGGCGCTGTCGCGTTATTGCCCGTGATTGCGGAAGAACGTCTGATGGTGGGTGACGTTGCCTACGGTTGGCTAAGAGCATCCGCGGGAATTGGTGCGGCTCTCACAGCAATTGCGTTGTCAATTCGTCCTATTCGCGCAAAAGTGGGTAAGTCCCTAATTCTTGCTGTTGCAGTGTTTGGTGTCTTCACTGTTGTACTGGGGCTAACAACTTCGTACTGGATCGCGTTTTTTGCAGTGCTCATTTTGAGTGGTGCAGACATGGTCAGCGTGTTTATTCGCAGTTCGCTTGTTCCGCTCGTCACGCCCGATGAAAAGCGAGGCCGTGTTTCTGCAGTGGAGAATGTCTTCATCGGTGCGTCAAATGAACTAGGCGCTTTTGAATCGGGAGCAGTGTCCAGTGCTGTTGGTGCACCTGCCACAATCATCGGCGGCGGAATTGCAACAGTGGTTGTTGCTGGCGCTTGGTGGTTGGCGTTTCCATCTCTACGAGACGTAAACCGATTCGAAGAACTAGAAGAGTCGAAGAACTAGATTACCTACATGGCAGAAATCATGAACAAAGTCGAAGAACGCGTGACCAAACTCACGAAGCGTGGCATTGTCGCCGAGTTCAAAGAGTTTGTGAACCGCGGAAATGTTGTAGATGTTGCTGTTGCTTTCGTCATGGGTGCTGCATTCAAGACGGTGGTCGACTCATTTGCTGGCAGCGACAAGAGCCCGGGAATTCTTGGTGGCCTCATTGGTGCCATTTTTGGGGGGCAACAGCCAGACTTTTCGAAGAAGGTGGTCTCCATCAACGGGAGCGACATTCCGTTGGGCGCCTTTGCTACCGCATCAATGAACTTCTTCTTTGTTGCGTTAGTTCTGTTTGCCGTAGTGAAGTTGTACAACCGCCTGCGGGACAAAGAAGTCACCGAGGATGGAAGTCCTGCTCTTTCAACAAACGAGTTACTTGCCGAGATTCGTGACGAATTGAAGAAGGCACGAGCTGGCCAGGCCGAATAGAGGTCTGCTGCCCTCGGTCGGGGCACTTTCACCAATAACCTAAGAGCCTTATGTTCTTGTCTCGCGTGCGCACCTTGGTTGCAGTTGCTGGCGTTGCCGCACTGCTTGGCGCATGCACTGGTTCTGGCAGGTCTGGTCTTACCGAGTTGCAGTTTGTGGGTCGCATCCCGGGTATTAACTCTGCGGGTGGTTCCGTTGTTGTCGACGGTGTTCGCGCAAACCTGTCGTCATTAGAAGGAACAAGTCTTGGTTCTGTAGCCGCCGGAAACAGATTGCTTGTCATTGGCGATTCCATCTTGGCGGGAACAGCAAGTAGGTATGGCGGTGCATTGTGTTCTGCAGTGGTGCCGTTGGGTTGGCGCGTAGCGGTAGAAGCTGAAGCTGGCCAGTTGGTGGGGTTTGGTCGCACCGTGCTGCGCGACCGCATCTACGAAGGGTGGGATGCCGCAGTGGTGTTTTTAGGAACTAACTACGGCGGAAGCAAGGAGAACTACGAACGAGATCTCACACGCATTGTGGAGTCTCTTGCGCCACGTCCAACCTTGTTGCTCACCGCCACTTTGTTCCGCGACTCCATGCAACAAGTCAATGAAGTCATTCGAGTTGTTGCATCGCGCAACTCTCACGTGTCGGTATTGGACTGGGGAACCGCATCGGTGCAACCAGGTTTGTTGAATAAAGATCGCGTGCACCCCACAAACGCAGGCCGTGCCGTGTTGGTGTCGTCCATTGCATCGGCATTGGGTACTGCACCGGAAACACCTGGCGCGTGTTTACCGGCCAAGTTCACGGATGATTCGTTGGTGGAAGACGATGTGATGCCAGCCACTACCTTGCCTGGCGACACCATTCCATACGGAACCACGGCACCAGTTGCCACAACAGTTCCTGCATCCTCCACCACCTCAACAGTGGCGGGCGCAACAACGACATCGGTTCGCCCGTAATGCTGCAGGTGCACAACCTCACCGTGGAGGTGGGTGGCAGAAATGTGGTGGAAGGCGCAACCTTCACCATCATGGCGCGCGACAAGGTGGGCATTGTGGGCCGCAATGGCGCTGGAAAAACCTCCATGTTCAAAGTGTTGGGTGGAGACAATGAGCCAGCAGGCGGCAAAGTAACGCGCAGTGGTGCATATGGCTACTTATCTCAAGACCCACGCACCACTCAAGAGGCCGAAAAGCGGTCGGCAATTTCACATATTCTGAGTGGGCGCAACATTGATGAAGATTTGGAACGACTTGAGAAACTTCGCGTTGCAATGGAGGAAAATGCTGATGAACGCAATGTGTCGCGCTTCATCAAAGCAGAAGATGCATTTAACCTAAAGGGCGGATACTCGGCAGAGAGTGAAGCTCGCAGTATTGCGGCAGGTCTTGGGTTGAAAGAAGATCGTTTGGATTTGGCACTTGGTGTGTTGTCGGGTGGAGAACGACGTCGAGTGGAACTTGCGCGCATTTTGTTCGCAGGTAGCGACATGTTGTTGTTGGATGAGCCAACAAACCACTTAGACGTTGATGCCAAGACCTGGCTTCTGAATTTCTTGCGCAACTACAAGGGCGCTTTGTTAGTGATTAGCCACGATCTCGAATTGCTAGACGAAGCAATCACTCGGGTGTTGCATCTTGACCGTCCGAATGAAGACGACATTGGCACTGTCTATGAATACCGAGGTACGTATAGCCAGTACAAGCGTTCACGTGCCGAAGACGAAGCGCGCGCCGAGAAGAAAGCGATGATGCAGGCCAAGGAAGTGGCGCGACTTCAAGAAGTTGTGGACCGGTTTGGTGCGAAGGCAACAAAAGCGACTATGGCACACAGTATTGAGAAGCGAATTGCGCGCATTGAATCTGAATCCACAGGCGTTCGAAAGAAAGATCGTGTTCTCACGGTGAAGTTTCCCGACCCGCCGCAAAGTGGCGTCACCGTGGTGACAACACGTGGCCTCAGTAAGGGATACGGCGGGCCACCTGTGTTTGAAGATGTGTCGTTCGATTTGGGTCGCGGCGAACGATTGCTGGTGCTTGGTTTGAATGGCGCTGGAAAGACCTCGCTATTACGCATTCTTGCGGGGGCAACGTCGGCCAACATTGGCGATTTTGAGTGGGGATACCAAGTCAGCGTTGGGTACTTCGCTCAAGAACACGACACGCTTGATCCGCATCAGTCATTGTTGTGGCACATGCGCCGAGAACTGCCCGTGGGATCACCGCTCACCGAGACACAACTTCGCGCACTGTTGGGAATGTTCGGGTTGCAAGGGGAGAAGGTCTTTCAAGAGTCCGGTTCGCTGTCTGGCGGAGAGAAAACCAAGCTTGCATTGGCGATGTTGATGGTGGGGCGCAACAACGTGTTGCTATTGGACGAGCCCACGAACAACTTGGACCCACAGAGTCGCGAGGCAGTGGCGGGCGCATTAGAGAACTGGAAAGGCTCCATCATCATGGTGAGCCACGACGAAGAGTTCGTGCAGCGTTTGAACCCCACGAAAGTGATTCTTATGCCAGACGGACAAGTGGATTACTTCAGTCCTGAATGGTTGGAACTGGTCAGCCTCTCGTAG
>JBIIQG010000072.1:0-5559 GCA_044342185.1 Ilumatobacteraceae bacterium | reverse complement strand
AAACCAATTACGGGTGGAGAATTCGTCACGGCAATCACGCTAGTTGTTCTGCATCAACGGAGAAATGAAACAACCCGGCGGCTCGCCATCTTTCGATAACGGCCACCGGGTTGTTCCCAGTGCTTGTAAAGAAGCGATTAGCGCTTCTTTGTTGCCTTCTTAGCAGCCTTCTTAGGTGCTGCCTTCTTTGTTGCCTTCTTAGCAACTGCCTTCTTTGCAGCCTTTTTAGGTGCTGCTTTCTTTGCAGGTGCTGCCTTCTTTGCAGGAGCCGCAACGATTGGCTTCGTGTTCAACTTAGGTGCAGGTGCTGCGCCAAGTGCGATGTCTTTGAAACCTTTGAGTGCAGTGATCTTGGCAACTGTCTTTGCCTTGATCTTGATCTGCTCACCGGTGGCTGGGTTGCGACCCATGCGTGCTGGACGCTTGATCTTTGCAAACTTTGCAAAACCGGAAAGGTTGACGACTTCACCTTTAGCGACGTTCGCAAGAATGACGTCGATGGTTCCTTCGACGGCTTTTGCGGCATCTTTAGTGTTGAGGCCGGTGTGTAGGGCTACTGCTTGAATGAGTTCACGCTTCTTCATGGATGTAACCGTACGCCATTTCGCTAGTGAAATCGGGGATATCTGACATACCTTTTCCGTCACACGTGGCGACGGGTTTACGGAGTCATCAGTACGCGACCGAATGCCTGACGACTTTCAATGTAACGATGCGCATCGGCGGCCTCGGCTAAATGGAACACCTTGTCGATCACCACGGTGAGTTCTCGAGATGCCACTCGTTCGAGAAGGGACCCGATGAGTGGGTGAGTGCGGTGGCCGTTTATCGCCATCTCTGCGCCAAGGAAAACCCCAGTAATTGACGCATTTTTCTGCATAATTGGCCAAATTTCGGGTGGTTGAGGCTCGCGCCCAGCACGACCAACCCAACTGATGCGTCCGCGATAGGCGAGAGACGCAACGCTCGCCTCGAGAGTTTTCCCACCCACGGGGTCAACGACGAGGTTCACGCCCTTACCATTCGTGAGTTCCATGACCGCTTTTGCGGGGTCGGTGGTGGCGTAATTGATGGCGTGATCTAGCCCGTAGTTCTTCAGCTTCTGCAGACGCTCGTCACTAGATGCTGTGGCGTACACGGTTGCTCCGGCAGCTTTCGCCAACTGAATGGCCGCCAATCCAACTCCGCCAGCGCCGGCCTGAATAAGGACATGTTCACCAGCTTGCAGGTGACCGAATTCGAAAAGGCAATCGTGCGCAGTTCCAAATTCAATGGGAACTCCCGCGCCTTCTTCCAATGATGCTCCATCGGGAATGACCCACACCGATTGTTCGGGAACGCATACGACTTCTGCGTGTGATCCGAACCCCATTGTTGCCACTACTCGTTGACCAGGGGTGATGCGGGTGACGCCTTCGGCAACATCGCGCACAATTCCGGCTGCTTGGTAGCCAACAATGTGAGGCGTAGTGGCAAGCACGCCACCTTGACGATGCAGCAGGTCGCCACCTTGAATGGCGATCGCCTTCACGTCGATGCGGACTGAACCTTTACGCAGTTCTGGTTCGGCAACCTCTTCATAACGGAATACTTCGGGCCCACCAACGTGGCTATACACAGCAGCTTTCATGTCTGAGACCGTACTCGTTGCGTTCAGGCCAAGCGAAGGGCGGCGGTAAACAAAAGTACGCACAGTGCGGCAAGAGCGAATGCGGCTTGACTGAGTTGTGCGCCGGGGTGACCCAGCAACTGGCTGATCGCAATGGGAATAGTGGTGGAGTTGCTACGCGTGAGAAATGACGTGGCACCAAATTCGCCCAGTGAGATTGCTGCTGAGAGACCAGCGGAACGCACGAGTGCTGGCGTGAGAAGCGGAAGCTCGATGCATCGCCATGTCCTCCACGGGCCAGCTCCAAGTGATGCTGATGCCTGGGTGAGTGATTCGGGAATGGCGCGCACAGCGGGATCCAACGTGCGCACAGCAAGTGGCAGTGCAATGACGCAGTGAATCACCGGAATCAGCCATCGTTCCGCCCGCCATTCAAATGGTGAGTGGTCGAATGCGACGATGAGGCCAAGTCCGAGCGTGACGGCAGAGACCATTAGCGGAAGTGCGGTGAGTGCCGAGATGAGCGAGGTGGTGTTCTTTGCCGATGCAATCACTAGTGCTGCAGTTGTAGTGAGCGCTGCGCACGCCACGGCGAACGTTGTGGAGGTGAGAAGTGTTGATGCAATGTTGATGCCGACTGCTTCTGTTGTTCCGTTGAAGAGCCAGCGATAGCCGTCCAGTGTGAAGTGTCCATTGAGTCGAAGGGAACGCAGGATCACCGCGAAGAGTGGAGTGACGACAATCAAGATGGGGAGTGCGACTACGGCGAAGATTCTGCGTTGTTGGCGTTGCGTGGGAATTCTGAGCGTTGTTGCAATGTCGTTTGTTGGGGTGTCTGTTGTACTTGATGTGTTGGTGACCCGTGACTGTCGTGTGCCGAGTGTGAACACAATGAGAATGACAACGGCTTGAATGACAGAGAGCGAGACTGCTGTGCGTGTGTCGCCCAAGTTGACTGCTTGAGTGAAGATCTCTGCCTCAATTGTTCGTCTCTTGATTCCGCCCAAAATGGCGATAACTCCGAAACTGCTGAAACAGAACAAGAACACCACTGCCGATGCGTTTTTGAGAGCGGGTGCAATGTAGGGAAGAACGATGAATCGAAATGTTCTCAGTGGAGTTGCGCCGAGGTCTGCCGCTGTGTCTTCCAAGGTGGGGTCCAGCAACGACCAACGTGGTCCCACGATGCGCAGCACAACCGCAACGTTGAACACCACATGTGCCCACAAAATTCCCGCAACGGGGGCAGTGGGGAGAACTGCTTTCACGCCGGTTGCGATGACGACGGCGGGCATGAAGAACGGGACAGTGATAAGTCCGATGAGTGTTTTCGAAAATCGGAATGAGTGTCGAGAGACGGCCCAGGTAAGAGGTAACGCAACAGCAACGGTCAGCACAGTGGAAAGTGCGGCTTGCCATGCGGTGAACCACCAGAGACGAGCGAGTGAGATGTTGGTCAGCGTTGATGTGATGTCATTCGGTCTCACGAACGAAACGAGCATGGTGACAACAGGAAATGCAAAGAACACAGCGAGCGCGATGAGGGGAATGGCTTGAGCCCATCTCATTGTGTTCCTCACGGAATTCATGCGTTGCCTGTAGGTTCTTTTACTGGTGCGGGGTCTGCGACGTCGACGTCCGTGTAGTTAGCGCAGAACAAGAGATCTCCATGAATCAATCCATGTGTCTCTGTTCTTCTCAATGTCGCTTGGCGCAAGAGTGAGAGGAGTTTCTGGTCGAACTGCAAAATCAGTGAATAGTTTCGGGAGTTGTGCGTTGGGGTTCACAGGGAACACAAACAGTGTGAGAGGCATTGATTCCTGGAACTTTGTATTTAGCAAGTAGTCCACAAGTTTCTGTGCGATCTCTTCGTTCTTTGTGCCGCGAAGCACACCCACATATTCCGTTTGACGGAAACATGTGCCTTCAATAACTCCGGTAGGTGGTTCATCTATGGGAGTTGCGGAGTACAGCACTTCTGCCGGCGGGCTTGAGCCGTAGGAAACAACAAGCGGGTACTTGCCTTTTCCGCTGGATCCAGAGAATTCAACGGTGTATGCAGATGTCCAGTCCGGTACCACTTTCACATTGTTCTGTGTGAGTGCAGTCCAATAGCTCTCCCACTTTTCTTCACCGAAATGAGCGATTGTGCCCAGCAGAAATCCGAGACCAGGCGATGAAGTTGTGGGGTCTTGTACAACAAGAAGATTTTTGTATGTGGGCTTTGCGAGATCTTCGAATGATGTAGGAACGGGAATGTTGCGTGACGCGAACCAGTTCTTGTCGTAGTTCACACAAATGTCGCCTTCGTCCACTGGCATGTAGTTGGTAAGCACATTGGCTTTTTGTGCGCGTGAAAGAAAGGTGTTGTCGATTCCCCACATCACGTCACCTTCTGGTGTGCCAGCCGTGAGGATTGCTTTGCTCACCATTGTTCCCGTGTCACCAGCGGTGACTACTTTGACGGTGACGCCAGTGTTCTTAGTGAAGTCGTCGAAGATTCCTTCTTCTGGTGTGAATGCGTCGTATGCAACTAGAACTACTTCTGTTGGTGCAGGCGCCATTACTTTTGATCCGCACGCTGCGACTAGTGCGGACAGTGCAGTGAGCGCTGCAATGGCGGTGATGAGACGTGTTGTTTTCATGAGTTCTCTTGCGGTGTGTTGGGGGTAGTGGTTTCGGTTGGTTCAGTGGGTAGGCGTGGTTCTGCGGCCGTGATGATGGCGGCGAGAACACCCGTGCGAAGTGCGATGGTGACCGTTGAGTTGGTGGCAACATTGCTGACGCCACGAGATGCGAATGCTTTCAACGTTGATCGCCTGAGGTTCCACTTCAATCCGGTTGTGGTGACACCTTTTGCGTGACCACCAAGCGGAATGAGTGAGATGGTGTCGCCTTCAGTGGTTGTGACTGTGGTGGCGGTGCGTGGAGTGACGATGCGAACGAATGACTGGCCGATGTGCGCAGTAATGGTGGCGTCGTCGGTGTGCGCGACAAGAGAGTGGATCATCGACAGCGTGTGGTCGAATCGATCGCCACCACCTGCAATCACGTGGATGGAGTCGTAGTGCAGAGATTCGGCGAGTCGTAGTGCGAGTTCTGTGTCGGTGTGGTCTTTGTCGGGGTGATGTTCGTAAATGGTGATGTCTCGAGCGCGCGCATCGGCGAGATGAGCAGGGGAGATGGAGTCCATATCGCCAATGAGGATGTGTGGGATGACGCCTGCTGCGCGTGCGTGTTCCCAGCCAGAATCGGCAGCGATGATGAGTGCTTCTGGATCGCTGTTCACATACCCGAGAGCGTTCTCGTGTGGTGAGTCCCCGCCTATGAAGATGAGTGCTTGGCGTTGCGCCATATCCGATTCCCTCCGCCGGCATTACCCGGATCAGGTTCTTGGGTCGGTGGCCGCGGCCACCCTCTCAGCCCACCGAATCGTGCGAGCTCCCCATTGGTTGAGTTGTGTTTCTTACCTTATCGGTTGGTTCATGTCTCGAGAGTTGGCTGTTTCTTGTTTCTTGTTTCGCGGCCCGATGTGGTCCTTTCGTGCTGCGCCGTCGATTAGTGACGGCATCCCGCCGTTGCAGAGGGGTACACCCATACAGAACCTCTCGGATGACGGCATCCCGCCGTTGCAGACGTGGACCCTTCCCCAAAACTTCTGCGATGCCGTCACACCGTCTTGCCGTCACCTTCATGCCCGCAAGACGGCATGCCGTCATAAGAGAACTAACCCAGCCACACCGTCATGCCGTCATGCCGTTATGCCGTTATGCAGTGATGCCGTCATCGGGCTTTGTGTGGACCCACTAGCGGTATGCCGTCATGCCGTCATTCGATTCAAAACCTATCGGTATCCCGAACGATGTGAAAAAGAGGTACCGGGGTCCCGACCGTCGGTATCCCGCCATACACAAGTCAGAGACATGACCAGAGACATGACCAGAGACATG
>JBIIQG010000071.1:0-5609 GCA_044342185.1 Ilumatobacteraceae bacterium | reverse complement strand
GCCCACATCGTTCGTGCAGTTCTCGAAGGAGTTGCCCACAGAGGAGCCGACCTTGTCGATGCGGCCGAAGCCGACTCTGGCGTCGCCATCTCTGAAGTGCGGATCGATGGCGGAATGAGCCGCAACCCCACGTTCGTGCAAGCCCTTGCCGACGCCACAGGTCGCCCTGTTCGGGTGTCACAGATGACAGAGGCCACCACCCTTGGCGCGGGCTTCCTGGCCGGAACCGCCGCAGGTCAGTGGTCACACCTTTCCCAGGCATGCGCCACACTGAACTGGGCCACCACCGTTCATCCATTAGGTGAACCAGGGGTCTCACGGCAACAATGGAGTGAGGCGGTGTCCCGTAGCCGCTCTTGGATACCTGACCTCTCTGCGCTGGACTTCTAGTGTTGGGGGGCGAGATTTCGCCAACACGACAAAGGATGACCCAAGTGGTAAATCACCAAGTTGACCTCCCCGAAGCGACAACGTCGCGTCGCCGACTCATTGCCTCTCTGCTTGCAGGTGGCGCTGTTGCTGCAACAGCACCTTTCCTTGCAGGCAACGCATCGGCCGCAGATGAATCTGGTCCCAGCACAACCGCTCCCCCTCAGCGCGATTCAGCCGACAACGCAACATTGAACGCCGCGCTCGATCGCGAGTCACGCATGGCAGCAACCTATGCACTTGCTGTTGGCTCAGCAAAGGGTGACGACAAGGCTGCACTTCTTCTGGTTCACGACCACCACGTTGCATACGCACAAGCGTTGAAGGGCTACTTGGCCACCACTGCATCAAGCGCGTCAACACAACCCCTCGCCAACCCATCTGGTTCGGTTGCCGCCATGGCACGCCAGTTGGCTGCCCTTGAAGAAGAGACCGTGGCCATCCACACCAGCAACCTGGCAAGTTTGCGCGGCATCAACGCAGCGTCGCTGGTGGCATCAATCATCACTGTCGAAGCTCGCCACGTTGCGGCCCTCAACATCATCGCCGGAACCTCCCCCATTGCGGTGGCCTAAGAGAAACGCGAAGGAACAACAATGAACAACAACACACCTTCCCAACTCAGCCGCCGAAACATTCTTCGCTCTGGCGGAGCAATCGTCGCTAGTGGCGCAGTTCTCGCAGCATGCGGCGGCGGACAACATTCGGGAGCAATCGCTCGTATCGGTTCAGTACCCGAAATCAAGAAACTTGAAACCGAACACGTCACCGACGTCGCTCTCCTTCGCACTGCAATGTCAGTAGAGAAAATGGTGGCAGTGATGCTCAGTGACTCTCGCGTCACCAGCCTTGCTGAGTCCTCGGTCTCGCCTTTCATTGCCAAGTACGCAGCTGCACACGAGACAAACCTTTCTGTCATCGCGCCGCTCGTTACCGCCCGCGGTGGTCAGGCAGTCACCGAACCAAATGCAAAGCTCATGACCGCTTATGGCGATAATGCATTGACTCTTGTGGAAGCGGGAAAGTCTCCCGAAGATGTTTTGCATCTCACGCTTGGGCTTGAATCACTTGTTGCTGCCACATACCAGTACTTCGTGTCGCTGACGAATGAAGCAGCGCTGCGAGCAGACATGATGCGCCTTGGTGCCGCATCATCCCGTCGTGCAGCGGTTGCAGCTCAACTCATTCGTGGCGGAACTGTCGGTTTCTCCCCCGCCATCAACAAAAAAGGCGAAGAGCTCATCGCAACTCTTCCCACTGCCTTTGGCACACTCAGTGCCGTTCAGGTTCTTCTTGGGCCCGTCAATGAAGTGGGAACTCGTGCTCCACTTGCTATGGACACGCCCAGCCTGAACAGCATGATCTACTGACATTTATCTCGCAGTAGCAGTACGAATATCTCTGGCTCTTCTTCACGCGCGTCCGTACACTCGTAGACGACGGTGAGTTATCCGGATGACCGCGGCAATGAAAATTGCCGAGGAAAGTCGGGGCTTCACAGGGCAGAAAGCTGGCGAGAGCCAGGTTGGGGCGACCTGACGGAAAGTGCAACAGAGAGTAAACCGCCGATGGATGCGCAAGCATCACAGGTAAGGCTGAAACGGTGCGGTAAGAGCGCACCAGCATGCGAAGCGATTCGTGTGGCTTGGTAAACCCCTTTCGAAGCAAGGCCAAGCAGAAGGAGGGTTGCCCGCCCGCTACTCCTTCGGGTAGGCCGCATAGAGGGATGGTCATCACTCGCAACGCGAGTACAGAACCCCGCTTACAGGGTGACTCACCGTCACCCCCCACCCTTACAAAAGGTGAGCGGTCTCGTTCAACGATGTCAACGACGGGCCACGTGGGCCAATAGCGATTCGACAAATAGATGCTCTATCTAGATGGCATCGCCATGTTGCGTCTGGCCCCACCCCAAGAGCCCACGTGACGGCACTCTTTATAGGTGACACGTGACTGACGATGACCACATGCTCGTCACGTGCTCGCTCTGCAAGTTCTTCCAACGCAGGCCTCACACGGGCGTCTAGTTCTTGCAACGTTTCTCCACCTGGGGGACGAAACGCAGGGTCACGACGCCACTGCGCCCATTGGTCGTGGGGAACATCGGTCAGCGCCATGCCGTCCCATTGCCCATAATCAAGCTCAATCACTCGATCATCGGTGTGGAACTGCGACTGAATGTGCGCTGCAGTTTCTTGTGCCCGCAAGAGTGGACTAGCAACAACATGCGCACCCGGAAAATTCTGACGGATGAATTCGCCACACTTAGCTGCCTGCCGACGGCCCATGTCATCAAGCGGAAGATCTATACGACCTTGCAGCAATGCTTGTGCATTAGCGGTTGTTTGCCCATGACGTAGAAGAACTAACACTGGCCCACGTCTTTCGTCGTTGCACCCACAAGTCGACCCGAGGAAACAAAACGATCCCGGTTCTCCTTTGTTGATAACTCATTTGTGCGCCACACCCACAGCAGCATCGCCGCGCCTGCAATTTCCAGCGCAATGTTCACAGGCATTCTGTCGAGACTGGGAACCGATGCGCCGTTGAAAGAGATGCCGGCGAAGGGCCACCAGAAAACCTCGGTGTTGTTGAACGCACCGTCAAAGACCAAATGCATCATCATGCCGATGGGAAGCGCTAGCCAACGACGACGGCGAACAGAACCCCGTCGTGCCACAGCCATGACAATGGCAAGTACAGCAACACTGGAAACCACCGAGTGCATAACCCATGCACCACCTGTTGGAATGTCGACGATGTCAGGCATGAGTGCGCCAAGCGCTAAGACGCGATAATCAAACTTGTCGTCACGAAACACAAACCACACCGCAACAAACGATGTACCGATAAACCACAGAAGCATTACGAACAGACTAAGGCTCAGCCAGGTCGCACAGAGGCAGGGAGACCCTTTGCGCAGTTGTAGACAAAAGTTCTCTGCGGGTCCACACCCACCACCGCAGTGGTTGGGTTGGTATCCGTTGGCGCGATGGTGGTTCCTGGGTCAATGACTCGAACTACTGGCCCGCGATACACCGTTGTGGTTGGCCCAACAGGAATGGTTGTGCTGGTTGACGCAGTGGTGGGAGATGTGGGAACCGGAACCGTGCTTGACGTAGACGTGGGTACAACAGTGGCAACAGGGCCTGTTGCGGTACGCGGCAGTCGCCCAGACACCAATGTGGCAATGCAATCCACTCCCGGCAAATACAAACGCATCTGATTGCGGGTTGGTGCCAGCGGTGCATCCCAATCAACGTTCGGCACACCTTGCAGAGCTGCGTCCATAAACGTCTTCCAGATTTTCACTGGATAGGTATTGCCCGTCACCTTTGCGACTCCATCGGCAACGAATTCTGGGATGCGCACCATTGGCGTATACGCCTTCGGATCCCCTACCCACACAGCTGTTGTGAGCTGTTTTGTAAAGCCGACAAACCACGCATTCGTGTTCTCATCTTGCGTTCCGGTCTTCCCCGCCGATGGACGTTTGTTGTCCAACGGAGAACGACGCGCTGTTCCGCGAGTCATCGTTTTCTTCAAGATGTCCACCTGATGATCGGCAACTTCTTTTGAAATAACTTGCATTGGCGCAGGTCTCACCGGAGTGAGCACCTCTACGCCATTTGGAGCGGCGGCATTTGGCACTTCAATGCGTTCAATGAAATACGGCTCTGCATGAAGTCCGCCGTTGGCAATTGTTTGAGCGCCCGCCGCCATATCCATTGGACTCAACTCATTTGCACCAGTGGAGAAACTGGCATACGGCTGAATCTTGTAGTTATCGCGCGTGAGATACATGGACGACGTGAGTCGATACGTGGTGTTCACCACTCGGTTCAGTCCGACGATTTGCGCCAATCGGGCATACGCACAGTTAATGGACAACCACGTCTGCTCATCAAGAGGCGCAACGGGATAGCTAACACCCTGTGTGATCTTGAATGGCTCTTCTGGTTTTCCTGGGTTTGGCAACGTGCACGGCAAAGTTCCGTCGATGAGATCGCTTGCCTGAACACCAGCTTCAAGAGCCGCAGTGAGAACAAATATTTTGCTTGCAGAACCAGTTTGACGGCGACGCAGTGCGAGATTGACCTCCGTACGACCAGCCACAAAGCCAGGACCACCCACTACGGCACGCACAGCTCCGGTTGCCGTATCGAGCGACACCAGCGATGACTGCACACCTGTCTTATTCGCAGGCATGCTCTTCTTTGCTGCCGCTTCTGCTTTTGCCTGTGCGCCAGAGTCGAGAGTTGTGTAAATGGTGATGCCACCGCGATACAACTTGGTGAAGCGTTCTGAATAGGTGGCACCAAGAATGTCGGACTTGTTCAACAAGTAATCGCGGACCATCTCTGTGAAATAGGTGCGGTTGGTGTTTTGCTGTGGAACTTCACGTCGGTTCTCCGGTACTTGGAAACCGTCCTCCGACTGCTGAATTGCTGCCACTTCTTTCGTCATGAGGCCCGTCTCAACGAGGCGGTCAACCACTTCCACAAATCGACGCTTGGACGCAGCGGGACGATTGAACGGGTCATACGACGACGGTGCCTGCACCAGACCCACCAAGAATGCTGCCTCTTCAAGTGAGAGTTCTACGACCTTCTTCCCGAAGTACACCTCTGCTGCCGCTTGAATGCCGTACGCGTTGTTGCCAAAAAACACGGTGTTCAAGTAACGCTCAACGATGAGCTTTTTCGGGGTTGTCTTTTCAAGCATGGCTGCATAGCGCGCCTGCAGAATCTTGTAACGACCATCACGAGGAAGACCCGACAGATACTCGTTCTTCACCACTTGCTGTGTGATGGTGGATGCACCTTGACGACCAGAGGAATACTGAAAATTAGCCAACGTGGCGCGCACCAATGCGCGCAAGTTCACACCCTTGTGTTTGTAGAAACCAGAGTCTTCCACCGCCAATAATGCGGCCACCACATGCTCTGGGATTGCATCGATAGAAATAGGTTGGCTGTTCTCGAATTCAAAGACACCAATCTGTTGCCCCTGAGCGTCGACAATGCGTGTACGTGACGCCAAACCGCCATACGCCACCAGAGTGACGGGTTCTTCCTCGTGGGCATGAAGCGCATCCCACACCTGCGGCGCTGCGCCCACCACAACAGCAGAGAGCAACAGCGCTCCGGCACATAATGTGACGGCAAGGCGTACGAACC
>JBIIQG010000024.1:0-18992 GCA_044342185.1 Ilumatobacteraceae bacterium | reverse complement strand
ACGGTGACAACGTAGGAACCATTTGTGGTTCGAGACAAACGCGCTAAAGAAATAGTGAATGTGTCGAGAACAGCAGCCTCAACATCTTGATTTGCAATGGATTGAAATGAATCTCGTGACGCGATGCGTCGATGTACACGAATGTCGACAACTGTGTTTCTATTTATGGACACATCACTTGGTGCGCGGAAGACAAACCGACCGCGTGTCGTTGGAGTGATAACAAACGGCTGCTCTTGCAGAACAACTTCGGGCGCCAGTGTCTTTGCGTTCACAGCAGTAGCTACATGAGTTGGCAGAGCGCACAGCACTGCAGCAATTGCAATTCCTGCCCGCGTGATTGGTCGCATCAGAGTTCACACTCCAAGACAACGAGCCCTTCGTCCATCGGTGCAAAGCCAAATGATGCGTACACACCTAACGCGGCATCGTTTGTAGTTTCCGTGTTCACAACAGTGGTGCTGCACCCCTTCTTGAAGGACCACTGAAGCGCGGCAGCAACAAGGCGGGTGGCGGTTCCTGTTCGTCGTGCATTGGGTCGCACCGCCAGGCGTTGCAGAAAACCTGTTGACCCTGTTGCGCCGACAAGCACGAAGCCATCTATACGAGAGTTATGTCGAGACACTAAGAGCCGGGACGTGCGAGTTGCGCGCATTGCCTCACGCAGAGCGTCGGCATCTAAGTGCCATGGCGAGGGAAATGATTCTTGGTCGATCGCGATGATGTCTGACATCACTGTGGACGTACGCGACAACCGAGCCGTGCGCACTGGTTTTGGGGCTACGTCTTTCGGGATATTGAACCGAGGTTTGTCCGCATGGGCTACAGAAAGGAGCGAGAGGTGTTGAGCTGTTTGGAACCCCAGGTCATACAGGGGCGCAGCAAGCGAGGGAGTAAGGGCACTGGTGCGGATGCGGCTGTATCCCCACTGGTGTGCGGTGGACAACCATTGTTCAAGCACGGCATCATCGGGCAGGGTCATGCGGGAGCCGTTGCTTCCCGAAATAACAAGGAAGCCACAGGTGGGGTCATTGACCCACGGGCGAATGTGCGCACTGGTCGAACCCGACCAAATGACACCCCGACGAGGGGTCTGTTCCACAACACTCACCCCTCAGACGGTAGTGCCCGACCTTCGGGTGCGGGGGTGGTGCGCAAGATGGCCACCCAAGAGGCCCCGTCACTGCCTAGCCTTGAGCCGTCCGTGACCATTACTTATATGGCCACGTCGTATCCGCATGATTCCACCCCGTTTTGCCCCTGTTCTCGAGGAAATGGCTCCCCTCGCCACGCGTTTTCGCGAGGCGGGGCATCGGCTGTACCTCGTGGGCGGCACGGTTCGTGACCTTCTGATGGGTGATGTGGCTACGTCGGTGGACCCCAGCGTTATGGATTTCGATGCCACCACCACGGCTCGCCCCGATGAAATCAAGCGCATCGTGGCGGACATTGCCGATGCGGTGTGGACCCAAGGGGAGCGATTCGGCACCATTGGTCTGAAGGTGGGTGAGCGTGTCTATGAAATCACCACGCACCGCGCCGAGGCGTACTCGCCAGATTCGCGCAAGCCTGAAGTGGAGTTCTCGAACGAGATTGAAAAAGATCTGTCGCGACGCGACTTCACCATCAACGCCCTCGCTTTAGAAATCACCAGCGACACACCAACTTTGGTGGATCCATTTGGCGGTGCAGCAGATCTCATGACGCGCACTTTGCGCACGCCATTGTCCGCCGAAGAATCGTTCGCCGACGATCCGTTGCGTATGTTGCGCGCGGCTCGATTCGTTTCGCAATTAGGTGTCACCCCAGACCCGTCCATTACGCAGGCAGTCACTGCAATGGCAGATCGTTTGTCCATTGTGTCTGCAGAACGAATTCGAGTCGAGTTCGACAAATTGATGACAACAGATTCGCCAACAGCCGGTTTGTGGTTCTTGGTAGATACGTGTTTGGTTGATCACTTCTTGCCCGAGTTGCGCTTGATGCGCTTAGAACAAGACCCCATTCACAGACACAAAGACGTACTAACGCACACGCTTGCTGTTGTAGAAAATGTTCGTCCCGATGCGCGCACCGATTTTGATTTCCGTATCACTCGTCTTGCAGCGCTGTATCACGACATTGGTAAACCACGAACACGTGGTTTCAAAGAAGGCAAAGGCGTCACCTTTCATCATCATGAAGTAGTGGGTGCGCGAATGACGCGCGAGCGCATGAAAGAAATGAAATATCCAAACGAAGACATTGCTGCAGTATCTGAATTAGTAGCAATTAGTGGGCGTTTTCACACGTATCAGATGGGGTGGACAGATTCCGCAGTGCGTCGTTACGTTCGCGACGCAGGTCCATACCTTGCAGAACTGAATGTTCTCACGCGTTGCGACTGCACCACTCGTAACGAAAAGAAAGCACGCATTCTTGCTCGGCGAATGGACGAGATGGAAGAGCGCATTGCCGAAGTAATGGCGCGCGAAGAACTCGCAAGCTTGCGCCCCGAGATTGATGGTCAAGGCGTCATGGATTTGCTTGGCGTTCCTGCAGGTCCAATTGTTGGTGCTGCGCTCGAATTCTTGATGGACATTCGTCTTGAAGATGGTCTGCTGGGTGAAGAAGTCGTTGCGCAACGATTACGTGCATGGTGGGCAGAGAATGAATCTCGCGCATCTAGCTTGAAGCCGACACGACGAATAAATCGCGCGTAGGCGACGCGTTACGAACCAAGTTTGCGTGCGCGCACTACAAGAGTTGATGGCGCAACAGCATTCGGCTGATGCAACGGCGTGAGTTCGTGCATGACATCGATGGTGAAGTTTGCACGCTGCAACGCCATGGTGAGATCGCCAATGGTGGGCGAGGCATCTCCGTATCGTCGGCGTGCTACGGGATCATTTCCGTCGAACACGGTGGACATGGGATGTGGAAGCGCGAAAACAAAACCAGCTTCGGGGCGCAACACGCGGTGCACCTGGCGGAAGAGACGCGCAATGTCTGTGTTCAGATCAATGTGGTGAACACACACAGCAAGATCGATAGCTGCATTCATGAGAAAACCGAGGTCGGCCAGTTCTCCTTCATGGAACTCCACCACCACATCTGAGTTGCGAGCCGCTTGGCGAGCCCGCTGCACATTTTCCTTTGAGGGGTCAATGGCAATGCTGCGAGCACCGCGTTGGGCCATGGCAACGCAGTTGGGAACGGTTCCGAAGAGCCCAAGCTCGAGAACCCGCTTTCCCTTTACATCGCCACAGACCCGCAATTCATCGTCGTTATAGACCGATGCGCCATATGACACGGCGCGTCCATCTGTGACAACTGAAGTGGGGTCTGACATGTCCGAATCTTATGACTATCTTGTGGCGTCATGGGTTTCTCCGTCGACATGTTGAGAGGTGACGTCGGAGTTGTCGACCACCAACTCTCTCGCCGGGCACTCATTAATGAAGTGAAGCGTGGACGCGTCAGCAGAGATTCTGTCTGTGATGCTCATCCGGAACTTATTCGCGCGGCCAAGCATTTGGGAGAACCATCGAAAACGGTGTGCCCCATCTGCGAAGAAGTGAATGTTGTTCTGGTCACCTACGTCTTCGGACATGGCTTGCCGAGTCACGGAAAGTGCGTCACCGACAAAAAAGACATTGAGAAACTGCAACGCACCGGTCATGAATACGCCGCGTATGTGGTGGAAGCGTGCCATGAATGCAGGTGGCATCACTTGTTGCGGGTGCTTCCCATCGCGGGGCGCGGTCGCTCTCGCGCCGCCCGATAATTCCAGCCAATTCTCCCTCGGTCTTCCATCGTGAGGCTGAGGCGGTGCACATTCCTTTGCCAGACAAGGGTTTTCCTGGTCTGACTCACCCCTGTGGGATGTTTACGACCAGCAGATACGCTCTCGGGGTCATATTCACCCTGCTCCACAAGTGGGGCCCCGAGCCTCGTAACTCGGGTCCGAAGGGAGGTCACACGCTATGCGTGCTTACGAACTCATGGTCATTATCAGCGGCAAGCTCGAAGAGAGCAACGCCCACGGCTGGTTGAAGTCCATCTCCGCGTCCATCACCTCAGTTGGTGGTTCGGTCCACGGCAATCCCGACTGGTGGGGCAAGCGTCGTCTTGCATATCCCATCCAGAAACAGGATGACGGCTACTACGCAGTGTTCAACGTTGTTGCTCCTGCTGGTGCACTCGACGAAGTGGAGCGCGGTTTCCGTCTCTCCGACGACGTCCTTCGCCACAAACTTCTTCGTCTTCCCGACGATGAAGCAGCCCGTCGTGGAATGGTGTCGGCGGCCTAGTCCGCCCTCTCGAGCCCTCTGCTCCCACTCACTACTTCTTATTTGGAAGGAGCCACCAACATGGCCGATAACTCAGTAACTCTCGTTGGGAACATCACCCGCGATCCAGAACTTCGCTTCACCACCGGTGGTCGCGGCGTTGCCTCTTTTGGCCTCGCTGTCAACCGTCGCTACCAGGTCAACGGCGAATGGCAAGACCAAACCTCCTACTTCAACATCGTTGCGTGGGGCCAGCTTGGCGAAAACGCAGCATCATCTCTCACAAAGGGAATGCGTGTTGTTGTCTCGGGTCGTCTCGAACAGCGTGAATACCAAAACCGTGAAGGCGAAAAGCGCAACACCATTGAAATCAATGCCGACGAAATCGGACCCAGCCTTCGTTGGGCCACCGCATCAGTCGAGCGCAACCCTCGCGGCGAAGGCGGCCAGGGTGGCAACTCTGGTGGCGGCAACAATCGCGGTAACTCTGGTGGAAACACCGGCGGTGGCGGCGACGGTGGCTATTTCCCATCCGACGAAGAACCTTTCTAATCCCTTTTAATTTCCACTTCCCTCATACAAGGACCACACAATGACTAGCAAGAAGAACAAAGCGCGTGCAGCCCGCGAGTTGAATCGCAAGTTCAAGAAGAAGGCCAACCCGCTCGCAGCCGAGAAGGTTGTCTTTATCGACTACAAAGACGTCAGCCTGCTTCAGCGCTTCATGACCGACCGCTCAAAGATCCGCGGTCAGCGCATGAGCGGCACCAACGTGCAGCAACAGCGTGAATTGGCAACAGCAATCAAGAACGCTCGCGAAATGGCATTGTTGCCATACACCAAGCGCACCGTTTCCACCCGCGCTCCTCGCCCAGGCAAGGAAGGCCGTGAAGACGAAAGCACCTTGGAGATGCCAGAGCAGCCAATTACATCTGAGTACGCGAACGTGAACGACGATGAAGATCTCACCACCGATGCGGCAACTGAAGAAGTTGTCGAGAGCGCAGAAGAGGCCTGATATGAACGTGATTCTTCGTGAAGACATTGCTGGCGTCGGACGCCGCGGTGACATTGTCACCGTTGCCGACGGACACGCACGTAACTATCTCTTGCCACGCGGCATGGCACTTGTTGCCACCGATGGTGCGGTGAACCAAGCCAACGCAATGCGTCGCGCACGCGACCTGCGTGAAGCAGCCGACCGTGACTCTGCACGCACTATTGCTGAAACTCTGACTGCTAAGGCATTCACTGTGAAGGCAAAGTCCGGCAACGAGGGTCGCTTATTCGGTTCGGTTACCACTGCAGACATCGCGTCGGCATTGGCAGCACAGGCTGGCGTTTCTCTCGATCGCAAGAAGATCGTGGCTCAGCCCATTCGCACCACCGGTTCACATAGCGTCACCGTGCGTTTGCACGCAGACGTTGAGTGCACCGTCAAGATTTCGGTCGTGCCTGGCTGATCCAGCCAGCACACCGTTATCCACAGAGTGACACCTCTATCCCCAGCAGAATCCACAAGGATTTCGCAGGGTTGTCCACTAGCAATCCACAGGTGTTTGCGGGCAAGGTAGAGGTCTCTTATGTCAGACAACAGCGACCGCTTCGAGCGGACCAACTCTCGGCCTGCACCACGCACCGATAGTCGTACGCCACCACACAACCTCGATGCTGAAGCATCGTTGTTGGGCGCCATGTTGCTCGACGACACGCCCGTGGGTCTTGCCATTGAATTGTCACTTGACCCCAGTGATTTCTACAAGCCATCGCACGGGCACGTGTATGCGGCTATTCGTTCGCTATCTGGTCAAGGCGAAGCAGTCGATGCTGTCACCGTGTCTGAAGAATTGCGCCGCAGCAACTTGCTGGACGACATGGGCGGCCTCAACTTTCTGAACGAACTGCAGAACGCAACGCCGTCAATCAGTAGCGCGGGTCGCTACATCCGTATTGTGCGCGACACAGCAATGCTTCGCCGCCTTATTAAAGGTGCAAGCGATATTGCCGACATTGGTTACTCAGCGCCCGCAGATGTTCGCATTGCCATCGACCGTGCAGAACAAATCGTGTTCGACATTGGCGACGAACAAATCACCGACACGCTGCAAAAACTGAATGAACTCACCGGAATCGTGACATCAATTCTTGAAGCACGATATGACTCCGGCACAGACATCACAGGTATTCGCACCGGCTATTCAAAGTTGGACAAGTTGCTCTCTGGTATGCAGGCCGGAACCCTCAACATCGTTGGTGCTCGTCCTGCCATGGGTAAATCTGCGTTTGCATTGGGATTGGCCGTGAGCGCCGCGCGAACAACTAATCGTCCTGTGCTGTTTTTCTCTTTGGAAATGTCAGCACCCGAATTAACGCAGCGTATTTTGTCCGCAGAAGCACAAGTGGATTCCGATCGCATGCGAAGCGGCCGCCTTCAAGACGCCGACTGGACAAAAATTACACACGCGATGAATCGTTTGAACATTCCGTTGTACATCGATGACACCCCGCAAATCAGCGTCATGCAGATTCGTCAAAAACTTCGTCGTGTAAAAGTTTCCGACGCACCACCAGCAATGGTTGTCATCGACTACTTGCAGCTCATGGGTGGCGGTAATCACGAAACACGTCAGTTGGAAGTTGCAGAAATTTCTCGTGGACTCAAAATGCTTGCGCGCGAATTCAGTATTCCTGTTGTTGCGCTCAGTCAGTTAAGTCGTGGTATCGAACAGCGCCAAGATCGTCGTCCCAACTTGTCAGACCTTCGTGAATCTGGTGCCTTGGAGCAAGACGCCGACGTCGTGATGTTTTTGTATCGCGAAGAAGCGGCAAATACGGAAGTGCGTCCAAACGAACGCGGATTCGCCGATGTCATTGTTGCGAAGCACCGAGCTGGCCCCACCGACACCATTCGCCTTATCTTCAACAAGGCATACACACAGTTCGTCGACGAACCGGAGTGATGTGTTCGCTCAGTTGGTGGGCGGATGAATTGTTATTTTCGGATCTTTGTCTGCAGGCGGATTGTCGTGACCAAGAAGTTCCAATGCGCGCTTCTTTTCATCTGCGGTGAACGGGCGAATGTCGTGGCAGAACTCCACGGTGTTTCCATCAGGGTCGGATGTATAAATGCTCACGCAAAACTCGTGATCGACTTCTGCAACGGTGTGGCCGTGCGCGCACCAATTGGCACGGCGGTCATCTAAGAACTCACGCGTAGGTGCGTTGTAGGCAAAGTGGTTCACCCATCCGGGAAGCCCAGCTGTCTTGTTGATGTTGGTGGGGTAGCCGTCTGCCCATTGCGCGTCATGAAGGTCCCAAAAGGCGATCATTCCGTCTGAACCGGTGTCGTAGAAAACATGGCGAGACCAGCCATTGGTAGGCGAACCAGGAACAGGCGCAATAACTGTCTTCACCAATGAGAACCCCATGACCTCTGTATAGAAGGTATGAGTTGCGGCAAGGTCTTTGGTGGCGAGTGCAACGTGGTGGAAGCCCATAGGCGAGAGTCTGCCACGCCTAACCTGTGGGCATGTTCCTTGGAGACAATCTCATTGTGTATCTCGTCCTCGCGCTTGGTGGGGCACTTGCAGTGGGGAACATTGCCGCATTGGTGCGACCCCCAAAGGCCCAGCTAGATCAACAGTCCAACTCCCCATCTGAAGAGAACGAATCAGACAGCACAGACCTCGCCAAAGCCCCCGTTGCTCGCAGTCTGGTGATGGCCATCATTGGTGCCACCGCTGCCGTGTGGTCAATTGCCAGCCTTCTGAAGTAACGAACGACCCTTTCGCTACGGTCATCACATGGCATTCGGACAACCTTCTGGCCCACCTGCAACGGGCAAGCAACTACAAGAACTCATGCAGTTGCTCAATGCTGCCGGCCATACAGATTTTCGAGACGCTCGTGGTCCAATGGGTTTCACGCAACGTCAGGCTGGTGGCAAGTTCACTCGCGACGAAGCCGATGCGTTTATTGCCCAACTTCAGGAATGGGCCGAAATTGCCGAAGCCGCCGACGCTGTGCCTGAACCAGCAACGCCAACGCCCGTGAAACCAAAGGTCACTGCCGCCGAGAAGTCTCTAAAGAATGTGCCCACCGAAGTGTTGGCAGCCGAACTGCAGAAGCGTGGCTGGGTCGTCCTCGAGCCGTAGTTCTTATTTCGTTTGCATGCGACACGCAGCGTCGCAACGAATTGGTCGACCCACTAAAGGATTAATGGGGCACAGTCCAAGAATTCCAGTTATTGGTGGCAGGAACCCGAAGAGTGCGAGTGCAGTACCGCCTGCACCACCAATGGCTAGTCCGGCCCAAATGATGACGGCACCCATTACAACGCGTAACACGCGACCAATGGGTGTGCTCATGAACGACAGAAATTTCATAGGGGTCTCCTTTTGACGGTGAAGTGAGTATATACCCTAGGGGGTATGGTATAGTCGATACTTATGAAAACACCACCAGCACATGGCCCCCTCGCCAGCATCGCGAGATTCTCTGTGGCCAAAAAGAAAACCGTGATGCTTTTGTGGGCGATTCTCACTGTCGCCGCAGCACCTTTAGCAATCTCGCTCACCAGCGCATTGTCTGGCGCTGGGTGGGATGCCCAAGGTTCAGAAGCACAAATGGTCCGCAATGAATTGCGTACACAGTTCCCACAAGTGGGTGCTGAAGCCGCCATGATCGTGGTTCAGCTAGACGAATCAGTACAGACCAATTCGCGGTCCGTTCAAACACTTGCTCAAGGTGCGTCAACAGCACCGGGTAGCGCAGGTGCCATGAACCCATTAGAGATGCCAAAAGAATCTGGCCTTATCTCCATGGACGGCAAAACCGTGATTATCCCCGTGATGTTGGAAGGAACAGAAGATGCAGATCTTCCTATTTCCGCCGGGCATCTCATGGAGTGGTTAGACGAACAAGAACTACCCGAAGGCACCGTTGCGAACGCCACCGGCGAATGGGCAATGTGGGAAGACTTCAACAAAGAAAATGAAAAGGCATTGCATAAGGCAGAACTTTTGTCTGGCCTTCCTACATTGATTCTGTTATTCATTGCATTCGGTTCTGCAATTGCTGCGGGTGTGCCACTTATTTTGGCCATTGCCGGAATTGCTGTTGGCTTCGCAGTCATCAACTTGGCAAGCGCCATTACGCCATTATCTGTGTGGTCAATGAACTTCTCAATGATGATTGGTCTTGCCGTTGGTATTGACTACAGCTTGTTCATTGTGTCTCGATACCGAGAAGAACGTGAAGAAGGCAAAGTAATGCCAGAAGCAATGGCCGGCGCCTTAGAGACAGCAGGCAAGGCCGTGTTCTTGTCTGCCCTTACAGTTGTCTTGTCATTAGCCGCACTCTTCTTTGTTCCTATCATGGTGTTTCGCGCCATGGCTTTCGGAATGATTGTTTCCGTCATCGCAGTTGCAGCCGCATCACTCACTTTGCTTCCTGCAGTTCTTGCTGGTTTGGGCGACAAAGTCTTGGTGAATCGCGCAAAGGAAGATCCAGACCGAGCCGCCGAAGGTCGTTGGGCGCGTTGGACATCGAAGGCTTTGTGGAAGCCACGTCGCACTTTGATTGTTGGATTGGTTCTCATGCTTGCGCTCGCTGCTCCAGCACTTTCCATGCGCTTGGGAATGCCTGATGCAACAGTGGTGGACAAGGGTGCACAGAGTCGCGACGGAAACGATGCAGTGGTTTCCGCATTCGGACCCGGTGCAGTTGCGCCGTTCTACATCACGACGCCTGAAACCGATGCACAGAAGATCGTTGACGTTGTTGCCTCTGACCCCAACACAATGATGGTGGCGCCCATGGGAGTGAAGTCGGCCGAAGGCCGCACCGTTGTTCGTGCGTTTGCGAAGACGGGTGGAAGTTCAGAAGAAACACAAGACATGACTGGCCGTTTGCGCACTGCCGTGCAAGAACTGTCGCCAAGCACTCTCGTTGGCGGTCCAGGAACTCAGAACCATGACCTCACTGATGCGCTTATCTCTAGTGCGCCACTTGCTGTTGGTCTCATCATGCTGGTGGCATTCCTATTGCTCCTGGTGGTCTTCCGCAGTCTCACCATTGCAGTTGCATCCATTGTGTTGAATCTCATCAGCGTTGCTTCCAGCTTTGGATTCGCCACATTGGTGTTCCAGCACGGATTCGGCGCAAGTCTCATCGGGATAGAGCACCAAGGGTTCATTAATGCGTGGGCTCCATTGTTCTTCTTCGCTCTGTTGTTCGGATTGTCTATGGACTACCAGTTGTTCCTATTGGCATCCATCAAGGAACACCATGAGAAGTCAGGCGACACGCAGGTCGCGGTTCGTGAAGGAATCGCCCGAACAGGTCGACCCATTACGAATGCGGCGCTCATCATGATTGTGGTGTTCATCGCATTTGGCGTGACGGGGCCTATTCCACCTACAGAGCTTGGAATTACCCTGGCTGTGGCGGTGCTTTTGGACGCCACCGTTATTCGAATGATGTTGGTGCCTGCGCTTCTTGGTCTTTTGGACAAGAAGGCGTGGTACATACCGAAGTGGATGGCCAAGGTTCTCCCAGAGATTTCCTTCACCCACTAAGAAATACTCTCGTTCTGTGTAAATGCCCCCCTCGTGAGAGGGGGGCATTTCGCTAGGGTTTCCCCTGTGATTCTTTCCGACCGTGACCTTCGCGCAGACCTGGCAGCAGGCCGCATCATCATTGAGCCCTTCGACGAGTCCTGCATCCAGCCCAGCAGCATCGACGTGAAGGTCTCGAACCTCTTTCGAGTCTTTCGCAACCACACCGCGGCAGTCCTCGATGTGAAGCAAGATCTCACTGGCCTCACCGAATTGGTGGAAGTTGCCGATGGCGAAGCCTTCCTCTTGCATCCTGGCGAGTTTGTCTTGGGTTCCACCTTGGAGCGCGTTGGCGTTCCGAACAACTTGGTGGCTCGCGTGGAAGGCAAGAGCTCACTTGGCCGACTTGGCCTAGTTATTCACTCCACCGCTGGGTTTATCGACGCTGGGTTTGATGGCCACGTCACTTTGGAACTTGCCAACCTTGCCAACCTTCCCATCACGTTGTATCCCGGCATGAAGATTGGTCAAATCAGTTTCATCACCATGACATCACCCGCAGAGAAGCCATACGGCTCTGGTGCTCAAGGCTCGAAGTATCAAGGCCAACGAGGCCCCACCCCTAGTCGCTATTTCGAGAACTTCAAATAGTCATGCCCTCAGAAATTCACCAGTCGCACAAGCTGGAAGATGTCTTGTATGACATTCGCGGCCCCGTTCTGGTGGAAGCAAAGCGCCTTGAAGAACAAGGCCATCGAATTACCAAATTGAACATTGGTAATCCCGCGCCTTTTGGTTTTGAAGCACCCCCAGAAATCCTGGTTGATGTTGTTCGCAACCTTTCCGAGTCTCAGGGCTACTCAGACTCGCAAGGCATTCGTAGTGCTCGCACAGCAATCGTGCAGCACTACCAACTTCAAGGAATAGACATCACCGACCCGGACGACATTTGGTTGGGTAACGGAGTCAGCGAACTTATTCAAATTGCGATGAATGCTCTTCTCGACCAAGGCGATGAAGTTCTTATTCCTGCACCCGACTATCCGCTGTGGACAGCATCAGCAAGCCTTGCCGGTGGTACACCAGTGCATTACTTGTGCGACGAAAACGATTCATGGAATCCAGATCTGGAAGACATTCGTTCGAAGATCACATCACGTACGCGCGCCATTGTTGTTATTAACCCGAATAACCCAACAGGTGCTGTGTACACCAAGAAAGTTCTTCGCGACATTGCCGATCTCGCATTAGAGCACAACCTCATCGTTTTTGCCGACGAGATCTACGACAAGATTCTGTACGACGACGCCGTGCATCACACGTTCTCTTCCGTTGCACCAGAAGTTCTGTCCTTCACTTTCAGTGGAATTTCTAAGGCATATCGCTTAGCTGGTTTTCGTGCTGGCTGGATGATGGTGACTGGGCCCCGCAAGCATGCAGAAAGTTACATAGAAGGCATCAACATGTTGACCAACATGCGTTTGTGCCCGAATGTGCCGGCGCAACACGCAATTCAAACTGCATTGGGTGGTCGTCAAAGCATTAACGATCTCATTCTTCCTGGCGGCCGACTTCTTGCGCAGCGTGATGCAGCAGTGAAGGCACTAGAAGAAATCCCCGGCGTGTCATGCGTGACACCCAAAGGTGCGTTGTACGTTTTTCCAAAACTTGATCGCGACATGTATCCCATTAAAGATGATCGTCGTTTTGTTCTGGACTTCTTGCGCGCCGAACATGTTCTGCTTGTTCAAGGAACAGGTTTCAACTGGCCAAAGCCAGATCACTTACGTATTGTCACCTTGCCGTGGGCAAAAGACCTCACCGAGGCCATCGGACGCTTGGGACGATTCTTGTCTACCTGGGTGCCGCCCAAAGACTGAAGCTTCTCTTAGTTAGTCGCGCATCACAATCGCACTGATGGCTTCTTCTGCGAAGTTCCACCACTGTTCAGTCATTGTTTCATCATCGTGGATCTCTGCATAGATAGCGTTGCTAATGAGCGAAAGATTAAAGATGGCAAACGCTTTACTGTCAAGATCTGCTCGAACCCACCCGCGCTCTTTTGCAAAATTGACTGCCTCAATAGTTGGGGCGAGAGAATCTGACATTTCCTTGACGACGGATTCTCGAAGCAGGTCACGCTTAATAGATGCACCTATTAGTTCTGCTCGGATTTCTCGGACGGCTTTGCGCCCAGAATGCTTTGAATACTTGTACACACCAAGAACCACAGTGAGAAATTCCGCCCGACTCGTACATGCCCTGACGGCCGAAAGAAACGGGTCGATGACTGAGGCCAAATTGACCTTTAACCGGCGTGCGTGTGCGGCAGTAATGAGGCTCTCGCGATCCTCGAAATAGTGGTACAGAGAGGGCTGGGCAATTCCCACCATCTTTGCCACCGATCGAAGCCGAATGGCCTGCTCGCCACCCTCCTCGAGGAGAGAAATGGCCGAATCCAGGATTTTCAGCTGCATCTCGGACGGGTCTTCAGCCACCTAATCACACTAGTGAGTTGTGGCATTGACCCCATGGGGCGAGCCCCAAACAGTCACGTCAACCACCCCTACCTACAAAAGTATGATTCATAACCCCTGCAGCACTAATGTTGGCTATCTAATGTTGATAGGGAGAAAAGTTTTTCGACTGGCATTTGCTGGACCAGTACCGCTCTTCTTTGGCATTGATGTGGTGGGCCAGCGGTGACACTCAATAGACCGACACGAGTGCGGGCGCGTTTTGTAACTGCATTCGCCATTGCATGTGCCGTTTCATTTACAAATCTCAACGTCACACCAGTGAGCGCATCGGGCGCTCTCACGCTGAATGTTGACTACACACCGGATTCAACAGCAATTGCCACTGAGGTCACCCCTGGAAGCAAAGTTGATCTCACGGCTGTGGCGCCTGTTTCGATTGCTGGAACAACCAGCCAGATGGTGACGATGGAGATTGAGCCATACCTCACCCTCACGGGAGCATCCGACATTCGGTATCCGGCTGGTTGGGCAGTGTCTTACTCGGTCGATGGCACCACGTGGACCACAGTTGCACCAACAACAACTCAAGGATGGGCAGCAATTCGCCATGTCAAGGCCGAGGGCCCGCTAGTGAGTGAAGGCACCGATTCCTCTGGGCGTCAAATTGCATCAACAGATGCCAACGCTGCTCAGCCAACAACTGGACAGTTCCCGACAACAACTGGATCATCAGGTGACGGGTGGGATGTGTTCTTTGACGATGGTGGCCGCCTCTACAACATTTGGCATCACAACGGAACAGGTTCAAACCAAAGCGTGGACTGCTTCTTACGCACGGGCGTGCGTTGTAATGGCACGTGGCCGTACTTGCTACGTTCTGGTGTAACGCCGGTCTTTACGATGCATACGAATGAGCAGTCAACAGGTGTATACGACCCCATTCAAAAAGAGATTTGGTTTCCAACGGTCTATACGGCAGATGGAGTCAACCAAGTTGGATTTGCATGCATTCGAGTAGACGACATCACGTTGACAAATAAATGGTGTGGTGGATCGGCGGCATCGGCATTCGTTTCAGCAGGCGCAGGCGCAAACATTGCGGGCACAACGTGTGTGTCATCGACAACTTCAAATGACTTGTATGACTGCACTGGCGGTTTAGCTAAATCTGGCAACAAGATCTACACATGGCAAGTAGCAACAGGCGACCTGTTGTGTGTGGACATCACTCTCAATGCAGGCGCTGGTGGGCCATGTACCACGGGCGGAATTGTTGATTTCGGTGCATCACTGACAAACGTTTCGAGCACTGGGAATCGTTGGAGACCATTGGTGATGGAACTCAATGGAAAAATCTACGGAAATGGTGGTCGTTATGCATCTGCTATCTGTATTGAAGCAGCTACTGGGAGCCCATGCACTGGATGGACCAACCCACGAGCAATCTCAAATAAAGCGACCCGCATTTTCCCGTTACCAAATGCCGCCGGAACAGTTGTAGGTGCCTGTTTCATCGCATTGGACACAGCACCAACCTGTTTTGACTTGGCCGGAGTGGATATCACCAGTTCTTTGACGACTGGTTTCACCACCTCAATTAGGTCAACGTATCGAAGCACTTATGACGGCTACGGCGCCCTCTTGCAGCAATACAAAACTCGTCTCTACTGGGGCGACGCAGCATGGAATGCTGGAACGGGAAGAATTTACTGTTGGGATTTTGGAACCAATACTTGGTGTCGTAATTGGACGTCGAGTGGCATTTCAGACACCAATTATCAAGTTGTTCTAGATCCATACAATCCGAACTGTCTGTGGTCTAACTCGCACGACGGAATTATTCAGACGTACGACACATATTCAGGTCAACCCGGAAACTGTGCTGTTCCGGCGCCGACCGCAGTATTCGATGCAGGCGCGGGTTTACCTCGAATGGCGTGCGCACAAGAAAATGCGATTCAAGAATGGAAGTCGTTCACGCTGACAGCGGACTTCGCATATGCGTCAGCGACATTAACTGTCAAAAAATCAGATGGAACTTCCATTTCTGGTTGGACAAACGTTCCAATTCCTGGAAATAGTCCAAAGACGGTGGATCTATCTTCGTTAACCGTGGCGGCGAGTGGTCAAACCCCGTCGTTAACGGTCACCTTTACGGGACGAACCGAGTATGGAGAAGTCAGCGCCCGAACCACTGCAGTTGGTGGCAGCCCTGAACTATGCCTACGACCAACGGCAATTATCTGTCCAACCGGCCCCGTATTTCAGGTTTCACAGTTGGCAGCTCGGACAACCCAAGTTGACGCCACCGGGTCTGCAATTGCAGGGAATACAACGACTGCTTTCTCACCAGCAAACGCAACAGTCAACATCGGAGCAATGAACTCTGGAACGTGTTCGGCGAGTTTGTCGGGAACAGCTTTGACTACTGCTGGTAGTCCAGTTGCAGGCGCTTTGGTCACCTTAACTAACGGAACGGGAACTCCGCTGACGTATCCGAGCGACTATCCCGATGTCGCATTGCGCGGACAGGTGATTTCGGTTTTGACAAATTCATCAGGCCAGTACTCATTTCCGTATGTTGTTCCCGGTTCGTACGCCGTGAGATTTACAGACGTTGCAACTGCGGCGGTGACTGGTACAAGTGTTGTCGGCGGAACTTCGAATACAGAAAACACCACGGCAATTACTCAACTGACTTCTGCCGCAAGAACATTGGTTGCTGGTGATACGGGGGTCATTAATGCGACCTACACAGCATTGCCGACACTTTCAAAAAGCTTCTCCCCATCAACAGTTGCAAAAGGTCAAATTTCAACGCTTATTTTTAAGTTGACTAACAGTGCTGGTAACGCCGCTAAAAGTGGGCTGGGGTTTGTGGATACTTTGCCGCAGGGACTGGTTGTGGACACAAACTCAAACATGATGACCACCTGTCCAGGTGGCTCAACTATGACGAGAGACCCAGCATCGATGACAGCGACATCAGGTGTTGTCACCGTTACCAATGCGTCAATAACTGCTGGCGTTGCGTCTTGTGAATACAGCATTGCGGTTCGTGCGGACGTCGCAGGAACGTATATAAACGACGCAGACAATGTGACAACAACCGGACTAGCAGAGAATCTGTTGGCAACAAAAGTGGTTACTGACGAATCGGCCTCTGGCAAATTTGCTTGTGATACGAATATGTATCACATCATTGGAAGTCAGTTGTACCGAACTGACCCACGAGACACAAAACTCATTTCATACGAGATTGGCCCCAATACCTTAAGTGGCATCGATGCGATTGGTTTCAACATCCAAGATGGTTTCATGTACGGAATTGCAACCACAACAACCAGTGGCCGCACCGCTGGCAACTTGGTAAGAATCAACAGTTCAGGTGTTGTCACCGATTTGGGAACAATCAGTGGTGTCACCACGGCAAACATGACTGGTATACGCGGCGGAGACTTTGATGATTCAGGAAACCTGGTTGTTAAATCAGGTTCAAATGTTGCCACCCTTTATTCAATCAATGTGACAACGAGGGTGGCCACGGTTATTACTGCGAGCGCAACTGTCCCCGGCGAAGACCTGGCTTATTCAAATGGATACTTTTATTCGATTGGGTGGGATGGCACAAACTCAAGGTTGTACACCGTTCGTAAGAGTGATTGGAGTGTCACATCGAAAGCGGTGCTGCCAGACCAATCGCTGAACGCAGGCGAGGCAATTTTCATTAATGGTTTCGGCGAACTAATCATGGTTCGGACTCCGTCAAGCGGACAGCACAAGTTGTGGCGTTTATCCAATCCACAGACCGTGACATCAAGTTCTGAATGGGTGCTAATAGGAACAGGAGATGGCGCCATGAAAGACGGCACAATGTGCCACAACGCTCCAACACCAACAGCACAACCAGATGAAACTTTGGGTCCTCTAAATACGGCACAGTCTGTCAATCTCTTAACGAATGATGTGAAGACAGTTAGTGTGGCCGGAGTTTCCACAAGCTTTGATGCTTCTTCCATTCGTCTCTGTAATCCGAATTCAAATCCGGCTGAAGTTGCTCCTAATTGTTCTGTTGTGCCAGGGTCGACAATCACGGTTAGTGGAGTGGGAAGTTATGTCGTCGACTCTTCTGGAGTGATCACATTCACTCCAGAAAATGGATACAGCGGAACACCGCCCCCATTGGGCTATCAAGTGTCGGACATCAATAATCAAATTGCGTACAGCACTTACACCCCAACCGTGACGAGCACCACTCCGGTAGCGATGAACGACACATCGTCTGGTGCGTACGACACGAATCAAACAATCAGTCCTTTGCTGAACGACATTGCTGGAAGCCTCGGAACTCTTGTGCCTAGCTCTGTGCGGCTTTGCCTGACCTCCACCGTTGATACAAGCTGCGATTTACTGTCATTAACAGTCGCAGGAGAAGGAACGTACCTTGCCAATCCCGATGGAACGGTCACCTTCAATCCTTTGGCATCGTTCACTGGTGTGGCGACACCAGTGAAATATGTGGTGGAAGACACCGCTGATCAACTGACTGCTGCCCAAATCACAGTGACAGTAGGTTCCCCGCCACTACCGACATCTACCAACGACACATCAGTTGCTGGTATGGACCAAGATCAGGTCATCTCTATTCTTTCTAATGACTCTGCGGGTACGGGGACAACATTGGACGTGACGTCAGTTCGGCTATGTCCGTCGGCATCAGAAACGAATCTCAGTAACTGTACGTTGACGTCATTGACTGTTGCTGGAGAAGGCATCTACACGGTGAATTCTGATGGAACGGTGAAATTCGATCCGGATCCATCTTTTATCGGTGAGGCCGCACCCGTGAAGTACATCGTCGCGGATATCACTGGCCAAGAAACATCTGCAACTATCACGCCCACCGTGCTGGCAGGACCAATTGCCGCCAACGACACATCATCTGGTGCGTTTGATACGAATCAGACAATTAACCCGTTAACTAATGACTCTGCGGATACTGGCGCCACGTTGAACGCAACCTCTGTACGCCTTTGCCCCACACCCACAAAAGCAAATCATTACTGCACGTTGACAAGCTTGACGGTTGATGGCGAAGGCACGTACACCGTGAATACCGCTACCGGAGTTATCACCTTTGATCCACTACCTTCCTTTACTGGTACCGCATCGCCCGTGAAGTATTTAGTGGAAGACAATTTCGATCAACAAGCGACTGCTCTTATAACGCCAACAGTTGCTATGCCTGCAGCCCCAGTAGCAACAGCAGACACGGAAAGCGTGATTCCAGGTGGTACTGCAACATTTACGACAATTACAGGTACGGGTGCTTTGGCAACTTCTGGTGTTGGATTGGATACCTCGCTGACTTGTTTGATCATTCCTGGCTCCTCGCCAGCAGCCTGTGATGCTGATGGCATTGTCACTATCGCTGGTGAAGGCACCTACACCTTGAACGCATCGACTGGTGTCGTGACCTATGTTGCTGACGCCAGTGCAACATCTGGAACAAAAACAGCGATTACATATCGTGTTACGGACAACTTTGGACAGACAGCAACATCAACATTGACACCCACCATTCCTCCGCCCCCAACAGCAACGAATGACACATCGAGTGGTGCATATGACGCAAATCAGATCATCTCTCCACTAACGAACGATGCTGCGGGAAGTGGTGCAAC
>JBIIQG010000070.1:0-5816 GCA_044342185.1 Ilumatobacteraceae bacterium | reverse complement strand
GCAGCGAATAGACCGAAGCCAATTGCTGAAAGGCGTCCTCGACTTGGCGACGTTGGCTGTGTTGGCGGAGGAAGATGGCTACGGATACGACGTGGTGCGCCGGCTGAGAAATCACGGTCTGGCAGATGTTGCTGAAGCTTCGGTGTACGGAACGTTGAGGCGTCTTTTTTCGCTGGGTTTATTGACCAGTTATGTCGTGCCCTCCGAAGAGGGCCCCCATCGAAAGTACTACGGAATGACGCCGGCTGGTCACGAATGGTTGAACGACCAGAAAGCCCAGTGGAACGAATTTCAAGACGTCATTAATTCGATTGTTAACACTTCGACAAAGGGAGAAAAATCATGAGCGATATTTCAGATTTCATCAGCAAAGCAGCAACATTTGCAGAAAATGTGCGTAGAGAACTTCGCGACCTTCCTGCTGAGGTTGTTGCAGATCTCACTGACGGACTCGAGTCAGATATTGCCGCGTCGCTTGAAGACGGTGCACTGTTGCCAGATGCCTCGCAATACGCCCTCGATCTTATGCGCGGTGCAGGAATTGAAATTCCCGAGAGCGATGCAGATGGTCAACAAATGCGGCGAAGAATCGCTGAAATCGCTGTCCAATCGGTGGACAAGATCAAGAGCGCGACGTCCGGGTTGGCGCCGGCGTGGTGGATTCTTCGTGCGTGGATTGTTACTCAGTTCATTGGGGCAATCGTGAGCGATGTTGATTCAAACAGGCCGATTTTTTCTCAGTGGGGCGAGATGTCTTTTCTTGCGATTGTGATATTCGTTGCAGCTTTGTATGTCTCGATTCGGATGGGTCGGTCAACAAACAATGCCCCAATATTCGTCAGATACTTTGCGACTGTTGTCCTCTCAATCTCCTCACTCGTTCTCTTGTGGCAACCAACCTCTCCGCCGCTTTTCGCGGAAGGACCGTGGTTCGTCAATCATCCAGAGGAATGTCGAATCATCAATGTTCCTGATGTTGTTGGAAGCACGCTTGGTGAGGCAAAAAGTGCTTTAGAGCGCTGGAAACTTCCTTATACAGTTTTTGATCAAGATGCAATGCGCGACATCGCGTACGCACCGGACGATTTCGAAGTTCTTCAACAAGATCCAGTGCCAGGAGAATCTGTATTTTGCGGTGAGCGTTCAGTGCAACTAGTAGTAGATCTCTCACAGGGCCCCGCAGACAGGCCGCCTACAGACGTGTTGTCAACCACAACAATTCCGTTGCCATCAACAACCACGACCTCCAAGGCTCCGAAGGCGACCTCAACCACGACCCCCTGATACCGTCTCTTGCCATGAGATATGGCATTTTTGGTGGAGCAGTAAACGACGGCACAGTGGACGATGTAGTCGCTGAAGCCAGGTCGGCAGAACAAGATGGTTTCGCGAGCTACTGGGCTCCGAACATCTTCGGACACGATGCGCTAACCAGCTTGGCAATCGTTGGTCGAGAAGTGCCACGTATTGAATTAGGTACCTCGGTTGTTCCCACCTACCCACGTCACCCGCATGCCATCGCCCAGCAGTGCCACACGGTGGCTGCAGCGTCTGGCAATCGCCTCACGCTGGGTATTGGCCTTAGCCACAAGATCGTCATTGAGAACATGCTCGGTATGTCGTACGACAAGCCAGTGCGTCACTTGAAGGAATACCTCAGTGTTCTCATGCCGTTGTCGCGCAACGAACCCGCCAACTTCGACGGTGAGACCTACAAAGTGCATGGTGGAATCGCCGCAAAGGGATCAAATGGCTTCGGTGTAGTTGTGGCGGCACTTGGTGAGCAGATGCTGCGAGTGACCGCAGCTATGGCTGACGGAACTCTCACATGGTGCACCGGGCCGGCGACATTGTCGTCTCATACCATTCCCACCATCAATCGTGCCGCTGACGAGTTTGGTCGTCCGGCGCCACGTGTTATCGCGGCACTACCAGTGTGTGTCACACAAGATAAGGCAGCTGCAGCAGAGCGCGCTGCAAAAGTGTTCGCGGTGTACGGAACCTTGCCTAGCTATCGCGCAATGCTGGACAAAGAAGGCGCTGCAGGTCCGGCCGACATCGCCATTACGGGTTCTATAGCTGAAGTGCAAGACCGCGTAGCGGCCTTGGCTGATATTGGAGTGACCGACTTTGCTGCTGTTGAATTCGGCGCAACTCCGGATGAGATTGCAGAAACGCGCGCAGCAATTAAGGCGCTTCTTTAATGAGTTCATTGTTCGACCAGGTGTCGTTTTCACACGGCCCTGGAATGAAGAACCGGTTCATGTTGGCTCCGCTAACTAATCAGCAAAGTCACGTAGACGGAACATTGTCTGATGACGAATATCGCTGGCTCACCATGCGTGCCGAAGGGGGCTTTGGCCTCACCATGACATGTGCGTCGCATGTTCAAGCAGTGGGTCAAGGGTTCGCCGGTCAACTTGGTTGTTTTGATGACAAGCACCTCGACGGTCTCGCTCGGTTGGCTGCAGGTATTCACACCAATAACTCACTGGCCATTGTTCAACTTCATCATGCGGGTCGTCGCTCGCCGAAAGACCTCATTGGTGGTCCACCTCTTAGTGCTGGCGACGACGAGAAGATGGGCGCTCGTGCCATGACCACTGCTGAAGTGGAAGAGATGATTCAAGCATTCATTGATGCGGCCGTTCGCGTGGAGAAAGCTGGTTTCGATGGCGTGGAGTTGCACGGTGCTCACGACTACCTCATTTGTCAGTTTTTGAACGAAGATCTCAACCAACGCATAGATCAGTACGGCGGGTCATTCGAAAACCGTCAGCGTGTTCTGTTTTCAATCATCGAAGGTATTCGTGCAGCATGTGGCGCAGAATTCCATCTCGGTGTCCGTTTGTCGCCAGAGCGATTTGGCATGAAGACATCGGAAATTGTTGAGGTGTACAAGAGACTTGTTGCTGAAAGCAATGTCGACATGATTGACATGTCTCTTTGGGATGTCTTCAAGACAGGCGCCGACGAAGAGTTCGCTGAGCAGCGACTCATTGATGTGTTTGCAAACCTCGAGCGCGGCAACGTTCGGTTAGCGGTAGCCGGCAAGTTGTACACGGCTGACGACATGGCGAAAGCTATTGACTCTGGCGCTGACATGGTGGCCGTTGGACGCGCAGCAATCACTAACCACGATTTCCCGCTGCAAACACAGAAGAACCCGCACTTTGCAATGCGAGAACTTCCAGTTCCCCGTGCAACGCTGCGTGACGAAGGTTTGAGCGATCTCTTTATCGGTTACATGGGTAATTGGCCAGGTTTCGCTGGCGAATAGCCGTTAGTGCAAGTGCACGGGAGTGCCGGTGCCGCCAACTTGATCGAAGAAGTCATTGCCCTTGTCGTCTACAACGATGAATGCGGGGAAGTCTTGAACTTCAATCTTCCATACTGCTTCCATGCCAAGCTCTGCGTATTCCAACACCTCAACTTTGGTGATGCAGTCTTGCGCTAAACGCGCAGCAGGACCACCAATAGATCCAAGATAGAAACCGCCGTACGTATCGCAAGCTTCGGTCACTTGGCGTGAGCGGTTGCCCTTTGCCAGCATCACAAACGACCCGCCAGCGGCCTGGAAGTCGGACACGTAACTGTCCATGCGGCCTGCGGTCGTTGGTCCGAATGAACCAGATGCCATGCCGTCTGGAGTCTTTGCTGGACCTGCGTAATACACGCAATGGTCCTTCATGTATTGCGGAAGGCCCTGGCCAGAATCAAGACGTTCTTTCAACTTTGCGTGTGCAATGTCTCGCGCAACAACCATGGGGCCGGTGAGCATGACTCGTGTCTTCACGGGGTATTTGCTGAGCGTTGCGCGAATCTGATCCATTGGCTGAGTGAGGTCAATCTGCACCACTTCATCGCTGAGTTCTTCATGCGTTACTTCGGGAAGGAAACGTGCGGGATCTGTTTCGAGCGCTTCAATGAACAAGCCGTCTTTTGTAATTTTTCCGAGTGCTTGTCGGTCTGCGCTGCATGACACGGCAAACGCAACGGGGCAACTGGCGCCGTGGCGCGGCAGACGAATAACTCGAACATCGTGGCAGAAGTACTTGCCGCCAAACTGTGCACCGATTCCGGTTTGTTGTGACAACTTCAGAATCTTGGCTTCAAGTTCAATGTCGCGGAACCCATTTCCTAAGTCGCTTCCTTGAGTGGGGAGCGTGTCGAGGTAACGAGCACTTGCCAACTTCGCAGTCTCCACTGCTTGTTCAGCAGATGTGCCGCCGATGACGATGGCAAGGTGATACGGCGGACATGCGGCTGTGCCAAGAGTGATCATCTTTTCGAAGACCCACGGCAACAGAGTTTTTTCGTTCAGTAGTGCTTTGGTTTCTTGGAAGAGATAGCTCTTGTTGGCCGAGCCGCCACCTTTTGCCATGAACAGGAACTTGTATGCGTCGCCATCGACGGCAGAAATCTTGATTTCTGCAGGAAGGTTGTTTCCCGTGTTCTTTTCGTCATACATATTCAACGGAGCCATCTGGCTGTAACGAAGGTTGCTGGTGAGATACGTGTTGTACACGCCGCGAGCAATGGCTTCTTCGTCATTGCCGCCAGTCATCACAAACTGGCCCTTCTTGCCCTTCACAATGGCGGTGCCGGTGTCTTGACACATGGGCAAAACGCCACCTGCTGCAATGCCAGCGTTCTTCAGAAGGTCAAGTGCAACGAATCGGTCATTGGCGCTTGCTTCGGGGTCTTCCAAAATGTTGGCCAGTTGCTGAAGATGTCCGCTACGTAACAGGTGCGCAATGTCTCGCATTGCAGTTTGTGTGAGAAGCGTGAGAGCTTCGGGCTCCACCTTCAAGAACGTGCCGAGCGGTGTCTCTACTTGGGAGACACCTTCGGTGCTGACCAATCGGTATTCAGTGGTGTCCGCGCCAAGGGGGAGAATCTCTGTGAATGCAAAATCTGGCATACCGCAAGGCTATGTCGGCACGCGTCATGACGCCCTATGCGCTCGGGTCAATGGGCCATTTGTGCTTCGGATACCGGCCCGCCATGTCTTTGCGCACATCGGCCCACGATCCGGTCCAGAAGGCTGGTAGGTCGGCAGTGATTTGAATGGGTCGGTCGGCAGGCGACAGCAGCTGAATTCGTAGCGGAACCTTTCCGTTCAGCACAGCCGGGTGTGTGGTGACTCCAAAGAGGTGCTGGACTCGCACCGCAATGGTGGGTGCCGCAGGATCGGCATAGTTGATAGGCACGGGCTTGCCATGTGGAGGCGTGAACATTGCTGGTGCCAGTGAGTCAAGCGACGTGCTCTTGTCCCAGCCAAGATTCGACTGCAACACCATGGTGAGATCAATCGATGCGAGATCTTTGCGTCCTGTGGCACCAACAAGAAATGGTCGCAACCACTCATCGACTGTGGCAAGTAGATGTTGCTGAGACGTGTCGGGCCACTCGTGTCCCAGATGTTGACGAAGAAACGCAATGCGATGACGAAAATCAATTGCTGCGCCACCAGACAACACTTTCATGCCGGTTGCTTTCACCCGCTCAATGAGCGCTTCTGTGGTGTCATCGCCTACAACAGGCTCAAGGTCGCGTTCGTCAATGCGAATGCTGCCCACTTTGCGTACTACTCGTTGCACCAAATCATCTTTTGGTTTGTCCCACAGCAAGTACGACTCCACTTGGACATCGTCCCCCAGAACTGGGGCAATGAGTTCAAGGTCTACGGCCGCGGCGCGACGTAGGCGTGAACCTCCTCGACGCGAGTCGACATCGGCAGCAACAATGAATGCTTCCCGTGCAATGGCATCTTTGTTGTCGCAACTCACCGCACCACCTTCACGCATGACAAA
>JBIIQG010000068.1:0-6038 GCA_044342185.1 Ilumatobacteraceae bacterium | reverse complement strand
TTCAGTGCCGTTGGAACATTGTCGTACGAAGGAATCAACCACGCCGCCGAAAACGGTGGTCTTGCCTCTGTCACAGCAACAGGTATTGCACTTATGTTGTTCGTTGGTGCTTGCGGAAAGAGCGCACAGTTGCCGCTGTATCTGTGGTTGCCCGATGCAATGGAAGGCCCGACTCCAGTATCTGCACTTATTCACGCTGCAACCATGGTGACCTCTGGTGTGTTTTTGTTGACACGAATGGCCCCAGTTCTCCATGCGTCCTACCCATGGGCGGGCGATGTCATCGCCACTGTCGGTGCGCTCACCGCTTTGTTTGCTGCAACAATCGCGGTTGCTCAAACAGACATTAAGAAGGTGCTCGCGTATTCAACGGTGTCGCAGCTTGGCTTTATGTTCTTGGCTATTGGGTCTGGTGCGTACGTCGCTGCAATCTTCCACATGATCACGCACGCGTTCTTTAAGGCGTTGTTGTTCTTGGGCTCTGGTTCTGTCATTCACGGAATGCATCACGAGCAAGACATGCGACGCATGGGAGCCTTGCGCAAGGTCATGCCAATTACTGGGTTTACGTTCATCATTGGCTGGCTCGCTATTGCTGGTGTTCCACCGTTTGCTGGCTTCTGGTCAAAGGACGAAATCTTGTTGTATGCATTCGCTAACAACCGCGCCTTGTACGTCATTGGAGTTGTTACTGCATTGCTCACTGCGTACTACATGACTCGCCAGGTCATCATGGTGTTTTATGGAGAAGCTCGTTGGCACGATCATTCCGAAGAGCACGGCGCACATGGAGATCACACTCCACACGAGAGTCCGTGGACAATGTTGACGCCACTAGTGGTTCTGGCGGGCTTGTCCGTTGTGGGTGGAGTCATGCAGTTGCCGTTCTCGAAAGAGACGCATTGGCTTGAGCATTGGCTTGAGCCTGTTGTGCATCATGCGGAAGCCGACATTCACAAAACGTGGGCGTACGAGAACAAGTGGTTGCTCTTGGGCCTCGCAGTCATCATTGCAAGCGCAGGTATTGCTGCATCCATTGCCGTGTATGCGAAAGGCAAATTCAAGGCCATCGAGCCACAGATTCTCGCCGACGCATGGCGCTATGACTCTGCCGTCTCGGCAGTCGTTGGCGGTCCTGGTTACAAAGCATTCGATGCAGTTGCAGCATTCGATGCAAAGGTTGTTGACGGCGCAGTGGTTGGCGTTGGTCAGCAAGTACGCACTGCTAGTGGATTGCTCAGTCGTGTTCAGTCCGGCTTTGTTCGTTCCTATGCACTCATCATCGGAATCGGCGTGGTGCTCATACTGGCGTGGTTCCTCGTGAGAGGAGTTCTCTGATGTCGTTTTCTGCGCTTCTTGCAAGTTCATCTACATCGGAAACGGTTGCTTCGTTCCCCGTCTTAACTCTGCTCATTCTGCTTCCGCTCTTGGGTTCGGTGGCTATCGCGTTACTCAGCAACCGACGTCCGGAGTACATCAAGCTGACTGCTGCATTGGTCAGCGTTGCCACAGGTGCTTTGTCGTTGTGGATGCTTGGTCAATTCTCTACCCATGACGGCGGATTCCAGTTTGTGTCTCAACACGACTGGATTTCACGCTGGGGAATCTCGTGGCACTTGGGCGTCGATGGTATTTCACTATTCCTTGTCGTTCTTACAGGAATTTTGTTCCCACTGGTCATTCTGGGAATTGATCCACATCACAATGAAAAGCGTTACATGTCGTGGATCTTGCTTCTTGAAGCCGGCGTCATGGGAAGCTTCCTCAGCCTCGACTTGTTCCTGTTTTTCATCTTCTTTGAAATCGTTCTGGTTCCCATGTACTTCCTCATTGGTGGATGGGGATACGACAAGCGTGTTTACGCGGCAACGAAGTTCTTCTTGTACACAATGTTCGGGTCAGCATTTATGTTGGTGGGCATTGTGGCCACAGCCGCTCTTGCACGTCGAGACATTGGATATCTCACTTTCGACCTTGTCACCATTGCGGAGAAGGCAAGTTTCTCCACCAACACTGGGCGCTGGCTGTTCCTATCGTTCGCAATTGCATTCGCGGTCAAAGTGCCTGTATTCCCTCTGCACACGTGGTTGCCCGATGCACACACGCAAGCACCAACAGGTGGATCAGTCATCCTGGCTGGCGTTCTGTTGAAGATGGGAACATACGGATTCCTCCGTTTCGGTTTGTATCTCTTCCCCGAGGCAACTGTGTGGGCAAAACCAGTGTTCCTCACACTTGCCACAATCGGAATTCTGTACGGAGCAATTGCGGCAACAATGCAGAAAGATTTGAAGCGCTTGGTGGCGTACTCATCTGTTGCTCACCTCGGATTCATTGTTCTCGGAACATTCGCCATCACATCCCAGTCACTCACTGGTGGCGTGATGCAAATGGTGAACCACGGAGTTTCAACGGGCGCTTTGTTCTTGCTGGTCGGAATGATCTACGAACGTCGTCACACTCGCGTCATTGCAGAGTTGAAGGGCATTCAATCTGTAGCGCCAATATTCGCTGCGGCATTCATGGTGGTTATGTTGTCGTCAATTGGCGTACCTGGCCTGAACGGATTCGTTGGCGAGTTCTTGATACTCATCGGTTCTTTTGAAACCGCCCGCTGGTGGACCATCATTGCCGCCACAGGTGTCATTCTTGCTGCCTTGTATTTGTTGTGGGCATACCAGCGTGTCTTCCATGGCGAACCAGACGAGGCGAACTCTTCGTTCCCAGAGATCACGCTCAAGGAAGGTGCTCTTCTCTTGGTGTTTATTGGTCTCATTGGTTTCACCGGTTTGTATCCAAAGCCGATGCTGGAACGCATTGAACCATCCGTTGATCGTTTGATTACGCATGTTGAGAAGCACTCTGATTACGTTGCGCCAGCCGGAGCAACTCATGGGTCCTCTACGCATTCTGAATCCGACCACGAGGGAGGCGAGTGATGTTCGCAGCAGGACTCATTTCTCCTGACATTCAGTGGAGTCAACTGATTCCGTTGCTTGTTCTTTTGGGTGGAACTTGCGTGCTGTTGCTCAGCACACTGGCTGGTTCGCTCGCGCGGTGGGTAGCTCCTACATTCACCATTACAACAGCAGTAGTTGCCCTCATTTCATCTGCAGTGCGCTGGAACGAGTTGTATTACAACAAGGGTTCTTACTTGGTAGGAAACGCCATCGTTGAGGATCGTTTCTCCATGTTTGCCACCATTGTCATCTTGGTGGCAGTGGTATGCGCTTCCTTGTTGATGTCTGCACATCATGACGACGCAAATGGCGATTCTCTTGAGCGTTATGCGCTGTTGCTCACTTCATCTATTGGCGCAATAGTGATGGTGGCATCTAACAATCTCATCGTCATGTTCCTTGGGCTTGAGATCTTGAGCTTGTCCTTGTATCTCATGGCTGCAAGTGATCGTCGCCGGGAACAAAGCCAAGAAGCAGGCTTGAAGTACTTCATTCTTGGCGGATTTGCTTCTGCATTCTTGTTGTACGGAATTGCACTTGTCTATGGCGCAACTGGTGCCGTCAGCATTTCAGGAATCTCCGATCGTCTCTCGGCAGAGTTCACCACAGGCAACAACGATGCACTTCTCCTCATCGGAATCGGTTTGTTGCTTGTGGGTCTCGGGTTCAAAGTTTCGGCTGCTCCGTTCCAAGTGTGGACACCAGATGTGTATGAAGGTGCACCTACTTCGGTGACGTCATATATGGCATCTGCCGGCAAAGTGGCAGCATTTGCTGCACTGCTTCGCTTGTTGATGTCGGGACTCATCACTCGAGTTGATGACTGGCGACCAGTGGTCTGGGTTCTTGCGGCTCTCACTATTTTTGTTGGCTCCACAATGGCTGTTGTACAAACAAATGTGAAGCGCATGTTGGCCTATTCATCGATTAGCCATGCTGGTTTCATCTTGGTGGGTGTCGAGGCTGCATCGCATCGTGGAAGCGATGGTCTGTCGTCGTCCATGGCGTACCTTGCCATCTACACAATGTTGGTCATGGGTTCGTTCGCAATCGTGGTCACCGTGGCTGGCAACGAGGACGATGCAACATCACTTGACTCGTTTAAAGGTCTCGCGCAGCGACGTCCAATTTTGGCTCTTGCATTCAGTACGTTGTTGTTCGCACAAGCCGGAGTTCCATTTACGTCTGGCTTCGTCGCGAAGTTCGGTGTCATTAAGTCCGCTGTCGAAGCCGAGTCCTATGCAATTGCTGTGGTGGCCATGGTGGGTGCAGTCATTGGTGCGTTCCTCTACCTGCGCATCATGGTCAGCATGTGGATGGAGGAGCCTGCGAGCACTGAGAAGATCGCCATTCCTCGTCCAGTCGGAGTGGTCATAGTTGCGTCTGTTGCCTTCGCGTTGGTCGTAGGCTGTTTCCCAGGCCTTTTGTTGGACGCAGCTGATTTAGTTCGCTTCGTTCCGCTCTAGTTTTGTAAGAAAACTGTTCGTTATGGACAGGAATACCTTTTTCCACACTAAGGTCACGGTGTGTTGAAGAGTTTTTACTTTCGTAGCGTTTGCCTCGTTGTAACAGCGGCAACCTTCGCAGCAATTGGTGTTGTTCCCACTGCTGCCAGTGCGCAAACCAACGATGACTCGCTCCCTGTGTCTCGTGACGATTCTCGCGCTCGCTACGTTCTGGTCGCCGACTCCGCAGCCGACTACACATCCCTACGAACTGACATGGTTTCTGCTGGTGCGGAAATTCTTGAAGAGTACGCCGATGTGTTTTCTGGAGCATCGGTTTTGCTCACACCGGCTCAGGCCACAGCCCTTCTCGACGACACACGAGTATCAACTCTTGAGGTGGATGACATTATTCAGTCGTCTGAGAAATCGCTGGATGAATCAGATGTCATTGCTGGTCACTACATCATCGAGATGCACTCGCGCGCAAATGCTGTCGCTCAGGAAAGCCTGTTGTCTGTTCTCGGAGACAACGTTACGTATCAGTACACCAAAGCATTCCGCGGTTTCGCAGCTCAACTCACCACTGCAGAAGTGAAGTACATTCGCACCAATCCATTGGTGAAGACCATTGAACCCGACCGAGTTGTGCGAGTTGATGCAGAACAAGTTTCACCACCATGGGGTCTTGACCGCCTCGATCAACAGAGCCTTCCGTTAAATCAGCGGTACAGCTATCAAGGAACTGGTTCCGGAGTGACGGCATATGTGGTCGATACGGGGATTTTCTCGTCGCATTCAGACTTCGGTGGTCGAGTTCGTCTCGGATGGCCATCAACAGGTGCATCTGACTGTCAGGGTCACGGAACACACGTCGCAGGAACTGTTGCTGGTGCAACGTATGGCGTAGCAAAGGCTGCGTCGCTTGTCTCTGTTCGAGTTCTCGACTGTTCTGGTTCAGGAAGCAACTCCACGGTTATCGCTGGTCTCGACTGGATTGTTTCTGACCATGCTTCGGGTGTGAAGGCTGTTGCCAACATGAGCCTTGGTGGTACGTACTCTGCAACGGTGAACTCCGCAGTCGATCGCGTCATTAGCGACGGTGTCGTCATGGTGGTTGCCGCCGGAAACGAAAGTATGAACGCCTGCACAAAGTCACCTGCCAGTACGCCGAATGCCGTCACGGTTGCAGCGTCTACATCATCCGATTATCGAGCCAGTTTCTCTAACTACGGAAGCTGTGTCGATCTATTTGCTCCGGGCGAGTCAATTCTGTCCGCCTTGAATGGTGGAGGCGCCGGGTACAAGAGCGGAACATCAATGGCCTCACCGCATGTGGCAGGTGCAGCTGCTGTTTTGTGGGGGCTAAACCCTGGCTATTCGGTATCACAGGTATCACAGGCTGTCGTTAACGGTGCAACGCAGAACAAGATCACCGACACCATGGGTTCACCCAATCGGTTACTTTTCCTTGCTCCAAGCAGTGGTGTAGCGCCAAGTGCGCCTGCAAGTATCTCTGCAATTGCATCGTCTGGAACAGTGACCATTTCGTGGACTGCGCCATCATCAACTGGAACGAATGCCATTACCGCGTATGACGTTGTAACCAGCAGTGGTGCAGCAGTGTGTACGT
>JBIIQG010000067.1:0-6131 GCA_044342185.1 Ilumatobacteraceae bacterium | reverse complement strand
GCGTGGTTGCTTGAGACCTATTCACAGTTGTCAGATGACCAGTTGTTTGGTGATCTCACGCCCAGTGAGCATGACCCTTCAAATTTCTGGTCAGCACTCGACCATCTGGCTCACCTTGCATTGATTGAACACAACTTTGCCGCCATGATTCGCCGCCACTTCTCGGGTCACAAGAACCCGGTCGGATTGGCAACAGATGACTCCGGTTCACCACGTACGCGAGAACAAATAATGGCATCCGTGCACGCCATGACCGAAGAATGGCAACTTCAACATCACGGCAAATCACTCAGCGAGGTTGTGGCCCTGGGTGCGAGCGCGCGAGCAGTCTCTCTACAACTTCTGAGTGAGCTCACCGATGCACAATTGGAAGAAGTGTTGCCAGGCGCGCCATGGGCAGACGGAACTGTTGGTGGAGTTATTGCTGCCAATGCAGATCATGGTCGCATGCATTGGAAGTGGGCGAAAGACGCTGGCGTACTTGACCACCATGCATAGGAATGAGGAACCTCGTGTCTGACAACAACTCAACACGTGACCCGAACGACATTGGGCTACTAGAGGGTTTGCATACAACACGCGCCATTCGTCGTTACTTGCCTGAATCAATTCCTGACGAGCATCTTCGAGACATCATGTTTGCCGCAACGCGAGCACCGAGTGGTTCAAATAGGCAACCGTTTCGTTTCATGGTCTTTACAGATTCGGAACGATCGAAAGAAGTAAAGAGACTTATTGCTCGCGGTGCACAAACGTTGTGGAATGAAAAGAGAAAAGTAGACGGCTACGAGGACCCCTCGGTTGACGACACGTCTCCGAAAGCGCGTATGGCTCACACCATGCAGCAATACGTTGACAACTTTGCTGAGGTTCCCGTGCTCGTTCTTGCTTTTCTCGTTCGATACCGTCCGCCTACTCCTACTGAAGGTGCGTCGGTGTATCCGGCATGTCAGAACATTCTGTTGGCGGCACGTGCACTGGGATACGGGGGAGTGCTCACGGGGTTCCACGGCTTTGTTGAAAATGAACTTCGTTCTTTACTGAACATTCCCGAGAACACGTTCATTGCCGCAACTATCTCGCTGGGAAAACCTGCAGGCAACCATGGTCCAGTACGACGTGTCCCCATGAAAGATGTGGTCTTTGCCGACACGTGGGATGAAGGGGCATCATGGGCCATTGACCCGCCGGGAACTGCCATCCTGTCGCGTGGCGGATTCTCTTCCTAGGAGGCTCTCGGTGGCGTGTTTGGCGCTGTCCTGACCTAATCTCAGAAGCACAATCGCTTCGACGTGGAGGACACAATGGCGCACGACATGACAGTTCAGAACCTTTTCTCAGTGAAAGGGAAAGTGGCACTTGTAACCGGCGGCTCCCGTGGCATTGGCGAGATGATCGCAGCTGGTCTCTTGGCCAATGGCGCAAAGGTCTACATCTCGTCACGCAAGGCTCAGCAGTGCGACGAAGCAGCACAGCGCCTCATGCAGAACTATGGCGGCGAGTGTATTTCTATCCCCGCAAACGTTTCAGACCTTGAAGGTATTGACGCTCTTGTTGCTGAAATTACAAAGCGTGAGAAGCATGTCGACATTCTCGTGAACAACGCAGGCGTGTCATGGGGTGCACCCCTTGAAGAGTTCCCTGAAGTTGGTTGGGACAAAGTCATGGACACCAACGTCAAATCAATTTTCTTCTTAACTCAGCGAATGCTTCCGTTGATGACCTCTCGTGCCACAACAGAAGATCCATCACGCATCGTCAACATTGGTTCCATTGATGGACTCAGTACACCAACTTTTGAGACATATTCGTATGGCCCCTCGAAGGCGGCAGTGCACTCGTTGACAAAAGTGTTGGCCGCTCGTTTGCGCAAGCGCAACATCATCGTTAACGCCATTGCTCCCGGACCATTCCCCACATACATGTTGTCTACTGGTGTGGGCGGCGGCGGCGACGTCGAGGCAACCGACTGGTCAACTGTTGGTCAGATGAACCCCAGCAATCGAGTCGGCTCGCCGGAAGACATTGCTGGTCTCACCATTTTCTTGTGCTCACGTGCAGGTGCGTTCACCGTCGGTGAAGTCATCTCGTGTGACGGCGGAACACTGCTCGGCCGCTAACTAGTTGACGCGTCGTTCGCGTCCTTCCCAATACGGTTCACGCAAGTCTTTCTTCAGAACCTTGCCGCTTGGGTTGCGTGGCAACACGTCTATCCATTGCACCTGTGTCGGGCACTTGAAGCGGGCCAAACGCTCACGAGAGAAATCGATGATGTCTTGTTCGGTCACCGTTGTATCTGGTGCCTTCACAACAACTGCTAGCGCGGTTTCGCCCCACTTCTCATGCGGAATTCCGATGACGGCAACATCGGCAATGCCGGGGTGCGACATGAGAACATTTTCCACTTCGGCGGGATACACGTTTTCTCCACCAGACACGATCATGTCTTTCACGCGGTCATGAATGTAGACATACCCGTCGGCATCGATGTATCCGGCATCTCCAGTCTTGAACCAGTTATCAGGCGTGATTGCTTTATCGGTGTCTTCGGGCCTCTTCCAGTAACCCAACATCACCTGTGGTGATCGGCACCAAATCTCGCCCACTTCGCCCACTTCACAATCGCGGTTGTTGTCGTTGTCGACGATGCGAATCTCAACTCCAGGTCCGGGAATGCCGCAACTGCGGAGGCGGTGCTTGTTTTGACCATTCGGATCGTGGTCTGCTGGTGGCAAGTTGATGACTCCACCCGTTGTTTCGGTGAGGCCATAGGCCTGCCAGAACTTGCATTTCAGAAGTTGAACGCTCTTCGTGAGAACTTCTTCGCTAATGGGAGACGCTCCGTACACCATGACTTCCAAACTGGAGAAGTCTGCAGTTTCAACACCTGGAACCATGTTCATAAAGGCAAGTACTGCAGGAACAAGGAATCCGTGAGTAATTCGCTTGTCGCCAATGAGCTTCACAAGTGCAACAGGGTCCATCATGCGAACGATGACAGTGCTGCACCCCATGTACATACCGGCCATCGCCCAGCCGCCTCCACCAATGTGGAACAACGGCATTGCTGCAAGGTTGACGGAGTCTTCCTTTAGCTCCCAGATTTGTTCAATCATCGGCGCAATCGCGAGGAAATTGTTGTTTGACAACATGACACCTTTGGGAAGACCAGTGGTGCCGCTTGAGTACAACTGGAATGCAACATCTTCACGTGTGCTGACAACATGTGGGTCACCACTTGATTGACGCGCTACCCAGGTGTTCCAGTCTTCGTACTGGCCGTGGCCACCCACCACCAGAATCAACTTTGTGTGTTGCAACTTGTCGGCGATGGCGTCGAGAATTCCCACAAACTCTGCACCAACAACAAGCACCTTTGCTTCGGCGTTGTTGACGATGTATTCCACTTCGGGCGGTGCAAGTCGCCAGTTCACATCGACACTGACGGCGTTGATGAGTGCTGCGCCGAACGCAACCTCAAAGTGGGGGACACCATTCATGTCCAGCAGCGCAACTCGGTCGCCGCTACCTACTCCGGCTGCGGCGAATCCTTGCGCCACTTGTTGCGAGAGTTGATACATCTCGGACCAGTTCAGAGACCGTTCACCTTCGGTGAGACACGGGTGCTGAGGTCTATTCACACCGTGGGTTCGAATGATGTCGGCAATTGAGGAAATCTGTGTTGTGGACATGGCCAAATAGTAGACGACCTATTGAGACCATTGTCACAAACCAGCCAGATTCGCAGTTAGATTATTGAGGAACCGAAGGGGCTTCATGATTCAGCGACTGCGTTGGGCTGCATATAGTTCACTTGGCGCGGGCCTTATTCACGGCATCGCCGTGGGGCTCCATTCCGAACACGCACCAGCTGCTCGTGCTTTTTTGTTCTTAGCCGTTCTTCAATTGGGGTGGGGTATCGCCGCACTGTTCCAATCTGGTTGGCAACTACGTCTTGCGGGGCTTGGTATTCACGGAGCGGCAGTTGGTGGATGGATCTTGTCAATTACCACGGGCATCGCTTTTGTTGACGGCTTGCAGATTGCAGAAGACCCGCAAGCGGCAGATTCGATGGGTGCGTTTCTTGCTGCTGTGGTGGTGGTGGGAATTGTGTGGGCAACTCAACGCGGTGATGCACCGGTGGGACGACTACACGGCATGAATGCTGCATACACATGTGTGGTGTTGGGTTTGGTTGGTGCATGGACAGCAACTGGAAGCGTGCACTTACATGGCGAGGTCGAGCTAGTTGATGGCGGACTCACCATTACCGCAGATGGAGTGATTATTACGCCAGGACCACCAGTGGATGCCACCAGCGACACAGCCGTCACCGACACGTCGCTAACAGCCACAACAGTGGTGCGCAATGGTTCTTCGCAGTCAACGAAGAAAACCACCACCACATCTACGTCAACTACAACCACCACCACTATTCATGGTCATGTGCAAACATCCGACCAAGCAAAGGCTGCGGCCTCAGGTTGGCCCCGCCCCTACGACCCATCACAGCCAATCAATTTGTCGGGTATTCAAGGGTTCACGCCTGAACAGGGGCAACGTGCGCTTGCTTTGTTGGAAAACACAAAACGCGACCTTCCAACGTATGCCAACTATGCAACGGCTATCAACGCTGGTTATGTGTCTATCGGAGACGAATCATCGGGGTATGAACACCTCATCAAGTACTCGCTCTTGAACGACAATCGCTTTCTTGACACCGCTGCTCCGGAGTCATTGGTCTACAAAGTGACGGGGAGTACAAGGACTCTTGTGTCTGCAATGTTTATTGCTCCTCCAGGAACACTTATTAATGACACCACATTGGTGAACTATGGCGGTGGGCTCTTGCAGTGGCATGTCCACGACAACTTGTGTTGGAGAAATGTGAACGGTGTTCCCAAAGTCATTGGTGCACTCGATGCAAATGGCAACTGTCCACCAAACTCAACGCTTCAACGCGGTGGTGCACCCATGGTGCATGTGTGGATCGCAGCGCATGCATGTGGACCATTTGCCGCGTTAGAGGGTGTTGGTGCTGGACTTGCTAGCGAACCAGACAACATTCGCGTCGATAAATGCAACGCAGCGCACTAGTTCGCGGTAAACGTCAGCCTGTGAATTAGTGCGAGGTGCGTTCAAGCACCACTCGAATTCCACCCATGTCGGGTCGTGTCCAAATCATGTGACCGTCGTCGTCTAGCCACCGTCGTACTTCTATGCCAGGTATCCCAACGGGTCGCAAGACAAACACTTTGTCTTCGTACGACGCCACAACATGAATTGGCGTGGTGAAGTCAAACACCGAGACATCGTGGACGCCGTTCTCTTCCGTTCCGTCTGCTCGTGCATCTGCAATGGTGCCACCACCGCAATCAACAATTCGGTTTCCACACTGTTCAATTCGCTCCGTATACGAGAGCAAACGATCGTCGGATGCAACAGGTTCGCCACCGCGAGTTGCACTGATGGCTTTCCACACTCCGCGCAGATCGGGCGCGCCTTCCACGAGTGGTTCGGTGCATTCGCCAAGAATGAGCGGTGGAAACTGTGCTCCATAGCCACCGGGTGGCGTATGGGCAATAGGAATGTGGTCGGCTTTCATGTGTTGCCTCCAAGCGGCATTGTTGGCGTGAGGTGAAACGTTGCGTCATTTCGTTGACGACGTAACGCGGGGAGAATGTCGCGATACGCAGATCTCATGTTGGGATACGGGGTGGGTAAATCGCTTGCGAGTAATTCATGCAACTGAGGAAGTGCGTGATAGGGGACTGCCGGATACATGTGATGTTCTAAGTGGTAGTTCATGTTGAGATACAAGAAGCGCAACACTGGCCCCATGAGAACGGTTCGTGTGTTGAGGCGGTGATCGAGAACGTCTTCTGCCATTGCAGCGTGCTGAGTGGTGCCAAACACCACCAACAGCCACCGGCCATACATTGATGGTAAGCCGAACAACATGAGTGGCAACAAAGAGCGGGCCGCAACTGACCATGCAAGAACGCCAGCGAAAAGTGCGCAGTGAATACGTCCCCATCGAATGGCTGCGTCTGCTTCACGTGGTGGAACATAGGTGCTTTCGTCTGGCGACAATTTCCCCATGATGTTGTGTCCGTACTTGCGAAATTCTG
>JBIIQG010000005.1:0-55555 GCA_044342185.1 Ilumatobacteraceae bacterium | reverse complement strand
TCTCCATCTCCGACGGCATCGCAGACGTTCGGTTCAACCGCCCCGATAAGCGCAACGCACTCGACGGTGAGCAGTTCCAAGCAATCGTTGACGCGGGCGAATCATTGAAGACCAACAAGAAGATTCGCGTTGTGGTTGTTTCGGGTGAGGGCGCCTCGTTCTGTGCGGGTCTCGACCTTGCATCTATGGGTGGCATGGCTTCGGGCGAGCGCCAGAAGAGCAACGCCCCAACCGCTGGCGACATGCAAGAAGGTCGCATTACCCATCTTGGCCAGCAGTCTGCATGGGTGTGGCAGGAAGTTCCTGTGCCGGTCATCGCTGCAGTGCACGGCCACGCATTGGGTGGCGGCTGTCAAATTGCATTGGGTGCCGACATTCGTATTGCACACCCAGACACCAAGTTCAGCGTTCGCGAAACGTATTGGGGTCTTGTGCCCGACATGGCTGGCACGGTTCTCATGCAGGGTCTTGTTCGCCCCGACATCATGAAAGACATTGTCTTGTCTGCTCGCATCTTTGACGGACGCGAGGCCAAGGAAATTGGCATTGTCACCCGACTTTCCGATAATCCACGAGACGATGCATTTGCATACGCACAAGAGATTGTGAAGCGCAGCCCGGATGCTGTTCGCGGCGCTAAGGAACTGTTGAATCGTCTGACTCTCGACTTTGCCGCTGCGCAGTTTGCTGCCGAGCGTCGCATCATTGGCGGCCTCATTGGCGGCCATAACCAGCGTGAAGCTGTCATGAGCGACTTCGAGAAGCGGGCTCCTGCCTATATCGACCCCGCATAGGTCACATAAATGGCTTTGTGAGTGGGGTGGGGGCTAGATAGCCTTTACTTCTGCTCGGGTCAGCGTCGCCCCGGGAGAACAATCTCATTCTCCGCCGTGCTCTGCACGGTTCCTGAAGGACTAGACGCTTATATGAACCCCGATCTCCCCATGGCCCACGGTCTCTACGACCCACGTTTCGAACACGACGCCTGTGGCGTGTCATTTGTGGCCAACATCAAAGGTGTTCGTAGCCGCGAAATAGTCACCCTCGGTCTCACTGCACTAACGAACATGGAACACCGCGGCGCTACCGGTGCCGAACCAGACACTGGTGACGGCGCGGGAATCCTCATTCAAGTGCCCGATGCATTTGTGCGCGCTGTTTCTGGCATTCAATTGCCTGCCGCCGGTGCGTACGCAACGGGAATTGCATTCCTTCCCCAAGCAGCTGCCGATGCAGATCGTGCCGCAGCAACTGTCGACGCAATCACAAAAGAAGAAGGACTGCGTTCTCTCGGTTGGCGCGACGTACCCGTTAACCCCGACTGCCTCGGTGCATCTGCTCGCGCCGTCATGCCAACATTCCGCCAGTTCTTCTGCGACGACCCTGCAGGTGCAACGGGTATTGACCTCGATCGCAAGTTGTTCATTGTTCGCAAGCGAATTGAGCACGAACTTGAAGGAACAATGCGCACGTACTTCTCGTCGTTGTCGGCGCGCACTCTTGTGTACAAGGGAATGTTGACAACGCCAGAGTTGCAGCAGTTCTTCCCCGATCTCTCCGATGACCGTATGGAGTCGGCACTTGCGTTGGTGCACAGCCGTTTCTCCACCAACACGTTCCCATCGTGGCCTCTTGCTCACCCGTACCGTTACATCGCTCACAACGGAGAAATCAACACTGTGCAAGGCAACCGTAACTGGATGCGTACACGTGAAGCGTTGCTCGCCACGAATCTCATTCCCGGACTTGACCGCGCGTTTCCCATTTGCACACCCAGCATGAGTGACTCGGCCAGTTTCGACGAAGTGTTGGAACTGTTGCACCTTGCCGGACGTTCACTTCCTCACGCATTGTTGATGATGATTCCCGAAGCGTGGGAAAACAACGATCGTATGGACCCACGCAAGCGTGCGTTCTACAAGTTCCACTCATCACTCATGGAGCCTTGGGATGGTCCAGCCGACGTTGCATTCACCGATGGAACATTGATCGGTGCAGTTCTCGACCGCAACGGATTGCGCCCAGGTCGCTACTGGGTCACAAGCGACGACTTCGTCGTTCTTGCAAGTGAGGCTGGCGTTCTCGACATTGATCAGTCGCGCGTTGTGCGTAAGGGTCGTTTGCAGCCTGGTCGCATGTTCCTCATCGACACCGAACAGGGTCGTCTCATTGATGACGACGAAATCAAACTTCAACTTGCTTCCGAGCATCCGTATGAAGAGTGGTTGGAAGCCGGCCTTACAAACTTGGACGATCTCCCTGCGCGTGAACATGTCGTGTTCAGCCGCGACAGCGTGGCTCGTCGTCAGCAAATGTTCGGATATACCGAAGAAGAACTGAAGGTCATCATTGCTCCAACTGCGCGTACTGCTACTGAGCCCATTGGTTCAATGGGTACCGATACGCCAATCGCTGTGTTGTCCACACGTTCTCGTTTGTTGTTTGACTACTTCCAGCAGTTGTTTGCGCAGGTCACAAACCCACCACTCGATGCGATTCGCGAAGAAGTGGTGACTGCAGTGGGAACAAGTGTTGGGCCAGAAGCCAACTTGCTCTCGCCAGGTCCCGACAGTTGCCGTCAACTTGTCTTGCCGTTTCCCATTATCGACAACGATGATTTGGCAAAGATCATTCACATCAATGACGATGCAACGCACCCGCATCTGGCATCAGTTGTTATTAGTGGTCTGTATCGCGTGGCAGATGGCGGTGCAGGTCTTCGCACCGCACTCGACAACATCCGTGCAGAAGTCAGCCAGGCAATTGAAGATGGTGCTCGCATCATCGTGTTGTCAGATCGAAACTCCGACGATGTGTATGCCCCGATTCCTTCACTGTTGCTGACAAGCGCTGTGCATCACCACCTCATTCGCGAGAAGCGCCGTACACAGGTAGGTCTTGTTGTTGAATGTGGCGACGCGCGCGAAGTGCATCACATGGCATTGCTTGTTGGTTTTGGTGCAGGCGCTATCAATCCGTATCTGGCATTTGAATCAATTGAAGACATGATTGCGGCCGACCACGAAACCGGCATGTACGGCCTTGGTGGAATGGATTCACAGAAGGCAGTGAAGAACTACATCAAGGCATCGGGCAAGGGCGTCTTGAAAGTTATGTCAAAGATGGGCGTATCAACTGTTGCGTCCTACACCGGTGCTCAAATCTTCGAAGCCATTGGTCTGGCAACAGATCTTGTTGATGAGTTCTTCACGGGAACAGTGTCGCGTCTCGGTGGCATTGGTCTTGATGAGATTGCTGCTGAAGTGGCACAACGTCACGCAACCGCTCACCCGAAGCGACCAGAGCTTCGTGCACACCGACGTTTAGAGCTTGGTGGCGAATACCAGTGGCGTCGAGAAGGGGAGTACCACCTCTTCAATCCAGAAACCGTGTATCGCTTGCAGCACTCCACTCGTGCTGGTCGCTACGACTTGTTTAAGCAGTACACACGCGACGTCGACGATCAGTCGCAGCGCCTTGCAACACTGCGTGGACTTTTTGAACTGCGCACGGGCGCTCGTCCTGCTGTGCCGTTGGACGAGGTAGAGCCAATTTCTGAAATTGTGAAGCGTTTCTCCACGGGTGCCATGAGCTACGGATCTATCTCTGCTGAAGCCCACGAAACTTTGGCAATTGCGATGAACCGCATTGGCGGGAAGAGCAACACGGGTGAAGGCGGCGAAGATCCCGAGCGTTTCATTCCTATGGAGAACGGTGACTCAAAGCGTTCTGCCATTAAGCAGGTCGCCTCGGGTCGTTTTGGTGTCACCAGCGAGTACTTGGTGAACGCCGACGACATTCAAATCAAAATGGCGCAAGGTGCAAAGCCTGGTGAAGGTGGTCAGTTGCCCGGACACAAGGTGTACCCATGGGTGGCAAAGACTCGTCACTCCACGCCTGGAGTTGGTCTCATTAGTCCACCGCCGCACCACGACATTTATTCCATTGAAGACTTGAAGCAGTTGATTCACGACTTGAAGAATGCAAACCCTGCTGCGCGTGTGCATGTGAAGTTGGTTGCAGAAGTGGGAGTAGGAACTGTTGCGGCAGGTGTCTCTAAGGCGAAAGCTGACGTTGTGCTCATCTCGGGTCACGACGGTGGCACTGGTGCATCACCGTTGACATCACTGAAGCACGCGGGAGCGCCATGGGAACTTGGTCTGGCCGAAGCACAACAAACGCTCATGTTGAATGGATTGCGTGATCGAATTGTGGTGCAAGCCGACGGTCAAATGAAGACCGGCCGTGACGTTGTTATCGCAGCGCTGCTTGGTGCTGAAGAATTTGGTTTCGCAACAGCACCACTCGTCGTGAGTGGTTGCATCATGATGCGCGTCTGCCACTTGGACACATGTCCCGTTGGAGTTGCCACACAGAACCCCACACTTCGTGCTCGTTTCTCTGGCAAGCCAGAGTTCGTAGTGAACTTCTTCGAGTACATCGCTGAAGAAGTGCGTGAGTACTTGGCGGCGCTTGGTTTCCGTACCTTGCAAGAGGCCATTGGTCATGTGGAGATGATTGACTCACGTAAGGCCGTGGACCATTGGAAGGCACAAGGGCTGGATATTTCGCCAATTCTTGAGACGCCACAGAACCCTTATGGGCAAACGCCATTCAACTCGGTGAGCCAAGATCACGGTTTGCACGAGGCCTTGGACAATGAGCTCATTGCGTTGTCAAAGGACGCAATTGCCGATGCGCGTCGCGTGAAGATTGAATTGCCCGTGAAGAACGTGAACCGTACGGTGGGCACGTTGCTCGGTCACGAAGTAACGAAGGCATGGGGTGGCGCAGGTCTTCCCGATGGCACTATCGACATTCACCTCACTGGCTCTGCTGGTCAGAGCTTTGGCGCATTCGTTCCCGCTGGAATTCAATTGCGTCTTGAAGGAGACGGAAATGACTTCGTAGGCAAGGGCTTGTCGGGTGGGCGGATCATTTTGCACCCACACCGCGACGCACCATTCATTGCAGAAGAGAACGTGATTGGCGGAAACGTCATCGGATACGGCGCAACGGGTGGAGAGATCTTCATTCGTGGTGTTGTCGGTGAGCGTTTCTGTGTTCGCAACTCCGGAGCAACGGCAGTTGTTGAAGGCGTTGGCGACCACGGTTGTGAATACATGACCGGTGGCCGTGCGGTCATTCTTGGTGCAACTGGTCGTAACTTCGCGGCCGGTATGTCTGGCGGTATCGCATACGTGTACGACCCAGATGGAGTGTTCCCGTCTTTGGTGAACTACGAAATGGTGGACCTCGAGCATGTGGCTGGTGAAGATGAAGAGTGGTTGCGTGGTGCCATTACGCGTCACTTCGAATTCACTGGTTCTGCCGTTGCAGAACAGATCTTGGGTGCATGGACAGTTGAACTCGCGCGCTTCCGCAAGGTCATGCCGCGTGACTACAAGAAGGTTCTGGCTGTGATGGCTGCTGCACAAGCAGAAGGACTAAACGAGGCAGAAACTGCAAACAAGGTGATGGAGGCTTCTCGTGGGTGAGACAACCGGATTTCTTCAGTGGGGCCGCAGTGGCCCAACACGTCGACCAGTTCAGATTCGTCTGAAGGACTGGAAAGAGGTGTACCAACCATTCGATTCGTCACTTCTCAACCAGCAAGCTGGGCGATGCATGGACTGCGGTATTCCGTTCTGCAATAACGGATGTCCGCTTGGAAACCTCATTCCTGACTGGAACGATCTTGTGTATCGCGGTCACTGGGAAGAAGCCATTGAACGTTTGCACGCAACAAACAACTTCCCTGAGTTCACGGGCCGTTTGTGCCCAGCACCGTGTGAGTCGGCGTGTGTTCTTGGCATCAACCAAGACCCTGTGTCTATTAAGCAAGTGGAAGTAGAAATCATCGATCGCGCATGGAGCGAAGGATGGGTGGTTCCGCAGATTCCGTCAACAAAGACCGGTAAGCGCATCGCTGTTATCGGAAGCGGACCTGCTGGTCTCGCTGTTGCTCAGCAACTCACTCGTGCAGGTCACGATGTTGTTGTGCTGGAGCGCGCAGATCGCGTGGGTGGCTTGTTGCGCTATGGAATTCCTGAGTTCAAGATGGAAAAGAAGCATCTTGACCGCCGTCTTGAACAAATGAAAGAAGAGGGAACAGAGTTCCGCGTCAACGCTGACGTCGGCGGTGCAGTAGATATTGAAGTCTTGCGCGCATCTCACGACGCCATTGTTTTGGCATGTGGTGCTACATCGTGGCGCGATCTGAATGTTCCTGGTCGCGAGTTGAAGGGTGTCCATCAAGCAATGGAGTACTTGCCCATCGCTAACAAGGTGCAAGAAGGCGACTTCTCCGATTTTGCTATCGACGCGAAAGACAAGAATGTTGTCATCATCGGCGGTGGCGACACCGGCGCAGACTGCTTGGGTACCGCATTGCGTCAAGGCGCACGTCAGGTGTTGCAGTTGGAAATCATGCCGCGCCCATCCGATGATCGAACATCAGGTAACCCATGGCCGCAATACGCCATGGTGTACAAAGTGTCGTCTGCCCATGAAGAGGGTGGTGAGCGCATTTACAGTGTGAACACCGAGCGATTCGTTGACGATGGAAACGGAAACGTACGTGCTCTTCTTATCCACGAAGTGGAATTCGTGAACGGATCGTTCGTGAAAAAAGAAGGAACAGACCAGGAAATTCCTGCCGATCTTGTTTTCCTCGCGATGGGCTTTGTGGGTCCAGAAAAAGGCTCTTGGCTCGACCAGTTGGGTGTCGCATTTGACGAACGCGGCAATGTGGCACGAGATGCGTCGTATCAGTCCACTGTTCCAGGCGTCTTCGTTGCTGGCGACATGGGCCGGGGTCAAAGCCTGATTGTCTGGGCCATTGCGGAAGGTCGTGCCTGCGCAGCTGGCATCGATACGTACCTCATGGGCGAGACTTCTCTTCCTGCTCCCATTCCACCAACGGCTCGTCCGTTGGTGTAGCGGCCTGAAGCGCCACCATTCGCGGTGTCGCAGGCTCTACTGTTTGTCTCCGTGTTGAGAATTCGTCCGAAAGTTAGTGCTGGCCGTTTTGTAGCCATCTCTGCATGCTTTCTCGGCGCATCTGTTTTCGGCGCCGCTTGTGGCGGAGACACATTGGGTGTTGCCACCACAGTCGTGAATGTCACTCCTACTAACTTCGCAACAATTCCACCGGTCGCAAGTACAGCACCAGGAACAACCACCACGCTGCCCTCTGGTGCTGTGGGCGAAGAAACCTTGTACACGGTTGTTGCGGGTGATTCGCCTCTTGCTGTGGCTGACAAATTCAACATTTCGCTCACCACTCTTCTTGCGTATAACGCGTGGGTCACACCGCAGCAGTTCCCGTATCCCGGTACACAAATCAAAATCCCACCACAAGCTGTGGTGAACCCCGTGAACTCCGTTCCAGGTGGCGGCACTACGGCTCCTGGCGCATCTGTGAAACCAGGATGTGAGAATCATTCTGCGGGTACGTACACAATTCAAAAAGACGACTCGTTGTGGCTTATTCAAAACAAGTTCAAGTCGTGCTTCACTCTTGGTGCGTTGTTAGGTGCAAACAACTGGCCCGATATTCAATCTGTGGTCTTGCTGCAAGGGCAAAGAATTAATATTCCTGCCGCCAGCAGTTAAGCGCGTCAGTGCGCAGTGTTTAGTTTGCGACGCGAGTGTCGCTCTTGTGCGTGGGAAACAAGTTCATTAATGAGATCTGAGTAGCTAACGCCACTTGCTTCCCACATCTTGGGGTACATAGAGATGGGGGTGAAACCCGGAATCGTGTTGATTTCGTTGCACAAGAAACCACGGCCGTTCTCCTCGAAAAAGAAATCAACGCGTGCCATGCCCTCACAGCGCAGTGCATCGTAGGCGCGTAGTGCAAGTTCACGAACTTCGTCGCTTTGTTCTTGCGTGAGTGAAGCGGGAATCATCAGCGTTGCGGAATCGGTAACGTACTTATCTTCGTAGTCGTAGAAATCGTTGCCCGGAACAATTTCTCCCACCACCGAAGCTCGCGGTAATCGGTTGCCCAAGACTGCAACTTCTAATTCACGCGCGGTGACTGCTTCTTCAAACACGATCCACTGGTCGTATGTTGCGGCAAGAGCTGCACCGCGTTGTAGTTCGGCGACATCTCGAACTTTTGACACTCCGACCGACGAACCCATATTTGCGGGTTTGACGAACAACGGAAAACCAAGTTCGTCTGATACTGATTGCAGCGAGGACGGTGAAATGTTGTCGTCACGTAGTGAGATGTGTCGAACTTGTGGAATTCCCTCATGTGCAAAGACTTTCTTTGCCATGGCTTTGTCCATGGCAAGAGCACTGGACAGAACACCGCTCCCTACATAGGCGACACCCATCATCTCCAAAAGACCTTGCAAGGTTCCGTCTTCGCCAAGCGGGCCGTGAATGAGAGGAATGACCACTGTGGGCGCACTGTGTGAAGAGGTCTGCACAATGTTTTGGTTGGCGGGGACGCCGTTCGCCTCGAGGCGGGCAGGAATACTCTGCGGGTTCACACCTCCTTGTGGCAGTTCGGCCAAGTGAGGTGAACACCATTCTCCCGTGCGAGAAATTGCCACCGGAATTGTTCGATACTTCGTGGGGTCTGCCGCACGAAGAACGTGTGAGGCAGTGACACAGCTGACGTCGTGTTCGGCCGATTGTCCACCGAAAATCACCACAAGATTGACGCGTGAATCGGTGGTGTCCATCAGTACGACGGTACTCGCCACTAGGGTCGTCATATGCGCATCACCGCGTCAGATGTGGCGCACATCACCGGCGGACGGCTTGTTGGCACCAATTCTGTAGCCACTTCTGTCTCGTTTGATTCACGGACATTGCAGGCTGGCGAGGCATTTGTGGCCATTGTTGCCGAACGTGATGGCAATGATTTTCTCCCCGCTGTTCGTAATGCTGGTGCAACCTTTGCCATTGTCTCGCGTGGGCGATCTGTGGATGGTCTGACATGTGTGGAAGTAGATGACACCACGCAGGCGCTTGCCGTGCTGGGTCGCCATTACAAGACACAACTCGTTGGCGCTAACAAAGCCACGGTCATTGGAATAACTGGGTCAACAGGCAAAACCAGCACGAAGAATTTGGTGCGCGCGGTCTTGCGTGAAAAGTATGACCATGTGCACGCAGCCGAGCATTCACTGAACAACGACATTGGAGTTCCCATCACAATTCTGAATGCTTCGGATGACACCGATGCATTGGTTCTCGAAATGGGCATGCGCGGTTTTCATGAAATAGAACGACTCTGCGCCATTGCCGAACCCACCATCGGTGTCATCACCAACATTGGAGACGCTCATGGTGAACGAGTGGGTGGGGCAGAAGGAATCGCTCGGGCGAAAGGGGAGTTGATTCAATCTCTCCCCAAAGATGGAGTTGCCATCGTGAATGGAGACAGCGAGTGGTGCGCGTATTTATCTGTACTTGCACAGTGTCGAGTGCTTACTTTTGGTCGCACCGATGCGGACGTTCTGTGGGGTATTGAATCCACCGATGAATTTGGTGTGTGCACTGCACGGTTTTCATATGACGGTGAATCCATTGTCGCAGCACCAATTCATCCGGGTGAGCACATGGTGGCCAACGCGGCAGCAGCAATTGCTGTGGGTATTGCGTGTGGCATGAGTCTTCACGATGCTGGTCGTGGTGTGGGGCGTGAAGCCACAGAGTGGGGCCGAATGGTGTGGCTCGCCAATGCTGCTGGCCAGCGCATCTTGGACGACACCTATAACGCGAATGAGGCATCCATGATTGCGGCATTGCGGGTGCTTGCATCTGCTCATGGTGAACGCAAAGTTGCAGTGTTGGGGCAAATGTCCGAAGTAACTGACGAGCGTGGTGCTCACCAGAATGTCGCTGCACTGGCAAAAGAGCTCAACATTCAGTTGTTGCCCTACAACACAGACCTGTATGGCTGCCTGGGGCTTTCGCTTGATCAAGTCATGACTCACCTGACGAGTGAAAAGTGGGACTCACTTTTGGTGAAAGGATCTCGTGCGGCGGCAACCGAAGATGTCATCGTTCAGTTGATGAACGTTTAGACCTTTGCTCCGTCTTCGTTGTCTATCTTTTCGATGTTGCACCACCACGCCAAGAACAATGCCCACGCAGCGCCAATGTAGAGAACTGGTCGAGAACCAATTGCGTCCATGACAGGTCCGAAAATGACATTTCCAATGGGGATAGTGCCACCGAATGCCATGAACCACAGAGCCATCACTCGTCCGCGGACCTCTGCTTCAAGTCTGCTTTGCACAACTGTGGTGAGCGCAGTTGTTGTTCCGAAATACGCAATGCCCAAGAAGAACGCCGTGATAAATGCCAGCACTGTTCCGCGTACAGATGCAAACGCGCACATAGTCACGGCAAATGCCACAAAACCAAGCCGCGCAGTTTTCCGCTTATCCATTCCGGCGAGCACCGTGCCAATGGAAAGTGCACCAAACATTGCGCCGAGACCCCATGTTGCATACAGCCACTTGTACAAAGCGGTTTTCGGTTTGATGTCAAAGGTGAGGTCTGCAACGGCAGGAAATAATCCCACGTACGACAAGCTTAAGAGTGAGAACGAGCTCATGGTGAGCAGAACACGACCAATTGCACGGCGTTGACGCGCGATGCGGAACCCAGACGTTAAGGCCATGAGGCCTTTCTCGGTGGACTTCGCAACTGCCGGTATAGAGATACGAAGAACTGCCCAAGTAACAAAGAGATACGTGGCTGCGTTAAAGAGGAACACTTGGCCAGTTGTGACGCCCCAACTCATCATCACTGCAACAACTACTGGTCCCGTCACCCGTGATCCGTTTACTGATGCTGACGACAAACTGATGGAGCCGCCGAGGTCTTCAGGTTTTACCAAGCCGGGAAGCACTGCGGAGAAGGCTGGAGCATTGAACGCGTTTCCAATTCCCACAGTCATCTGTGCGAAAAATAATGCCCACACCGGCGCATGAGAGATGGTGAAGATGCCGAGAAGCACAGATCCCGCCATCTGAATGATTTGTGCAAAGACCAACCATCTGCGACGGTCAAACTTGTCTGCCAGAACTCCTGCGGGGATAGACAGCACAAGAAGTGGACCAAGCTGGGCGAAAATGAAAACACCAACAACTGACGCGCTGCCGGTTCGTTGATAGATGTACGCGGGGAGCACCACATTCTGCATCCAGGTTCCAATGCTGGACAAGAAATTTGCTGTCCACATCATGCGGAAATCGGGATAGGAGAATGCGGCCCGTGCGGTCCCTGGTCGCGGTGCAGACTTCTGCTTCTTATCGCGGCGGAAAACATTCGTCATAGGGGCAGAGAGAAACCTAGTGGGCGTTGGGATGACGCAGGCGGTTGGAGTCCGCTAATAGCGAGGTTTTGTTTGGCAGAATCAAGGTATGGAGTTAGAAGAACAGCGCACGTCCATGCCTGCACCTCGTCAGAAAGACGAGGCCTGCCGTACAAAGTTTGGTGTGTTTCCTGAATGCCCACTGTGTGGCGGTTCACTCACTCCTGAACATGCGCACTTCAAGTGTTTTTCGTGCGGCTGGCGCGACAGTTGTTGCGACTAGTGCCCTTTTGTGAACGTCACAGGAAGTGACGCTGGCCCGAAAATTCCGACACCAGTGGGTTTGTATTCCACTGTGCCGTTCAATGCAAGGTTTGGCATTCGTTGCGACAACGTAATGAAGGCTTCTTGAAGTTCTGCTCGCGCAAGCGATGCGCCCAAGCAGTAGTGAATTCCGGCACCGAAAGACAATTGTGGTTGACCCACTGGTTCACGAGTGATGTCAAACAGGTCTGGTTGTGGGAACACTGAATCGTCAAAGTTTCCCGTGCCCATCGATGTGCTCATGATTGTGCCTTGAGGGAACACGACACCGTTGTATTCAATGTCTTCTGATGCAAAGCGAACTGTTCCGCCTACCGCGCCGTGATATCGCATGACCTCTTCAACGGCTCGTGGTGCCAATTCGGGGCGTTCACGCAAGATGTTCCATTGCTCTGGGTTGTTGGCGAACAGAACGAGTGCCAGCCCAAGTTGATTGCGCGTGGTGTCGGTTCCCCCAATAATGACGGCCTCCACCATCATTTCAAGCTCTTCAGCAGTGAGACGATCGCCTTCCTCTTCGGCAGCGATGAGGTCTGTGAGTAAGTCATCGCGTGGGATGGAGCGGCGTTGCTCAATGAGATTGCGCGTGTAGGCATTTATTTCGTCTTGAGCCTTCATGATGAGATCAAGTTCGTTGACCAAGTTCTCACTGAAGACACGCAGTACATCAGTGGCCCATCGGCTGAAGGATTGCCAATCTTCTTTTGGTGCCCCAAGCAGTTCACAAATAATGGGGATGGGGTAGGGCTCGCACAACTCTTGAACAATCTCGCCCGAGCCCTTCGCGGCAAGTGGGTCAATGAGTTCATTCACTACATCACGCATGAAGGGGCGAAGCCTGTCTGCGCTTCGTGGTGAAAATGCTGGCGCCACCAATCGACGAAGACGAACGTGTACCTCGCCCTCAGCGTTCAGAATGGAGACCCTGCGGCGTCGATTCAGATACTCGGGGTTTGTGATGCCTTGGAGTTGTGCACCGAGTCCTGTCGCGGAATGCCATCTCTTGTCTCGCAGAACACCCATGATGGTGTCGTAGGTGAGAACGGTGTACCCAATGTCGGTCTTGGCGAGCCAGGAATTCTTGGCCGTGTCACGCAAGACCTTTCGACGGTCTTCTCTATTGGTCCCTAGGAAGAAGTCGAGTTTTGGCAGGGAGAGTTCGTCAACGCGAGTGGCCATGTACTCACCCTAGGACGCGAGCGCCTCTGTCGCAGGAGCGAAGGGCACGCCCAGGGCATCGGCTACTGCTTTGTAGGTGACCTGGCCGTGATGTGTGTTCAATCCGTGCAGTAGCGCTGGGTTTTTCTCCACAGAGATACGAGCGCCGTGCGTGGCGATGTCGATTTGGTAGGGAAGTGTTGCATTTGTAAGCGCGTATGTGCTGGTGTGTGGCACTGCGCCTGGCATGTTGCCCACTGCATAGTGCACCACATTGTGAACAACGTACGTGGGGTCGGTATGTGTTGTTTCTCGTGTCGTTTCAATGCAGCCACCTTGGTCCACTGCAACGTCCACAATGACGGCACCTGGCTTCATTGATCTCACCATCTCTTCAGACATGACGATTGGTGCTTTTCCTCCCGCTACCAGAACTGCACCAATGACCAAATCGGCATCGGCAACACTGCGTTCAATTGCGCCACGGTTTGACGCCACTGTCATGATGCGGCCGCGATGGATTTGATCGACATAACGAAGTCGATCGAGGTTCTTGTCAATAAGGACAACTTCTGCTTCCATGCCTGCGGCAATCCACGCTGAGTTCCAACCAACGTTGCCTGCGCCGAGAACTACGACGCGTGCGGGACGAACTCCGGGTGCGCCACCCATTAACACTCCACGACCTCCGTGTGTGCGTTCAAGAAAGTGCGCACCCATTTGTGGTGCAAGGCGACCCGCAATTTCACTCATGGGTGCAAGAAGGGGAAGTGCACCGTTGTCGGTCTGAACGGTCTCGTATGCAAAGGCGGTTGTCCCCGCAGCAAGAAGCGCTTTCGCTACTTCGGGGTACGCCGCAAGGTGGAGATACGTGAACAAGGTGAGGTCTTTGCGCAGATAGCCAAACTCTTCAGCCTTTGGTTCTTTTACTTTCACCACCATCTGCTGTGCCCACGCATCGGCGGCAGTGGGAACAATGTCGGCACCAGCGGCCACATAGTCGCTGTCGGGAATAGAAGCCCCGTCTCCCGCACCCGTCTCTACGTATACGTTGATACCCAACCGCTCGCATTCGCGAACTCCATCAGGAGTCATGGCAACTCTGCCCTCTGCGGTCTTTATCTCACGGGGGACACCGATTGTGCTGATTGCTGTCATGGACACATTCTGCTGGAAAAGTGCAGTGACAGTTTCGCACCCCGCCTAAATGTGGAATCCTTATACATATGTCAACTTTCAAGAACTTCGTCAACGGAAACTACGTCGAGGCGGCTGATGGACGCACCACCGACATCATCGATCCGTCCACGGGACAAAAGTACGCAGATGCGGCTCTTTCGGGATCTGCCGACGTTGATGCGGCAATGAGCGTTGCTGCAAAGGCTTTTGAATCATGGGGTCAAACAACACCATCGCAGCGGTCGTTGGCACTGCATCGCATCGCCGATGCCATTGAGGCGCGTGCTGAAGAAATTGTCGCTTGTGAAGTTCAGAACACGGGAAAGCCAGTTGCGCTCACCATGAGTGAAGAGATCCCACCGATGGTGGATCAAATTCGTTTCTTCGCTGGCGCGGCTCGAATGCTGGAAGGAAAAGCAACGGCCGAGTACATGGCGAACATGACATCAATGATTCGGCGCGAGCCAGTTGGTGTGTGCGCGCAAGTTGCGCCCTGGAACTACCCAATGATGATGGCAGTGTGGAAGTTTGCTCCCGCAATAGCTGCTGGCAACACTGTCGTTCTGAAGCCGTCCGACACGACACCTGCATCAACATTGCTGCTTGCAGAAATTGCGGCAGAGTTTTTGCCACCCGGCGTCTTGAATGTCATTTGTGGAGATCGTGAAGCTGGTCGTTCCATGGTCTCTCACGACACCCCCTCAATGATTTCCATTACGGGTTCTGTACGTGCCGGAATGGAAGTTGCAGAAGCAGCAGCAAAGAATTTGAAGCGTGCGCATTTGGAGCTTGGCGGCAAAGCGCCCGTCATTGTGTTTGATGATGCAGACATCGAAGCCGCCGCAGCTGGCATCTCTGCAGCCGGATTCTTTAATGCAGGTCAGGACTGCACTGCAGCAACGCGAGTGGTGTGTGGGCCGAAGGTGTATTCCGAGTTTGTCGCGGCACTTGCAGAGCACGCAAGCGCAACGGTGACTGCCGGGCCATCCAATGTTGACGCGTCGTATGGGCCTTTGAACAATGCGAATCAACTCGCTCGCGTTGCTGGTTTCGTACAGCGAACACCGTCACATGCGCGTGTCGTTACTGGTGGCTCTCAGCAATCTGGTAACGGTTACTTCTATGAGCCAACCGTTGTTGCAGATCTTCGTCAGGAAGACGAGATGATTCAGAATGAAATCTTTGGACCTGTCATTACGGTGCAGCGATTCGGCGATGAAGACGAGGCTCTTCGCTGGGCGAATGGAGTTGACTACGGGTTGGCATCGTCGGTATGGACTCGTGACTTCGGCAAAGCAATGCGAATGGCAAAGCATCTCGACTTTGGTTGCGTCTGGATTAACACTCATATTCCTTTGGTTGCCGAAATGCCACATGGGGGTTACAAGAAGTCGGGATACGGCAAAGATCTATCTGCGTATGCCCTCGATGACTACACGCGCATTAAGCACGTCATGGCCAACATCGACAGCTGAACCGGAGGCACGATTCTCGGGGTCGGAGTGTTACGCTCAATTGCGAAACCGAAGGAGGTGGGATGGACACCGGTGATTCCGTTGTACAGCTAGACAAAGTTCGCAAGCAGTACGGGTCATTCGTTGCCGTCCACGAAGCCGACTTCTCCATCGGCCGCGGCGAGTTTTTCGCCATGTTGGGTCCTTCCGGGTGCGGTAAGACCACAACACTCAAAATGATTGCTGGGTTCGAAGAACCCACCTCGGGTCGCATCCTTCTTGAAGGAGAAGACGTCTCCGATGTTCCTCCACACAAACGCAATGTCAACACGGTGTTCCAGCAGTACGCCCTGTTTCCTCATATGTCGGTCTTCGACAACATTGCATTCGGGCCGCGTAGCAAGAAACTGAACGACGCGGAAGTCACTCGTCGCGTTCAAGAGATGCTCGATGTCGTACGCCTCGGAGACTTTGCGTCGCGACGACCCGCTCAGTTGTCGGGCGGTCAGCAACAGCGAGTGGCGCTCGCGCGCGCATTGGTGAATTATCCATCGGCACTTTTGCTCGACGAACCGCTCGCCGCGCTCGACCTCAAACTCCGCGAAGCAATGCAGATAGAACTGAAGCGCATCCAGCGTGAGGTGGGAATCACATTCGTCTTCGTCACTCACGACCAAGGCGAGGCCCTCACAATGAGCGACCGAATTGCTGTGATGAGTGAGGGGCGTGTTGAACAAGTGGGTGCACCATTCGACATTTACTCTCGTCCCGAGTCGTTGTTTGTCGCTGGGTTCATTGGGTCGGCCAACTTGTTGCCCGGAACAATTGCCTCGTCTGACGGTGGAAGCACGCGAGTTGACCTTGCTGGTGGGGCACAAGTAGTTGTGCCGGCTGGCAACAGCGCTGACAATGTTTCGCTCTCTGCCGGAACTCAGGTCACGGTCATGATTCGCCCGGAACAGTTATCCCTTGGTGGGGCGGAGGGTCTCACTATCGATGTCACCGACACTGTCTTCCAGGGCGCAACACTTCGTCTTGTCGGCCGAATGGTGAATGGCACCGAGGTATCTGCGGTTTTGCCCGTGGACCCACAGAGGGTGACGCCAGCACCTGGCGATTCCATTACTTTGTCGTGGCACCAGTCGGCGCCGTATCTGCTGGACGGGTGGCCCGACAATGCAGGCTCCACCACAACCAATGTTGACAGTATTGAGGCGGCGCTCTAACCCCGTTCGGCGAACGGGGCGAACTAGGTTTACAAAAGAATCTCACTAGGAGGACACAACATGGCATCACAAAAAAAGAACAGCACCGGTCGCGGGACACCGTTATCGCGTCGCGATTTTCTTGTTCGTTCAGGTCTGGTCGGCGCGGGTGCGTTATCGATGCCAGCACTCCTTGCTGCCTGTGGCGGTGGCGGTAGTGGAGACAGCGAAGCGATGTCTCTCATGTTCGAAAACTGGCCGTTGTACATCGATGAAGAGACCGTTGCGCTGTTCAAGAGTGCATCAGGTATCGACCTCAAGTACACCGAGGCCTACAACGACAACAACGAGTACTTCGCCAAGGTGCAGCCGTCGCTTGCTGCTGGCAAGAAGATCGATCCGGACATTGTTGCTCCAACTTTCTGGATGGCTGCGCGCTGGATTCAGTTGGGCTGGGCCCAAAAAATCAACATGGCGAACATCCCCAACAGCAAGAACTTGCGTGACGACCTCGCTAATCCATCATGGGATGCAAAGAACGAATACCAGATGCCATGGCAAACAGGAATCGCAGGCATTGCTTACAACGCAAAGACCACTGGCCGTGAGCTGAAGAGTGTGGCAGACCTGTTTGATCCTGCCTTCAAGGGCAAGATCGGAATGCTCACTGAAATGCGCGACACCTTGGGTCTTGTACTGATGAGCGAAGGAAAGTCGTTGGACAGCATCAAGACATTCGACGATGCCGCCAGTGCTTTCGACAAGATTGAGAAGGCAAAGAACGACGGACAGATTCGCGCCTTCACCGGCAACGATTACACCGATGACTTATCATCAGGAAACTTTGCTGCCTGCGTCGCATGGTCGGGTGACGTTCTTCAGTTGTCGAAAGACAATCCCGACGTCAAGTTCTATGTTCCTGAAGAGGGCGGCACAAGCTGGTACGACACCATGTTGTGGGTTGCCGGATCAGAGAATGGTTCCGCCGTTGAAAAGTGGATGGACTATGTCTACGACCCTGTGAACGCTGCTCGTATCACTGCATCGGTTCAATACATCTCGCCTGTGAAGGGTGTGCAAGACGCACTGTCCAACATGGGAGGAGACGCAGCTGCACTTGCAGAAGATGCGTTGCTGTTCCCCGATGCTGCAACCATCGCGCGTTTGCAGAGCTGGGGTTCCTTGTCTGAAGAAGAAGAAGCCAAGTTCGACGAGCGCTTCGCAGCAATCACAGGCGCCTAGGGCGCCTGGGTGATATCACTCACGTGACCAAGCAACAACAGAGATTCACCTCCCGCCCAGAATGGGTGGGCTTGGGTGTCATGTTGGTGCTTGCCATAGGTGTTGTGTCTATTGGTGCAGGGTGGGTCTCTGGAGCTACCCGTCTTGTTGCGTTGTCGGTCATGTTGGCCAGCGTGGTGGGTTTGGTGTGGACCGCTTTTATTGGCGGTCTTGAAACTCGTCGAGCGTTGGCGCCCTATGGCTTGTTGAAGCCTGGCATCTTGTGGCTCAGTTTGTTTTTTCTGGCGCCACTGTGGTCCATGTTTCAGATGTCGTTGTCCAGCAAGCAAAGTCGCTTCGACTTCTTCCCTGACTTCACATGGGAGTGGAGTAACTACAGCACGGCACTGACGGACTTTGCTCCGCAGTTCACACGCAGTTTCGTCTACGCGGCGGTTGCAACTGTTCTGACGTTGCTCATCGGATATCCACTGGCGTACGTCATTGCGTTTCGTGGCGGAAAGTACCGCACCGTTTTGCTCGGACTTGTTGCGGTGCCGTTCTTCACCTCGTATCTCATTCGAACATTGGCATGGCAAAACTTGTTGGCCGACAGTGGCCCAGTGGTCTCACTGTTGAACACACTTCGTTTAGATGCACCCCTTGAATGGCTAAACATCATGGACAACGGACGTCTCATGAATACGCCCGCCGCTGTAATCGGCGGACTGACGTACAACTTCTTGCCGTTCATGATTCTTCCGCTGTATGTCAGTCTTGAAAAAATTGACGTTCGTCTCGTCGACGCCGCAATGGACTTGTACACCACGGCGAGTGGTGCATTCCGTCGCGTTGTCTTGCCGTTATCGCTGCCCGGTGTATTCGCCGGCAGTCTGTTGGTGTTTATTCCAGCCGCAGGCGACTTTGTTAACGCGCAGTTCTTGGGTAGTCCCAGCACCACCATGGTGGGTAACTCTATTCAGAACCAGTTCTTGCGCGAGTTGAACTATCCGCTTGCGTCGGCCATGTCCTTTGTCTTGATGGCAGTCATTACCTGTTCAGTGTTGGCATATGCAAAGTTCATGGGAACGGATGACCTCGTATGACATCTGCACAAAGTTCTCGTCAAAAACTTGGCCGTAAGTTCATCAATGCATCAGCTGTATTGGGGCTGCTGTACTTGTTCGCGCCAATTGTTGTCATCGTGCTGTTTTCCTTCAACAAGCCGAAGGGAAAGTACAACATTGTGTGGCAAGGGTTCACCCTCGATAACTGGGCCAACCCTTTCTCTAAGCCCGAGTTCACTGACGCGCTCATCGTTAGTTTGCAAGTTGCTGCAGTCTCTACTGTGTGCGCAACGTTGCTCGGAACGCTCATAGCAATTGCGCTCAGCCGGTATCGCTTCAAGGGCAGTGGGGCAGTGAACCTGTTTCTTGTGTTGCCTATGACATCTCCCGAGATTGTTCTTGGTTCGTCGTTGGCCACATTGTTCCTTGCTCGCGGTGTCGAACGTGGATTCATGACCGTGGTCATCGCCCACATCATGTTCCAAGTGTCTTTTGTTGCTGTCACGCTTCGGGCACGCATACGTGGATTCGATTGGGCGCTTGAGCAAGCAGCAATGGACCTTGGTGCATCACCACGGCGTGCATTTTGGAAAGTGACGTTCCCGCTCATTCTTCCCGGCATCATTGCGGCGTCGTTGCTGTCGTTTGCTTTGTCAATCGACGACTTCATCATCACGTTCTTCAATGCGGGTTCACTCGTCACGTTCCCGCTACAAGTTTTCGGAGCATCGCGAGTTGCAATCCCGCCACAACTCAATGTTTTGGCCAGCATGCTTCTCTTCGGAAGCATCGCCATCATGGTGGCGGGGCTTATCTTTGAATCTCGCCGGCAACGTGCTGCCAGCGGATCTTCGCGCCACTAAACCATGTCAGATCGCTCTTTAATTTCTGTTGCCCCAGTATCGTCGCCACAGTGGGTAACCGATGCAGTTGTTGCTGGGGGCGGAACAGTTGTTGATTCATCGCAGGCAAGCGCTGCAGTGTGGACCGCAGCAAAGGATGCAGAAGGTCTTCGAAACCTTATTGGGCAGAACGGTCATCTTGAATGGGTACAAGTTCCCTTCGCAGGTATTGAGAACTTCCTTCCTGTTATCGACAGCGACAGAGTGTGGACATGCGGTAAAGGTGTGTACGCCGAACCGGTTGCGGAACATGCGTTAGCGCTTGCTCTTGCGGGAATGCGACACGTGGGTAACTACGCACGACAAGAGGAATGGACAGGGCCAGTAGGTCGCAACTTGTTGCATGCTGCGGTCACCATTGTTGGTGGCGGCGGCATTACTGAATCTCTTATTCGCTTGCTGGCGCCATTTCATTGCAACATCACTGTGGTGCGACGAAGCGTCGAACATGTAGAGGGTGCAGACACGGTTGTAGGGACGGAAGATTTAGTCAACGCTCTCGTGGGAGCCGATGTTGTGTTTCTCGCACTGTCGCTTACTCCTGAGACTCGCGGACTCATCGGGCGGTCTGAACTTGAACTCATGGAGAATCATGCATGGATTATTAACGTTGCCAGGGGTGGACACATCGTTACGGAAGATTTGGTGTGGGCGTTACAGAACAATGTGATTGGCGGAGCCGCTTTAGATGTCACCGATCCCGAACCCCTTCCTGCGGGGCATCCGTTGTGGAGTATGCCGAATTGCATCATCACCCCCCATATCGGCAACACTCCAGAGATGGCTATTCCACTGTTGTCCGAGCGAATTACGGAAAACGTGAAGCGATACATCGCAGGTGAGCCACTAATCGGCCTTGTAGATGTTCGCCATGGCTACTAACAGAAACCTGTACGCCGTTCTCGGTGTGACTTCAAAAGCCACGCCAGAACAATTGCGCGAGGCGTACCGACATCTTGCAAAGACCTTGCATCCAGATGTTGCTGGCTCCACAAAAGAAGATGCAGTTCGAATGGCGGAAGTGAATCACGCGTGGTCTGTTCTGTCAGACCCCGTGGCTCGACGAGAGTATGACATCACCCAAAGAGCGGGTGCTTCAACATATGGATCCGCAGCTCCGCCAAGCAGAGAAGGTGTGCGAGGAGCATCGCGACCAGCGCAACTTCCGCCGCCTCGTTTCCCGTGGAAGGCATTAGTTGCCGTGGCTCTCGCCGCTTCGGTCTTAGTGCTCATTGCAAATGCATTCACACAGCCCGCCGAGCCGGGTGTTCCTGATCAATTGTTGCAAGCCGGTTCATGCGTGGACATTGACAGAGAGAACTTCGCAGTGGAAGTGGCATGTGGTGGGCCGCATGACGGAGTGGTGGATGCGTTCGTGGCATTCGACCAAACGTGCCCCGCAGTGACCTTTGCTCATCTCGATCGTCAGGGCATGGGGAAGGCCTGTGTTCTTCCTGCGTCTGACAGCGCTGGCGTGGGGGATGCCGAGCAGTCTCGGTAATCTGAGGTTCCCTTTCAAGGGCGCGTAGCTCAGTTGGTTAGAGCACCACGTTCACATCGTGGGGGTCATGGGTTCGAGTCCCGTCGTGCCTACCAAGATTCCCGTCGTGCCTACTAATTCGTGGTGCTCTCGCACCCATCTTGTTTCGCATCGTGGGGGTCATGGGTTCGAGTCCCGTCGTGCCTACCAGTTCATCCACGTCCTTCAATGGTCAAGCCGTTGACCCAGAAACACAAGTAGTTTCTGTCATGTGCGAAGACTGTGCGAAAGACCTGGGTGTGGTGCACCGGCAGAGGTCTCGTATGGCATCGATAACGCCACTCTCACCGTGTGGGTCGACAATCGGGCGTTGCTGGAAAGAGAACAGGCGGGTCGCCTGTGTCGACGTCATGCCGATGCGCTCACTGTGCCGCACGGTTGGACCCTTGATGATCGTCGTCAGCCCATTCCGCAGTTATTCCGAGTAGTTGAATCTGAACCAGCTGCGAAAAAGCCAGCAAAGAAGACTCCCGCGCCAAAGAAAGAAAAGCGTGACGGCGGACCATCTCTTTTTGAATCGCTAGAAGCAGAGTTAGCTGAACGCGAGAAGGCGCGCGCAGCTGAAATTTCAGTGGCTCAAGACGACTCAGTGGTGGACGACAACGGTGAAGTGTCAATAGACGACATTGATCCAGATGAAACGAAGGCGATTCCGTGGTCGCCACACATTGTGAAATCCGGAACTGACGAGGATGATGACGACGAGCAGCCAGTGTTCGGCCGTTTGCTTGGCCGAGCGTTTGGTAAGAAGACTGAGCAATGAAGTATTCGTCATCAGTTGATTTAGCTGTTCCGCCAGAGTTGGTTCACCCCTACGTCAACGACCTCACGCGTTATCCGCAATGGATGGCATTGGTTCATTCGGCACAGCCTTGTGGTGACGGTGTGTGGAATGTGGAACTGCGTGCAAAGGTGGGAGTCTTTGCACGGTCAAAGAGGCTGCGCATGCGTCGCACTATGGACGATGGCACGGTTGTGGTGTTCGAACGAGACGAAGACGACGGACGCACTCACGCTCCCTGGGTGATGCGCGTGACGCTTGTTCCCACGGTGACGGGGTGCTCAGTGCAGATCGACCTGTCGTATGGCGGAAACTTGTGGACTGCTGGAGTTCTTGATCGAGTACTCGCGTCACATGTTGATGCGGGAAAATCCGGATTAGCGCAGCTCGTTCACGGAGCGTAAGCAGTCCATCTGCCACTTGGCCGTTGTTCAAGGGCTAACGGTGTATCAAAGCACGTTGACAAATTCTGGCTTGTCAACGTTTCTTCAATTGGCCCCGCCACCAGTACTCGTGCGTCACGCATCAGCGCACAATGTGTTGTTGATGTAGGGATTTCATCGACATGGTGTGTGACCGTGACAGAGGGCAGTTGCGGATTTGTATGTGCAAACTCATCAAGGATCCGCACCACCTGTTCTCGTCCGCCAAGATCGAGTCTCGCGGTGGGTTCGTCAAGCAGAATCGCAATGGGGTCACACATCAGTGCGCGTGCAAGAAGCACTCGTTGCAGTTCTCCAGAAGAGATGAGTGAAATGGGGGAGTGGGCAAGATGGGCAACGTTCAACTGCGCCAAGCACTCATGTGCTCGTGCATGGTCGGCGGGGGTGTAATCGTTCCACCACACTTCTAGAGCGCCGTACATTGCCGACATGACAACTTCATGAGAGGTGAGCGCCGGACGCAGTTCTGTGGCTAGCGATGCAGACACGTACGCCAATCGTCTACGAACAGGTCGAATGTCAAAGTCACCCAATTTTTGCCCGTTCACTGAAATATCTCCCGACGACGGATGCAGATAGAGAGACAAAATCTTCAGAAGTGTGGTCTTGCCGCAGCCGTTCGGGCCAAGTACAACCCACCTGTCGCTCTCGTTCACGCTCAACGACACATTGTCCACCGTGGTTCGCGTGTCACGAATGACGGACACATTCGACGCCTGAATCACGGGAACTTGAGTGTGGCGCTCGGGCATCGTTGCCACGGTAGTGGGCGTGGCAAAGTAGGGCATGGCTTCTTCCCCACAATCGGAACTTTCGGCAGGTCTTGCCCGTGTTCTGGGAGTGTCGCGCGTGGACTTTCTTCGTCGCCTCACGGGTGGCGCGTCACGTGAGACATGGCGCTTTGAAGCCGATGGAAACGATTTTGTTCTTCAGCGAGTTCGGCCGGGTCGCCCCGACGGATTGGGGTGTGAACCTGCGGTACTGTCATCTGCGTTTGCTGCAGGTGTACCGGTACCTGAAGTAGTGGTGGATGGCTCGCTTTCGACCGAACTTGACCTTCCCTTCATGATTGTTCGTGCTGTTGAAGGCGAAACTATTGCGCGCAAAATCTTGCGAGATGAAGAATTCGCACACGCGCGAACGGTTCTTGCTGATCAGTTGGGAACCGCTGCTGCAAAGTTGCATTCCATTGACCATTCCCGCATCTCGGGACTTGCTTCCAATGACCAACTCACTGTGTATCGCAAAGTATTGGACGACCTAGGCGAACCACATCCGGTTTTTGAAATTGCATTTCGCTGGTTAGGGAGCAACCGTCCAACATCCAAAACGGTGGCCTTGGTGCATGGCGACTACCGCCTGGGGAACGTGATGGTGAATGCGGAGGGACTTACCGCAATTCTTGACTGGGAACTAGCTCACGTGGGTGACCCTATGGAAGACCTTGCGTGGCTGTGCGTGCGCGCATGGCGTTTTGGTGGTGCGTTTCCTGTTGCCGGAATGGGTACGTATCAGCAATTGTTCTCTGCATATGAACGTGCCAGTGGAGTGCAGCCCGACCCCGACGTTGTTCGTTGGTGGGAAATTCTGGGCACATTGAAGTGGGGCATCATGTGCATTGCCCAGGCCAATACACATCTCAGTGGCGTAGCGCGGAGCCACGAACTGGCTGCAATTGGGAGACGAGTGTGTGAAAACGAATATGACATTCTCGCAATGCTGAGAGAGGTTCTTGTATGACCGCGCCTCATGATCGCCCAACCGCAGCAGAACTTATTGAATCAGTTCGAGAATGGCTTGAGCGCGATGTTGCGCCCTCGGTGGACGGTCGTTTGTCATTTCACACTCGAGTGGCAATGAATTCTCTAGACATTGTCTTGCGTGAATTGGCAGCAGCTAACGACATGGCACAACGTCACGAGGATGTCTTGGCATCACTGGGAGTGTCAACAGATGCCGAACTGTCGGCGATGATTCGTTCAGGGGAACTCGATGGGTCTCTCGCTCACGTGCTGAACTCACTCGCACCGGTTATTGAAGACAAAGTTCGAGTCGCGAACCCGAAGTACTTATAAGAGGCTTAGCGACGAGGTGGTTTTGGCGTGACGGTGACAGGTTGTCCCGCGGCCAACTGCCCGCATGCGGCGGCAATCTCTGTTCCCCGGTTCTGACGAGTGGTTGCATTCACACCAAGATTGCGCAAGATCCGTTGAAATGCTGCAACGCGCGCGGGCGAGCTACCCACGGTGGGCCATCCCGGAGTGGGATTCAACGGAATGAGGTTCACGTGCGCTGCGGGAGTGAGTTGGAAGCACAGTTCGGCAAGTTCATGCGCATCTTGGTCTGTGTCGTTCACCGAATCGATGAGAGCCCATTCAAACGTGACGCGGCGGCGCTTCTCGTGTAAGTAGTCCCTACACGCTTGCATGAGCATCTCGAGTGGGTAGCGGGTGTTGATAGGTACTAGTTCGTTTCGTAGATCGTTGCGTGCTGCGTGAAGGGACACCGCCAGATTCACCGGAAGCGGTCGCGTGGCAAGAGTGCGAATGCCGGGGACAATGCCCACAGTAGAAATGGTGAGATGTCGCGCTGAGATTCCGATGTCGTCGTGAATGCGTTCTACCGCGCCCCACACGGCGGGTTCGTTGGCCAATGGTTCGCCCATTCCCATGAACACAATGTTGTCGATGCGACGTGAGTGAGTGGCGGCTTCGCGCGCAGCACGCACGACTTGTTCAACAATTTCTCCCGTTGACAGATGACGGTTGAATCCGGCCTGACCAGTGGCGCAGAAACCACAGGCCATTGCACAGCCTGCTTGGGTACTAACGCACACAGTGGCGCGCGTGTCGTAATACATGAGCACGGTTTCAATGGGGTGTTGACCCTCTAGAAGATGCCACAAGAACTTCACGGTGTCACCCGTGTTGCTAGTTTCGCGCTTTACTTCAACAAGTGATTCGGGTAACTCTGCAGAGAGACGAGTACGCAAAGCTGCGGGCAATGTGGTGATGTCGGTCGGTCGCTGAAAGTGTGTGTACAGGCCTGTCCATAATTGATCGAGGCGGTAGCGCGGTTCACCATCGAGGATTGTTGCCAGTTCATCGCGTGTGGGGTGATACAACGAGTTCACGATGTACTCGCAGTCGCTGGGATGTCGCCCACAAATGCATGTTCTTCGTGGTGCGATGTGAACCCAAGAGATGCATAAAGAGATAGTGCTGCTGCATTGTCGGAATCGACGTACAGCATTGCAATGGGCGCACGCTCTGCGGGAATGCTGGCAAGGCCCGCGATGGCCATTTTTCTTCCGAGACCGCGTCCTGAATGATCTGGGTGCACGGCAATAACGTAAATCTCACCCATGACAGGTTCTGTGTCTGTGTGAATCTTTGTCCAGCAGAAGGCTGTCATTGTGTCGTTGTCACGGTGAATACGAAATCCGTTTGCGCTAAACCATGGCTCTTGTTCGCGTGATTCGATGACGTGGTGGTTCCATCCGCCTTGTTCGGGGTGTTGATGGAACGCTGCATTATTGAGGGCGAGCCATTCGGTTTCGTCCACTCCAACAACAAAAGATTCTGTAGAGAATTGCGCAACTTCGTCAAGCAGGTTTTGTTCCAGTGGCAACGTGCGTCGAAGTTGAATGAGTCGACGTCCTTGATTGAGACCCACCTGCGATGCAAGTTGACGGTGAGTGTTGTTGGGCTCAAATACCCACCAATGCACATGACCGCCACCTTCATCGGCAACAACATTCAGGGCGGCTTGTAACAGGCCCGGCGCTAGTTCATTGGTGTCGTATCGATGGTGGGGATGAATAACCAGGTCGAGCGACCACGATTCATTTCCTCGCGAGACTTGGCAATAGGCAAGTGCGTGAGAATGCGTTTCATCTCGCGCGATGATGCCGGCAAAGCCCTCGCGGCCGCCCTCACGAAGGTCGAGCCAGAGGTGGTCGTTCAGCGGGCGAGCGCCATCGGCTCGCCACACATCGGCAATGAGTGTGCTGACGTCGTCCATGCTGACGGCATCCATATGTCGTTTGATTTCAAGCGAGGGCACGCTGTCAGGGTACCTTCGGGGTTATGGGAAAGCCGAGAACTCCAGCAGGACGCGCCAAAGAAGTGGCAGCCAGACTTGCCGTTCTCTATCCAGGAGCCGAATGTGAACTCACACATTCAAACCCGTACGAGTTACTGGCGGCCACCATTTTGTCTGCGCAGTGCACCGATGTTCGAGTGAACATGGTGACCCCTGCATTGTTCGCCAAGTACCCCACGCCACACGACCTAGCAGCTGCGAATCCCACAGAACTTGAAACGATTGTGAAGTCAACGGGGTTCTATCAGAGCAAAGCAAAGAATCTCATTGGAATGGCAACACGAGTAATCGAGGTGTATGGCGGAGAAATTCCGCGCGAACTTGACGACTTGGTGACGCTTCCAGGAGTTGGTCGTAAGACAGGAAACGTGTTGCGCAGTGTTGTGTTCGATTTACCGGGTCTTGCGGTCGATACACACGTTGGTCGTTTGTCGCGCAGACTTGGTCTCACCACTGAAGACGACCCAGTGAAGGTGGAGAAGGTGTTGAACGCATTCTTGCCACCCGCAGAGTGGGGAAGGTTCAGCTTGCGACTCATTCTTCATGGGCGCCGTGTGTGTGATGCCAAGAAGCCAAAGTGCGACATCTGTGAGTTGGGCGATATCTGTCCGTCTTCACAAATGCCCACCAAGGCAAAATCAAAGTAAGCCGCATCAAGTAGCGTTTCCAGGATGACCGAGACAGTCCGTGCCGAACTTGGCGCCGCAGCAGATGCCATTGGGCAATACAGAAATCGCATTGCTGGGCTTCTCGATTCGGTGGGCCCGAACCACGAAGATTTGGTGAGCGCCATGTACGAGGCGGAACGAGCATTGGTCTCGGCCGAACGTCTTTTGATACGCGCCGAGAAACTTGCTCGTTAAGAGCAGTGAGCTATCGCTAGGTTTGCGTCGTGGCTACTTTCGAACCGCGAGAACAAATTCAGGCGATGTCGGGGTACCACTCGCCACAAGTCGATGTTCCGGTGCGTCTCAACACCAACGAGTCACCTTTTCCGCCGCCAACTGGGTGGGTAGAACAGCTCGCTTCTGTTGCGTCCACTCTCGAATGGAATCGTTATCCCGACAGGGCGGCGTATGAATTGCGCACTGTCATCGCGAAGCGCCACGGCGTTCGGCCCGAGATGGTGTTTGTCGCAAACGGTTCCAATGAAGTTCTCCAAACAATCTTGCTCACGTACGGTGGGCACGGTCGACGCGTTGCAACATTCGAACCCACGTATCAGATGTATGCACAGATTGCTCGTGTCACCGGAGCCGAAGTTGTGGTGGGTGAACGTCGTGCTGACATGACTCTTGACCCCCACGAGATCGAGCGAGTCATGCAAAAACACACACCTGCGGTGACCTTTTTGTGTAATCCAAATAATCCCACGGGGCTTGTTGAGCCTCGTGAGAACTTGGAAATTCTGCTGCAGCATGCAACCGGAATTGTTGTGGCCGACGAGGCGTATGCAGAGTTTTCTGATTGGTCTGCCATGGACATGGTGTCTGAAGATCGCCCTCTCGCCGTCACTCGCACATTCTCAAAGACCTTGTCTATGGCGGCGTTGCGTGTTGGGTATGTAGTGGCGCCAACATGGATGGTGTCGCAGTTGGAGATTGCGGTTCTTCCGTATCATCTCGACGCATTCAAGCAAGCTGCCACTATTGCCGCGCTGTCTTTCACCGCAGAGATGGAAGAGCGCGTGTCTCTCATTAAGTCTGAGCGCTCGCGCATTGAAGCGACGTTGGCATCTCACGACATTGAGGTGTGGCCGAGTGGGGCCAACTTTGTTCTCTTCCGTCCCCGCAGCCGACCTGCAAAGGACATCTGGCAGTCTCTGTTATCTGCGGGAGTTCTCGTGCGCGACTGCAGCTCATGGACTCGGCTCGACGGATGTTTGCGAGTAACGGTGGGCACTCCCGCAGAGAACACCGCATTTCTCGAAGCCATCGAAGTCGCTGTTCAGAACCGCTGAAATTCTGTAAATAAGCGGTGTGTTCGGCTCCCGAACGGCGAGAATAGAGAAATGGCACGCACAGCCCAAGTCTCGCGAAACACCAAAGAAACGTCTATTGAGGTATCTCTTACTCTCGATGGCACCGGAGTGGCATCGGTCTCTACCGGTATTCCGTTCTACGACCACATGCTCGAGCAGTTGGCCCGCCACGGCGGTTTCGATCTCACCGTGAAAGCAGTGGGGGACCTACACATCGATACGCACCACACGGTTGAAGACGTCGCAATTTGCATTGGCGAAGCGCTCCACAGTGCCCTCGGCGACAAGGCCGGAGTTCGTCGTTTTGCGAGTGGCAATTTTCCGTTAGACGAAGCGTTAGTAGAAATTTCGCTCGACCTCAGCGGACGGCCGTTCGTTGCGTGGGATGTTGAACTTCCCGAGTGTCTCCCGCTTGGGTCACCTGCGTTTGATCCATCGTTAGCCGAGCACGCCATTTCTTCCCTTGCTACATCTGCTGCAATGACACTCCACGTGAATTTGAAAGCTGGGCGCAACGTGCATCACATCATCGAGGCAACGTTCAAGGGTCTTGCTCGTTGTCTGCGTGATGCAGTTCGCATTGAATCTGCAGGAGTGCCTTCAACGAAGGGCGTTCTTTCGTGAGCGCACGCGCTCGCGTTGCAGTGCTCGACTACGGAATCGGCAATCTACGTTCAGCCCAAAAAGCTCTCGAGCGCGTGGGTGCAGATGCTGTGCTCACGAGCGAATCGTCTGTGGCAGAAAATGCCGATGCTGTGGTGTTGCCAGGTGTTGGTGCATTTGGCGCGTGTATGTCGGCACTTCGCGGAGCAGGGTTGGAAAGCGTGGCGCGCGATGCGGTTGCAAGCGGAGTGCCATTCCTGGGAATTTGTGTGGGGATGCAAATGTTGTTCGATTCCAGCGACGAAGACACTGACGCACGAGGACTCGGAATCATTCCCGGAACTGTGAAGTGGATTTCTGACGCAATGCCGCGACCACAGATGCAATGGAATCAACTGAATGTTGTATCGCCAGACCCAATGTTTGCAGGGTTGGGCTCGGCGCCATGGATGTACTTCGTGCACTCGCTGCACGGTGTGCCTGTTGACTCATCACACGTTGCGGCAACGGTGACCTATGGCGAGACATTGAACGTCGCGTTTCGTCGCAACAATGTTTTTGCCACACAGTTCCACCCAGAGAAATCTGCGTCAGCTGGGTTGGCATTGCTCGCAAACTTTGTGAATTCGGTGGGGAAATGAATTTGTATCCCGCTATCGACCTGCTCGGGGGCAAGGTTGTTCGTCTTCGTCAAGGCGAGTACAACGACAGCACTGTGTATGGAGATGACCCCGTTGCAGTCGCAGAGTCCTTCGTTGAACAAGGTGCCACGTGGGTGCACATGGTCGACCTCGACGCAGCACGCAGCGCCGAGCCAGTGAACCGCAGCATCATCGCCAGTGTCGCTCGCGCCTTGTCGGGTCGGGCATCGTTGCAGGTGGGTGGCGGCGTGCGCACAGTGGCCGACGCAGAAGCTTTGGCCGGTGCCGGGGTAACGCGTGTGGTCATGGGTTCGGCGGCGGTTGCAGACCCCTCGCTGGTGTCCACTGTGTCGGCAATTGTTCCCGTTGCTGTTGGCCTCGACCACCGTGCCGGAATTGCTGCCACTCACGGGTGGACCGAATCATCGGGTGTGTCGGTGAGTGACTTGTTGCCACAATTTCCCACTGCATCTGCTTTCGTCATCACCGACATCTCGCGTGACGGCATGCTGATGGGCCCCGACATTGAAGGTCTGGCACATGCTGCTGCCACCACAAACATTCCGGTCATTGCGAGTGGCGGTGTTGGTGCGTTGGCACATTTACAGCAACTTGCTGGCGTATCTCAATTAGATGGCGTCATTGTGGGTAAGGCGTTGTATGAAGCAAAGTTCACGGTGGCAGAAGCGGTGCAGGTGTTGCTATGAGTAACGACATTGTTGCCCGCGTCATTCCGTGTCTCGATGTCACCAATGGTCGCGTAGTGAAAGGCGTCAATTTTGTTGATCTGCGTGATGCGGGCGACCCAGTTGAACTTGCTGCAAAGTACGACCAACAAGGTGCCGACGAGTTGGTGTTTCTCGACATCACGGCGTCGTCTGATGGGCGCCAAACAATGATCGACGTTGTGTCCCGCACAGCTGAAGAAGTTTTCATTCCCTTCACTGTTGGTGGCGGTATTCGCGAAGTCTCCGATGCGCGCGCAATGTTGCGTGCTGGTGCGGACAAAGTCAGTGTGAATACCGCTGCAGTGCAGCGACCAGAACTCATCTCGGACATCGCGGCAGAATTCGGTGCACAATGTGTGGTGTGTGCCATCGACGCAAAGTGGAACGCTGACGAGAATCGTTGGAAAGTGTTCTTGCACGGCGGTCGAACACCCACAGAGTTAGACGCTGTCCAGTGGGCGACCCGCGCCGTGGAATTAGGTGCCGGAGAAATCCTTCTCACATCTATGGATCGAGACGGAACACGCGACGGATTCGACATCTCTCTCACCAAAGCTGTGTCTACAGCAGTCTCGGTGCCTGTTATTGCGAGCGGTGGTGTGGGCACTCTTGATCACCTTGCCGACGGCGTCGTGCTGGGTGGGGCAACTGGTGTTCTTGCGGCATCTATTTTCCACTTTGGTGAACACACCATTGCTGAAGCAAAAGATGCAATGACGTCCCGTGGAGTGCGCGTTCGTCCAGTTTCGTAAGTTATTGCAGTTGCGATAACACAGTGTCAAGAGCGGTCAGGCACGCATCTTCTGCGCCTACTGCGATGAAGTGATCCACGCCAACAAGTTCGGTCATAGTTGTGTTGGTCCATGATTCACTTCGAGCACGTAACTCTTCTGGCTTCGTGAACTGATCGTGCTGAGGGGCAAGCAGAACCTTCGAAGGTGCGTGTCGAGACGCCAAGGGATCGCTGGTGAACATGGGCAGTGGTGGAGCAATTGCAATCCAACCGCGAATGAGTGGATGTGTGACATTCAGTGCCACAACGGATCCGAATGAATAGCCCACCATGACGATGGGTCCGTCTGGTTCCATCATGTCGGCTAACTCGCATGCGGCCATGAGGTCTAATCGCTCGGAGTCTCCATCGTCGTGGAAGCCGCCAGAGTTACCCACCCCGCGGAAGTCGGGCGCTATGGAGTGACAATCACGCTGGTAGGCGGCGCGTTGCATGGCCTGAACGATGTGGTCGTGCCGGCTTCCTCCATAGAGGGGGTGAGGGTGGCCAATGACCACCGTGGCACGAACTTGTGGGGCATCGGTTCGCAAAACATCGGCCTCAATGGCCACTCCATCGATGGTTTCTAGATAAACGGTTTCCAATGCCACGAACCGAGACGGTACCGTGCTTTAGGTGAGCGACGACGGACAGAAACTCCCCATCCAGATGCTCAATGACCGACTCCTGGTGAGAATCCCCCAAAGTGAGGGTGAGCGGCGGTCGTCGGGCGGCATTCTCATTCCTGCCACTGCGCAAATCAGCAAGCGTTTGGTGTGGGCTGAAGTGGTGGCACTGGGCGCCAACGTGCGCGCTGCAGAGGTGGGGGACCAAGTTCTCTTTAGCCCCGAAGATCGTTATGAAGTTGAAGTGCAAGGAACCGACTACATCATGTTGCGCGAACGCGACATTCATGCAGTGGCGGCTTCTCGCATTGAAGTAGGAACAGGGTTGTACATCTAATGGCACAAGAAATTGAAGGACGCGTCATCGTCGCTACAGCAGCAGAATTAGACGCAGTCACATACAACAGCGATGGCTTGGTTCCGGCAATCGCGCAATGCGTCGACACTGGTCAAATTCTCATGATGGCGTGGATGAGCAAAGAGTCGCTGTCCATGACCTTTGCTGAAGGACGCATGGTGTACTGGAGCAGAAGTCGACAAGAGTTGTGGCGCAAAGGCGACACCAGTGGTGATCGCCAGTTTGTTCGCGAGGCGTTCTACGACTGCGATGGTGACACCTTGTTGTTCGTTGTGGAACAAGAAGGCAAGGGTGCATGTCATACAGGCGAGCGCTCCTGTTTCTATCGCGCTTTCGGATCTGAACAGTGACCACGGCAATTACGCCTACTCGCGAGGAATTCATTGCTCTCGCTCGGGAACACACTGTTGTTCCCGTGTGGACCCAGGTGCTGGCCGACCTTGAAACTCCTGTCGCCGCGTTCATCAAACTTGTTGGCGATGACGACGGCTTCTTGTTGGAGTCTGTAGAGCACGGTGAACGTTGGAGTAGATATTCATTTGTTGGCCGTCGCCCGCGTGGAACTCTCACCTTGCGTAACGGACTACTCACCACCACGGGTCACATCCCTGAGAGCGTCCCGCTAGATAGAGGAATGCTGGCTGCGATGGAAGAGCTTCTTCGCATCTATCGCGCCCCAATCTTCCCGGACCTGCCACCGCTTCAAGGCGGGCTCATGGGGCACCTGGGATATGACGTTGTTCGCGAAATTGAGCACTTGCCGAATATTCCAAACGACGACCGCGGATTGCCCGATGCATCCATCAGCATTATTGGCTCTCTGGCTGCATTCGATCACTGGCGCCAGCGTGTCTATCTCTTGGAAAGCGTTCCCGTCGCAGGTCTGACTGAGGAAGAAATTGGTCAGGCATACGATGCCGCAGTCGAACGTGTGCACACGTCGGTGGAAGACCTTGCTCGTCCGTTGGCGTATGTGGCCGTTGAGCCACCCGTTGCCGGTGAACACTTGCCAGAAACACGATCATCAATGCCGCACGGTGATTATCGACGTGCTGTTGAAGTTGCCAAGGAATACATTCGCGCCGGCGACATTTTCCAAGTCGTGCTCTCTCAGCGATTCGATGTTGATCTCACCGCGGACCCATTCGATGTGTATCGCGTGCTACGTCAGGTAAACCCCAGCCCGTACATGTATTACCTTAAGCAGCCAGGTCTCACCATCGTGGGCGGTTCACCAGAGCCAATGGTGCAAGTCATCAACGGTCGTGTTATCTCGCGTCCAATTGCAGGTACACGCAAGCGCGGCACTACAGATGAACACGATCGCCGTCTCGCAGCGGAGCTGAAAGAGAATCCGAAAGAGGTTGCAGAACACATCATGTTGGTCGACCTCGCGCGCAACGACGTCGGTCGCGTTGCGGAATACGGCTCGGTCACAATGGATGAACTCATGACGCTCGAGCGCTACAGCCACGTTATGCATCTCACCTCACAAGTGTCGGGTGACGTACGTGCAGGGCTTTCCCCCATTGATGTTCTTCGTGCAACGTTGCCCGCCGGAACCGTGAGTGGTGCACCAAAGGTACGCGCAATGGAAATCATTGACGAACTAGAACCAGTGAAACGTGGCCCGTATGCGGGAGTCGTTGGCTACGTAGATTTCTCCGGAAACCTCGACACTGCCATTGCTATCCGCACAATGTTTGTGGGCCCGAACATCGCCAGTTTGCAAGCAGGTGCCGGAATTGTGGCCGACAGTGACCCAGCCGATGAAGATCTGGAATGTGAGAACAAAGCTCGTGCTTTATTGGCAACGCTTCCCGCCGCTGAACGCATGACGCAGCGTCGTCGCACTGCGGGAACAAAAGCATGACGAATGCACTTGTGTGGGCAGACAGCGAACGCGATGTTGTCTTGGTGCAGGGAAGCGACAGCGCAGCTTTTCTGCACTCACAGTTGGCGCAGAACATTTCTTCGCTTGAAGTGGGTGGCAGTGCCCACAGTTTGTTGTTGGAACCGACAGGGCATGTGCATTCGCTGGTGCGAGTAGTTCGTCATGCTGACGACCTCTTTACTTTGGATGTTGACGCTGGGTTTGCAGAGTCCGTCATCACACGGCTGCAGCGTTTTGTTCTTCGTTCCAAAGTCACATTGACTTCAAGCGATTGGAAAGTTCGCTCATTCCGCGGCGACGGTGCGCGTGCGAGTCTTCAAGAAATTGCAGGAGCAGCCGTTGTGGGATGGGGAAGCGACTCTGCCATTGATGTTGTGGGGCAGGCCGACACTTTGCCCTCCACTGGCGAGCAGACTGAGTCGGGCCATATCGACATGATTCGCGTAGATCTGCAGTGGCCACGTCTTGGTACGGACATCTTGGTGGGAGACATTCCCGCCACAGCGGGCGTGGTGCCTGTATCGGTCAGTTTCACCAAAGGCTGTTACCCAGGTCAAGAACTTGTGGAGCGCATGGACTCACGCGGAGCAGATGCGCCCGTGAATCTGCGCAGTATGTCTCGCGATGGAGTGGGAGTGGGGTCGCGTGTTGAAGCAACGCCTCAGGACACCGGAACTGTCACCTCGGTGGGATTCACACGTGCGTTTGTTCGCGTGGGCCGTGGTTCGTCACTTGGCGAACCACTTGGCAACAACATCTGATTGTTCTCTCAGCTCAGCAAATTCTTCTGTGCGTAACAAGGCTGTGCGTAACTCGTCGGGCTGAAGTCGTGATGCATGAGCAACGTCTAGCCATGCAAGTGCATTGTCGCGTTGGCTCAGGGCCCAACACGCGCGTGCTGCACCAAACGCATTAGAGAACGACGGACATTTCGTGTACGCATCGGTGGCGTATGCCAATGCTTGTTGTGCATCGCCAACATCCAGCATGGCTGCAACAACCATTGAATCCAGTTCCGGGTTGCCGTCAGACACTAAGCGAGATTGGTCAAATGCGCGTTTGAGTCTGCGGGGAAGCGATAACTGTTGCCACTGAAGTACCAGTAAAAAAACAAACAATGGCAATAGCCCAGTGAGTCCGAAAAACAGACTCGCCGCGGCCATGACAACAGTGACCCCAAAACTCATTTGTAGAACCGCAAGACGTCCGCGCTCTGGGAAAAAGTGTTCGACCACTTCGCCAACAACAGCACCGCCGTCTAGCGGGAGCAATGGAATGAGGTTGATGAGCCCGAGTGCGATTCCTGCCCACCACGCGGCGGCTGCCATTTCACTGGAGGCAATGTCTGTTCGACTGAACGGATTGATGCCAAATGCAAGAAGAGCAACTGAGGCGCTACCCACTTGAAGCATGGGGCCAGCGAGAGAGATCGTGATTTTCTGTCGCCATGTAAGTGGAATTGAGGTGGAATACGAGGCATAGGCCACCATGAAGTCCAATGCGATAGATGCTTCACATTTGTACCGACGTGCAGCAAACGCATGTCCCAATTCATGCACCACGGTAAAAAGTGCAACTGCGGCTGCGACCCACAATCCCAGAGGAAACGGATACAGAAATGCCAGAACAACGGTGAAGATTCCGAATCCGGGTCGAATAGCGGTGGGAAACCCAAACAATTGAAAGGTGCGTGGAGCGGACCGACGCGTTGCACGAGGCATGGCCGAAGTGTAGAGACCATGGTGACCCCACAGGCATCAGGTGGCTAAATCTGTGTACTAAATGTTCATCCGGACAAGGCATTCGTCAGCGCTTCATAGACTGACAAAGTGCCTTTCGTTTTCGCATTTGATCACAAACACCGCCGTCCACCGATGGACATGAAAGATCTTTTGGGCGGAAAGGGCGCCAACTTGGCAGAAATGATGAGTGTGTTGCGGTTGCCTGTTCCGCACGGCTTCACCATCACCACAGACGCATGTCGTGCGTACATGCATGGCGGTTGGCCAAAGGGTCTTGATGATGAAATTGCGCGTCACGTGGCACTTTTGGAAAAGAAGATGGGTCGGTCACTGGGCGATGCACACGATCCGCTTCTGGTGTCGGTGCGTTCTGGTGCGAAGTTTTCTATGCCGGGAATGATGGACACAGTGTTGAATCTTGGCCTGAATGACAAGAGTGTGAAGGGTCTTGCAACGTCAACACAGAACGAGCGCTTTGCCTACGACTCGTACCGTCGCTTTATTGCGATGTATAGCCGCATCGTTCTCGGTGTCGATGGAGATGTGTTTGAACATGGGCTCGAAAAGCTCAAGGCCGACACGGGGGCAAGAATTGATGCCGACATTCCTGCTTCGTCACTCATTGTTCTGTGCGACATCTACAAAAAGGCCGTAGTAGAGGCAACAGGCAAACCATTTCCCCAAGACCCGGCCAAGCAGCTTCGTGGCGCAGTGGAGGCGGTCTTCCGTTCGTGGAATGGCCCGCGCGCAATTGCGTATCGCGTCCGGGAGAAGATCAGTCACGAATTGGGGACTGCTGTCAATGTGCAAGCGATGGTGTTTGGTAATCGTGACGAGAACTCAGGCACTGGTGTTGGCTTCACGCGCAATGCGGCAACAGGTGAAGCCCAACCCTATGGAGACTTCTTGGTGAACGCGCAGGGTGAGGACGTCGTAGCCGGAATCCGTAACACCCAAGACCTAGTCGCATTACAAGAACAGTTTCCACAAATTCATTCTGAACTTCTCGAAATCTTCGCTCGTCTTGAGCATCACTACAAAGACATGTGCGATACAGAGTTCACCATTGAGCAAGGCAAGTTGTGGATGTTGCAGACCCGTATAGGTAAGCGAACCGGCGCAGCAGCGTTAAAGATGGCGGTTGATATGACATCTCCAACGGGGACAGGTAAGTCGGCGTGGAAGATTTCAAAGAACGAAGCCATCATGCGCGTTGCTGCCGATCATTTAGATCAGGTGTTGCACCCACAATTTGCAAGTAAGAGTAAAGCTCTCACAAAGGGTCTTGCGGCGTCGCCCGGTGCAGCTGTTGGTCAGGTGTACTTCACCGCAGACGATGCAGAACGTGCAGCCAAGAATGGTGCCGATGTCATCTTGGTACGAAGTGAAACCAGTCCGGAAGATGTTCACGGAATGATGGTGGCCAAAGGCATCCTCACCTCGCGCGGCGGTCTTGTGAGCCACGCAGCCGTTGTGGCCCGTGGGTGGGGTACTCCAGCAATTGTTGGTGCAGACAATGTGAAGATCAATGGTCGTTCCTTCTCGGTGGGAGATGTCACAGTTCACGAAGGCGATTGGCTGTCTCTAGATGGAACCACTGGTGAAGTCATTGTTGGCAAACTTGAACTTGCTGACTCTCAACCGCCCGAGGAATTCAACACAATTTTGTCGTGGGCCGATGCCGTACGAAAAGGAAAGTTTGATGTTCGTGCGAATGCCGACACGGACGAAGATGCGCGCAAGGCGCGGCATCTTGGTGCGCAAGGTATTGGTTTGTGTCGCACCGAGCACATGTTCTTGGCGCCCGACCGCTTGCCCATCGTGCGACGAATGATTCTTGCTGAGACTCCTGGTGACGAAGCCGATGCTCTTGAAGAGTTGCGTGTTGCTCAGAAAACCGACTTCGTAGGAATTCTGACTGAGATGTCCGGCTTGCCCGTCACCGTACGTTTGCTAGATCCGCCATTGCATGAGTTTCTTCCGCATGTGAACGAGTTAGAAATTAAGAAAGCCACCACAGGGTTGACGCCTGAAGATGAACAGTTGTTGAAGGCTGCGCGAGAGTGGAGCGAAGTGAACCCCATGTTGGGCACGCGTGGTGTTCGCCTTGGCGTTCTGAAGCCTGGCTTGTACGCCATGCAAGTGCGCGCACTGATGGAAGCCGCCGATGAAGTCTCCTCTCGTGGATACGAACCCATTGTGGAGATCATGATTCCACTCACCGTGACACGTGAAGAGCTCGCTCTTGCGCGTAGTTGGGTAGACGAGGTTTTGGCCGACATCAATTCACGCCCAGCACCAAAAGCGAAGAAGGGCGGAAAAATTGTGAAGCGCCCGAAAGTCACTATTGGGACCATGGTGGAAACTCCGCGCGCAGCATTGCGGGCAGATGAACTCGCCGAAGTCGCCGATTTCTTTAGCTTCGGCACTAATGACCTCACGCAGATGACATTTGCCTTCAGTCGTGATGATGTTGAATCGAAAATGATGCCCGAGTATCTGGAAGCAGGCCTTCTGAAGAGAAATCCGTTTGAGACCATCGACCAAGACGGAGTCGGCGAACTTGTCCAAATAGCGGCTCGGCGCGGTCGTAAGGCGAAAAAGAACATCAAACTGGGAGTGTGCGGTGAACACGGAGGAGACCCAGAGTCCATCAACTTTTTCTATCGAACAGGCCTCAACTACGTCAGTTGTTCCCCATATCGAGTTCCCATTGCTCGATTGTCTGCCGCTCAGGCAGTTATTGGTGGAGTGAAGTCAGAGACGAAGTAGCCGAGGTAGTAGCCTCGCATCATGTCTTTTTATCCCTTGGTGAGTTCGGTTTTCGTTGGTGCGACATCTGATAGTGGCGGAAAAGTTGATATTGATGTGGCGGGCTGGCATTGGCCCATGCTTGTTGGAATCATCGCTGCACTCTTGCTGGTGGACATTTTGGTCGTTCATCGCAATGCCCATGAAGTTCATACGCGTGAAGCCGCCATCGAATCAGCGGTATGGATCAGTTTCGGTTTCATTTTTGCTCTATTTGTGTGGTGGGAGTTTGGAAGCCCGGCTGCTGGTGAATACATGGGTGGCTATCTCATTGAGAAGAGCCTCAGCGTGGACAACGTTTTTGTGTGGGCAGTTTTGTTCGCCCACTTCAAGGTTCCGAAGATGTACCAGCACCGAGTTCTGTTCTGGGGCATTTTTGGAGCCCTGGCCATGCGAGTTGGTTTCATCTTCGCTGGTGTTGCAATCATTAATGCCTTCAAGGTGACTCTCATCCTTTTCGGATTGTTCTTGTTGTACTCAGGCATCAAGCTGTTGCAGACTCACGACGAAGGTTTCGACCCATCTCAGTCGCGCGCCATGCGTATCTTCCACAGGTTCGTGCCGTCCACAGACGAACTCGACGGTCAAAAGATGTTCACGGTCAAGAACGGTAAGCGTTTGGCAACACCGCTCCTTGCCGTGCTGGTTTTGGTGGAAATCACCGACGTGATCTTCGCTATCGACTCTGTTCCGGCAGTACTTGCCGTGACAAACGAGACCTACATTGCCTTTGCATCGAATGCGTTTGCCATTTTGGGCTTGCGCGCCCTGTATTTCTTGCTGGCAGACATGAGAGACCGCTTCCGCTTTTTACAGACTGGTCTGGGCATCATCCTCGCATTTGTCGGAATAAAGATGACCATCTCGTACTGGTGGCACATGCCAATCGCCATCTCGTTGTCCTTCATCGCGCTGGTCCTTGCGGTCTCTATCTTCGCTTCGTTGCGTGAGGAGCGCCTCCCGTCATAAGTGTGGCGCCGTGGCACTAATGTCGTGCCATGGCCATTGCGGAGGACGACATTCAAAAGGTGCGCTCGGCCGTCACCTTGTCAGACGTGGTGTCTCCCTATGCCCAGCTTCGTCGCGCCGGTCGTGGACAAGTTGGTCTGTGTCCTTTTCATTCGGAAAGAACTCCGTCATTCAGTGTTAACGACGAGACAGGTCGTTACATGTGCTTTGGGTGCGGAGCCAAGGGCGACGTGTTTACGTTTGTTCAGCAAATGGAACATCTCGACTTCATTGCTTCGGTAGAACGCCTAGCAAGCAAAGCAGGCATTGAACTTCACTACACATCAGGTGCTGGTACTGGTGAGCGTAAGTACCGCAAAGAGTTGCAAGAACTTATGAATCAAGCAGTGGAGTGGTACCACACACGTTTGCTTGAAGGCGCCGATGCCCGCGCGGCTCGGGAGTACCTGCGTTCTCGTGGGTTGGCGGGAGACATTGCTCGCAACTTCAAGTTGGGTTGGGCGCCAGACGATTGGGACCAGCTCTGCCAAGCACTGGGTGCCCCAGCCAAAATGCTCACTGAGATTGGCTTGGGCTTTGTGAACAAGGCCGGACGTCTTCAAGATTCCTTCCGCGCGCGTGTGATGTTTCCCATCTTTGATGAGAACGGCAACGCAGTTGCATTTGGTGGCCGAATTCTGCCCGGCTCTACAGACCCAGCAAAGTACAAGAACTCCACTGAGACACCTATCTATACAAAGTCACGCACGTTGTATGGACTGAACTGGGCAAAGGGCAATGTAATTAAAGAAGACAAAGTCATCGTGTGCGAGGGATACACCGACGTTATTGGCTTTCATCGAAGCGGGGTAGCAACGGCTGTTGCAACCTGTGGAACTGCTCTCACCGAAGAACACGTCAAACTCATGAAGCGGTACGCGCGCAATGTGGTACTTGCATTCGATGCCGACTCTGCCGGACAAGGGGCCGCAGAAAAGTTTTATGCCTGGGAAAAGAAGTACGACGTTTCCGTGTCGGTGGCAAAGTTCCCTGAAGGGAAAGACCCAGGTGAATTGTCGCAGACCAATCCAGAAGCGTTGGCACAAGCCATCGATGATGCCATTCCGTTTCTTGGTTTCCGGTTGCAGCGACTCTTTGATGCAAACCCGCTACGTTCGCCCGAATCTCGCGCGCGACTTGCGTCAAAGGCCATGACTCTCATTAACGAACACCCCGACCCCAATGTTCGCCGTCTCTATGCCGGTCAAGTCGCCAGCCACACAGGTGTCTCTGCAGCAGAACTCGTGCGTGTTGCTGAAAAGGGCGGCACGGTCTCTACGGAGATGGCAGCGCCCATACAACAAGCACCCGAAGGCGCAGGCTTTGTGGCTCTCTCGCTTCTCATTCACGAGTGGGACTCCATTGCGCCGTGGCTCATCGAAGAATTGTTTAGCGATCAGGGGTCACGTGATGCATTCCTTGCATTGGCATCGACAGAGGGTGATGTTCATCGCGCAATTGAGGCTGCATCGCCAGAAGGCGCCGCCATTATCGAGCGTGCTGCCGTGTATGACGGCGAGGCCGAACCACTTGTTGAAGCGCGAGCCCTTGTTGGCGCCGCAGTCCGTCGTGAGTTGCAGCGTCGGAGAAGTGTTGTTGATGCCGCAGAAATGCAGCAGCAACGGGCGGTGCGAATAGCACTGGAAGAACTTGGCCAGCCCGAGAAAGCAGTAGCGGCCGCGGTGCAGTTGTTGCAGTGGCTCGCGTCGGTGTCGGAGTCGCCACAGTGACCCACAATCCTCGGCTTCAGCCTCCACACCCAGAGGTGGACCCCGCCGAGTGGGCCACATTGGTTGCATCCCGTTCAGACGACGGAACCGTCGATCCAAATACCGTTGCCCATGTTTTTAGAAATGTGGAACTAAATCCAGAGATGCTTCGTCAGATCGAGTCAGTGTTAGACGAAATCAATATCTCCATAGCAACAGTTGAACCCGACATCTCCGAGCCAGTGGAACGAAAACTTCCACCAGCACGTAAACCTGCTGCGGCAACTAAGCCACTGGTGGGCGATGCAGGTGATGCGGTGCGTATGTACCTGCAAGAAATTGGGCAAGTGGAACTGCTCAATGCCGAGGGCGAACGAAACCTCGGCCGCGCGATTCGAGAAATGCAAGCCGCAAAGGCGGAGTTAGAAACTGGTGGAGCGTCACCTACTCGTCGACGTGAACTGCGTAATATCATTCGTGAAGGCGACGAGGCTTTCGAGCATCTCATTACTGCCAACCTTCGACTAGTTGTCTCCATTGCACGCAAGTACGACGGACGCGAACTGCAACTTCTCGACCTCATTCAAGAGGGAAACATTGGTCTCATGCGTGCTGCAGAAAAGTACGACTGGGAGAAAGGTTTCAAGTTCTCCACCTACGCAACGTGGTGGATCCGCCAGGCGATGATGCGCGCAATGGCAGATCAAGGTCGAACCATTCGCGTGCCAAGCCATGTAGTGGAACTTCTGAATCGTCTCACCAAAGCCGATCGCGATCTCACCGTTGAACTAGAACGCGAGCCAACACTTCAAGAGCTCTCCGAGCGCACCATGATTGCGGTCGACAAGATTGAAGAGCTTCGTCAAATATCTTCTGTGGCAAGCAGTCTTGATGAACCCATCGGTTCGGATGATGATTCGTCAACACTTGGTGATCGAGTGTCGAATGATGAATCATCCAATGCTCCTGACGAGGTGGTGCAAAGACGTCAACTCATCGCTGCAATTTCTGCTGAGCTTGAACACCTTCCCGAGCGCGATAGGAGAATCTTGGAGAGGCGGTTTGGAATTAGCTCTGGCAGGCAAATGACGGTCGAGGACTTAACCGATCGAAATGTTTTGGTTTCTGCTGAACATGAACTGTCTGCTGAACTTCAGCGTGATCCAACCATTGAAGAATTGTCGGAGCGCACCGGATTTACTCCTGAGAAGATTGTTCATTTGCGGCCAATAGTTCCCATGACCCTCGACGAAGTTGCACAACTAGAGAACGTGACGCGTGAGCGCATTCGCCAAATTGAGCAAAAGACGCTTGCTCGGCTTCGCCACCCCAATAACAGCCAGCGCCTACGCAGTTTCCTGGATGGCGACTAAGTCGCCTTGTGGTGGCTGGGTGGGTCGCTGGTAACCTGTTCTTTCCCTTCCGGGGTAGCTCAGTTGGCAGAGCAACGGACTGTTAATCCGTGTGTCGTGGGTTCGAGCCCCACCCCCGGAGCCATTCGGTCCTCGTGGGCCGCACGCACGGGCCAGTAGCTCAGTTGGTTAGAGCAGGGGACTCATAATCCCTGGGTCGCGGGTTCGATCCCTGCCTGGCCCACCATTTTCATTGTGTGGATGTTCTCAACATCATGACAACTTGGCGTCGGAACTATGGATGGTGAGGGTGAATTTTCAGGAAAGTTCACCATTGATGGAAGCTCGGCAATCAGCGTCATCATCTTCACCACGCTTGGTGTGGCTGTTGCTCTGGCACTCATCATTCCAGCGACGCGTCGCCGTCGAAAGAGAATGGCTGCGGCTTAAGCGGCTTTCGCGCGATAATTAGATGTTGGAATCGCCAATCCAGGCGGGAACACGATTCAACAGGTCGAGACTGACTCGTCTGCATGTGTCCAGCAGTTCACAGATGAGTTCTGTTTCGCCTTGGTAGACCATGGCAAGTGCAATGGGGACTCGGCCAATGACACTGAGGCTTCGTTCGGCTGCATCTGTTACGCGCTGATACGAGTCGAGAGCGGACACTTCAAGTGGCAGATCTACGCCGCCGAGTCCAGCAACATCGGTGGCCAGCACCAAGAGGTCGGGAGGTGCAGTAAGTGGCGGAAAAGCCCACGTGAAAACAAGCGGAAACGAGAAGTCGCCTACTGGGTCATCGTCAGGGTGGTCCATTGCTAACACCACATCTTCAAAGTTCAGAAGTGTGCGAGGGTCAATTTCGAGGCTGACATGGAGGTCGATGGGGCCACTGCAGGCTTCTTCGGGGTGTAGGTCTATTTCCCACATCTGGCGCAGAGAGTACGTTTCAACAAAGTGACGTTCATCGTGAACATGGAAGCCATGGTCGATGGCGTGGCTCTTTAAGTCCGCAACGAATCCGGCAATATCAATCACAGCCACACCTTGGACACTACCGTTTGAGGGTGCCCCACTTTGATAGCAATTCTGACGACCGCGACATTCTCGGTTTCCTCCACGATGTTGCAGATGCTGCGGCCGACATCATTGACGAAACAGGTGTGTGGGAATTCACCGGTGAGCGGGAAGGTCAGTATTCAGGCGACGTTGCTGTTGACGAAGTAGTTGTCGACATGTGTGAAGCCGCTGGGTTTTTCGTCTTGAGTGAAGAATCTGGCGTTGGTGATCTTGTATGGCCACTTCCCGAAAACAAGTTGTTGATTGTGGTTGACCCTGTCGATGGTTCAACAAATGCCAGCAAAGGTTTTCCCTGGTTTGCAACATCGTTGTGTGTCGTTGACTCTGGAGGACCACGTGTTGCATTGGTGGCAGAGCAGTCGGGGAGCGAGACCCGGTACGCCGCCATTCGCGGTGCGGGTGCCAATGTCGATGGCATGCGCATTCGGGTGTCTGGTCAAACCGACCCTGCGCGCGCTGTCGTGGGAACGAACGCGTTGCCAGCGCCAGGCCACGGATGGTGGCAGGTGCGCACCCTTGGCGCAGCAGCACTAGACATCTCATTGGTGGGCCGAGGCGGCCTTGACGGCTTCATCGACTACGACGGGCTTGGTGTGTGGGATTACTTGGCTGCGGTGCTCATCTGTGCCGAGGCAGGTGCAGTGATTGCAGAAGCAAATGACGAAGACCTGATGACCATCGATACCGATGCGCGTCGCCGTCCCGTTATTGCGTCAAGTCCTGAAATGCTTGCATCTCTCATGGCGTCTCGCCGGCAGTAGGTATTTTCTCTGCCTCAACATGGCGGGTGTTGGGGTATAGAACAAGGGAATGAAACGCATTGCTGTTGCACTCGCCATGTTTGCATCACTGTTTATTTCGGTGCAGCAAGTGAGTGCCGCAACATGTGCAACGGGTGGAACTTGTGTGCTCGGCAATGTCGGACCAGGTGGTGGTCGTGTCATTTATGTTGCCGCAACTCCTCAATGGTGGGGTATCTACATAGAGGCCCGTCCCATTTCTTACGGTCGCGGTCTTCCATGGTCTCTTCGTCCTACTGAATCCATCTATTCAAGTGGCGACGCGGGCACGGCGAATCGCCAAAGAGTGGATGCCCGCGGTGTGGGTATGGGGGCTGTGAACACAGCACGAATCGTCGCTCAGAATGGCGAAGGAAGATATGCCGCGGCGTATGTTGCAAACCTCACGCTTGGTGGCAAATCCGATTGGTATTTGCCATCGAAAGACGAACTTGATTACGCGTACCATCGCGCCACCATTGGTCAATGGCCATCCTTGTACAAGGCTGCATATTGGACATCTACAGAGAACTCTGCGTCGTTTGCTTGGTATCAAATGTTCCAAGACAGCACTCAGTTCACCGATGAAAACGGTGTTGGCCGTGTGAACAACATTCCCATTAGGTCGAACAAAAATCGCACTCGCAATGCGAAGCACGGAATGTCTGGTTTCCCGTCATTGTTGTATCGGCTCATGCCAACACGAGCTTTTGGTCCGGTGAATGGCGTGCAGCCACCAATTAGCAATCCACAACTCACTGGCAATACGTGCACCGAAGTAGGCCCGTGCCAACTGGGCGACATTGGTCCAGCGGGAGGCGTTGTTTTCTACGATGCCGGTTCCAGAAAGTTCTGGGGTCGTTACCTAGAGGCATCTCCATCAACGACCGAAGCTGTAGGTCTTACCTGGAAGCGCCTGTCTGTGAATGATCGCGTCAACCGCATGTATTACGACACTCGATCAAGTACGGCACGTCTGAAACGAGTTGCATCGAAACTGATTGGCGCTGGTCAACTGAACACAACGCGCATCATTCGCACGTACGGAAGAGGGAACTACGCAGCCCGTTACGCAGCGTCACTCGTGGTGAATGGATTCGACGATTGGTTCCTGCCGTCTGAAGACGAGCTTGAAAAGATGTACACCTTTATGCAGGTCGCAGACACCCCAATAGACCCGTTGAAGCGCAGCTACTACTGGTCCTCGTCTGAGTATGACTACGACAATGCTTGGACCATTAATTTCAAGGACGGGCAACAGTTTGACCGCATGAAATGGACGGTTCCGGGCCCTGCCATCAAGGCGATTCGCACACGCGCCATCCGTGCTTTTGGCTGACGCACAGCGCTGAGACGGCGATAAGGTGAGGGCTCCGAAATATTCGGGCGTTTAGCTCAGTTGGCTAGAGCATCTCCCTTACAAGGAGAGGGTCGGGGGTTCGAGTCCCTCAACGCCCACCACTTGCGTGTCTCATAAGGGCTTTAGTTCCAAGTTGAGACTGCACGAGCTACTCACGCCGGTGTGGCCGAGGTCCTTCGTTTGCGGCGTGCTGGGATTGTGAGAGCGGCTGCCACAGCGAGAAGCACCGGAACTGCTACGGAGACTTTGCCAACGGTGCCAACTCCGCCTTCGGAACCAATGATGATTCCAACAGAGAATTCTGCTGTCTCTCCCAATGGGTTGATACCCGAGAGCACAACGCCGTGTTGGCCCGATTCGACCGACGCAGGAAGAGTGAAAGTTGACGTTGCTTTTCCTGTGAAAGTAACTTTACAGGGCCCTCAATTAGCGGGAAGGTCCCACTTTGGAGAATCGTGGTTTCTTGGTGGTCCAGTCGGCAATCCATAACTCGGGGGGCGAGCTTCCCGGAGTAATGGTCTTTGTGAGAAGCGAAGTTGTGAAGTACGCCGGATTACGCGACGGTGACGCCCCTGACAATTCGGGAACTGTTGCGACCACAATGCCGTTGACAACGAGAAGGCCCTCGCATCGTTGGCACAGCGTGGTTGTTGCACTGAATCGTCCTGATACGCGCGCAGGAACATACGACATGGGGTTAGATCCGATATTTCTAAAACTGTGCTTGTCAATGTTCTTCCATGTCGCGCCCCGCACAAAAGCAGAAGTTCGCGGAACTCGCTTACCAATCAGGCGACCACTGATTCCGACGCGGTGAATGTCATCAACGTTTCCGTTAGCGGAGACCCACGAGTTGTAGTACTTCACACGTTTCACCACTGCAGAGAAATCAGTGGAGAGATTCGCACCTGTGTACGGCCAACGCACGCGGCGAGACGCACGCACAGGACAGGTAGTGCTGAGGTCTACACCGTCGAACTGTGCGCTTGTGGGAATGCGAGTTACCGAGAGAACTGTAGGAAGAATGTCGATAGATGAGACAGGGCAATTGTTGATTGCACCTGCTTGTTGATTTGGGTATTTGATGAAGAGTGGCACGCGGTAAATGTCTTCAAGTGTTGGCTTATTCGCGGGATTCACTGTGTCTCGAAATGACTCGCCAGGCACGAAAGTCATTCCGTGGTCCGAGGTGACAATCAGCATTGTTCGGTCCCAATTTGCGGATTCTTTCAGCGACGTGATGAATGACAGCAGTAATTGATCAGTCGCAACGAACTGACGAAGGAGAGATTGGTATGCATCGCGACGTCGGTCAATTGTGTTGCTGGGTCGTGGGTCGGTCTCCAGTTCTTTTCCTAAACGAAAATCGGTGGAGAAACGCCATGGGCGATGGGGGAGCAGAATGTGGGAGAAGTGCACCGTTGAAGTTGTTGATGTGCTCACGCGAGAGATGAGATTGCGAAACTCTGTGACTTGAAATTCTGCTTGCCGTTCTTTGTCGGGCACCTTGTTCGCACACACATCTTTTGGGCACAAACTGGTAATTGTTTGATACACATCAAGATCCATATGGTCTTTAGTGAGTGTGAAGAGATTGACCGGGTGATCTGCAAGCACGGGGTAGTTGCGCATTGTGGGCCACTTTCCATCAAGCATTGCTGGTATCGCTTCGGTCGTACGTTGGGCTGTCGCCAACGAATTGCGATACCACGTGGAATATTTGGCTAACTCGGTGAACCCGGGATAACGGGCGGAGTTGATGGTGCCGTTCGTGCGTAGAAGGGCATAGAGAGGCGCCTCGTCAAGCACCAGCCACACCACACTGATGCCAGCATCTGCGTCTCCAGAACGCGGGAGGGCCTGTGACGGTGAAGGTTCTGGCGTTGCGCTAGCGAGAGTCGCCAAAGTAAGAAGTGCGAACGCGAGGCGAGTGCGAAGACGGGGCGGGGTGAGAGAAAACACAGGGAACGATGGCGAAGGGTACTGAAATACTTGCCGATACCCAATGGTATGTGGGGGTGATGAATGTCGATTGCCACTTCTACCTAGTGTGAAGTGATGACACCACGGCGCTTCACATTTCAGTTCGTCGGCGCAATTGCGTTGGCTTCAATGGCCATGTCATCTCTTGCCCACGCTGCAGCTCCCACGTCTTCGGTCACTGCCAGTGCGTGGTCGGTCGGCAAGAGCCGCACGGCTCACGGTGGAGCCCTGCTTGCGGCATCAACAACAGGTGCCAGCGCAACGTTCACTCTGAAGCGCAAATCGTTCGCCATGTGGTACGTGGCAGGACCAGCACAAGGAAAGTTGGCTGTGCTTGTTAATGGCCGACGAGTGAAGACCGTCGATCAGTACGCCTCCAAAGTGTCGCGCAAGTCAGTGTCTCTACGTGGCACTAAATCGGTAAATGTCGTGCAAGTTGTTGCGCTCTCTACGCGCAATAGTCGTTCGCGTGGAACAAAGGTGAACGTAGATGCATTCTCTGCATCTACGGCAGCGTGCAGCGCTAGTTGTATTCGCAATCCCATTCACGCAGAGATGAACATCCCCTCCACTGTGCAACTTGGGGATGCGCCGTGGTATCCCACGGCTGTTCCAGAACGCAGCTCGCCACAGTGGGTTGTTGCTGTGGGAAGTTACGTGCGCGGACAAGATGTCACACCCATCGATACAGCGGTCCCTGTCATCCGTGCGGCTGCTTGCGACCAAGCAAGAAAAGTTCCGCGCGGAATTGTTGTTCTGTCGTTCGGAAGACAAGTGGACGGTGGCACAAACGGTTTTGGGAGAACCATGCCGTACAGCACCATCGTTGCAGCATCTGCTGCGTGGGCTGCCGGACTTGCGGAGTGCGGCACAGGCCCATGGGAAGTGTCACTCGGAACAAGCAACTCAGGTTCTGTCACGGGCTACAACGGTTTTATGGGTGGTGCAACATGGGCGCGAATGGTTGAACAAGCACGTGTGGCATCTGATCCTCGTGTCACGGTGTCCGCAGCTGTCGATCTTGAGCCCGGATGGGGCCCACCAGGGCAAGCGCGTTCCTGGGTAGACGGATTTGTTCGATCATCGTCTTTGCGTTTGTGGAACTTTGGTTCTGCAGACGGTTGTCCGCAAACTGTGTCTACTGACCTCACGTGCAACAACGGATGGACCATCGACGATGTCTTGTGGGTGTCATCTCATGCTGGGCCAAACGTGTTTGCAATGCCGCAAATTCACACACAAAGCGGTTCACAGTCGCGTCAGTGGGCTGTCATGGCAGCGCGTGCGGCAACTATGGCGATGCCGCTTCGTATCGGGGCCATCACTGTTCAAACAGCCGCGTGCAGCCAAGTACGTGGTGGATGCCCCACAACGGGCATCTCTGCATGGGATGGTTGGGCTCAATTGCGTCGATCAATTGATGCACTTCCTGGCGCTGTGGGAACACCGGTGGGTGCCCCCATGGATATTCGATGGGGCTGGGCGAATGGTTTTGTTATTCCCCCTGCCACAACGACAACAACAACTACTTCAACTACCACCACGTCAACAACGACCACAACAACAACCACTACCGTGCCGGTGAGCCCACCCACCACATAAACAACACAAGCCCGCCCCAGATGGGACGGGCTTGTGCGTAACGAAATGGGTTAGAGCTGAAGGCTCTTGATCTCGAGGAACTCTTCGAATCCGTATTCGCCAAGTTCGCGACCAACACCTGATTGCTTGTAGCCACCGAATGGAGCGTTGGGATTGAAGCCTCCGCCATTCACTGTGACTTGACCAGTGCGGATGCGGCGAGCAATTGCGATACCGGTTTCCTTGTCCTTTGCGAATACTGCGCCGGCAAGGCCGTACACGCTGTCGTTTGCAATGGCGACTGCATCGTCAATTCCGTCGTACGGAATGATGGACAACACTGGACCAAAGATTTCTTCCTGAGCAATGGTCATGTCGTTGCTGACTTCCGAGAACACTGTTGGCTTCACGTAGTACCCGGTGTTCAGGCCTTCGGGTGCGCCAGCCCCACCAGCAATGAGCTTTGCGCCTTCTTCGATTCCCTTGTTGATGTACATCTGCACGCGGTCACGTTGTGCGGCCGATGCAAGAGGTCCAACGTTGGTGCCTTCTGCGAATGGATCGCCCACTTTGATGTTGTTGGCGACTGCTGCAGCCAAGGCTTCTGCCTGCTCAAGTTTTGCGCGCGGTACAAGCATGCGGCTCAACAGCGAACATGTTTGTCCGCTGTTCAAAAATGCCTGGCCTGTACCACCCATGACTGCCTTTGTGAAGGTTTCGTCGTCGAGGTCGTCGCAAATGATGTTTGCGCTCTTGCCGCCAAGTTCAAGTGCAACCTTCTTAATGGTCTCGGCGCCCACTTGCATAACGCGGCGTCCGGCGCGGGTGGAACCAGTGAAGGACACCATGTCAACGTCGGGGCTTGCAGCAATTGCTTCACCCACAACTGGGCCAGTGCCCGTGACAAGGTTGAACACGCCTGCTGGCAAGCCAACCTCGTGGATGATTTCGGCCAACATGAACGCGTCAATTGGTGCAACTTCACTTGGCTTCAGAACAACGGTGCAACCAGCGGCCATGGCGAACGCAACCTTTGCCGCAATTTGGTGCAATGGGTAGTTCCATGGGGTGATACAGCCCACGACACCAATAGGTTCGCGAACTACCAATGAGTTCCCAATTTCCTTAGAGAAGTTGAACGACTCTGCAAGAACAGCTGCCTGCTTGAACGAGTTGATGGGGATTCCGACCTGAATGATGTTTGACAGTGGCTTTGCCATTCCTGTCTCGCGGGAGATTGCAGAAGCAATTTCATCCATGCGTCCACCAAGTGCATCGCCAATACGGTTCATGTACTTTGCACGCTCTTCTTTAGGAAGTGTGCTCCATGATTCGAAGGCAGCCTTAGCTGCTGCTGCAGCCTTCGTGACATCGCCAGCGGTTCCCTCTGGGATTGTCGCCATTACTTGTTCGGTCAAAGAATCGAAGACGGAAATGGTTGCGGTTCCTTCGGAAGCAACCCACTGTCCATTGATGTAGATCTTGTCGTAGGTAGTCATGTGATCTCCGTTGTGTGAAGCCCGAATCTGGGCGTGACTCACACGCTAGGCGAAGTTGGTACCTATGTTCACAGCGAAGTAGCACCGTGGGCGTGAAAATGACACTTGTCAGCGAGTGGCACGGATAGGGGATGGTCGTTAGGGATGAGAAACAGGTGGATTGGGGCAGTTGTGCTGGCGGTAGCACTGGCTGGTTGTGGCGCTGACCCGTCTAGCCAGCCTGGTGCCGACCTTGACGACACAGAATCAAACAAGGTGACGGGAGACGTTCACGAGTGGGGGATTGAAGTGAGTGCGAGCAAGGCACGGGCGGGGACGGTCGTGTTCGCCATCGCAAACTTTGGCACCATCGAACACGAGTTCCTTGTTACAAAGACCTCGTTTCAACCCGGAAAGATTCCGATTGGCGACAACAACCGTTTCGATGAAGAACTTGAAGGCATCGAAGTTGTCGATGAAATTCCCGAGTGGCCAGCGAACGAAGCCAAGGTGCTGATACTTGACCTAGAGGCGGGCACGTACGAGTTGTTGTGCAACATTGCAGGTCACTACGCGAACGGAATGCATCACACATTCATTGTTGAATAGCGAGAGATTGGGGTGCTGGTTTAGGCCAGTACGAATCCTTCATAGCCATTTCGCACAACTTCGTTGCATTTGTCGACATAGGTAGGAAAGCCAATAAGCGGCATGAAGACGCGTGGTTTCCCTGGAACGTTGGCCCCCAAGTACCAGCTATTGCAGGATGGATACAACGTCATGTCAGCAACGGCGTTCACAAACGCCACCCAACCTGATTGTGATTGTTCCGTCGTTTCAATCACTGAGAGATTGTTGTGAGTCATATGGGCAATGCAGTCTGCAATCCACTCCACATGTTGCTCAATGGACATGATCATGTTGGTCAACACCGACGGGCTACCTGGTCCAGACACCATAAACATGTTGGGGAAGCCTGCAGTATTGAGCCCCAAGTACGTCACGGGACCCGCGTGCCATGCATCGGCGAGCGATTGGCTATTGCGTCCACGAATGTCAATCTTGAGAAGTGATCCGGTCATGGCGTCAAAACCTGTGGCGTACACCAAGACATCGAAGTTGTGTTCAGCTCCATCAACCACAAGACCGTGCTCGGTGATTCTCTCAATGGGGTGGTTGTCAACGGCTACAAGAGTCACGTTGTCACGATTGAACGTTTCGTAATAGCCGGTGTCTAGGCACAGTCGTTTACAGCCGATGACTTGGGTGGGCATCAGCAGTTCTGCTGTGGCGGAATCCTTCACGATGGAGCGAATTTTCTGCCGCACAAACTCCGCCACTAAGTCGTTCGCATCTTTGTGAAGAAGAAAATCGTTATACGACGACAAGAAAGCAAAACCACCTTCGTCCCAGCGACGCTCAAACTCGGCCCAGCGTTCCTCGTCGGTTGATTCCAAAGCAGATGTCTCTCCGCGGCGAATGTTTGAACCGAAAGCCCCCGTTTGTTGACGGTTTGCATTTCTGAACTCGGGATACGCAGATTTCACTCTGGCGACATAGTCCTGATCAATTGATTCGTTGCGCGCAGGAATAGAGAACGAAGCAGTGCGTTGGAAAACGGTGAGGTGCGTCGAATTCTGGGCGATGATGGGGATGCTTTGAATAGCTGAAGATCCGGTGCCAATAAGGCCAACGCTCTTTCCAGTGAAGTCGACCCCATCGTGGGGCCATTCGCCTGTGTGGTACACCTCGCCGGCGAAAGAGTCAGCACCTGGGAAATGTGGGCGGTTGGCAGATGACAAGCATCCTGTGGCGAACACAACAAAGCGGGCTGTGATGACATCGCCTTTGTCGGTGGTGACGGTCCATGTGTTGTTGTCTTCGGAAAAATGAGCAGACACAACGCGTGTAGAGAACTGAATGTCTGTACGAAGGTCGAAACGGTCAGCCACATGTTGTGCGTACTTCAATATCTCGGGCTGGGGCGCGTATCGTTCTGTCCATTCCCACTCTTGTTGAAGCGTGTTGTCAAAACTGTACGAGTACTCAACACTCTCAATATCACAACGAGCGCCGGGGTACCTGTTCCAGTACCACGTACCACCAACATCGGTACCCGCTTCAAACACTTGAACAGACATGTTCAACTCACGTGCTTTCACAACTGTGTACATGCCGGCAAAGCCTGCGCCCACGACCGCAATATCAACTGAACGTTCCACGTCGCCCCCTCTGTGGTTCAGAATCGAACCTTACTCTGACGAAATCAGCACAATGCCTGTTGGGGTGGCATCAATCGCGGAGAGCGCTCGATGGTGGCCCGTTTGCTGCACCAGAACGCATGAACCATCCGATAGTTCCACTATTCCCTTTGCGCGCACCACAGATCGGGGAAGCTCGGACAGGAATGTGACGAGTTCCTCGCGAGAGGGGGCCTGGGGGAAATGGTGTGTTCGCGAGAAGAACGAGTCGTGGCTTCCCGTGTCTGGCTTGATGAGGGCGGATGGTTTTGCTTCCACCAAGAAGGCAAGAACATCTGCCGGTGCAGTAACAGTGGCTGTGTCGGGTGCAAGAGACGTAACGATGGTCTGTGCATCAGCAATGTGTTGTGCGCTTGCAATGTCGGTCTTTGTGAATGCAAGAAGATGAGCGCCCCGCACTTGTCGTTCAAGGGTGGAGCGGATGAGCTGGTTCTGGTGGTTCTCTGCAAATTCAGATGCGTCAACGAACACCACTGTGCCTGCGGGGGATAGTCCTGAGATGTGTGTGTAGGCAGCAACGCTTGCGGGGTCGGCCACACCGCTGGCCTCAATGATGATTGTGGACGGAACTGTCTGTCTGTCGAGAAGCGTGAAAAGCGTGTCTGCAAGTGAGCCACCGATTGCACAGCACACGCAACCGTTCGTCAACTCGATGGTGTCGGCATGCGTTTGGGCAATGAGCGATGCATCGATGTTCACATCTCCAAAGTCGTTCACCACCACAGCAACATTTGTCATGCCGCCGGTGAGGAGTGCATTGATAAACGTGGTTTTCCCTGCGCCGAGGTACCCGCCAATGACGAAGGTGGGAATGCGTGGTGCGGTCACGACGTTTGGACGGGCCGTTCGTAGGGAATGCCACCAAGAACTGTTCCCCATACGTTGATGTCGCGAATAGTCATCGGATCGACGGTGTAGGGGTCGTCATCAAGCACCGTCATGTCTGCGTACTTGCCCACTTCAAGTGAGCCAACAAGATGATCCATGTGCAGCTGGTATGCCGCATCGATGGTGGCTGCATGAAACGCGCGATCTACCGAGATCTTTTCGTTTTCTCCCAGCACTTCACCCGTTGCTGTACGTCGGTTGACGGCGCACCACATTGTGTGCAAGTGCCCAGGTGGGGTGACGGGTGCGTCTGTGTGGAATGAATAGGGGAGACCCATGCGATCCGCAGAACCGCATGGGTTCATTCCGTGAGCACGATCTGGTCCAACAGTGATGTCGCGGTGTTGGTCACCCCAATAGAACACATGATTCACAAAGAAGTTGGCGCACATACCAAGGTTGCGTGCCTTACGCATTTGTGCCTGAGTAATCAACTGTGCGTGAGTCACGGTATGTCTGTGATCTAGCCACGGAGTCTCACGAAGAAGTTGCTCAATGGCGTCAATAAACACTTGCGAGGTGGCGCTTCCGTTGCAGTGGCAATGAATGCCAATTCCTGCGTTGTGGAATGGGCGCAAATAGTCCACTACTTGTTCGGGTGGCAAGAGGAATAGCCCGTGGTCTTCGCCCGTGATGTACCCGGGCCATTGAATGACTGCGGTGAAACCTTGAATTGACCCGTCAAGAACCATCTTCACAATGGGCAAATGAAGTTTGTTGTGTGACTTGCCTTGAGCTAGACGGATTCGCTCCACTGCGTCTTGCATGTCATTTACAGATCCGATGACACGAGATGCTGCGACAACACGAACCGGAAAGTCTTCAGACGAAGTGACAGTTGAAGCGAGGTTGAATCCCTCATCATTGAGATGAATTGTTGCACCCAGATCGGTAGCGGTGGTGATTCCGGCATTTCGCATGGACGACCCGAATTGGATGAGAGTGTCTTTCTCAAAGATGATGCGACTTAATGCGCGGAATTCATCTTTCGACAATGCCATCGCTGCTGGCTCACGAAGTTCGCCGTTTGGTTCGCCACTGTCATCAAAGCCAACGCCAGGCGCTGGATGACCTGGACCAATGTCGTATTTCTGTAAAGCGAAGGAGTTGATAGTTGCTAGGTGGCCACTTGCGTGAAATACAAACACGGGGTGTTCGGTCGTGGCGGCATCAAGGTGGTGTCGTGACAAACGCTCCGTCTTCAAATAGATGGGGTCGAATCCGGCAACGATCACTGATTCCCCAAGTGGTG
>JBIIQG010000004.1:0-56479 GCA_044342185.1 Ilumatobacteraceae bacterium | reverse complement strand
ACTGGTATGCAGATTCTGCATGCTGGCTTTGGTCGAGGCCGACGAGTTCATCTTCTGAACTGACGCGCAGGCCAATTGTTGCATCGATTGCCTTGGCGATGATCCAGGTCACGATGAACGAGAATGCGATGGTGGCACCCAATGCCACAAGCTGATCAATCAGCAAGTCGGCGCCGCCACCAAAGAAGATTCCGTCGAAGCCCAAGGAGTTCACCTTGGTGTCTGCGAAGAAGCCAAGAAGAACAGCGCCAAGAATTCCACCAACAAGGTGAACAGCGATGACGTCCAAGCTGTCGTCAAAACCGAACTTGGTCTTCAACGAAAGAGCGAGGTAACACACCACGCCAGCGGTGAGCCCGATGATGACCGGAGCAAATCCGCCAACGAAACCAGCACATGGTGTGATGGCGACAAGACCAGCTACAGCACCAGATGCTGCACCCAATGTTGTGGCGTGACCGGCACGTAACTTCTCAACAACAAGCCATCCGCACATTGCAGCGGCTGCAGCGAGGTGAGTGTTGACGAGTGCTTGTGCAGCAAGACCATTTGCGCCAAGTGCTGATCCGGCGTTGAATCCGAACCAACCGAACCACAAGATGCCCGTGCCGAGAACTGTGAAGGGCAAGTTATGTGGCGGCATTGCTTCGCGTGGCCAGCCCTTGCGATTACCAAGAACAAGAATGACGGCAAGTGCTGCAACACCAGCGTTGACGTGAATTACAGCGCCACCAGCAAAGTCGAGTGCGCCGCGCTTGAACAACCACCCGTTCGGGCTAAACACCCAGTGAGCAACGGTGGGGTACACAACAACGCCCCACACACCAATGAGTACCGCATACGCCGAGAACTTCAAGCGGTCTGCAGTCGCACCAGTGATGAGTGCTGGAGTGATCACCGCGAACATCATTTGGAATGCGAAGAACACCATGATGGGAACAACGAGACCGAACTCTTTGGTGTAACCAGGAAGTTCAGCGATGGTTCCCAAGTCTTTCATGAAGAGAAAATCGAAGTTTCCGATGTAGGCACCGTCTCCACCGAAAGCGAGAGAGAAACCAATGGCTGCCCACAACACGCTGATGAGTCCCATGGCGAAGATGTTTTGCATCAACATCCCCAGGATGTTCTTCGAGCGAACCATTCCTCCGTAGAAGAAGGCAAGGCCAGGGGTCATAAACGCCACAAGTGCGGTGGACACCAGAACCCACGCTGTGGCTCCGGAATCGATGGTTGCTGCTGACAGCATCTGAATCTCCTATGGGATGGGGGATAGTGACTCAGACGCTAGAAAAGAACTGTTTCCGTTCTGTTTCCGACTGGTGAATGGTCGCATAACGCAAACAACCCGCGCCGACCACTCCGTTGTGGTGACGCGGGTTGTCGCGAAAGGGGATCTGTTAGAGGCGTCCGCCGCTGAATTCTGGGTAGGCCAGAACTCCCATTTCGGGGAGGTCGAGACCAGCAATCTCGTCCTCTTCAGCGGAACGAATTCCACCCTTGGTCAGCTTGTTCTGAATCTTGAAGAAGCCGTAGGCGATGGGGAAGATGACACCAAGGATGACTACAACGCCAAGTGCTTGTGCACCGAGTTGGCCCCAGTCGCCCTTAATGATTCCTTCGATTCCCTTCGATGATGAACCGTTCCAGCCAGCTCCGTAACTTCCGTTGGAGAAGATGCCGACAGCAAGGGTTCCGAAGATTCCGTTCATCATGTGAACAGCAATTGCGCCTACTGGGTCGTCAATCTTGAACTTGCGCTCAACAATGAAGACGGTTTCGATTGCCAACACTGCTGCAATCACACCAATGACTGCGGCTGCCCATGGAGCAATGAATGCACATGGAGCAGTGACTGCAACAAGACCAGCCAACATGCCGTTTGCCATCATGCCTGGGTCTGGCTTGCCGGTGCGCTTTGTGATGTAGAACATCGCGGTGACGGCACCAAATGCACCAGCAATGGCTGTGTTAGTTGCAACTGTTGCGAACTGAACATCTGTTGCAGCAAAGGTTGATGCAGCGTTGAAGCCGAACCAGCCGAACAACAGAATGAATGTTCCAAGCATCGCCATAGGAATGTGGTGACCGGGAAGTGCGCGTGGCTTGCCATCTGCACCGAACTTGCCAATGCGTGGTCCAACAACCAATGCGCCTGCAAGTGCGGCCACACCACCAACTGCGTGAACAACACCTGAACCAGCGAAGTCAACGTAACCAGCGCCAAGGCTCATGGTGTCCCATGTCTTTGACAACCAGCCGCCGCCCCATGTCCATGCTGCGAAGAGTGGGTAGTAAATGGCGCCACAGAAGATTCCCCAAATGGTGAAGCTGCTCCACTTCCAACGCTCTGCCATAGAGCCGGTGGGAATGGTTGCAACGGTGTCCATGAAGGCCACCATGTAAAGGAACAAACCGAGCAGAGCTGGTGTGATGGTGCCAGATGACATTGCCCATCCACCCTGGAACAAGAAGATCCAGTTTCCGCTTCCAATTAGTGCTTCGCCTACTGGTTGTTCAAGGCCGATACCAGCAAAGCTGAATCCGCCAAATGCGAACGGGAATCCGACGAAGAAGAATCCGACGAATCCCAAACCAAAAATTGCAAAGTTTGTTGCAACAACGTGGGCTGCGTGCTTTGCGCGACAGAAGCCAGTTTCAACAAGCGCGAAACCGGCCTGCATGAAAATAACCAGCATTGCGCCAATAACGACCCACAGAAGGTTGATCTGTGTGCCGAGGACTTGTACTTCAGATTGCATTGCTGCCCTCTTCTCCTGTTCGAATTCGGATGAGACGTGAGATGTCGGTGACCCAGACTTTGCCGTCACCGATTTTTCCTGTATTTGCTGAGGTGCGGATTGCTTCTACAACCGCATCTACTTCGGCATCGTCAACGACGAGCTCTAACTTCACTTTTGGCACGAAATCGATTGCGTACTCGCTGCCGCGGTAGGTCTCGGTGTGTCCGCCTTGACGGCCGAACCCCTTTACCTCCGACACGGTCATGCCTTGTACGCCTGCCGACTTCAGTGCGTCTTTCACATCGTCCACCTTGAATGGCTTGACGATCGCGGTGATCAACTTCACTGGATCTTGACTCCTTGTGTTTGTGTCGCCCGGGGGTGACGTTTCGAGAGTCGCTATTGCAACTGGCAAAACCATACGGAGAAGAGATTTCGCAACTGTCGCCTAATTGTTTCGGGAATGTGGCGAGTTGGTAGGTGTGTGAACGCTGTGTAAACGGCTACGCCAACAGTGCGTTCACTCGAGCAAGAGCGCTGTCACTTATTTTGCGGCCGTGCCGAGTTGACACTTCGAACCTGTCGGCCACAGCACCATCTGATGTGGTGATACGTGCGTGATGAACATTGATCTTTGCTCGCGCAAAGGCCGCAGCAACTGCCTGAATAAGTCCGGGCTGGTCGGTGCCGGCCACCGTCACCACGCTGTGCCACGGATGAGCATCGTTATCGAGAGTGAATGTGAGTGAGTTATTTGTGCCGCGCATGAGGCGGCGAGGGTCATCCACACGCTTGCGAAGTCGGCGCTCTAGTTCATACGACAACTGAGGTGCTTGAGGCCTCTGCTCGCTTCGAACAATGAACGAGTCGAGGACTGCACCATCTGGCCATGTTGCGAGGTCTGCGTTCTTGATTTCCAAACCACGTTCTGCCAACACTGCACAGATACGTGCAAGTAATCCACGCATGTCTCGCGTAGCAATATCCACTTCCCATTCGTTTGGAACTGACGTGGGGTAAACACCAACGCGAACGTTACGTGGACGTGGTGCCGGCTCAACCAATGTCGCGTGCCGAACGAGCACCTCTGGCTCGTGCGCAAGTAAGTACACAGCCGCAGCATGACGGAGACGTTCAATGACGAGTGGGTCGGTGGTGAGAGCAATTGCGTCACGCCGGCGAACCTCGACAAGCGAATTCTCGGCACCTTCAATAAGTTCTGGATGTGCAAGTAGGCCCTGCACGCTTGTGGTGATGTCGATGAGGACGGAGAACTGCCAATCCTGAAGATTTCCTCGCGCTTCAGTCAGCATTCTGCAGCGCTCCACCATGAGAGGAGTTTCAAGAAAACCTGCAAGTTGCGCCAGTACACGATTGTTTGGTTCGTATGGCTCGGTTGTACAAGCAGCATGCAGCAGTGCCGATGCAGACAGCAATGACCGCGTTTCTTCTCTCACGGCGTTGTCGATGGTGAGGCGATCGAGAAGTGGGGTGGCATCACCGGCGTCAGAGAAGTCGCTGATGAACGCGGCAAGAATGAGTGATGCTTCAGATGTTGAGACTCGACTGGTGGACTTACGCAACGCTTCAAGCACCGGCGTTTGTGCGAGATGAGTGGGATCCAGCTCTGTGGCATCGCCACGACGTGCATGAAGAGCGTGTGCAACTTCCGGAAGTGCACGGTCTAAAACGTTGGTGACATCGAGGAAACGCCACGAGCGGCCATTTCCGTGCGAGAGAAGATCGAGCAACAATTCAGTGGAGTGCGTGTTCCACGTCAGGGGCGTGTTTCGCTGCGCATGCATCCAATCAAGAAGTGCAGCGTTCGGCTGTGCTTGCGCGGCATGTATGGCTGATTCAAGTGCCAGAGGAAGTATGAGTTCTGCTGGCGGGACTCCGTGAAGTTGCACTTCATTGTTGATCAATCGAATCCAGCCGCCAACGGGTTCTTCGGTGACGTCGAGAGATGGTTCGTTATCGGCGGAAACATCATTTCGTTGAATACGCCAGCGCAGCAAGGGCGGTGTCACCACTGTGGTGACCAGAACCATAAGAAGAACGACGGCGTACAGGTCGTCTTTGAACACGCCAACGGAAACACCGATGGAAGCGAAGATAAGGCCCACTTCGCCTCGTGGGACCATTCCGATTCCAATGACCAACTTGTCTGTGTTGGTGCCCATCGCACCAAATGCGGCGAGCATTTTTCCGGCGATGGCGATCGCCGACAGGATGCCAGCGACAATCAGTACGTGGCCGTCAAAGAACTTCGTGACGTCGGTGTCAATGCCAATTTGCATAAAGAACACGGGGATAAAGATGCTTCCCAATACTGCAAAGTCGCGAGCGATGCGATCGTGATGTTCGGTGCGTGCCAACGCTGTGCCCGCAACGAATGCACCGATAATTGGTGCCAGCTTCGCGCCACTGGCAGCGGCGGAGAATGCAAAAGTGATTCCCGCAGCTACAACACCCACTGTTGCGGGCGATGTGGCTCGAACACCCACCCATTTCAGAATTCGCGGAAGAACAATGAGGCCAACTCCGCCAGCAATGACAAGGAAGCCAACAGCAAGGCCAATGGTGCTGATCAGGCCTGCAACGTCAATAGATCCCTGCTCAACAACTCGTGTGACAACGGTGAGGATGATGAGCCCCAGCACATCGTCGGCAACGGCAGCCCCAAGAACAATTCGAGCCTCGGTAGACGCCAATGCTTTGAGGTCTCCAAACACGCGTGCTGTAATGCCAACGCTTGTGGCAGCAAGAGCAGCACCCAAGAACAAGGATGCGTTCAGCGACTCACCTAAGAGGGAACCCGCTGCAATTCCTGTTGACATGGGAAGAGCAACTCCCAGTACTGCCACAATCATGGACGCACGACCTACGCGGCGAAGTTCGTTGAGGTCCATCTCCAAACCGACTTCGGCAAGGAGGACAATGACACCCACTTCGGCGAGGATGCGTAGTGCATCGCTTGGTTCCACAAGGCCAAGTGCAGATGGACCGATAAGGATGCCCGCAACAATTTCGCCAAGGACGGCTGGAATACGAACCCGTTCGCATAACTCGGATGCGATCTTTGCAACAACAAGGACGAGGGCAAGCGTGGTGAAGATTTGACCGAAGTCCACCCCTTGGCCAGCGGCGATGACCACGGAACTCACGGCTGTATGTCTACCTGAAGACCCAAGAGTTCTTTCGCTGAAATAAGCCCACTCTCTGTGAGAAGCCAGCCGCGTTGGCGCACAGTTTGGATGGAGTCATTGCCTAGCGCACGACGTAACACAACGACTGAGACATCGGCGCGCCTCTTTGTGCTGCTGTCTAGCCCTGCCTTGCGGATGAGGGTGTCCCTACTGCACACGCGTCCGGCGTTTTCCACCAATATCTGCAAGAGACGTAGGTCGGTTGTTCCGGGTTCAAGAGGGCTGGGGCGTTCTGCCATGAACCCACCGTACGGTGCAAATTTTTCAGGGCTGTTCGCCCCCTATGAACGGTGTGTGAACGGACACACCACTTCAATGCGTGGAATCTGGCAGAAACCCGACAGAATCGGGAGCCATGGAACTTACCTATGCCCCCGAAGACGAACAGTTCCGCGCGGAGATCCGCGCCTGGCTGACAGACAACCTCCCTAAGGGCTGGTTCGACAAGAACTTTGAAATGTCGAATGACGAGCGCAAGAAGTTCAACGATGAATGGCCAAGCAAGTTGTTTGCAGGCGGTTGGATCTGTGCAACATGGCCAAAGGAATACGGCGGCAAGGGTCTCAGCACAATGCAAGGCGTTGTTCTCTCGGAAGAGTTTGCAAATGCAAAGGCGCCAATGCGTGCCGACTTCTTCGGTGACACACTCGTTGGTCCAACACTGTTGCAGTGGGGCACCGAAGAGCAGAAGAAGGAATTCCTTCCACAAATCTTGAACGGTTCAATGCGCTGGTGCCAAGGATTCTCCGAGCCCAACTCTGGTTCAGACCTCGCAAGTTTGAAGACATCTGCAGTTCTTGACGGTGATGAATGGGTCATCAACGGTCAAAAGGTGTGGACCACACAGGGTCATCACGCTGACTACTGCTTCTTGCTCACCCGCACAGATCCCGATGCACCAAAGCACAAGGGCATCTCGTACCTGCTTGTTCCCATGAAGCAACCAGGTGTTGAAGTTCGTGGAATTGTTCAGCCCGACGGAACCGCAGAGTTCTGTGAAGTGTTCTTTACCAATGCACGTTGTCCCAAAGACAATGTTGTTGGTGGCGTGAACAACGGATGGGTTGTTACCAACTCAACACTTGCATTCGAACGCGGAATGAGCGCAACCACCGGTTACCGCCGTTTCGAGTCTGAATACAAGGCAATGGTTCGTGGTGCAAAGGAAAACGGCGCAATCAACGATCCGAAGATTCGTCAGCGCCTCATGAACTACTACACGAAGATTCAGATTCTCAAGATCAACGGTCTTCGTTCGTTGTCCACCACACTCATGGGTAAGAAAGACCCCAGCATGGCTGCACTTGGTGCAACCAACAAGATGTTCTGGACCGAAATGCATAAAGAAGCAATGGAACTTGCTCTCGACATTTCAGGTGCAAACGCAATGTTGGTCGACTACGCAATGGGCGATGGCAACTGGCCAGGAACCGCACGCGAAAAGCGTCGCGAGGGTTACCCCGTCAGCGGCATGATGTCTGCGTTCTTCTTCTCTCGTTCAGAAACCATTTGGGGCGGAACAAGCCAAATCCAGCGAAACATCGTTGGCGAGCGTGTTCTTGGTCTTCCAAAGGAACCAAGCAGCAAGTAGGCCGCTGCGTGTCTACCAAACTCACCTTCGCGCGGGCACGGCTACAAGTTCCTTTTGGGGAACTTACTGTTGTGGCGTCTGACAAAGGCGTTCGTTACATCACGTTTGAGAACGATGCGCATCCAAAGTCGTATCAGAACATGTCTGTGATTGATGATGCATCGCACCCCGTTGTTGCTCGCACTGTTGCACAGCTTCACGAGTACATCAAGGGAACACGCCGGACATTTGATGTTCCACTCGATCTCGTAGGCACCGAGTTTCAGGTGCAGGCGTGGAATGCGTTGGCCAAAGTTCCTTACGGGACAACAGCGTCATACGCGCAACAGGCTGCATCTATTGGGCGCCCCAAAGCCACTCGCGCAATTGGGGCCGCAAATGGACGCAATCCAGTTGTTGTGGTGTTGCCGTGCCACCGCATTGTTGGTGCCGATGGCTCACTCACCGGGTTCGGCGGTGGCTTGCACGTGAAGAAGTGGCTGCTTGACCACGAAGCAAACGTGGCACAGGGTCCCAAAGCGGGCAAGCACACTTAGTTTTCTGCCTCTAGGTGAGTTGTAGAGTTCCCATCGGAGACCATGGGGATGTGCTCTGAAGGGGGACTTATGGCAACGAGTGTGGCAATTGATCGGTTAGATCTCACTAAGCATGTAGGAACAGAACTGTCGGGCTTTCGTTTGCTCGACCTCAGTGACGATGCAATAACCGAGTTGTTGCAGATTCTTGCTGAACGCGGCGTGATTGTTGTTCGCAATCAGCCCATGACATTGCGCGAGCAAGCAGATTTTGGTGCGCGTCTTGGAGAACTTCACATTCACCCTGCGTATGCGCAATCAGAGTTTCCTGAATTGCTGCACATTTATGGAGACGAGAATTCGAAGACGGTGCCTGGCGAAGGTTGGCATTCAGATGTCAGTTGCGACGAGCGCCCACCAGCAGTGTCTATGTTGCGCATTGAAACAACTCCTCGCGTTGGTGGCGATACGGCGTTCTCGCATCAGGGCGCGTTGTATGACTCGTTGTCCGACACCATGAAGGACTTCCTTCGCTCACTGAAGGCACGTCACTCAGGTGACCTCCCGTGGCGCAAGGGATACAAGAGTGTTGATCCGAAGCAATACCCACGTAATTTGCATCCGGTCATTCGCACACACCCTCTCACTGGGCGTGATGCCTTGTATGTCAACAGTGGCTTTACAGACCGCATTTGGGACATGGAAGAGTGGGAGAGCGACATGTTGTTGAAGGGCCTCTTCGACAAGATTGCATACTCCGTGGAGTTCCAATGCCGAGTGCGTTGGGAGCCAAACACTGTGACGTTCTGGGACAACCGGACCGTTCAGCACCACGCATGTTGGGATTACTTCCCTGAGAAGCGCGAAGGTTGGCGCGTGACAACAACCGGCGAGAGGCCATATCTCGCAAGTTAGGGTTGGCACATGACATTTGTGTCCCACACCCTCGCCATCGTTCTTATCGTTCTGTGCTCGTTGTCAGCACTCATGGACTTTGTGCGTCCTCCACAAATTGTGGAGACCATGAGCCGTTTGAAGATTCCGGCACAGGCGCTGCCGATACTTGGCGCAATCAAACTTGTGTTGTGTGTTGGCCTTGCTATTGGTTTCAGCAAGATTCGCGTAGGTGAACTGGCAGGTCTTGGTCTCTGCGTGTATTTCGCCGTTGCAACAACAACTCACACTCGAGTGAAAGATTCACTGAAAGACACTTTGCCCGCGTTCACACATTTGGTGTTGGCAGCGTTGTATGTGTTGGTCACATTCGCTCGGTAACTCTCGTTACGAACTCTTGAATTTCTCCCACTCGGAATCGTCAAGACCAAGTTTCTTGTAGCGCTTCGAGATCCACAAGGGAACTTCCATAGGTTCTCCGGCTTCAATACCGTGCACCATGTCGCCGTTCTCGTCCCACATGTGGCATGTGTTCAAGTTCATGGCGTAGGAGCGGCGACGCATCTCTGGCGTGATTTCTCCGGCTGGTGGGCGAATGCCGCCATTTGTCGCGGCGCGCATTGACCACGTGGTTTGAATTGCAACTGGGGCCATCGCAGACAACAACGCACCAAGATGGGTGCAGCCTCGCGGACCACCAAAGAGTTCCTTCACCTTTGCATTGAAGCCACGTGCGATGGAGAGCCCTACAAGTTTTTGGTAATCGGGTTCAATGTCGGTGCAGTGCGTATGTGGACGTTCGTGGAATGTCACAGTTGCTTTGACAATAAGAAGTTCGGGGAACTTCAACTCAAGGTCCACCACCATGTGGTGCACCCACAACACCTCAGGGTCGGTCGCAACGTAGAGTCCCGCTGGCTTTTCATCCACAACAATGCCGCGCAACATGAAGCGATCGTCAGCAAGTTTGTAGGCGCGTACTTCGTACCGGCGGGTGTGAAGAAGTGTGCTGCCGTCGGGTGCTGGGGGGAATGGATCTGGTGTTGACACGCGAAACACTGTGTCAGAGCAAGCGCATGTGGGGCGAACTGAGGGGTGAATCGAGCGAGTTTGTCTGTATGAATCACTCCACAACACTCAGTGGGGCATCTATTGGGACGCTGAATCGGGCAGAATTGGCACGTGACATCTTTAAAAGACACTCTGAAGAACGACTTGACTGCAGCAATGAAGGCCGGCGATGACATTGCAAAGTCAACGTTACGTATGGCCTTGTCTGCCATCACCAACGCAGAAGTAGCTGGCGATGAAGCTGTGGAATTGTCTGACGATCAAGTCATCAAGGTGTTGCAAGCCGAGTCGAAGAAGCGTGCCGAATCCGCTGAACTGTACGACCAAGCAGGGCGCACCGATGCTGCTGCCCAAGAGCGAGCAGAGGCAGAAATTCTCGCTACATATCTCCCGGCGGCAATGTCTGACGACGAACTTGCACAGGTTGTTACCGATGAAGTTGCAAAGGCAGCCGCCGCCGGAAATGCGGGCATGAAAGCAATGGGGATGGTGGTGAAAGCCGTTCGCGAGCGAGTGGGGTCATCTGCTGATGGTTCCAAAATTGCCGACCTCGTAAAATCTGCACTCGCATAATGACAACTCCTGGTCCCCAGCTTCTTCCGTTGTCACCGCACATGCAGCGCATGGCCACTGCTTTGCGTCGCGCATTGAAAGCGGTGTATCACGTTCATCCATCATTAGAAGACGAGAGCATTGCGTCAACGTCAGAACAGTTAGCTGACGCATTGGAACAGGCCGGCACGCTTGGTCTTGGCCAAGAGTCGGCTATTCGTTACACACGCAGTCCGCTGTCTGGCGACATGAATCCCATTGCACCACCAGTCACGTATGAATACGGAGACATGAAGATCACTGCGAAAGTGCGCTTTCATGAGGGCTACCAAGGACCGCCTGCATGTGTTCACGGTGGAATAGTGGCTGCTCTTCTCGATGATGCGTTAGGTCGCACGCGTCATCTCACGGGCCGCAATTGCGTCACGGGAAGTCTCGATATTTCCTACAAGCGTCCGACGCCCCTGAACTCTGACCTCGTAGTGGAGGCTCGAATTGACGAGATTCACGAACGCAAGTTCCTGGTCACTGGCGAGATTCTTCATGAAGGTCAGGTCACGGCGTCTGCGAAGGCCGTGTTCGTGTTTCTGAACGACGAAAAATTCAATGCACTCGTTTCGGGTGCACGCGACGCCTCCAAGAAGTAGCAAACTAGACCCATAACGTCACTTGGCTTTGGGGGTCATCATGTCGAACGAACTCATTCTCGATTCTCTGCGTCGTCGTATGCGCGCCTTGTTCTCGTTGTATGAAGATGCAACGTCGACAATGACTGTGGATCAGGTGAATCACCGTGAGAAGGCTCGAGTAATGCCTATTGCGTTCTCGCTCTTTCACTATGTGAACATGATTGATGCGTCACTCATGATGTTGAACGGTGAACCGTTCCTGTGCAATGACGAGATTCTCGATGCCATCAACCCTGAAGTGCGAGATCACGGAAAGCACCGCACCGTTGATGAGATGGATGTTCAGCAAATTGGCAACTACGACGCCTTCCTCGACTACATGAACCAAGTGTTTGCTCGTATTGAAAAGTGGCTGGCAAATCTGGATCCCGCAGAACTTGAGCGATTGGTTGTTCCGCGTCCATTCGGTCCGCAAGTTGCCAGCACATTCTCTGCACGCGTAGCTGGTCCCGAAGGAATCAAAGTTCTCGATGGCGTGGAGTGCTGGATCTATCAGCACGGACTGCGCCACATGGGAGAAATTGAATTGGCTCGCTCGTTCGTGGGCCTTCAAGGAATGACTAGTTAGCCCAACAGAGAGGCGCAACGCACAGTGGCGCCCACGGCAGGAATTGAACCTGCGACCCCTTGCTCCGGAGGCAAGTGCTCTATCCGCTGAGCTACGTGAGCGTGACGTGAAGGTTCACGCGTGCTTGAAGTCTAGGTCCCATCGAATTGGAACACCGTCGGCGGGCTAGTTCAGGGCAGAATGGAGCACTCATGGCAGATCCCATTGTTTCCGTTGCCCGTCGACTTGAGGGTGCTTTTGCCGCAGTAGCGGGCGCCCCTTGTGACCCTGTGGTGCGCCCCAGCGACCGTGCCGATGCTCAGGCGAACGGTGCTTTGGCATTGGCAAAGAGTTTGGGACTCGCGCCTCGCGATGTTGCACAGAAGGCACTTGATGCTGCCGGTGATTTATCCGACATGGTGGAGTCCACAGAAATTGCTGGCCCCGGTTTTGTGAACCTGGTGTTTTCCACGCCCTTTATTGCGTCAGAACTTTCTGTTGCCATGCAAGATTCTCGTCTGGGAGTACGTGCCGCAGACGATGCGCACACAGTTGTAGTGGACTATTCCGCGCCGAACGTCGCCAAAGAAATGCACGTTGGGCATTTGCGCTCCACTGTGATTGGTGATGCGTTGGTACGCGCTCTGCAATATGTGGGACACACCGTTGTTCGCGAAAACCACATTGGAGACTGGGGTACGCCGTTCGGCATGCTCATTGAGCATCTCATCGATCTTGGAGAAGAGAATGCAGCACACGAACTAGGTGTGGGTGACCTTGATGGTTTCTATAAAGAAGCGCGCCGCAAGTTTGAAGCCCACGATGCATTCAAGGCGCGCGCCCGCAACCGAGTGGTCATGTTGCAAGGCGGCGATGCTGACACTCTTCGTTTGTGGCAGACCTTGGTGAACGAAAGCACTCGATACTTCAACAAGGTGTATTCACAGCTTGATGTTTTGCTCACCGACGAAGATCTCATGGGTGAAAGTGCCTACAACCCATTGCTTGCTGAGGTTGTGGATCGTCTCCGCACCAAAGGGCTATTGGAGGAAAGCGATGGGGCAGAAGTGGTATTCCCTGCAGGGTTTACCAATCGTGAGAACGAACCACTGCCGCTGATTATTCGCAAAGGTGATGGCGGGTACAACTACGCAACATCCGACTTGGCGTGTGTGATTGACCGTGTGGAACGTCTTGGTGCGAAGTCCATGTTGTATGTGGTGGGCGCGCCACAAGCGCAGCACCTGCAAATGGTGGAAAGTGTCGCGCGCATGGCCGGTTGGCTACCCGAGAACTACGTCATGAATCATGTGTCTTTCGGAAGCGTGTTGGGCTCCGATAAGAAAATGTTGAAGAGTCGCGCAGGAGACACTGTGAAGCTGGCTGCACTACTTGACGAAGCGGTGGAACGAGCAGCCACAGCAGTTGCCGAGAAGAACCCCGAAATGTCTGAATCGGACCGTGCCGATGTTGCGCGAATGATTGGTATCGGTGCAGTGAAGTACTCAGACCTCAGCACCGACCGCGTGAAGGATTACATCTTCGATTGGGACCGCATGTTGTCGTTCGAAGGAAACACAGCGCCCTATCTTCAATACGCGCATGCACGTATCTGCAGCATCTTCCGCCGTGCGGGCGTTGACCGCTCATCAGTTCGTGGCGGTCAGCCAATTCTCAATGATCCGCGTGAACGCGCTTTGGCGTTACGTATTTTGCGTTTTGATTCTGCAGTGTGGGAAATGATTGACACGCTGAGTCCACACAAGTTGTGTACCTACTTATTCGATCTGGCTACCGACTTCACGTCGTTCTACGAGCACTGTTCTGTGTTGAAAGCCGAGAGCGACAGCATTCGTGACTCGCGTTTGTTGTTGTGCGACTCCACTGCGCGCACGATGGAACATGGACTCGCACTGTTGGGTATTCGCGCGCCGGAGCAAATGTGACCGCCATCGAACCGCGCCTCTTACCGAGAACATCGGTCATCTCACCTGATGGAGTGCTGTCTATTGGCGGTGTTGCTATTACTGAGTTAGCCAAAGAATTTGGAACACCACTGTTCGTCTACGACGAAGAGCACTTGCGCTCAACGTGCCGTGAGGCAGTGCAGGCATTCGGTGCCGACAGTGTTATCTATGCAACAAAGGCATTCTTGTGTACTGCACTTGCGCGTTTGGCACACGAAGAAGGCGTTCTGTTAGACGTTGCAACAGGTGGCGAATTATTCGTGGCATTGAATGCTGGTGTACCAGCCGACCGTTGCGTGTTGCACGGCAACAACAAGTCGGATGACGAATTGCGCACAGCTATGACCGCTGGTGTGCGTCACATTGTGGTGGACAGTTTCAATGAGATTGATCGTATTGAGGCACTGCACGCAGAAGGAGTACCGGCACCACGCGTGCAGTTACGCATCACGCCTGGTGTTCACGTGGAAACTCATGCGTATATCTCTACGGGCCAAGACGACAGTAAGTTCGGCTTCAACTTGAATAACGGTGATGCGCATAAAGCAATTGCGCGTGCACAATCTTCGTCTTCAATGACTTTGGTGGGTATCCATTGCCACATCGGGTCGAATGTTGTTGCAGTACAGAACTTCCGCGATGCATGGCGAGTCATGGTGAACATGTTTGCGCCTCTTGGCTTACCTGAAATCACATTGGGTGGCGGACTCGGCGTTGCATACACCGCGGCCGACACAGCTCCCACCATGAGTGAGTGGGCAGAAGTACTTCGCGACGCAACAACGGACTTGCCAGCCGGAACTCATGTGTATGTAGAACCAGGGCGAAGCATTGTGGCGTCTGCTGCGGTCACTGTGTACACAGTGGGCACGGTGAAGAACATCGACGGCATCCGCACGTACATCGCTGTAGATGGCGGCATGAGCGATAACCCGCGACCCATGATGTACGACAGCGTGTACGAAGTGTTTGATCCACAGCGATGTGGAGCAACTCGAAGTAGCCGCGCGCGCATTGTGGGCAAGCATTGCGAAAGTGGCGACATTCTGGTGAATGATGCACCCGTGCCAGACGGTGTGGCAGTGGACGATCTACTGGTTATGCCGGTTACCGGTGCATACGGATACGCAATGGCGAGCAACTACAACAAAGTGCTGCGCCCAGCGGTGGTGTTTGTACGCAATGGGTCTGCTCGCCTAGTGATTCGACGCGAAACTCCCGACGATTTAGTACGTCTTGATGTTTAAAGTCGCCACACCTTCTCCTTACTGTTACCAGTAACGAAAGGAGGCTCACGTGGCCGATTTAACGGAATGCCCGAACTGCGGGGGACCACTCGTGGGAAGTGGTGCCGACCTGCGATGTACCGAGTGCGGGTTCTCTGGGGACGACTTCGACGACATAGACGATGTTGAAGACCTGTACAACAGCGATGACTTGGACGATGTAGAGGACTACGACAAGGAAGACATCGACTAACTGGGCCATTTTGTGGGTGGCCCACCCTTGACCGACAAGGGGTGAAACACCCCGCCACTAAGGTGCCACTTCGTGGCAACCTCCTATTTCCTCCATGCGGCCGACCTCCATCTCGGCTTCCAACTCACAAGCCTTGGCGGGCGCATCAGCAAAGAGAAGGCCGATCGCATACGCCAAGAAGCAGCGCAAGTGTTCGACGATCTTGTGTCGCTTGCTGTTGAACGCAAGGTTGAGTTCGTTGTTCTTGCCGGAGACGTGTACGACCATGCGGAGAATGATCCGGGCGCAAAGCAACGTGTTTATCGCGGCTTTCAGCGACTAGAAAAAGAAGGCATCCGTGTCTTCGTGGTGCACGGCAATCACGATCCTGTCGGTAAGAAAATGAACGCGGTTAGTGATGCTCCTTCAAATGTTCACGTGTTTAAACACGGTGAAGTGGGGGAGGAAAAGATTCGTCTGCGAAATGCTGTCGAGGTCACTGTTGCGGGTATTAGTTACGAAACAGAAGCCGAGTCCGAAAACCTTGCTGTGAAGTTCTCATCGGTGTCTGGTTCCACCATTGTCGGGGTATTGCATACAAATGTCGGTGGCATGGGTACCGCTGGAGGCCACCACAACTACGCCCCATGTTCGCAAGACGACTTGAAAAACTCTCCAGTTAACTATTGGGCACTCGGACACATTCATGACCGAAAAGTTGTTGAAACTCCACGTGGCTTCTGGGCATACCCCGGAAACTTGCAGGGGCGCAGCACGAAGGCAACCGAGTGCGGTGCCAAGGGTGTTCTTATCGTTGGCATTAGTGATAGCGGTCGCATAGAAACTCCCGAATTCGTGCCAGTCGACCGAGTTCGCTTTGAACGCCTCGCGGTACAGACACAGTCATGTGAAACCGATATTCAAGTGTTTGAATCTGTCTTACACGAGGTGCAGGACGTTGTTCGGCGAAATTCTGGACTTCCCATGTTGATCCGAATCGAGTTGGTGGGTCGCACTCCAGCATTCGAAGACTTGAAGAAGCAAAATGAAGAACTACTGGTCAACATCCGCGAGCACGTGTCATCTGTTATTGGTGAAGGTGAAATTGTGAAGGTTGTCAACTCCACTTCTCCGAATGTTGATCCACAGGAAATTCGTCAACGAACAACCGTGTTGGCTGAAGCTCTTAAGTTGTTGGATTCTTCAGAAGCTCCAGACGAGGTTCGCAGCAGCGTTGAACGTCTTCTCATTGAGAAACTGGTGGTGGAATCGTGAGCAGCTTCAAAATTCTTTCGTTGAAGGGCCTTAATTTTGGGCGATTCAGTAATCGCGCTATTGACGATCTGGGCCACTCATTCATTGTGGTGCATGGTGCAAACGAGTCTGGTAAGTCAACGCTCACTGAGATAATCACCTGGATGACAGGTGGCCCTGTCGGCAAAGCAGCCGATGCGCAACGATTTGGTGAGCCAGAACAGGTGCTCACTGGTCGCCTTATTGCTGAATTGAACGGTCAACCAGCGGACATCGAAGGAAAGTTCAAAGTCAAGAAGACCGGCACGCCAAACGATGCTCGAACCGGCACGGTAGGTGCCTCCGGCGTCACTGCTCGGGAAGTGATGGCTCAGCTGGGGCATCTACAAGCCGACGACTATGCATTCATTTACAGATTCATTGGGCCAGTTCTTCACGACACAGAGTCCGCAGAGAATTTCGAATCAATCCTGTCTCAATTCGCAATCGGTAGCGCTGTCACCGACATCAATCCGGCGACTATTGCAAAAGAACTGTTGCGTGAAGCCGAAAGCGCAAAGTCAGAAGCCAACAAACTAAAAGGTGCCATCAAGGAAATTGATACCAAGATTCAGCAAGCAGAGCTTTCACCGAAGAGACTCTCGGAAATTGAGATTGAACTCGACCGTATTACGCAGGGTCTTCAAGAAATTTCTGAGGCCGGAATTCTGCGCGCACGTGACATGGAGTATTTGCGAATCGCAATTTCTTCCTTTGACAAGAATGAAGAAGTTCGTGCGTTGCAAACGCAATTCAATTCGCTGGCTACACCCGCGCCAGAATGGTGCGACGCTGTCAAGAATGTTGCAGACATCAAGCGTGAAATCGGTGAAGCAAAAGCATTGGCCGCTTCGCTTGCTGGTGCCCAAGACCAGTTGTCTCGAAATGCATCTCAAATCGGACTCAATCACGAGGAGTTGGCGGGCCGATCCCTCACTTTGGATCAAAAGGGTCAGGTTCAATCTGCTGGTAACGCGTTGAAAGACGCTCGTAGTGCACATCAGGCAGCACAATCCACATTCGATTCCGGCGCAAACACCATTCGCGAAAAGATGTCAGCAATTCGCGATGCTGCACACAATCTGGGAATTACAACAGATGCTGCATCATCACTGAGTGCTGTCATCGGAACATGGAACCAACTGAACAATGCGGCAGTTACATGGAATAATGCACATGGCGCTGCTCATCAGCAACAAGACACAAGCGACAAAGCGGACGAAGCAGTTCGTGCTGCTCGCGAGCAAGTAGAGATTGAAGAAAAGCGAGTGGGGCCAGATGCGCCCGTCGTTTCTCAGAAGAACGATCTTCCGTTGCTAGCTGGAGTTGCTGTGGTTGGTCTTGTCGCCGGAGCCTTCTGGCAAGGTGCACTCGTCATAGCTGCGCTTCTTGTTGCAGTGGTCTTCGGGGTGTCGTGGCGCAAATCGCGAGCCAGTGGTGGTGTATCGGTGTCTACGTCCGATGCACTTCAGGCGGCACGTCTTCGTCTCTCCGATGCGCAGTCAGCGGCAAATAGTGCTCGTGAAAATGCGGCTAAGGCCCGAATCGACGCGGATACCGCTCAAGAAGTGTTTGCTGGGCATCTTTCTGCATTCGGCGTTGCGCTCCCAACGGTGGAACTTGCTCAAGATGTGTGCGTTCGCATCAATGTGGCTGCACAGGCCGTCCAGCACTTACGAGATGCAGAAACCGCTCAACGTTTGGTTGAAGGAACTGCAGACCAAGCAAAAGATGCCGAGAATCTCGCACAAACACATTTCGACTTAGTGTTGTCATCTTCTGGCATTACCTATGCCGGATCTCTCGATCAATTGAGCACATGGCTCGATGCATACTTTGCGTGCCTCGCCTCGGTAAAGAACGTGAACGATATTAGGCAAGCATTGACGGAGAAGGAATCGTCGGTTCAAGCGCGTTTTGCTGACGCAATCTCTTCCGGCACCGATCTTTACTCAGACCGCTTGCTCGATGACCTCACGCAGCAGGCCAAAGTTTCTGAGGACTATGAAGACCTGGGCAAGCGCCTCGCAGACGCTCAGAACGAAGCACGAGCAGCAGTAGGCAATAGTGAAGATGTTCAGGAGTTGTTGAAGTCGGCGAGCACTCAGGCAGAGTTGCAGGTTCAACTCGACGCACTCATTCTTGAGAACAATGAGCAAGAATCGCAGCGAGATGGTCTTGTAGAAGATCGCACCGAACTTCGAAACGAGAAGGAAGAAATAGAGCAGCAAGAATTCATCAACGCCCTTAGTCTTGAAAAGAGTGAAAAAGAGGAACAGCGCGAAGAACTTCTTGCACAGCACGAAATCTTCGCCACTGCTGCTAGGACACTTAGCGAGGTCATCAACGAGTTCCAGGCCAAGAACCAAGGGCCACTCATCACGCGAGCGAATGAAATTCTCAACAGCGTTGTCCCTGGGTATGGCGACTTGGTGTACACCACCGACGAGGCTGGCAAACCGTTGATTGAGCGCGTCAGCGATTCGGATCGCCTACGTACTTCGAAGTTGTCTACGGGGTCACGGGCTTTGGCGTATCTCGCATTGCGACTTGCATTCGTTGAAGCTGATCAAGCAAAACGTGGCATTGCATTGCCGGTCCTGTGTGACGATCCATTAGTGCATATTGACGATCAACGAGCTCCAGAAGTCATCAAGATTCTTCAGCAGGCATCCCAGAAGCGCCAGGTCATCTTGTTTACCTGTCACGAAGACACGCGAGATCTTGCCGCCGCAGCCGGTGCCCATGTGGTCTCCCTGTAAGGGATAAGCGAAAACCCTTTCGTTATCCACAGGGGGAGCCGTAGGCTAGAACACCTATGGCACAAGCCCCTCAGCCCAATTCTGTCGTGCGCATCGGAATTCTCGGATGCGGCAATGTCGGTGCGGCCCTCGTTCAACTTATTGAGCGTCAAGCCGCCGTCATTACCGAGCGCACCGGCATCACACTGCAGGTGGCAAATGTGGCGGTGCGCAATATCAGTCGAGACCGTGAAGTCAACTTGGCCGATGGTGTTCTCACGCGCGATGCATTCGCCGTGGTGAACGACCCCAACATTGACCTCATCGTCGAAGTCATTGGTGGCATTGAGCCTGCGCGCGAACTCATCTCAACGGCTCTTGCAAATGGCAAGCCAGTAATTACCGCAAACAAAGAGTTGTTGGCCAACGTTGGTCACGACTTGTGGGCGCAATCAGATGCTGCTGGCGTCGACCTCTTATTTGAAGCAGCCGTTGCTGGTGGCATTCCACTTATCCGTGCATTGCGCGAATCTCTGCGTGGCGAACCCGTCACTCGCGTAATGGGAATTGTGAATGGCACAACCAATTTCATTCTCACAAAGATGACCGAAGAAGGTGCTGACTATTCTGCAGCGCTCAGTGAAGCGCAGCGTCTTGGTTTTGCCGAACGTGACCCAACGGCCGATGTTGAAGGCTTCGATGCGGGTGCAAAGGCCGCCATCATTGCCAGCATTGCATTTGGTGCACGAGTTGTTGCCGGAGATGTGTACCACGAAGGAATCAGTGGCGTTACCGCTGCAGACATTTCTATTGCACGTCGTCTCGGGTATGTAGTGAAGCTTCTTGCCATTGCAGAACAAGTGGGAGATTCACCCACAGTTGCAGTTCGCGTTCACCCAGCAATGGTGCCACTGTCGCATCCGCTGGCCAGCGTGCGTGATTCTTACAACGCAGTCTTTGTGGAAGGTGATGCCGTTGGGTCACTCATGTTCTACGGTCGTGGCGCTGGCGGGTTTCCAACAGCTTCTGCAGTTCTTGGTGATGTTATTGACGCGGCAGTCAACCTGCGCAAGGGAACTCACGGAACCATCGGTTCATTCAAGCGCGTTCCTGTCATGCCTATCGACGAAACGTCGTCGCAGTATCTCATCGGACTAGACGTGGAAGACAAGCCAGGCGTGTTGCACGCAATCACTGGTGTCTTTGCGAATCATGGCGTCAGTATTCGTGCTGCCGAGCAAGAGGGAATCGGTGTCGATGCGCGTTTGGTCTTCATTACGCACCTTGCACGCGAAGCCGACGTGCAGGCGTGTCTGAGCGAATTCAAGAAGTCTCCTGCGGTGAAGCGCACATCTGGCCTTCTGCGCGTTATCGGCGAATAACTCATGCAGTACGTCTCCACCCGTGGCGCGGCGCCCATTCTCGGATTTTCCGATGTGGTGTTGGCCGGTTTAGCAACAGATGGTGGTCTGTACGTACCTGAATCGTGGCCAACTATCTCGTCCGTGCCGAAAGGTTCGTACGCCGATCTCGCCACCTCTATTTTCTTGCCCTACCTGGGTGGAGATATCTCTCCCGAGACGATGAGTGCGTTGTGCGCCGATGCGTATTCCACATTTCGTCACCCTGACGTTGTGCCGTTGGTGAATCTTGAGCCAGGACATCAACTCATGGAGTTGTTCCATGGTCCCACCTTGGCGTTCAAGGACGTTGCGTTGCAATTGTTGGGTCGACTGTTTGATCACATCCTCACTGAGCGCAATGAAAAAGTCACCATTGTTGGTGCAACCAGTGGGGACACGGGCAGCGCCGCAATTGATGGAGTGAAGAATTGCGACAACGTCAACATTGTCATCTTGTATCCAAAGGGACGCGTTAGCGATGTTCAGCGTCGCCAAATGACAACAGTTGATTCACCGAATGTTCGCACTGTTGCCATTGACGGAACTTTCGATGATTGCCAAGACCTTGTGAAGGCCATGTTCAACGATGCGCCGTTCCGTGAGCGCAACAATTTGTCTGCGGTGAACAGCATCAACTGGGCGCGCATGATGGCGCAGGTGGTGTACTACTTCGAGATTTCGCGCCGAGTCGCAGGCCCGTTCGATGTCACTGTTCCCACCGGTAACTTCGGCAATGTTCTCAGCGGCTGGATTGCACAGCAGATGGGTGCGCCTGTTCGCCATTTAGTTGTTGCGTCGAATGAGAACGACATTCTCACACGATTCTTCGAGTCGCTCGCGATGAACGTCACGGGCGTTCACCCCACGTTGAGCCCCAGCATGGACATTCAGGTCTCATCAAACTTTGAACGTCTCTTGTTTGAGATGAACGGTCGCGATGGTGGCCTCACCGCTGAACAATTACGCGTCTTCCGAGACAAGGGAACATTGTCCGTTGAATCTGATCAGTATGAAAAGTGGATTGCACCCACCTTCCGGGCTGGTCGTGCAAACAATCACGACACATTGGCCACTATTCGTTCGGTGTATGAGAACTCAGGAATGCTGATTGACCCGCATACGGCCGTTGGTGTGAAGGCCGCTCGCGAGTTCGCTGAAGAGGGCGTACCCATGATTACGTTGGCCACCGCTCATCCGGCCAAGTTTCCCGATGCAGTGGAACGTGCGACGGGGATTCGGCCCGAATTGCCAGAACACCTCAGCAACTTGTTTGATCTTCCCGAGAAGACAAGCGAACTTCCGAATGACCTCGCTGCAGTCGAGGCCTTCGTAGAACGCAGCTAACGACTACCAGCCGTTAATGGAGCCGATGACCCAGTGTGCATCGAGCGGATTGCGTCGGAACCAACTACGTACTTCATCAACTGCGAGTTGCATGTTGTTGTAGTCGCCGCCATTGCGAGCCACCCACCATGCCGCAGCGTCTGGTGCATAGATGGTTGCTGCGATAGGTCGTGATTCACGAATTGCACGTAGTGCGGGCAGAGACTCCCATCCGCGAGTTCTCAGAATTGCGTACGTTGCAGACGGTCCGCGATTGCAACCCACCCAGCACGTCACCATAAGGACTGCGTTGGGGTCTAGATGAATCTCATCTGCCTTCTCTGCAATTGCATCGAACCATCGAGGATCACGACGACCAAGATCATCGTTAACGCCAATGTGGTGCACGCGAATGTTTGAGTTGGCCTCAATGAACTCTTGCTCGTTGAACTCGATGTGCACCGGCATGTAGTCGGTAATGCCTGCTTCTTCCCAGCGAGCAAGTTGTTCACGTGCTGTGTCGTGATTGCGGGAGATGCCACCGCTCATGGCGAGGGTGGGAGTAACGAAACAGACCTCACGCCACCAGAACTGAGGGTCGACCGGCCGCTGAGGAAGGTCGAGAGAGAGGAGGGGGAAGTGGGGAGTGGTCATAGCTGCCTTTCATTTAGGGTAGATGTGACCATTATGGAACAGGGGTGTGTCGTGGTTATTTCAAGTGCAAGTTAGGGACACCAGGGCGGTGAGGCCACGATGAAGGAACATGGTGTCGGGCACTCGTTCCCGCTCCATGGAATACAGTTTGGGTCTGAAGGTGAGACGTCAAAATGTTTAGTGCTGAAGAACTTGCTGGCTTAACTTTTCGATCCCTGCAATCGACTGACCAAAACGATCTTGCCTATCTGGCTGTGACCGGAAAGATTGAACTTCCTATTCGGGATTGGCTGGGTGCCTTCATCACGAGAGAGTATCCAGAACTGACGGCTGCTCGTGAGTTCCGTCGGCGTGACTTGGCGATTCTTCAAAATGGCGTTCCCTTGGCTGTGATTGAAGGCAAATTGTGGATCTCGTTTGAAGCCAACTTCCCCTCCAAGTTGCATAATGCGAACCCAAAGGAAGGTCTTGTTGCTGCATCGAAGAGCGACATCTTGAAGATGAATGAAATTTGGGTGTCAACGGGTTGTCAAAGATTTACATCCACAGTCCTTTTTGCTGCTGATATTCGGCAGATAGACGCACGCCATCTGCCGGCTATCAAATACCCCAATTGGCATCACCGAGGGCTAAAAGATGGCATCGATTTAGAAGCCGCTCACAGCTCGGGAGTTAATCGCTATCGCGAAGCGATGAGTTCTTATGGAACATGTTCCTCGCTTCGACTTTTTCGGGGACAAGTATTTGGAATGGATGTGGTTGCTGACGTGGTTATCTGCAAGATCGCATCATGAACTGGTGGACATAGATCTATCTACCGAGACCAGACTCACATTCGATGTGATTCACGAGCGGGAGACTAGGTGCCTCCGCCACCTCCGGCGGCTGCAAGGACTGCGCCAATGATGATGACCCATCCGATGATGACGATGGGGAAAACAACGGTGAGGCCAACGAGCACGATGCCCCAGAAGACCAACGCAAAGGTCCACCCAATGCATCCGCCACCAAATCGACTTGGTGTCATGTGGGTCTCCTTTCGTTCTGTCTTTCCGTCAGAACGTACGACATGGGTGTGTCGCTATGACTCACCGCAGTTTTTCTCCATGAAGGTGTTGAACCGCTTCGACGCATCGGCAACGCCGTCTCGCGAACTCACGGCATCAACTGCTTTGCGGGTCTTTTCATCTTTCGACATAGCAACTAGGTCGTACTTGTTTTTCTGAAAGATGGCGTCCATATCCAAAATTGTGGACACCATCAACGTCACATCGTTTTTCACAACTTTCGGTGCATTGTCACGTAACTCTTTGGCTGCTGCGGTCACTTTCGCCCAGGTGTCGGCCATGACCTTTGGGTCGGTAATGGCTGCAGGGTCTTCGCCATGTGTTCCGCTCACGGCATTCATCTTCTGTGCAAGCCCACAAAACTCTGTGTAATCAACTGCAGAGCTTCCGGATCCGCATCCTGCAAGAACCACTGTGGTGACGACAAGGACGAAACGCTTCCTCACTTCATCCCCAGGATTTTTCCGAGTTTGCTACGTCTGCCACTTCGCGTGAGGGGAATGCCCGTCTTGCGGGAGATCTTGCGCTTTGCTGCTGTGATGCCGAGAGCACGCTTCCAAGAGAATGTGAGGCCGGGACCGAGTTTCATGCTGTGACCGTATCAGTCGCTGTTTTCGCTGGGGCGTCCGCGTAATAAGGTAGTATCTACACTTATTCAGCGAAGGGACGTATTTGGATGGGAATTCTGAAGTGGTACGTGGTGTACCGAGTAGCTACACGGGGCCGGCGTCGCCGCAAAGCCGATGCACGAGCCAAAGCCGTGCTTCCAACGTTGTTTGACATGGCCGATGGCGAAGACGAACTCTTCGAGTTCTGTGATGAATGCGGCGAGGTCATTGGGGATCACCTGGTGGATGACGAGGAACTGATCTGCCCGTAGAGCTTGTTCGGTCTTTAGTTGCTTGAAACAACTAGATGTCAAAACGGGAAAATTGAAATTTCTATACTGCCAACCCCAACCACTAGGAGAACTCATGACACCAAACATTCACCCAACGCTCGCCGCAGATAAGTGGGGCCGGGCTCGCGCCTTGTCCTTTGCTCTTGATGAGGGGTTTGAGCCACTGTTGGTTCAAGTGATGGGGTTGCCAAATTTGAACGGCAACGGCCACCACTTCCACATGGCATTGGGTGCACTTGGCTTGGTGAAGCCGTTCGACTGGATGAAGTGGGACGCACCCGCATTGACCAGGGAACTGGTGCCTACTTTGGACGACGACACCGCATGGCGTCACGTGACGCGAGTAGTGCGATGCGAATGTTTTTGTGAGGGCACATTCGATGCGCACATTCGCAATGGATCGCTCACTGCATTGCTACGTCACCTGTACACGATCCGGTGTACCGACAACGGTCGTCCACTGAACTTTCCCATATTTAGCGACGGCTCCGTCGAGCAAGGGCTGCGCCTTGTTGGGTTCAACCACGGCACCATCGGCCACACCACTGGTCGCCACGATGTGTGTGGTCAACCCGAGTGTTCGCGCTGGTCAGTAGAACTTGAGTTGAGCAATGGCCGGCGGCAGTACTGGTGCTCTGACAATTGGCACTATGTGCACGGCGCTGAAGAGTTGTTCATCTTGCAAAGCTGGAGTCACCGAAAGGCGCGACGCCCTAAGCCCACGCGGAAATAGTGAGCCTGTGCCACGCGACAACGTCGTCAATGTTGTAGCGACCCCATGTGTAGCCACCAGCAAGACCAAAGATTGCTGGAGTGGAACCAATGAAATTCGCCACCATTACTTCTCGAGCTCGGAGATTGTTCTCGGACACGCCGCTGTTTCGGATGTCAACGCCTGCGTTGTAAATGATGAAGTCAAAAGGTTCTAGAGACGCCGCGTAGTCGAGTGATGTGCGGATCGCTTCCCGATAGTGAGACGAATCGACAATGTCGAGACGACTTTCGCCCGATGGAGTCCATGTGTCGAACGGGGACACAGTGACATCGACTTGGACAACGTTGTCGTCGAATAATTTCTGCATGATGTTCCATGTGCCGCCGCCAGCGTGTGCGTCGTAGTCGAGAACAAGAATGCGAAGTGCGCCTAGTTCGCGCGCGGTTTGAATAGCAGCGACTAAACCATTGAAAGTGCAAAAGCCTGCGCCAGAACCAAACGACGCATGGTGCATGCCGGAACTGAGACTTGCTGCGCGAACTGAATTCTTTACTGCGTATCGGGTTGCTGCAATCATGCCTGCCGTGTGTGCGCGAGCCATGGGAAAGATGCCCTTATCCCACACGAACGATGACGACTGAGCAAGTTCACGTGGTTTGCCGGTTTTGACAGCTTTCACGTATTCGGGGGAGTGAATCAGTGAGATGACACGTTCTGCTTCTTGATAGAAAAAAGATGGATCTACTAGTTCCACGTTTGCAATGGGATCAGCGATGAGGGACTCCGCAATATCGATTGCCTTACGGGTGGTGTCGAACTCGTATTCGCTTGCTGCAAAGTGCGGGTTGTAGAAGACCTTCAGGGTTGATGTGAGTGGGGAAGTGGGCGTAGTCATGAAAAGTCTCCTTTGGGTGAATGGAGACAGTGTGACAGCGGGGTGTGTCAATAAAGGTATTTACTACCCAATAAGAGATTTACGCAATTCCCATTCGGGCGAAGAGTGGCTTGGGGGCAACCACAACAAGACGCGTGATGGCTCTGCTGGCACCCACATACATCAATTGATCGCGAACGTCTTCTCGTGGTGCAACCAGTACGACAACGTCATATTCCAAACCTTTGGCGCGGTGCACAGTTTCGCAAGTGATGGTTCCTTCAGCGGATTCTTCATACGATGTGAAACGAAGAGCATCAGTAGATGCGGCCAATAGTGCTTGACGTTCGTTTTGCCCGATGGTTGCAATCAGAATGCGGTCTGCATCCCACACTTCTGTGTGGAGCATCTCTTGTACTTCTGTAATCACTGCTTCAGTAGCTTCTTCGATTGTGTTCGCTTCAATGACGAACACTTCGCCCTCGGGACTGGCAGATGCCACTTCGGCACCGCCCATTGAATGAAGTAATTCGCCAATTCGTTGAGCGTTCCGACAGTTAGTACGAAGTTCGGCGCGCGTGGGTCGGAATGCCAATACGGCTTGCACGCCTTCGCGTCCGTGAAGGTTTTGCTTCTCATCACCGACAGTGAGGAATCGTCGGGGTCCGTCAGATCGAAGAAGTGCAAGAAGTACATGGACCCACATGGCGTGGAAGTCTTGAATCTCATCCACGATGACTGTGTCAAAGCGAATCTCAATTTTGTCGATGTTCTTCAAAATGTGACGGGGAAGAGTGAGACCGTAATAGTTCTCGAGTTGTGTTGGGTCTGTGGGCTTTGCGGGAACCGGAGGAAGACCAGGCAGTTTCGCCACTATGTCTTCGAAATAGCCGGCGTAAATCTCATCGAGTTCACTGAATTGAGATGCGATGTAGTGACCCAGGGGAATGTTGAAACACGTGATGATGGTGGAGTCGTCGCGGGACAGAGCACGGCGCGCCCATTGGAGTGCAAGTTTTGTTTTTCCCGTACCTGCCGAACCTTGAACATAAACATTTTGGTTTTGATCAAGTGTTGCGAGCGCTCGAGTTTGTTCGCGCATGATTCGATCAAGTGAGATACGAGCGTTTCGTGCCTGTGATTGTGGGTCCCACACAAACTCAATATCTGGACGAACTTTTTCAATGATGGCCGTTGCTTGCACATCTGTCAGAGGCTGAGATCTATGCGACATGAGGGCAAGGTCAATCACCCGGTCCTTGAAGTTCTCAACATCTTCGCGAAGGAAGAGTTGTTTGCGCTCAATATCGATGATGTCGCTATGTGAAACGGAAACAACATCAGGAAGAACTAAACCGTGTGCAACATGAATATGTTCAAGAGACTCGTCTGAATCCTTTAATTCGTCACGGAGGGCGTAAGCGGCATTCTGTGCCTGCTTTGGTGGTGCGACATCAAACGGGACATTTCGACGCGACCATTGCCCTTGACGAACTTCTACGGGGCCACCTTTCACTTCAAGAGCGATGAGTCCGTATTCCTTGTGAATGAGAAGGACGTCAATTTCGTATGGTCGATTTTCTTTCGCGATATCAAGATTGGGAATGATGTGCCACGAGTCGGACAATCTGTCACGAAGGTTTTCCACCACGCGTACTTCGGTGGCGTTCTTGATTCGGGAAATGTCGTAATCAAGTGGGATAAAGACGCCCATGGTTGCCCCCGGTTGTTGCAGTTCTGACATATGAAGGCTATGGTGATGGTTGCTCGGTTGTCCGAGTTCTCCCCGCCCTCGTAGAGGGGGGTCGAGATTCCCCAGTGCGTCACGCGCCTCGGTGCATGTACGTAAGCCCCTCATTCGGTCACGAAAAGGCCGAAGGAAAGCAGGAAATCATGGCTGCAGAAGCCCTTGAGAAGTCCGCACTTGAATCCAAGGACAAGGACCAGTTAATGGCCATCGCCGATGCACTCGGCGTAAAGGCTCCCGCACGCGCGACAAAAGCGGTGCTTGTAGAGAAAATCCTCGAAAAGACTGGCGTTGGTGCCGCTCCGGCTCCCGCCAAAGCCAGAGCTGCTAAGCCGGCCAAGGCCGAAGAGTCTGAAGAAAAGCCAGCACGCGAGCCACGTCAGCGTTCAAATGATGACAACGGCGAGAAGCCTCAAAAGCAGAACAGCGAACCCACTGTGTATCTCGGTGACGATGGTGAGCCATTGGCCGAATGGGAAATTGAGCTTGCACAACATGAAGGTCGTCTTGACCAGTTGAAGACCGCCGGTGGTGGTCAACGCAACGACCGTGGTGATCGCGGTGATCGCGGCGACAGAAACGATCGCGGAGATCGTGGACCACGTCAACAAGGTCAAGGCCAGAACCAACAGCGCAACCAAAACCAGAATCAAAACCGTCAAGGTGGTGACTGGGAAGAAGGTGGGCGTAACAGCCGTCGCCGTCGTCGTCGTGGACGTAACGGTCGCGATGAAGGCCCACAGGGCGACGATCGTTTCGACGTAGAAACCGAATCAAACGAAGTCATCAATAACGATCCCGTAAAGGTGGAGGGCTACCTCGATCTTCGCGACGAGGGTTACGGCTTCCTTCGTGTTGGCGGTTATCAGCCAACACGAAACGACGCATACATTCCTGTGAAGCTCACACGTCAATTTGGATTGCGCAAGGGTGACCACGTCACTGGTTTGTCGCGACCTGCAGGTCGCAACGAGAAGAACCCAGCAATGCTCGAGATCTACACCGTGAATGGTCAAGAGCCAGAAAAGGCCAAGAATCGTCCACGTTTCGAAGACCTCACACCGTTGTTCCCCGATCACAAGTTGCGTATGGAAGATCCTCGTGATCCCACCAACATGACTGCGCGAATCATCGATCTCATTGCACCAATTGGTAAAGGTCAGCGTGGACTTATCGTGTCGCCACCAAAGGCTGGCAAGACAACGGTCATGAAGACCATTGCGTCTTCCATTGAAAAGAACAATCCCGAAGTGAAGTTGATTGTTCTTCTCATTGACGAACGTCCCGAAGAAGTAACCGACATGCGCCGCACTGTTCGTGGCGAAGTCATTGCGTCAACATTCGACCGCCCATCAGACGAGCACACTCACATTGCAGAAATGACAATTGAGAAGGCGAAGCGCATGGTGGAAATGGGTGAAGACGTTGTCATCATTCTCGATGGCATCACTCGTCTGTCTCGTGCGTACAACCTTGCAGCTCCTGCAAGTGGCCGCATCATGTCGGGTGGTATCGACGCCGGTGCTCTCTACCCACCAAAGAAGTTCTTCGGTGCGGCGCGAAATGTTGAAGAAGGCGGTTCGCTCACCATCTTGGCAACCGCGCTGGTGGAAACAAATAGCCGCATGGACGAAGCCATCTTCGAAGAGTTCAAGGGAACAGGCAACATGGAATTGCGCCTCGATCGCCGCATTGCGGAACGTCGCGTTTTCCCCGCCATCGACGTCGACGCATCCAGCACCCGCCACGAAGAATTGCTCTTCGAGCGTAAGCAGCTTCAGTTGGTCTGGAAGCTCCGCCGGGTACTCAGTGGCCTTGCCCAGGACGGAAACCCCGCTCCAGGCCTGGAAATGCTGATGGACCGCCTGAAGACCTTTGGCACTAACGACGAGTTCTTGTCCGAAATCGCCAAGACACCTGGCGCCTAATAATTGACGTTGCACCCCAGGTAATTGTCTGTAAGCAACCAATAGTTGCTTGTAAGTAACAATTAGTTACTATTTGGCGATGACCGATAGTCCAGATTCCGTTGAAGAGAACACGCCCAACACTGGCGATAACCCCGATTCGGCTCAGCCATCTCCTGCATCAACGGGGGCTCCGTTGCCTCCGCCAGTCACGGTTGCAGAACCAGCATCACAGAAGAAGAAGGTGTTTGCTGCACTCGCAGCCGTTGGCGTTCTGATCATCGGTGTCGTTGTCGTGACGGGATTGTTTGGCGGGTCATCATCGGCCAAGCGCGATCACATTTTCGTTGCCTATGACCCGCAGGGTTCTGGCTCGTACTACTCGGTGGAAATGAAAGATGGCAAGGCAGTCGTCGGTGCACGGCTCTCGTCACAGGACCTCGGATCATTCGACGTGTATGGGAGTTTCGACGATGATGAGTCGTACTCAACCAACATCGTTGCGATTGACAAGAAGACGCTTCTGCTGAAGCAGTATCCAGAAGGCAGCGACGAAGACGCAGTTGACTTCGTAAAGGTGGACATTGAAACCGCGCAGTCCGTAAACCTCTTCAGTTCGAGAGAGGGAGGCAGCGGGATTTACGTTGCGTCAGAAGAGACTTTGTTCGTTTCCGACGACAAGGACTGTTTCAAGGTGTCGCTCGAAGGGATCTCGACTCGGGTCGGCTTAGGTAGTTGTGTAGTTGGCGGCGGTCGCGTTGCAGCAGTTGGGCGTGACGGCACCACGACATCGTTTGTCTACCTCGATGAGGAAGGGAACGCAGAGGCCCCGGTCAACATTTCGATTTCGCAAGTTGACAGGTACAGCGCAGATCGTTCGGTGCTTTGGGGCAAGACCGAGAACAACGAAGTCGTGGTCTATGACACCTTGACTGGAAAGCAAGTGTGGCGATACGGAGATGATGACACGTTGGTGTCTATCCTCGACTCCTCAACAGATGGCTCAAGCTTGTTGGTGACAGTTGACGACCTCGCGGATTCAGACGCTGAGGTTGATATCGCCGTCGCTCGTGACGTCGATGGTTCCTATGCAATCACCGTGCTCGCGAGCGCCTTCAAGGCTGGCGGAGCTATTGCACCTGATGGCGATGGAGTGCTTGTCTTCACACAGGGATTGGAAGACTCGTCTGGAACCATCCAGTACTACGGTTCGGACCTCAAGGCGCCTAAGCCTGTTGCATCGCAGGCAGTGATCAACGACATCGGTGTTTCACCTGAGGGGGGCGCCGTAATCGTCACGGATTCGCAGATTCTGACTGGAACATTCTCGTCCGGTTTTGAGCAGAAAGTGAACGGAAAGTTCAGCAGCATCTACGACAACAACTTCTTCTCGATCAGCGGCAGCGACGCGATCGTGATGAACCTTGTTGGAGCATCTGAAGATGGTGGCGATAACCAAATCGTCTATTTGCCGAAACCGCTTGCGACCGATGGCAGTTCAAATGCGATTGTTGTTGCCTCAGGCGATCCGAATTCGTATCTCTTCAATGAACACTCACTCAAGAGGAATTCAAAAATTGTCTACGGGACAAAGTCTGACGACTACGTCATTCTGAACGAGCGTGAGCTCAAGAAGGATTCGGAACCTGTCCGCCTCGTGGAGGGTCGTCTCTCCACATTCTTTGAGGCAGAAGGAGACGAGTTGACATATTTTGAGTCAACGGCTTCCGACAGGTACACGACCTATTCACTTAAGGGTTCTGACGCATCTAAACGAGAGATCGTTGCGGAGGGTTACTTCATATACCGAATCCCAATCGGTGACCCAGGTTCAACACTCAAAGAGTTGTCATGGAACTACTACAGCAGCACCGCACAGGTTGATGATGACTTGGACGAATGTAGGTCATCGGGCCGTCCGACCATCCAGCAAGGCGGCAGTGAGCGGATCAGTCTCGCTGCCAACTACACCAACAATTACGAGTGGACGTACTTCTGTGTGCAGAATGCAGGGCAGGGTGTCACGACCTATGTATCCACGAGTGACTCCACCGGCAATACCTCGGGCAAGCCGCTCTGGATGCGCCTGAACTGTTACGACAAAGACAACAGCAACAGCGATTTCTTCGATTCGAAAGAGATTGCCTACGAGGGTGGCCGTGGGGCCTCGGGCTCCTATTCGAGCCCCTCAAATGGTTCCTATGCAACCTGTGCGATTGCCGATAACGCTTACCACGGTGGGTACAGCTCCTCTTACTCAGTGGGTGGTTCTGTCCTGATTTCGGTTTCCAGTGATTGAGACGGGGAATAGACCATGACAATCACCCTCTGGGGTGCTTCCCGGGTCCCCAATTGCCAGCGGGCCGTTGTGCGGGGTCGAGCATGAGCCCGATACACTTCGCTGTCCGTTTCGAGGAGATGCCAGAGACATGAAGACCGATACACATCCTGAGTACAACGAAGTCAACGTCAAGTGCTCCTGTGGCAATTCGTTTACGACTCGCAGCAGCAAGGGCCAGCCAATTTCGTTGGAACTTTGCAACGAGTGCCACCCGTTCTACACAGGCAAGCAAAAGCTTGTCGACACCGGTGGCCGTGTTGAGCGCTTCAACAAGCGTTACGGCGCTCGTAAGAACGCTCCAGCAAAGAAGGACTAATTGTCCGCCGACGCCGAGCGTCGGTCACGACTTCTTTCCCTGAAGTTGCGCGCCTTGGTGCGCGAACATTTGGGATTGACGTCTGATCCTCAGGGAACGCCAGAAGTCTTTTCTCCTGGTGCTGCTTTTCTCACAGACGAAGACGTCTGGGTTCTTATCGATGGTGACGCCACGCGTTCACTTGGTGCAACTCTCGCGTGGGCAAGTCGTTTTGAACGACCCATTCAGTTGTTAGTGGAGCGTGACTCAGGCGTTGTCGCCCGACGCGCACAATTCTTCTCCGCATCACTCACGGTGTGGCATGTGGACGAAAAGACATTGCTTCCCGCTGTGCCAGAGCCACATCTTCCTGTTGTAGAGCCGGCTGCCTCACACGTTGCGCTCATGCCACTCATTGCATCGTCCGGTGCAGACGCAGTAGTGGAGCACGGAATTGTTGTTGGCGAAGTACGCGGTCTTGAAATGTGTCGCGTTGTTGACGATGTGGTGACAGGCGAAGCTCGTCTTGAAGTGGGAATGGGCGTGAATGATCGCGAAGCGTTCGCGATGGTGCACGGTGATATGCCGACCGAACAGGCTTTGCGAACTGTGATTGATGCAGTTGCCGTGCACAGAGAACCAGGTGCAATGGTGCACCCGTTCAATCAGTTTGGTGCTGAACGTTTACATCGATGGCGCGCGCTGACGAATCCAGCACTAGTGGGATTCGCGTCACTTCAGCCAGCAGACCCGCCAGTGAAGCGCACAAACCTGAAAGACCCTGTTCCTTGTGTGGCTGTAGGCGAAACATTGGAAGGGCAGCGAGGAGTGGCTGTCTTTGTGAACGGTGTCGATCTTGATGTTGTGCCGTTTGCTGTAGATGCTGCGGATATGCACGGTGTGGCGGACATAGTTGTGGTTGCTCGAGCTAAGGACCTCACGCAATCAATGCAAAAAATGGCCCAAAAGACGTCGATGAGCGTCGTTTTTCGCATCCTCGACTTCTAGAAAACTTAGGTTTACCTCCAGAGTTCTCAAGGCCCGCGGTGGAGCATATAACTTATAACAATGCGTTTGTATAAGAGATTCACAGTGTCGCTAACGGCAATGGCGATGGCAATCGGTTCCGTAGCAGTGGGTTCTGCATCGGAGGTTCGTGCCGCTGCTCCAATTGTGCAGGGACAATTGGTCGCCATCAATAACCAGATCCAAATTATTTTTTCTGCATGGCTGGGTACGCCCCTTCCGACCGCATCGCAGTTCGAACTGAAGGTAGACGGAGCGACTGTTCCAGTGACGTCGTTGACGCCTGTGGGCTCAATTCTTCAGGTTAATTTTGCTCCAAATGTGATTTTTCAAGGGATGACTGTGACTATCAGTTACCTGGCGCCAGCTGTTGATAACACCACCGCGAACGCCGCGATTCAAGACTCGGCAGGACGTGACGGTCCGTCATTCACCAATTTGACTGTCGAAAACATGCAACCGCCGCAGCGCCCGACTACAACGACGACATTGCCGCCTTCGGCGATTGATGCTCTAGCTGCATCTTGGAACTCTGACCCAGCCAATGAAGCGGAAACCGATTCAAACACGGTGGGTTACATGCCGCTGTCGGCAGGAAACATCGTCATCACTAATCAGGTTGGCTTTGTTCTTGATGCAAGAAATGGAATCAAACCGAAGATTCGTATGAAGAACTATGCCGGGGTTATCAAGATGAAGATTGCAGGCAAATACAAAGTTGCTGGCAAAACAAAGAACTTCACGTGTACGTTTGCTCCGTTTGGAACAAACAAGAAGTCCACGAAAGTCGCGTGGAAGTGGTATTCGCCTAGAAAAGCTTGCGTTCTTCCTGCCCCTCTCCTTGAATCGGTCCGCAATGGGTACTCAACACTGACTGCAACCGCAACCTGGCCACGTGTGTGGCTAGCAACAGGTAAGACAGTGCGGCCTAATGGCACGAAGATCCAACCACGCAGATTGAAGTACACCATTCGTAACCGTCCATAAGGTCTCATGGTCATCCGCTAAATCCGTATGTGCCTCACCTACTTTGTTCGGCGCAATGAATAATCGCGTCTTGTCCACTCTGATTGTCATGGGAATCACATTGTCCTCATGCTCTGTTAGATCTAGCGATGCATCGAGAATTGTGGCGACAACAACTGTGCCGCCTGCAACTTCCACCACTGTTCCTTGGGTCACTGGAACTGCAGCCAAAGCATGGAAGACGTTTATCCAGTCTTTTGAAGTGAAAGATGTGAGCGCAATCTCCAAAGGTGTCTGTGGCGTGCGCGCCATGCTGATTACGGAAGGAAGCGTGACGTTCTATTGGTGGGATGGCATCAAGTGGAACGATGATTCAGAGAAATTGTTGGGCGGCAAGGGTCAACTTCCAATGAAGGTGTATTCCCATGATTTCACCAACGATGGAGTCATCGATTACTTCGTGACCTACGAGGACCGAAAAGCATCAGGGGGAAAGACCTACGGCGCGTTCTTCGCACATCGATGGAGTGGAGTGAACATGTGCGATTGGGAGTGGGTGGACATTGACGACGGCCAGAACCTGACAAAGACCATCGAATCGCCGGAAGTAGACCAACGAAAAGGTGTGGTGTACGCCGATGGGTATAAGAACCGACGTTGGCGGACTTTCGGAAGGGTTGATTACTTGTCATCAAGTGGTTCATTCATCTTTCAAGAGGTCTTCAAAGACAAGAAATAGATGGGGCGACAGCCGTAGCCTTAGTACCCATGAATGACCGGCTTGCCTCCATTGAGCGCGACTACACCGAATTAGAGGTAAGCCTGGGCAGTCCTGAAGTTCTTGGTGATCAAAACCGACTTCGCGAAGCCTCTCGTAAGTACAAGCAGCTCACGCCACTCATTCAGTGCATTCGTGATTTGCGAGATGCCAAGGGCGATGCTGAAGCGGCCAAGGAACTCATGGCGGAAACTTCTGGGGAAGAGCGCGAGGCATTTCGTGCCGAGGCAACTGCTGCCGAAGCCAAAGTGCAAGAACTCGACGAATTACTGAAGGTGTTGTTGCTGCCACCAGATCCGAATGATGGAAAGAACGTCATTATGGAAATTCGTGGTGCGGAAGGCGGAGAAGAGGCGAACCTCTTTGCTCGAGACCTCATGGAGATGTATCTCTCGTATGCGGCTAAGAAGGGCTGGCAGGTAGAAACCATTCAGGCCGACAACTCTGAGATGGGCGGCATCAACCAAGCAACACTCATGTTCAAGGGTGACGATGCATGGAGCCTTTTGCGATTTGAAGGTGGTCCACACCGCGTGCAACGTGTCCCGGCAACGGAAGCACAAGGCCGAATTCATACGTCGTCTGCCACCGTTGCGGTCATGACTGAAGCCGAAGAAGTTGACATTGAGATCGACAACAACGACCTGCAAATAGATGTGTATCGCGCATCGGGTGCAGGTGGTCAGCACGTCAACACCACAGACTCTGCAGTACGTATCACTCACAAGCCCACCGGTTTGGTGGTGGCTATGCAAGACGAACGAAGCCAATTACAGAACCGTGCGCGAGCAATGACGGTTCTTCGTTCACGATTATTGAAGTTGCGCCAAGAAGAGCAAGAAGCAGCCGCATCGGCTGAACGTCGTGCACAAATTGGTGGCGGCGGCCGCGGTGAGAAGATTCGTACCTACAACTACAAAGAGAACCGCATTACCGATCACCGAATTGGTTTCACGCTGTATCAGCTGCAGGCGGCGCTTGGCGGAGAACTCGATCCGGTTATCGATGCGTTGTCTGCAGACTTGCGTGCGCGTCAATTAGCCGATCATGGCTGATGCAACTGGCCACATCACGTGGCGAGAGTTGTGGAACAGCACGGCCGACATTGTCGGCGATCGCGTCGTCGCACGGTGGTTGTGTGAAACAGCAAGTGGGTGTGATTCGGCTGAGTTCACTACTGAACTGTCCGAGTTGGTGAGTGCTCGTTCTGGCTTGCACCTCGATTCAATGGTGCGTCGCGTTCTAGACGGTGAACCCGTGCAGTATGTGATGGGGCGTTGGGCTTTTCGTCACCTTGATCTCATGGTCGATTCGCGAGTGCTCATTCCGCGACCTGAGACTGAGTTGCTTGTTGACCATGTGATTCGCCATGTTGCGAAAAGATCTGCACCACATGTCATTGCCGATCTCGGTACGGGTTCTGGGGCCATTGGGCTTTCGCTCCTGCAGGAACTTCCCTTGGGTTCTGCTGAGGTGTGGATGACGGATGTGTCATTAGATGCACTCGATGTGGCACGCGCTAACGCTGCAGGAATTGGGCGACCAGCTGCCGGTGCTCGGTTTGGGCATGGTTCGTGGTGTGAGGGATTGCCAAACGAATTGCAGGGTTCGATTGATGTTGTGGTGAGTAATCCGCCGTACATCGCGTCCGATGATCCCGAAGTGGATGAGTCGGTTCGTTTGTACGAACCACACACTGCCTTGTTCTCAGGCAGCGACGGATTACACGACATCCGAGTCTTGACCAAAGAGGCAGTGACTTGGCTTTCACCAGGCGGCATGCTCATTGTGGAGATGGGGTACACCCAAGCGGAACATGTACGCGACATCTTCGTTAATGCCGGCTTTGGCGGAGTGGTCACACACTTTGATCTTGCAGAGAAGCCACGCTTTACTGCGGGGTACCTGCCCAGTTAGCCCAGCGCGCGTTTTAAGAACTCAAGTTGGTGTAACAACAAGTTCTCCGCCACCACTTCTTGTGGTGTCATGTGTGTGACGCCAGAAAGTGGAAGCACTTCGTGTGGCTTTCCCGCTTCAAGTAGTGCTGATGACAACTGAAGCGTGTGTGCGGCCACAACATTGTCGTCGGCCAGACCGTGAATGATGAGAAGAGGTCGTTCAAGTAAGTGTGCATCAGTCAGCAATGACGTTGACGTGTAGTGCGTGTCGTCGATGGTGGGATTGCCCACATAGCGCTCGGTGTAGTGAGTGTCGTACAAACGCCAGTCTGTAACTGGGGCGCCAGCGACGCCAGCGTGGAACACATCGCCCCTGCGCAGGACAGCAAGTGCTGCCAGGTATCCGCCGAAACTCCAACCTCTAATGCCCACACGTGTGGTGTCGGCTCGTGGTTCTAGATCGTTTAGTGCGCGAACAATCTCTACTTGGTCGTCAAGAACTACTTGTGCCAAGTCATTTAGGACATCGCGTTCCCATTCGCTGCCTTTGCCCGGAGTTCCCACACCATCGGCAATAACAACGACAAAGCCTTGGTCGGCAAACCATTGCGATGACAGATAGGCATTGCGTGAAGCCACAACGCGTTGCGCGTGTGGGCCGCCGTAGGGGTCAAACAACACGGGTAATTGTGTTGTGGCACCGTCGTTGGGCAAAACAATCGCAACGGGAATCCCGCGCGGACCAACGGCTTGAATGCGCACGTTCGGTTGAACAAGTGGAGTTTCTGCATACGACTGAATACGGTGCGGAGTATTGAGAAGGCGAAACTCTGCGCGCTCGGTTGTCATGGTGGACACGCGAACCACAAGGCGTTCCGTGTGTCCTGACGCAGAGACCACTCCCTGTTCATCCGTCAGTTGGGTAAGTGCTGAGTTCATGGTGTTGTATGACCACACGTCTTGTATCCACGGTGTGTCCCGATGGTTCGCAATGAACACAATGCTGTCGCTCACGTTCACTATGTGACGCACTTGCAGATGAGTAGGTGTGACCGTATTGCCGTCCACTAGGAGACGTCGGGCACCATCACGATCGGCTGCGGTAACAATGACTCCCGAAGACAATGTGCTGGGAACACCAGGAACAAGTTCCACCCATGCACTATCGGTATCGGTGAAAACAGAGGTGCTGGAACCCGTCGTTGGATCAATTTTGTGAATGTCGATACGGCGTTGGTTGCGTGTTTGTGTCTGTGCAATGAGACCACCCGTTGTCCACGACACCGAGTTCAGGTATTCCCACTCACCATCAAGAGAGACATCAATACATTCACCAGTTGTTGCGTGAAGAAGATGCAGAGAAACAATTGCATTGGGTGAACCTGCGGCGGGGTAGCGGTGCTCCATTGCGGGACGTTCGGGGTGAGCTGGGTCTGCAATATGCCAGACCGGAATAAGTGACACATCAACACGACACGCCGCAATGAACTGTGAGTCGGGTGACCACCAATAGCCACGCATGCGCCCCATCTCTTCGGCAGCAATGAATTCTGCGCTGCCCCATGAAGTGGTAGGGGAGTCTTCGTGGGCGATGGTGCGTTCGTTGCCTGCTAGGTCGCTCACACACAACGAATTTCCTCTTACATAGGAAATGGTGTTTCCGTCGGGGGAGAGTCGTGCATCAAAGGCGCCTGGTGCCAGGTTTGGAATGTTGATGTTTCCTGTTGCAAGGTCGACCACAACAATAAGTCCGCCCAAAATGGTGACAGCGCGAGTCACGGCCGCATCTGTTGTATAAGTGACAACTCCACCCGCGCCTTCACGTGCACGTTCACGGCGACGTAGTTCTTCAGGTGTGAGCGCGGCAATGTCGGCAGGCAATGAACGCGGGTTCAGAACTTCACGTTCTTCACCAGTGTGGGTGTTGAGCACCCACAGCGAATTCACCGAATCGGAACCAGAGTGCGATCGAGCAAAAACAACGGACTCACCGTTTGGTGACACGGTGAAGTTTCGCGGCTCGCCCAGACTAAGGCGCTGGGTGCGCGCGTATTGACGAGGAAAGGTATCGCTCACGCGAGAAGAGTACCCGAGGCGTCAAGACGAACCTTTGTGCCGACCCATTCATTGCTGCACATGTCTTTGCCCAACGCAACATCTGTTGTGTCGGCCCATGCGCGACGTCCATCGGCGAGGAGACAGGAGAGAATTGATCGCTCGGGATTTCCATCGCGGTCGTGCATGACGGAATAGGCCTCTACTGTTGCGTCGCCCGCAGCGTCGGCAGGCGACGCAAGTGTGCGACTCGGCAATGCATCAATGTGAGCCTGCGGATAGTCGTACTGGAATTCACGAACTGGTGGTTGTGTTGAGTACACGCCGAATGCGTGCTTGGTGGTGTATCCGCCGTTTGCCCAAACGAGGCCGGTGGCACCAACACCATCGCGAAGTTCTGTGGCAACAGTTGCAATGGCGTGCATCACGTAGTTGTTCCATGGTCCACCAGCGAATGGCAAACCACCCGTACGTGTGAGTTGCGAGTTGATGTCCAACCCAAGAGACTTCGCGCCGAGTTGTACTGCGGCAGGGAAGCACGAGTACAGGTCGACAATGTCAATGTCATTAATGGTGAGACCTGCAAGTTCAAGCACGCGCCGACCCGCAAGTTCAATTGCCGGGGTGTCATAGAAATGATTGCGGTGAGAGACAAATGCATGCTCGTGTGCGTCACTTCCCGAATGAGGGAAGATCCATCGATCGCGTGGAACGCCCAGTGCTTCTGCTTTCTCTGCCGAACACAAAATAAGCGCCGCAGACATATCGACGTCGTTGTTCGAGTTCATGAACTTCGTGTACGGAAACCCAATCATGCGGTTGTTGGCAGTAGGTGTGCGAATTTCTTCTGGTGTGTATGCCTTTTGTGACCACGCATACGGGTTCTTTGCAGCAACGTGGCTGAATCGTGACCACAGTTCGCTGATGTGCTTTTGATGTTCGTCAATAGACCGTCCCGCTTGCGCGCGCAATGCAGTTTCAAACATTGGATAAATCTGAATAGGCATCACAATCTTGCGGTCTATTTCTTCCTGCATGTTCATACGCAGGTCCTCAGACACCAGAACGGGAACCGAGTCGTTCGTTCGCCAATCTGGTTCAATTCCCGCCTTGCGGTAGCGGGCACGCGTGCGGGTGGTTTCACCGCCAGTCAAGATGACAAGGTCTATGTCGCCATTTTGAATCTGTCGAGATGCGGCATTAACCAACGTTTGTGGAGTGTTGCCACCCATGGCCGAGTATCCGGTTTCGCGCGGTGACAGACCGAGGTCGTCGGCGATCAGTTGTGCTGGGTTGCCGTACTTCCATGACAAGAGGCTGACCACACGAATGGCATCTGGCTGCGGGACGCTTGAGAGCCCGGCATCTTCTGCGGCTAATCGAATGGCGTCCACCATGAGCGCCACTGGGTCTCGAGCGTCGTCAAGACCTTCGGCTCGCTGGACAAATTGGCCCGTCCCGATAAGGACAGGGGTGCGTGGGTCAAGTGTCATGTGTCAGACGCTAGGTCGTATGAGGGGTGCCCCTACTACTCTGAACGGAATGTCACGCATAGCCATTGGTGCCGACCACGCAGGATTCACTCTGAAGCAGCACCTTATTGAGGTGCTCACAAATCAGGGTCACGATGTTGACGACCTGGGTACCCATTCCACCGAGAGCTGTGACTATCCCCCCATTTGTGCCGCAGTTGGTCGACACGTGCGCGACGGAAAAGCAGATCTTGGAATTGTGTTGGGCGGCAGCGGCCAAGGCGAACAACTTGCAGCGAACAAGGTGCACGGAGTACGCGCCGCCTTGTGTAACGACCTGTACACAGCTCGTATGGCCCGCTCGCACAACAACGCAAATGTTTTGTCTATGGGCGCACGAGTTGTAGGAGAAGGTCTCGCTGAAGAGATTCTTTCAACGTTTTTATCAACCCCCTTCGAAGGAGGCCGACACGAGCGTCGCGTGGCGCAGTTGGCCGAAATCGAGCAACAAGAAGCGAGCAACTAATGCCGTTCCCCTCCGATACAAATCCCGATACCGAGGTATTTGCGCTTCTTGAAGAAGAACGGATTCGTCAAACGACTGGTCTTCAACTCATTGCAAGCGAGAACTTCACATCGCCTGCGGTGATGAAAGCGACTGGTTCAATTCTGACGAACAAGTACAGCGAGGGGTACCCCGGTAAGCGCTACTACGGCGGAAACATCAATGTGGACGTCATCGAGGCACTGGCAATTTCTCGTGTGAAGGAATTGTTCGGAGCAGACCATGCGAACGTGCAGCCGCACTCGGGTGCAAGCGCGAACATGTCGGTGTACTTGGGTCTGTTGAATCCTGGCGACACAATTCTTGGACTCAGCCTCGACCACGGCGGTCACCTCACACACGGCTCGCCAGTGAACGCAAGTGGCATTTTGTACGACTTCAAGTCGTATGGCGTTACCCCGGGTGACGAACGAATTGATTTTGACAATGTTCGTGAATTGGCGTTGAAGCACCGTCCGAAGATGATCGTTGCCGGAACCACTAGTTATCCACGCCGTCTCGATCCAGAACCGTTCAAAGCAATTGCCGACGAAGTGGGTGCGTTGCTCATGTTTGACATTGCTCACCTTGCTGGCCTCGTTGCTGGTGGCGCACATCCGAATCCAGTGCCGTATGCAGACGTTGTTACGTTCACCACGCACAAGACATTGCGTGGCCCGCGCGGCGGATGCATCTTGTCGAAGGCAGAACACGCGCAAGCAATTGACAAGGCAGTGTTTCCTGGAAGCCAAGGTGGACCACTTGAACACGTTGTTGCTGCCAAAGCCGTTGCATTCCGTGAAGCTCTCGACCCATCGTTCAAGGCGTATGCGCAACAAATTGTGAAGAATGCAACTGCTCTTGCAGGCGCGCTCGCACATGAAGGTTTCCGCCTCGTGAGTGGTGGCACCGACAATCACCTCATGGTGGTCGATCTTCGTCCGTTCGATGCAGAGTGCACCGGCAAAGTGGCACAACTCGTGTTGGACGAAGCGGGTATCACTCTGAACAAGAACACTGTTCCCGATGATCCACGGAGTCCGTTTGTTACCTCGGGTGTTCGCATTGGAACTCCCAGCGTGACAACCCAGGGTATGAAGGAAGCAGAGATGCCTGTCATTGCATCGCTGATTGCTGAAGCGCTCCGTCATCGCGACGATCCATCTGCAGTTGCAGCAGTACGGGCAAAGGTCGCAGACCTGTGTTCACGATTCCCTGTGTATCCCGAACCTTTCTAGGTCGGGCAGGCACTCTTCAACTCTCCTAGGCTCTCCACCATGGGGGACACCACCGGATATCTCATTATTGGCGCGTGCGCCATGTTGGTGACCTTCGTGACAACTCCACTCGTGCGCGCATTTGCACGTGCGAAGAATTGGGTGGCGGTGCCAAGTGAACGCAAGGTGCACACGGTGCCCACGCCCGACGTTGGCGGCATCGCCATGTTCGCTGGTGTGGTGGTGGCATTGGCACTTGCCTGGCGTATGGACCGATTCAGTGGGTTGTTTGAAGCAAATAGTGAATCGGTTGGAGTTCTTCTTGGTGCGGCACTCATTCTTGTTGTCGGTGTGGTCGACGATGTGCGAGAGATCTCTGCGCCTGCACGTGTAGTAGCAACCATTGCAACGGGGATGATCCTGGTGTGGTTCGGCGTCACCATGTTCTACTTCCGCATTCCATTCCTTGGCGTGTTGCAATTGTCGAACGATTGGGTTCCCATTGTCACGGTGGTGTGGTTGCTGGCCATGACCCAAGCGGTGAACCTTATTGATGGTCTCGATGGATTGGCTGCCGGGATCGTTGCCATCGGTTCAATTGCGTTCTTTATTTATTCGCGGCATTTATCCGGGTTGGGCTTGTTGTCTGAGCCAAACATTGGCCCACTCGTTGCCATCATCACCGTTGGTGTGTGTATTGGATTCCTGCCGTTTAATTTCAACGGAGCCAGCATCTTCATGGGCGATGGCGGTGCGTACTTGCTCGGTTTTTTAGTTGCAGTTTCCACAAGCGTTGTTGGCGGACGTGCAGATCCAACAACGCAAGCATTCAGTGGCCAGACCTATTTCTTTTTGGCACCCATTGCTATTCCACTCATCATTCTCGGCGTACCAGTGTTCGACGTGTTGTTCGCAATTGTGCGTCGCGTGAGTAAGCGTCAAGGCTTTGCTACTGCAGATAAAGGACACTTGCATCATCGACTCATTAATTTGGGCCACGGGCCGCGTCGTGCGGTAGCCATCTTGTGGTTGTGGACTGCGTTGTTGTCTGCATTCGTTTTGTATCCAGCGTTTAACCGCACAACGACGAATTACGCGCCATTCGGATTACTCGGATTGGTGTTGTTCTTGTACACCGTGTTGCATCCCGATCTTGAGCGAAAAAGAGATGACGAAAGTACGCATAATTCGGCCGAGTAGGTACTTTCGTTCATCACAATGGTCGTTATGTTCACTGCATGGCGAATGATCAACTATCGCAAGAAGCATTCGCTGGGATAACAACAGAGCAACTTGCATCGGTTCTTTTCGGTCTTGGTGATCACATTGTCTTGCACCAGCCCATCTTTGATGAGTTTGGGACCGTTGTTGACGGTGAAGTGGTGTGGTGGAATCAGGCGTATCAGGACATTCGTCGCTACTCAGTTCATGCCGGACAACTCATTGGCGAAACGTATGTTGATCCCACCATCGCAATTGCTCATTTATCGACAGCCTGGCAGGCAGGGAAGTCGCTTCAGATCTTTGAAATCACTCCTCGCCTGCTGGGACATTTTCGTTATGAGGGCGATGAAGACGGGACCTGGATTCATTGGCAGCGAGTGGGGAATTTGGTCATTGAAGTCAGTTCTGAGGTTTCCGAGGTGCTCGCTCTTCGGAAACTGATTGGCGACCAGAAATCACTATTGGCTATCGCGTCTCGTAAGCGCGCAATGGCGGTGGAGCGCGAACGCATCGCACGAAACCTTCACGACACGGTCATTCAGAATTTGTTCGCCACGTCGTTGTCTCTTTCTATTGCAGGCCGACGTGCCCATCGCGAAGTAGGTCGAGCCATCAATGTGGCCATTGACTCGTTGGCCGATGTGATCTCTGAGATTCGTCGGGAGATTTTGGATGTTGAAATGCGTCGAGCATCTCCATTGCGACTCCAGCTCGAGGATGCTCTCATTCCCATCTTGCTTCCCTCTGACACGCAACTTGATTTACGAATTGATGCACCAGACCTCAACGATGAAGTGACGCGCCACGTACGTGCGGTGTGCGTTGAGGGCACCTCAAATGCAGTTCGTCATGGCGGCGCCAGTTTGGTGTCTATTGGAATTGTTCTGAAGGACAAGACATTGACAGTTCTCATCTCGGACGACGGTTCAGGTATTCCAAAGAATGTCGAACTACACAACGGTCTCCACAACATGCGCGAACGCGCCGAAACATTAGGAGGAAGTATGGAGATTACGTCAGAAAAGAATCAGGGGACCACCATTAAGTGGTCTATTCCATGTTCGGGGTGGTGCGCATGATTCGCGTAGCTATTTGTGACGACCATGTCATGGTGCGAGAGGCACTCGCATCCGTTATTGAACACGAAGATGGTGTCCACATCGTTGGCATTGCTGATTCGCTCGCATCAACGAATGCACTCATTGAAACAGAAGTACCAGAAGTCTTGGTGATGGATGTTCGTTTAGACGGCGAATCCGGGTTAGACGTTGCACGTTCTGTAGTTGCAAATCATCCAGATGTAAAGGTTGTCATGCTGACATCTTTCGACTCCGACGAGGCATTGGTCTCTGCTTATGAACTTGGCGCAAGTGCGTTCATCTTGAAGTCCGGTAGTTCAGATGCATTGGTGCAAACCATTCGCGACGTTGCGTCGGGAATGCGGCTTATTAATCCTGCAGAAGTACGTGTTGCGTCAGAGACACTCGAAAAGCGGGGAATGGGAATTCTTCGCAAGCTCGATGCGAATGATCGACACATTGCTCGACTGATTGCTCTCGGATACTCCGACAAGCAAATTGCTGAGACGGTGTATCTCGGGTTACAGACTGTTCGTAATCGTGTGTCACGGATGTTGTCGCGCTTTAACAAGGACAATCGCACCCAACTCGCTCTGTTCTTCTCGGAGTACCAATCAGAGCTCGCAGAAATGTGATGTGAGTCGGGGAGTGAAGGGGCTCCCCGGCCCAGGGCCCCGATGGTGGCGGGTGTGACATTGTTGGTTTGACCATGTCGCCACGCCCTGTCTAGATTGTGGATACATTCACAAAGTCCTGGTAATCGCCAGGCTGCGAGAAAGCATCCCCCTGTGAAACTCATTCCGAAGCCAAAGCCAGTAGTGCTTGATTCAGGTATGTCTCACGGCGCCGAGCTGGCGGTTGGCATTTTGGTGTTCTTTCTTATAGGGCTGGGCATCGACACATGGCTTAGCTCCACGCCGACCTTCATGATTGGGCTCACGGTGTTCGCTGTGGTCGGAAATTTCGTGCGGATGTACTACTCGTACTCGAGTGCCATGCGTCACCTAGAGGAAGAACGCGCTTCACATGCTCGTGGAGAGTCGCGATGAGCAGCACCCCGTCACCACTTTCGATGGCTGCTGAAGGTCGTGCTCCTGAAGTCTCGGTATCACGTGACATCATCAAAAGAGGCCTGTGGATTGCACCCCTGGTGATGGCTCTTGGAGGAATTATTTGGGGGGCAAATGGGGTATGGTCAGCAGGCATTGGATTAGCGATTGTCCTTATAAACTTTGGGTTTGCGGCCGCTCTCATCGCTTGGTCAGCCCCCATTTCGCTCGCTCTCATGATGGGTGTCAGCCTCTTTGGCTACCTCATCAGGCTGGGTCTCATTGCGGTCGGGGTTTTCCTGGTTCGCGACCTACCGTGGGTGTCTCTTCCCGCCCTCGGAATCACCATCATCGTCACCCATCTCGGGTTGCTGTTCTGGGAAATGAAGTTCATCGCAGCTTCGCTTGCATTTCCTGGATTGCGTCCGAATGCGCAAGAATGGAAGCCGACCGGCTCCCCTGAGAAAGACTGAAGGACTAAAACGTGATCGCCCTCGATTTCCCAGAAATTAACTCAATCCTTCGGTGGAAAGATATTTTCCCTGGGTTTAACAAGATCGCTTTAATTGCTGTACTTGCTGTTGTAATCAGCACTTTGATTTTCTTGCTCGCTGTTCGTCAAGACCATAAAGAAGCTCCACGCGGCATTCGTAACTTCGCTGAGACAATCGTTGAGTTCATCGAAAACGGTGTGGTCATGCAAACCATGGGCAAAGACGGACTTGCATGGACACCTTTCTTGTTGACGATGTTCTTGTTCATCTACTTGTGCAACGTGCCTGGAATCATTCCGTTTTTCCAAATGCCCGCAACAGCTCGTATGGCCGTTCCATTGTTCCTTGCGCTCATGGTGTGGGTCATCTACAACGTCACCGGCATTAAGCATCAAGGTGTCGGCGGTTACTTCAAGAGCACGTTGTTCCCTCCAGGTGTACCCAAGGCTTTGTACATCTTGGTGACACCAATCGAATTTATTTCTGCCATCATCGTGCGCCCGTTCTCACTGGCTGTTCGTCTTTTCGCGAACATGATGGCCGGTCACATTCTTCTCGTGACGTTCGCGCTTCTCTCTGAAGCGCTGTTCCAAGCGAAAGACAAAGTGCTGATTCCAGTTGGAATCCTGCCTTTCTTCATGCTCATCTTCCTCACTTCGTTTGAGGTGTTGGTGGCATTCCTGCAGGCATACATCTTCGCGATGCTCACCGCTGTATACATCGGTGGCGCAACGCACCCAGAGCACTAATCAACACGGTCTCCCAACCAACTACCTACTAGGAGAAAACAAAAATGGAAGCAATTGCACGGCTCGTTGCAGCGGATCTCACCCCCGCTGAACTAAAGAACAATGCAGCAGCAGCATCGGCAGGCTACGCCTACGGTCTTGCTGCAATCGGACCAGGAATTGGCATCGGTTACCTCGTCGGCAAGTCCGTCGAGGCAATGGCTCGCCAGCCTGAAGCCGCTGGCATGGTTCGTACCACGATGTTCCTTGGCATCGCCTTTACCGAAGCGCTCGCGCTTATCGGCTTCGTGGTCTTCATTCTTCTCAAGTTCGCTTAATCCGCGACTGAGTCCACGTCCACAATCGACCTCCGTCTTTACGGAGTCCAGGAGCTGAAATGCCGACTGCGATAGTCACCCAATCGAATGGACATGTTGTTCAGATTCGACTGGTGTCTTCCGATTCAACGGAAGACACTGTTGTCGACTCTGCCGTAGAGGGCACCCCCGAAGTTGCTTCACAATCAGGTGAAGCAACGACAGAGGTGAAGACAGCACCAAACCCCATTGCACCAGAAACTAAAGAATTGGCATGGGCCGCAGGATCCTTTTTGGTCCTGTTCGTCATCTTGCGTTATTTCTTGTTTCCAAAACTGAAAAAGGGAATGGATGCTCGTTACGCCGACATCCGTAGCGATATTGAAGGTGCAGACCAGGTGAAACTGGCTGCGCAATCAGATGTTGCGGAATACGAAAAGGCACTCGCGGCAGCTCGCGCAGAAGCATCTGCGCGAATTGATGCAGCACGTCAAACCGTAGACAGTGAGCGCAGTGCGCAATTGGCTCAAGTCAATTCTCGAATTGCAGCAGCTCGCGCAGAGGCAGATCAACAAATGGCGTCGGCTCGTGCGGCTGCACAGGGTGAAGTTGCCGCTGCGGTTGCACAAGTCGCAACTAAGGCCGCCGAACTCGCTTCCGGTCGCACGCCAGATGCCGCAGCGGTTCAAGCAGCTGTGACGGCAGCGATGCAAAGTGCAGGTTCACGATGATTTCGTTTATTTCAACTCTCATCGCCGCTGGCGGTGAAGGTGGGGAACTCACATACGAGACCCACCACTGGTTGCTTCCAGAGACAGCGGAAATCATTTACGGCGGTCTTGCGTCGGTGCTGGTCATCGCTGCACTAATCAAGTTCGCTGGTCCGATGATTAAGAAGTCGTTGACCGATCGAACTGCACGAATTCAAGCTGACATTGATAACGCAAAGTCAACTCGCGAAGCCGCAGAAGTTGACGCTGGTCGCATTCGCACCGCTCTCGGCGATATCACCTCAGAGCGTGCTCGACTTCTTGCCGAAGCCGACTCGCAAGCAGCAGCAGTCTTGGCAGATGGACGTGCTCGAATCGCAGCAGAGATGGCAGACATTGAAGCGAAGGCAATGGCCGATATCGCAAATGCTTCGGGCCGGGTTCGAGAAGAGCTTGAGTCTGACATCAAGCGTTTGTCTCGCATTGCTGTTGAGCAAGTTGTCGCAAACGCAGTTAATGATTCGGTTCGCCAAGACCTCATTGAAAACTTCATTAGCAATGTGGGAGCCGCACGATGAGCACAGCAACCATTGACGCATTCGTCGAATCCATTTTTTCTCTCGCCGAAGCTGAGGGCGTTCTTGCGCAAGTTGAATCTGAATTCTCAAGCGTTGTTCGCACTATCGATTCAAGCGATGATCTCCGTAGCAAGTTGAATGACGAACTTCTTCCTAGTGATGTTCGCCAACAAATTGTCGAGCGACTGTTAGAGGGTAAGGCACACCGCCTCACTGCTCAACTTGTAGCGCTCGTTATCGGCTCTGGTCATGCGCGTAGTTTGCGCACCATTGCAGAGCGTGTGAGTAGCAAAGTTGCTCATGGTTCCGGTCGCGAAGTTGCCGAAGTCCGCAGTGCAGTTGCATTGACCGACGATCAGCAACGGCGTTTGGCTGATGCCTTGAAGAAGGCAACAGGATCCGATGTAAATCTAAAAATCATTGTTGACCCTTCAGTCGTCGGTGGCCTCGTTGCCACTGTTGGCGACAAGGTCATTGATGGCTCAGTCCGCAACCGACTCGACCAGCTGAAGAGCCGGTTGTAAAGAATTTCGCGAAAGAAGGAAGACATGGCAGACATCACACTTTCCGCCAGTGACATCGCATCTGCGATTTCGGGTGGCCTCAGCGGCTACTCGCAGTCACTTGAAGCACGCACCGTTGGTCGTGTTGCTGAAGTAGGCGACGGTATTGCTCGCGTAACGGGATTGCCCGATTGCGCAGTAAACGAGTTGCTCGAATTTGAAGACGGCACCGTCGGAATCGCATTGAACCTGGACGAAGCACAAATTGGTGCGGTTGTTCTGGGCGATGCAGATGCCATTGAAGAAGGTCAACCAGTAAAGGCAACCGGTCGCATTTTGTCCGTGCCAGTTGGTGATGCACTTCTTGGTCGCGTCGTTAACGCACTCGGTGAGCCAATCGACGGCAAGGGCGACATCGTGGGTGGCATCGACCGTCGCGTTGAAATTCAGGCACCAGGCATCATGGGTCGTAAGCCAGTGCACGAGCCACTGCAGACAGGTATCAAGTCAATTGACGCAATGACCCCGATTGGTCGCGGTCAGCGAGAGCTCATCATTGGTGACCGTAAGACCGGCAAGACGACTGTTGCAATCGACACCATCATCAACCAGCGCGGTCTTGGTGTGAAGTGCATCTACGTTGCAATCGGTCAGAAGGGATCCACCGTTGCACAAACAGTGGAAACACTTCGTCAGTACGGCGCACTTGAATACACCGTTGTTGTTGCTGCACCCGCATCAGAACCAGCACCGTTCAAATACCTCGCTCCATACTCTGGCTGTGCAATCGGTCAGCACTGGATGGAAATCGGTGAGCATGCGCTCATCGTGTACGACGACTTGTCAAAGCAGGCCGAGGCATACCGCCAGATGTCGTTGTTGCTCCGTCGTCCACCAGGTCGTGAGGCATACCCCGGTGACGTGTTCTATCTCCACAGCCGTCTTCTCGAACGTGCCGCAAAGCTCAGCGACGAAAAGGGCGCAGGTTCTCTTACTGCGTTGCCAGTGATCGAAACAAAAGCAGGCGACGTGTCGGCATACATTCCAACGAACGTGATCTCCATCACCGACGGTCAGGTGTATCTCCAGGACAACTTGTTCAAGTCGGGTGTACGCCCCGCTGTCGACGTAGGTGTATCGGTGTCCCGCGTAGGTGGTGCTGCACAGACCAAGGCAATGAAGAGCGTGTCAGGAACACTGAAGCTTGACCTTGCACAGTTCCGTGAACTCGAAGCATTCGCCACATTTGGTTCTGAACTTGACGCCGTGTCGAAGGCACAGCTTGAGCGCGGCTACCGCTTGGTGGAATTGCTGAAGCAAGGCCTCAACTCACCAATGCCAGTCGAAGAACAAGTTGTTTCCATCTTTGCGGGAACAAAGGGTCACCTCGACGACATTCCAGTAGCAGACGTTCGTCGCTTTGAATCAGAACTGTTGGAGTACACCCGCGCACGCCACGGTGCAATGCTCGCTGAGCTTCGCACCAACGGCAAGGCCGATGTTCCATCAGATCTTGGTGAAATCGTCATCACGTTCAAAGCACAGTTCAAGGTCACCGGTCCAAAGGCCGGATCCGTAGATCCCACTGCAACCAGTGCCGACGCACTTGGTGACGCAGCAAGTGACAAGACCCTCGCGACGGAGTAATTAGGTGGCTGGCGGTCAGGAACGCATTCTGCGCGGACGTATTCGTTCCGTGCAGGCGACGAAGAAAATCACACGTGCAATGGAGCTCATTGCTGCATCACGCATTGTGAAGGCTCAGCAACGTGTTGCTGCAGCTGTGCCATACAGCGAATTGATCACCGAAGTTGTTCGTGATTTGTCTGCTGCTGGTGCAGGTTCTTCGGCACCGTTGTTGGCAGGTCGAGAGACCGTCAAGAATGTGTGTTATGTGGTCCTCACTGCAGACCGCGGTTTGTGCGGTGGCTACAACTCTGGTGTCATGCGCGCCACTGAAGGCGAGATAAAGCAAGACGCACTGCAGGGACGCAACCACACCATCATCGCAATCGGTCGCAAGGCCGAGGGCTACTTCCGTTTCCGCGGATACAACGTTGGTCGTTCGTACACCGGCTTTACCGACAACCCTTCATATGCAATCGCAAAAGAAGTGGGCGAGTACGTCACTGGCTTGTATGAAGCTGGTGAAGTTGACCGCGTTGAGTTGGTCTACACACGCTTTGTTTCTGCCGGAAACCAAGAAGTAGTGCAGCGTCCGTTGGTCCCACTTGATACTGCAACCACAGAAGGTGGCGATGGCAAGAACGAGTCCGGTCGCGACTATGAGTTTGAACCGTCACCCGATGCAATCCTTGAAACACTTCTTCCGCGTTACGTGGAAGCCCGTGTGTATGCAGCTCTTCTCAACGCAGCGGCATCGGAACATGCGTTCCGTCAGCGCGCAATGAAGTCCGCAACGGACAACGCAGAAGAACTAATCAAGAACCTTTCACGAATCATGAACCGAGCCCGCCAGGACTCGATCACTACCGAAATCATGGAAATCGTCGGCGGCGCCGAAGCCATGTCGGCAGGAAACTAAGAGCGAACAAGTAGGAGAAATCCAGATGAGCATGACAGAGACAAATCAAGACGGACGGGTAGTAGCAATTGCTGGCCCCGTTATCGACGTTGAGTTCCCTCGCGGCGCACTGCCCGAATTGAACTCAGCAATTGAGTTCGACATTGTGGTCGACGGCGTCACCACAAAGGTTCTCGCCGAAGTTGCACAGCAGCTCGGCGACAGCCGTGTGCGTGCCGTGTGTTTGAAGCCAACAGACGGTCTTCGTCGCGGCACCCCCGTGCGCGACACTGGCCATGGCATTCAGGTGCCCGTTGGAAACCGCACACTTGGTCACGTATGGAACGTGTGGGGCGAAGTGCTCGACGGCAACAACGCAGACTTCAACGACATCGAGCGTTGGGACATCCACCGTTCAGCTCCAGCATTCGACACCCTCGAGCCTTCGAAGCGCATGTTCGAAACCGGAATTAAGGTCATCGACCTTCTCACCCCGTATCTCGCTGGTGGAAAGATCGGCTTGTTCGGTGGTGCAGGAGTGGGCAAGACCGTTCTCATTACCGAAATGATCAACCGCGTTGCTTCAAAGCACGGTGGTGTGTCGGTGTTCGCCGGAGTGGGCGAGCGCACACGTGAAGGAACAGACCTTCGTCTTGAAATGGAAGAGTCTGGAGTATTCGAGAAAGCCGCACTTGTGTTTGGCCAGATGGACGAACCACCAGGCGTGCGTCTTCGCGTTGCTCTCTCGGCTCTCACCATGGCTGAGTACTTCCGTGACGTGCAGAACCAGGACGTGTTGTTGTTCATCGACAACATCTTCCGTTTCGTGCAGGCCGGTTCAGAAGTATCAACACTTCTTGGTCGTATGCCATCAGCCGTGGGTTACCAGCCAACGCTTGCTGACGAAATGGGACAGTTGCAAGAGCGCATTACATCAACCCGCGGTCGTTCAATTACGTCGCTGCAGGCTGTGTACGTTCCTGCTGACGACTACACCGACCCAGCACCGTTCACCACGTTCACCTTCTTGGATGCAACAACAGAACTTTCACGTTCCATTGCATCGTTGGGTATCTACCCCGCAGTGGACCCATTGGCATCAACGTCAACAATTCTCACACCAGAAACTGTTGGTGACCGTCACTACGCAGTTGCTCGTCGCGTTCAGGAAATCCTCCAGCGCTACAAGGAACTGCAAGACATCATCGCAATTCTTGGTCTCGACGAATTGTCCGAAGAAGACCGCCTCATCGTGTCGCGTGCACGTAAGGTACAGCGCTTCTTGTCGCAGCCGTTCTATGTTGCTGAAGTCTTCACCGGTGTGAAGGGCGAGTACGTTCCTGTTGCAGAAACAGTGGAGTCGTTCGAGTCACTCATCAATGGTGAGCTTGACGAAGTGCCAGAACAGGCATTCCTCAACGTTGGATCCGTCGAGCAAGTACTCGCGAAGGCAAAGGCTCTTCAGGAGAACGCATAATGGCTGAGTCCAACGGCGCAATGCGTGTGGAAGTGGTGTCACCTGAGCGGGTGCTTTTCTCTGGAGAAGCAACCCAGGTCATCACGCGTACTCGAGAAGGTGGCGAAGTCGCCTTCCTTCCCGGTCACGCAGCATTTCTTGGTGCACTCACCGAGAATCACACACGCATCTACTTAGCCGATGGAAGTATTCAGAATCTTGCGGTTCACTTGGGCTTCGTTGAAGTTGGTGCCGACCACGTCACCATCCTCTCCGACGCTGCAGAACTTGAACAAGACATCGATGTCACTCGTGCACAGGCCGCTAAGGCTCGCGCTGAAGAGCAAATGCGCGGTGAGCACTCCGCTGAAGTAGAAGCCGATCTGCGCCGTGCGCATGCCCGCTTGTCTGCTGCTGGCGGTCTTGGCGCCGCATCGCACTAATTAGAACTTTTCGGCAGTCAGAAAAATCTGCTCAACGATGTAGTCGCGCACGGGTTGTGCGGTCTTGAAGATGTAGCCACCAAGTTTTGTTTCGTCGTTCCAGCCGGCGTTATCCACATGGTTCGTATCCCCATGAATCTTGGGGACATTCAATATTTTCGCGCCCGTCGTAGTACGGAGTGAAACTGTCGTCCTGGTACCAGTCATCTTCTGTTCCTCCGCCAATGTTCTCGTTTGCAGGACCCATGTAGTCAGAGTCATCGACATAGTCATCGTCAGTTGACGGACTTTGAGACGACCATTGGCTTGAGGAATTGCTGTTGGAACGTTGCGAAATAACGGAGTTTGCACAGGTCTGAACTGCGTTCTGTATCGCTCTGATTATTTCTTCACGCGATCTGCCTAACGTTACGTAGTAACCAATGCTTCTTTCCCTGTCTTGGTAGCACTGACGTTGGGTCGCTTCGGTGAACTTGCCCAACAGATGTTTCTGAATTGATGCTGTGCGATTGTCGCGATTAATGGTGTCGACGCCCCGCATAATCCATGGAGCTGCGACCAAAGTGATAACGGAAATGAGTGTCACAAGAGATCGAATTCGTGACGTCTTGTACCTAGTCAAGGTCACGAAGAAGGCCCCTGAAAACATCACAATAGGTGTCAACTCGTCTGCGCCCGTCAATCCGATGCGAGCAGTCTCGCAAATAGTGGCAACAATAATCACGGTGGTAGACCACCGCTTGTGGTCTCCATCTAGCGCAGCCATAAGACAAATGATTCCAAAGACTATAAAGACGATCGCAGAAGCGAGATCATCTAGCCAAGTCCCAGGATCGATTGCGATAATTGAAATCATCGTTTTGACTCAGAGAGTATTAGCTGTAATCGACTGCGGAGAATTCGCCAATCTTGTCGAGGCGATGCTGTGCGTCGATAAGGCGAACGGTTCCGCTGCGTGAGCGCATCACCAAGCTCTGTGTGTGCACAATTCCTGGGGTGAATCGCACACCTTGAAGAAGTTCACCGTCAGTGACACCGGTGGCGGCGAAGAAGCAGTTGTCGCCCTTCACCAAATCGTTGGTGGTGAGAATCTGGTCCAGGTTGTAACCCTGAGCAATAGCGTCGGCACGTTCTGCATCGTTACGTGGCCACAGGCGACCTTGAATCTCTCCACCCATGCACTTCAGTGCGGCGGCTGCAACCACACCTTCTGGTGTTCCGCCAATGCCGAACATGACGTCCACGCCAGCATTTGGCCATGCGGTAGCAATTGCCGAGAAAATGTCGCCATCTGAAATCAACTTGATGCGCGCGCCACTTCGACGGACTTCTTCAATGAGGTCGTCGTGTCGTGGACGCTCGAGAATCATGACGGTGAGGTCGCGAACCGATTCTCCCTTTGCCTTTGCGATCCACTTGAGGTTTTGTGTGGGAGATGCGGTGATGTCAATGGAGCCAACAGCGTCTGGGCCAACAGCAATTTTCTCCATGTAGAAGCACGGACCTGGGTCATACATTGTGCCGCGCTCGGAGACAGCGATTACCGAGATGGCGTTGCCACGACCAGATGCGGTGAGCGAGGTGCCGTCGATGGGATCAACTGCAACGTCGGTGAGTGGATGAGAACCGTCTCCCACTTCTTCGCCGTTGAACAACATTGGCGCATCGTCTTTTTCGCCTTCGCCAATAACAACAACACCTGACATAGGCACTGTTGCCAGAACGGTGCGCATTGCATCTACGGCTGCGCCGTCAGCGCCAATCTTGTCTCCACGCCCTACCCATCGTGACGCAGCCATTGCGGCCGATTCAGTGGTGCGGACAAGTTCAAGTGCAAGGTTGCGGTCTGGACGCTCTGTGGGCATGCCTCCACCGTAGTTCGCTCACTAGCCTTGAACGGTGCCCCACATACCCCTTCAACTGTGTCTTGCGAGTCGTGAGATTACAGATGTACGCGTGCGACCTGGGGGCAAATGGGTGTCTGCGGTGGTGTCTGAACCAGTGGTCACAGGAACTCTTACGCGACTGGTGATGTGGCATGTGGAGAACCCTGAGGGTGAAGTTGTTTTGCTACTTGATCCCATGCCGGCCACGGGGCGGGGGCTCTCTGGGGGAGTGCATGTGTGGGACAACGAGGGACGTCGTGTCTTTGTTGTGACACGCACAGACGGCATTGTTGAGATACCCGTGACCAGCGACACCCCAGGACAATTGCGTCGACTTCCATTTGATGTGACGCGTTCGTGGTCTACACCCGCATTCGATTACATGAATCGTTCGGTGTATGCAATTGCTGATTGGAACGAACTGTGGGGCTGTCATGCCGATGCGGGTGAACCGTGGCGCGTGTATCGATCATTGGGCTTTGCCATGGATGCTGCAGCTGGTTCGGATGGTATGTGTGTCACGTGGGGCAGGCCACACATGCCGTGGACGCAAAGCGCGATTTATCCCGATACAGCACGGCCCAGTGTTTCGGTTCAACAACCGCGCTTCAGTACCAGTGGCAACAGTTTTGGATACATCGACGACAGAGACGGAGTGCTGAACGTTCGCATTCTCTCTGATGCAATTGTTGACCACGATGTGGTGATCACCGACGAATGTGAACATGGCGGCCCCACGTGGGGGCCCGGGCAACGTTCATGGTCGTTCAACACCGACGGAACAAAGGTGGCCTATACGCGCAACGAACGCGGCTTTGGTTCATTGTGGGTGTACGACCGCATCACCGAAGAGCGATTCATGATTGGCCGCGCCGTGCACGGGTGTGTGTCGTGGGAAAACAACACTATCGCAGCGTTACGCACGGGTGCGCGCACGCCACAACAAGTTGTTTTGTACGACGTCTCGGATCTTGCGCAACCCGTTCGCACAATCGTTGCGCGCGGCGGCGACGATATGTGGGCAACACCAGAGA